>CAYHAL010000009.1:22614-46816 GCA_964354655.1 uncultured Dehalococcoidales bacterium
GCCTCTCTTTAACTCACCATATGAAAGGGGGGATTAGACTGGATAATCCCTTCTTACTGTCTCTTTATTTTACTTCTTCTTTTCTGCTTGCTTCTGCAGCTTTTCCTTCTTGGTTTTTTTAATATTGTGTCTTCCCTTACTCCCCATTTCTTTCCTCCTTTTATGTTGAGGTTGCTTTTAAAAGCTATCTTCTCTAGACACGGAAGCCAATATCTTAGAGCAGTCCTTCATATGGCCTTTAGCCATACCCGCCCAGAAAGCCAATTTAGCATGAGTAAATTTAGCAAGAGTAAATCGGCTTTGTTTCTCGGCAAGCTGCCTAGCACATTGACTTGCACCGAGACAATTTATCAAAACACTCTCAAAATCCGCCCTTAGCTTGCTGAGTTCCTTCTCCTTTGGTTTTTGCATGGCTTTCACGCGATGCAATGCTAGTAATAATTCCTGATAGCCTTCTACACAAGCATCTGCGAAGGATTTCACAGTAGCCGAATCAGCGTCGGCATCAATCTTAATAATTTTTTGAATAAAGGGGTTTGCCCTTTCATACAGTGGTATAAACTCCTTTAACCACTTGTCCGAATCCTTCCTCTCTTCGTGCTTAATCTGTCTTCTCATCATACGCTCCCTAGTCCCAGCCTGTTATCCCCTTCTCCTTAGATTAAAGGGAAAGGGGAAGTTTAGTTTTATAAGAGAGGCTTCGCCTCTCTTTGACTCTGCTCGGTAGGCACTCCTTCTATTTCTTTAATGCCCTTTAAAAGAGAGGTTCTTTTCCGCCCTGTTCTTGCGGGCAAAGATATTTTAATGTGTTCCATTTCGCCGACCGCTGCTTCGTTCAGCATATGCCGAATAGCTCCTACAATCTCTTCTGGAGAAACTCTAACCTCTGTCGCTTTTTTCAACTCACGCCTGATTGATTTTATTGATTGTTCGGCTAGAATAATTTTAAGTAGGTTCTGTGGAGTGAGAACATTACTCTTTTCCCATAGCCTTGCGAGGCCACCCTTTCTGATATTTTTGTAACAGACTAGACCGAATTTTGCGGCTAATATTGCAGGCTCATCATTGATAAGGTTCCAGACATCTATGAGTTTTGTCTGTGGGGGTTTTCCAAAGGAGATATGGTAAAGTTTCCATTCCTTACCGTTGGTTAATAATACCCATTCACACCCGATATCAATACTGTAACGTGCAGCTTGCCCAATGTGCTTGGGCATAAGGTCCATGTTTACCTTTTTTACTTCAACAAGAAAGTCAGGTTTTGAGGACTCTTCACGATCAATTTGGATAGCTAAGTCACAACGTACACTCTCCCCAGCGGTAGGAATTTCGAATTCATATGAAATATGCTCAAAACGATATCCCATAAGAGTTTCACAGATATCATGTACACGTTTACGTGTTTCGGCCTCGTTAGCATCCTTCTGGGCAATAGCCTCTATCCATTTTCGTGCTTTTAGTATGTTTTTCTTTACCTCTTTATCTAACTTTTGCCTTGCCATCTTTTGTCCTCCTTTTCCTTCCCTGCATCGGGAGTTTAAGAGGGCGGTAGCCCTCTTTTTATTATACTCTCCCCCTATCCTTTTAAGGAGAGGGGGATAAAGGGGGTGAGGTCAATAAACATTAAATCCACCTCGTTTTTTTGCTAAACCTCTTGGCGGAGGTGAGGCTGGGGAGGTGCTCCTCTATCAGGGATGATTCTACTAACTGCCAGAAGTTTTCCCTATCGGCGGTGGTTACCACTGCCTGTTCATGGGCTTCGCTTAGTGCTACCGGGTAGCCCTGCCCCCGCTGGCACTGGTCTAAAACCAGCGAGTGAGCCAGACTGAGTCGGCTTTCATCTGTTGCTACCCACTGGGGAATCTCAACCCTGGCTATCTCGTCATCCAGCCTCAGGTAGAAGAAATAGACCCGATGCCCACCGTATCTCTTCTGGACGATGGATGACTGACTGATAAACAGGGCTGACCTTTCCCCCTGATTTAATAGATTCAGGAATAGCTCCCTGTCCTGAACGCCAGCTACTTTATCACACTCCCTTTTTTCATTAGCTGGGCAGTAGCGGTCGCAGTCGGGAGGGTCGTGGGGACAGAGAGCCACCCGCAGGGTATTGACCACGTCGGTGCTGCGGGGGAAGCTAATGTAGCTGGCTAAGGCGAGTTGCTTATCATGGCTGAGTTTCCTTATCTCATCAAAATAGCTTAAAAAGCCCTTATTCAACAGAGCCTCGGCGACAAACTCAGGGTATGCCTCTAGACCCCAGAGGATGAGCGAGCCGTCAAGCAGTGCCAGACTTGAACTACCTTGTGTCAGCTCCGATGCCAGTTTGACTAGCTGGTGGCATTCATCAACGCTACGCTTTATACCTAAAAGGGTGCCTTCTATTAATTGCTCGCGACCTTTAGCCCCGGTTGGGGTAATAACCAGGTCTTCATCACCAGAATAGAGACAGGGGGAGCTATCAAGGGTAGCACCGGGCGAGGCACCATAGTGAAGAACCACTGAACCGATGTTTATTAAATAGCACCTGGTTGACCGGTGTCGGTCAACATCAATATGGGAGCCATCAGTAGCCAGAACGGTGAATTCGGCAGGGGTGGGTGGTGGTTGATAATGACTATCAAGCCCATCTACCAAGCCAGCCACCAGCCAGGTAGTCCGGCTGGAGGCAATCTTTCTTTTTAAATCATCAAAGTCGGAGGCCTGAAAGATATCAAGGGCTTGCTGAAGGTGCTTCTGCCTTTCTTCCTGGCCAGCCTTCAGCCTGGCGACCATATTCCCAACCTGTGCCGCAACCCTGGCTAAGTTCAGTGACACTTCTCCTACCCGGTAAGTGATTATCACAGCCGATGAGACTGGTTGATTTATTATACCAGTTATAGCCTTCGGGGTGAAAGGCATTTATTGCCGACTAAGCATTGCTTCTGTTATCATTAAATCTGGCTAATTTGGCGAAAAGGAAGTAGATTATGAAGGTAGGTTATGTTTATGACCCCATCTATCTCAAGCATGATACCGGTAATCATCCGGAAAACGCTCAGCGGTTAGAGGCAATTATTTCCCACCTTGAACAGACTGGGCTTATGCCGAAACTATCATTAATTAAGCCCCGGGCAGCGACGGTTGAAGAGATATCATTAGTCCATGGTAAGCAGTATATATCCAATATCCAGGAGGTAGCTAAAGATAGTGGCGGCTGGCTGGATGTTGATACCGTAATGTCGCCTGGTTCTTATGATGCCGCCGTTTACGCTGCCGGTGGTCTTATTAGAGCCACCGAGGCGGTTATGGACAAAGAGGCAGGTAGTGCCTTCGCCTTGGTCAGACCCCCGGGGCACCATGCCACTGCCACTCAGGCTCAGGGCTTTTGTCTGTTTAATAATATAGCTATTGCGGCTAAGTATGCTCTGAACAAATATAGACTAAAACGCATTGCCATCATTGATTTTGATGTCCATCATGGCAATGGCACGCAGGAGGCTTTTTACGATGACCCTCGGGTGCTTTACGTCTCAACCCATGAGTTTCCCCTCTACCCGGGAACGGGTAGAATTGAGGAGACTGGCAGCGAGGAGGGTAGGGGAACCAAGGTCAATATACCACTGCCTGCTGGCAGCGGTGATGCCGAATATCTAGAGGTCTTTGACCAGGTAATCGTCCCCGTAGTCAGGCGCTTTAGCCCTCAGCTTATCCTGGTCTCGGCTGGCTACGATGCCCATTGGTCTGATAGTATAGCCATGATGGAGGTAAGTGTTACTGGCTTTGCTCAAATGGCAGGAATTATTAAGGGACTGGCTGATGAACTGTGTAGCGGTCGACTCGTCTTCACCTTGGAGGGTGGTTACTCCCTTTATGCTCTAGCGGCTTCGGTAAAAGCCACCTTTGACGTGTTTCTGGGTAATACCAATATTGAAGACCCGCTGGGTCAACCACAGCCTGGGTTTAAGCTACGAGAATTTAAGCCACCAGATATTAGTTCTCTGGTTGAGTCAATAAAGAGAATACATAACCTGCCATAGAGCTATTTATAAGAGGTAGCATAAAACCATTGATTTGTAACCCTATCCCCTTTATCCCCTTCCCCTCATCAAGGGGAAGGGGAAGATTTGTTTTAGAGGGGCTAAAACCCCTCTAAAACTCCCTGATAGCTAGCTATCTAGAGAGTCAAAGAGAGGCGAAGCCTCTCTTAAAAAACTAGTTCCCCCTCTCCTTTAAGGAGAGGGGGACAAAGGGGGTGAGGTTACCATATTAAATTTGGGTTTCCTGAAAAATCATAGATTTTTTAGGGTGAAAAGTGGGTGAGGTAGATAAATAACCTTATTACTGGCTCTTAGCTGGTAGGGGACGCCGTTTAAAGAGTCTGCCCCACTCCCCCTTCTCCCAAACCACGAGCAGGCTGGGGGCGAGGAATACCGAACTGAAGGTGCCTGCTGAGACGCTAAGGAGCATCAGTACCATCAGGCTCCGAATTGATGCCCCAACGAAGAAAAGCAGAGCCAGGATGGTAAATAGCACGGCTATGGAGATATTCAGATTACGGGGCAGAGTCTCCACAATGCTGAGGTTAACCACAGTGGCGAAATCGAGGCTCTTACCCCTGGTGACATTCTCCCGTATCCGGTCAAAGACGACTACGGTGTCGTTGATACTGTAGCCAATGATGGCGAGGATGCCGGTGACAAACATGAGGTCGACTTCCCAGCCCAGAGTTTTGCCGAGGACGGCAAAGAGTCCCAGAGCCACTACAGAATCATGTGCCATGGCGATTATTGCGCAGACGCCATAGCGGAAGGGCTTGGGCATCTTGCGGAACGCCCAGGCGACGTAGAGAAGTATGCCTACGGTAGCAAGACCGATGGCAATGCCAGAGTTTCGGAGGGTCTCCGAGGCAACGAGCGGTGACACTGAGGAGAACTCTTCTTCGGTGATTTGTCCGAAACGGGTAGTTAAACCATTCTCTAGATTGGTCTTAGCTTCGCTGGATAGTTCGCTTGTCCGGATGAGGAAATCGCCCCCACCGGTCGCCTGCACAATGGCGTTACTGTAGCCCAGATTAGCCAGCTCCTGGTTCAGGTCGCCCTCGGTTACCGTCTCCGTGAAGCGGACGGTGAGCATAGAACCGCTGGTGAGTTCAATGCCGGGCTTTAGACCAAAATAACCTAGCGAGATAATACAAAAGAGAAGATACGCCCCAGGGATAATTAAAAACCAGAACCTTTTGCCGACAATGTTCATCATTTCCCTTTTCCCAAATAAGCGCTAAATAGCGAAAGCCTCTGTCTGAGGCGGGTGCTCGCGGCAAGGCGCATAAGAGCGTGAGTGACGATAACGAAGCTAAACATGCTGATGGCGGCGCCGATGACCATGGTGACGGCAAAGCCCACTACCGGGGCGCTGGCGATAATGCTGCTGCCGAGCCAGTAGAGGATACCACAGGCAATAAAGACGGAGATATTGCTATCTCGGATGGCAGACCAAGCGCGCCTGAAGCCAGCCTCAACGGCGGCATTGAGCGTTCGTCCGAGTAATAGCTCCTCCTGCATCCGCGAAAAGATAAGGACATTGGCATCTACCGCCATACCAGCCGAGATTACAAAGCCGGCGATACCGGCTAGGCTGAGGGTGACCGGTATCAGCTTGAAGATGGCGAGCATCCATATTGCATAGAAGAGGAGGGAGACGCTGCCGAGCGCTCCAGACAGGCGGTAGTAGACAGTCAGAAACACCATAACCAGTGTCAGCCCGATTAACCCTGCCATAACACTCTTGCTAACAAAAGTAGACCCTAAAATAGGGGACAGGGTTTGCTCACGAATCAGCTTAAGCGGCACCGGAATACGGCCGGCGTTAAGCAGTTTAGATAATTCTGTAGCCTCCTTATAGCTTAATCCTTCAATCTGCCCTCTATTGGTAATTACGGCTCGGATAGTAGGGGCGATTGGTCTGCCATCTTCCCCCAACAGAGGTTCATTACCGAGAAAAATGCCGAGCGGCTTATTCATCAGTCGCGTGGTGATTTGCTCAAATAGCTTGCTCCCGGTGTCATCCCACTCAAATACTAGTAGTACTCGCCCCAAATTATCAGTAGTCACATATGTATTCGCTTTAAAATAGACACTGGTTATCTCCTTTTCCTCCCCATCAACTACGGCTGTAGCTGGCTTCCACTTGCCCAAGTCATCAGTCCACTTAGCTTCTCCTTCTTCGTTTTCTATTAGTTCTCCAAACTCAAGTATTGCCGTCTGTCCGATGAGCTTCTTTGCCTTCTCCATTTCACTGATACCGGGCAAATCAACTACGATACGGTCTTCACCCAGCCGTTGAATAACTGGCTCAGATACCCCCAAGGCGTTAACCCTCTTTTCAATAACTGCGATAGCATCATTAACGGCTTCAGCTCCTGTGCCCGGCTCTACTTGAGAGAGGTCAGCTTGGTAAATCAGATGAGCGCCACCCTGTAAATCAAGCCCCAGTCGTACTCCCCTTTTGCCCAGAATCCCCCGGTTGATGGGCAAGACCACCAGCAGGGCAAGGATGAAGAGGATACTTATTATTGCGAGGGATATCTTATCTCTTCTGGTCATATTGTTTGTTTGGCTTTACTTGATAGCTGTTTTTGAATATAGGATAGGGCTTCTTGCCTGGTAGTTAGCTCACCTGAGGCTTGCGCCTCACGCGCTGCCTCCAATAATTCTCCAATTTTAGGTCCCGGACTCAGACCAAAGATATTAATTATATCATGCCCGTCAATCAGCTTGGGCGGGGCAACCAGACTCTCCTGCTCAAAGTACTGCTCTAATATATAGCTTGTCATTTGAGCATGCCCTCGCCATTGGGCTAGCTCTAGCTGGGGACCTCTGGTGGCTAAATGGTCAGCCAGGCCCAAGAATAGTATATCAATGCCAGTTTCGCCGGTATCACGAAAGTAGCGATAAATAGCCCGGCGAGAAGGAAGCTCAGTATGGCTCATCTGCATTGGTCTGAGGTGATACCTTACCATTGTTTCTACTAGCTTTATTTCTTTGGTAGTAAACCTTAGCCTTTCCAGAACACCGACGGCTATAGTCGCTCCTTCCTTGGCGTGCCCTAAAAAACGCATTCGACCATTGATAATAGCTTTGGTTTGAGGTTTAGCGATATCATGGAGCAGTGTCGCTAGTTTGAGTAATGACCTTCTAGTGCTACCACTACTGACCTCACGCCCAAAGTGCTGGTTTAGCACCGCTGACCATGGAACAACCCTCAAGACCTCCTCACTAGTATACTCCCAGGTTCCTTGTCCAAGCAAGAAGTCAACAGCCGCTACCGTTTTGAGAGAGTGGTCAAAAACGTCCCAGAAGTGTTCCTTGGGCTGCTCAACCCCCTTTGTCTGGGCTAGCTCTGGGAAAATGGCTGTTAATAGCCCCAACTTATCAAGGTAGGGTAAGAGTTGCTCAGCGTGAGAAATAGCCAGAAGCCGAAGCAGCTCTTCCCTTATTCGTTCACTGGCGACGCTGGCGATAAGGTGGGAGTAGCGCTGAATTAGGGCTTCAGTCTGGCTATTGATGCTGAAACCAAGCTCGGCAGCTAAACGCACGGCTCGTAGCAAGCGTGCCCCGTCCGATTCAAAAGCTGTCTCGGTCACAACTCGAATCACCCCCTGATGAAGGTCGTCCCAACCATTGAACGGGTCTATGAGCATGGGTGGTTTGGGAGGAGCTTCGCCCTTTTTCGGGGGGGGAAGGGGTTGATTAACAATCTCCCCGAGGTCAATTGCCATGGCATCTATAGTGAAATCACGTTGTTCCAGGTCATGCTTGATGTTACCCTTAACTGTGGAGAAATCAAGTTTCCATTGTCCCTTAGTTGAGGGAGTCTCCTTATTAACCAGAACCACCCTGCCCACCCTGTTTACTTCATCCAGCAGGACATATTTACCGCCGAGGGCGGTAGCTACCTTGGGGGCAATTTCTACTGCATCTGCCTCTACAGCGATGTCAATATCAGCCGTGTCCCTACCCAGCAGCACATCGCGCACAAACCCGCCAACAACATAAGACCGGATATCCTGTTTGGTGAGAAAGTTACTTACCTTGGTCAATAGCAAAGAGACTTCTACCATCTAAAACTAAACTATACTACCAAAAGCATACCTTTATCAAGAAATCAATAGAGACTGTATTGTTAAATAGTGCCAAACAGCTCTACGTGCGGAGCAACCTTCTTGACAATTGGCATTTTTATGGCTATAATATAGCCACTTGGCATTTTAGGTGTGATAGCCATGATAGTAAAAACGAGGATTTTTGAGCTAGCTGATGGGAATTACAAGAACCTGTCAGGGCTAGCTGAGACTATGGGAATATCGGTAAGCCAGATTTATCGGGTGCGTGAAGGCAAGCGTCGGATAAATCAAAAATTTATTGTTGGGGCGTTAAAAGCCTTCCCTAATCACAAAATGGACGAACTATTTTATCTTGCCCCTGATTCGGAGGGCGAGCAATTACTAAAAGAGGAGCCAGAGAAGGAGGGCTTAAGCTAGACCTACAGGGTCAATATCTATTGTCCAACCCTGGGGGATAGGCATCTGCGATAGAAAAGCAGAGAGCTCAGAGCCACGAAGTATGAGCTGCCAGCGAAATCTCCCCCGTAGCCTATGAATAAATGCTGGCGCCGGTCCAATTATACTCAGGTCATCAATTCCTCTGGATTGTATTTCTTCAATGAGCAGTCGCTTCATCCTTTCTGCCTCTCGCTGGCAAAGAGTATCGTTAGTGTGGCTATAAACGAGGCATGCCAGCCGGGTGAAGGGGGGATTATGGAGCTGGCGACGATAATTGATTTCCGTGTCATAGAAAAGGGCATAATCGTGTTTAGCCGCCATCTGAATGGCGTAGTGCTCGGGGGAATAGGTCTGAATAATAACCTTTCCCCCTAAGGTACCCCGTCCTGCCCTGCCTAACACTTGAGATAGTAGCTGAAAGGTCCTTTCCCCAGCCCGGAAATCGGGCAGGTTCAAGCTGATATCAGCGTTGACTACCCCTACCAGGGTAACCAGGGGTAAATCCAAGCCTTTGGCGATCATTTGCGTGCCAATGAGAATATCAGCCTGGTGACTGCGGAACTTGTTTAATATCTCTTGATGTGAGTATCTCCCTTTGGTAACGTCGCTGTCCCAGCGCAGCAACCCAGCTTGTGGGAAGGTATAACTGGCTTCTCGCTCTAATTTCTGGGTGCCGGTGCCCAAGAACTTTATCCGGCGGCTAAGGCAATGGGGGCAAATCTGAGGGGGTGGCATTCGGTAGTTGCACTGATGGCAGACTAGAACATCCTCGGCAAAATGATAAGTGAGGGTAACCTCGCAACGCTTACAGCGAAGGACGAAGCCACAATTACGGCATTGAATGAGGGTAGCCCCTCCCCGCCGATTAAGAAATAGAATCACCTGCTCGTTATTGGCTACAGCTTTAGCTGTGGCTTGTGATAAGGAGCGACTAAAGATGCTCATGTTCCCGGCTTTAAGCTCATCCCTCAAATCTATTACCTCCACCTGGGGGAGGGGTGAGCCTTCGTTGGGGACCACCCGTTCCGGAAGCTGGAGTAGGCGATAGTCCCCCCTTTGGGCGTGGTAAAAGGTCTCTACATCGGGGGTAGCACTGCCTAGAATAACTACTGCCCCGGTTAGCCCAGCCAGCTTTATGGCTACATCACGAGCCTGGTAGCGGGGTGATTTATCATGCTGTTTGTAAGTCCATTCATGTTCCTCATCAATAACAATAAGACCCAGCTCAGGCTGGGGGGCAAAAATAGCACTCCTGGGGCCGATAACGACGTCAAATTCGCCGTCGCTTATTCGCTGCCACTCATCAAATTGTTCTCCCAGGGACAGTTTACTGTGAAGGACAGCCACCTTGTGGGGAAAGCGTGAGGCAAATCTCTCTATAGTTTGGGGGGTAAGGGAAATTTCTGGGACCAAAACAATGCCTCGCTTACCCAGCTTTACCGCCTCAGCCAGAGCCTGCAGATAGACCTCTGTCTTGCCACTGCCAGTAACCCCGTGGAGCAGGAAAACCGTTGGCGCCACCTTGTGTGTTGCCGTCTGGAGAAGGCTTGCCCTAATCGCTTCCCAGGCTGACCTTTGGGCAGCGGTAAGCTTTAGTGGCGCTGATGGGGTAATACCCTGGTAGGAAATCGGCTCGCGTTTTACTTCAACCTCTTGGAGTTCGACCAGCCCCTTACTTATCAGGGCTTCAACTACTGCTGCCGAGCAGTTAGTCTTACCTCTAGCTTCGGAAAGGGGCATCGGCTGGGTTGCTTGAGCCAGAAGCTCGAGAAGGCTGGCTTGTTTGATAGCCCGCTGTTGGTGCAGCTTAACTGCCTCTTGCCGAGCTTCATCAGCCTCAATTTTAAGACGTAGGTAAGGCACCCTTTTAGGTTTTACTTTAACCCGCTCTAACTCATAGCTTTTAACTACCAATCCCTGACCAATCAGTTTAGAGGTGATAAGCCTGGCTCGCCTTGCCCCAAATGTCTTTTCTAGCTCTCTGAGCCCAACTTTGCCTTGTCTACAGACTAATTCAACAACGTACCTCTGTTCTCGGGTGAGGGAAGATATGTCAGGTTCTTGAGTGGTTGGGGGGCGACAAATAAAAGTGAGCACTTTTCGCTCAAATCCCGGTGGCAGCATTAGAGCCACAGCATCGAAAAGGGGCGATAGGTAGTGCTCGCTTATCCAGCGAGCCAGAAATACATGGGCTGGGGATAACATCGGGCGGGGTTCAATAATACCGGCTATTTCTTTGGTTTCCTCTACCGAGGGGTAATCAGTTAGCTCCAAAACGATGCCCTGAAGTAGCTTATCGCCAAAGGGGACCCATACTGCCTGTCCAACATCAACGCTTAAATCAGCGGGTAAGGTATAGCTAAACGTCCTGCGCTGGGCTATCGGCGAGTTAACACTAACCTCAGCATACCCCATCCTATACTCCAACGAGGTGGCTCTGCTCTAATCCTTCGGTCTAATCTCTTTCTCTAGCCGCTTTTCCTTGATACGGGCTGCCTTGGCACTGAGCCCACGCAAGTAATAAAGCTTAGCTCGGCGTACTTTTCCATGCCGAACCACTTCAGCATTCTCTATAAGTGGTGAACTGAACAGGAAAGTACGCTCGACGCCGACTCCATAGGCGACACGCCTCACGGTAAAACTTCCGCCACCGGTGCCATGTCGAAGCCTGATTACCACTCCCTGAAATAGCTGGGTGCGTTCCTTTTCTGCCTCTACAACCTTAACCCTGACCCTTACCGTGTCGCCAGCGGCTAAAGCTGGAATGTTGGGGTTTGGTTTAACTTCAATTAATGATGAAATACCCATTTTCTAACCGCCCTTCTTCAACCTTTCTACTAACTGCCTTTCCTCTAAGGAGAGGTCAGCTTTGTCTAATAATTCGGGGCGACGTTTCATGGTGCGTAGAATCGCCTGCTCACGGTGCCACTTGGCAATCTGGTTATGGTTGCCGGAGAGTAAGACTTCAGGCACTACCCAGCCTCGATATACATCAGGACGAGTGTATTGAGGGTATTCCAATAGCCCAGTAGTGTAAGAATCGTCCAATGCCGAAGCCTCCGAACCGATAACTCCTGGCAGGAGCCTGACCACAGCGTCGACTACCACCATAGCCGCTAATTCGCCGCCCCCGAGTACATAATCGCCGATGCTAATCTCGTCAGTGGCTAGGTGCTCACATACCCGCTCATCAACGCCCTCATAACGACCGCAGATAAGGATTAGATGGCTATATTTTGATAGCTCTTGGGCAATTTGCTGACAAAAAAGGCGCCCCTGTGGGGTCAGTAGAATAATTGGCAACTCACTAACTCCTTGCCTGAGTATGTCTGATTTTATTAACTCCACCGTTTCAAAAATAGGCTCGGGTTTGAGAACCATGCCGGCACCACCACCGTAGGCGCAGTCATCAACGGTATGATGTTTATCATGGGTATAGTCGCGAATATTATGAATATTGACCTGAATCAGATTACGGTCAACAGCCCGCTTGAAAATACCCACACTAAACGGGCTTTGGAACATCTGAGGGAACAGGGTTAAAATATCAATTTGCATGGTTAGTGTTCGGTCACCTCTCCCTTAATAATTTCCACAGCATGTGGGATGACAGGCAGTACCACCCTAAGGCACTCCCGAACCGCCTTAGGGCTACCCGGTAGGTTGATAATAAGGCACTTTCCTCTAACCCCAGCCACAGCTCGACTAAGTATAGCGTGTGGCGTCGTCTTAAAGGTTTCGGCTCTTATCACTTCAGTAAAACCGGGCGCAACCTTGTCCACTACCGAAAGGGTGGCTTCTGGGGTAACATCACGCTGCGCTAGTCCGGTGCCCCCGGTGGTTAAAATGATATCAATACTGCCTTCATCAGCCCACTCGGTCAGTTTGCCGGCGATGACATCGGCTTCATCAGGGACGACCTCATACTTAACTACACTGGAATCTAATGAAGACAGGCTATCCCTGATTGCCTTACCACTCTCATCATAGCGCTGTCCCAGCCAACCTTTATCACTAATGGTAAGAATGCCTATGTTAAGCATAACACCACCTTCTTAAGACATTTATTTTACCACATATGGAGGGTATAGCAAAATCAAAGAATTTTAAAAATTCGTGGAAAAGGTCTTGACAAAGGGGGGCAATTGTGGTGTAGAATGGTAGAAAGTGGTAAATTGTGGTAAGATGTGGTAAGCAATGCAAGTAATAATGAGATTTTGGATTGACCAAGCCGATAAGGAACAGGTGGAAAACGAAGCCAGGAAGCTTGGCTTAAATGCCTCTAGCTTCCTTCGGCTCCTCATCAAGCAATACTTCGGCGGGTTCTACTTGGAGCGGGGGAAGGGAGGGGGAGAAAGAGAAAAGGTCTTAACCTATAAATTAAACGAGGAGTGAACAATCAAAAATGTTCTTTGGTGAATTTGAGTATAGGATTGACGAAAAAGGTAGAGTGCTTATCCCTCCCAGATTCAGGGGAGAACTAAGGGAGGGGGTAGTATTAACGCCTGGGGTAGACAAGTGCATTAATGCCTACCCAATATCTGGGTGGAGGAAGTTGGCAGCTGCTCTTACTAGCGGTTCAATCGGCCGAAGTAAATTGAGAAAACTAAATCGGGCTATTTTTGCTACCGCCTTTAGCCTTAATCTTGATGGGCAAGGCAGGATAGCCTTACCCGATCCATTACGAGAGTATGCACAGATTGAAGATGAAGTAGTTATTGTTGGGGTTAATACTTATCTTGAACTGTGGAATACCGAGCAGTGGGAGGTAGAGAAGGCGACTAGCCTGGAACAAGCCGGGCAAATTATAGAAACCTTGGAGGGGCGCTGAGGGATCTAAAGATGTCAGCCTTCATTCATATCCCGGTTCTGGTCAAGGAGACCGTGGAGGCACTTGCTGTTCAGCCCGGGGGTCGCTATATTGATTGCACCCTTGGCACTGGAGGTCATGCTGCTGTTATCTTAGAGCAGAGCTCACCTGGCGGGCAATTACTGGGCATTGATGCCGACCCTGAGGCTATAAAAATAGCCGAGGCAAAGCTCCAAGCCTACAGATACTCAATCCTGCTAGTTAACGACAATTTTGTCAATTTGCAAGCTATCTGTATGAAATATGATTTCCGCCCGGTTCATGGTATTTTGTTTGACTTGGGGCTTTCCTCCATTCAGCTCGATAGTAATAGGGGTTTCAGCTTTCAGTCTGATGCACCTTTAGATATGCGCCTAAGTCCCAGCCAGGAGGTTACCGCTGCCGATATTATAAACACTTCCTCTGAAGCTGAACTAGCTCACATTATAGCCGCTTATGGTGAAGAAGCTTGTAGCCATCAGATTGCCCACCAAATCGTGCAGGAGCGGCCGATAGAGACTACCCTTCAACTGGTTCGGACGATAGAGCGAGCTGTCGGGGGAAGGAGGGGTAGAATCCATCCTGCCACTAAGACCTTTCAAGCATTGCGAATAGCGGTTAACCATGAGCTAGAGCATCTTGAAGCTACGCTAAAGCAGGCGATTAATCTCCTTGGGTTTGAGGGTAGATTGGTGGTCATTAGTTATAACTCTCTCGAAGACCGCATTGTGAAACAGCTCATGCAACGAGAATCAAAGGACTGTATTTGTCCCCCGGGGACACCAACCTGCATCTGTGGGCACACCGCTTGCCTAAGGTTAATTAACAAGAAAGTTATTACTCCTTCACCTATGGAGGTTCAATTTAACCCGCGGAGTCGTAGTGCCAAATTAAGGGCTGCTGAGCGCATTACTACTCAGGATGAACCCTTTCGGGTGGCTGAAACATCGGGCTTTCTAGCCGGGGGTGAAACTAATGGGTGGAGAAGGTCAGCTATGTTGGTGAAGCTCCGCATGGCCTTTTCGCTACCCTAGATGGCATAAAATTTGAGACTGTAAATATGGAGGTTTTAGCGATGTGAAAATCAATATAACTGACGGGGCAAAAATCTAATAAAAGGGGGTGAAGATAAAAATGCGGACTATTTTGACGGCTATTGATGTTGGTACTACTAAAGTATGCACCACTATAGCTGAGGTCAACGAGGAGGGTACGGTTCGGGTTGTTGGTGTTGGGGTTATCCCATCCAAGGGGTTACACAAAGGGTTAGTGGTCAACCTCAGCGAGGCCAGAGTGTCAATACAGGAGTCGGTGAGGAGGGCAGAGTTTGCCGCCGGCTATAGAGTGGAGTCAGCCTATGTCGGCGTAACTGGTAGGCATGTCACCTCGCTCAATAACCGGGGGGTAGTAGCTATTACCCGCAATGACCGGTTAGTGCGCTCAGACGACCTGAGGCGAGTGCTTACCTGTGCCCAAAATGTTAGAGTTCCTAGCGACAGACAGCTGCTTCATGTTATTCCTCGGGGTTATGCTGTTGATGGTCAGGCAGGAGTCAAGAACCCGGTGGGAATGCACGGCTTCAGACTAGATGTGGAGACACACATCGTTACCGCTGCGGTAACCTCCGTCCAGAATCTAGTTAAGTGCATCCGCAGCATTGGCATAGATATTGATGACCTTGTCCTTGAACCCTTAGCCAGCAGCGAGGCAGTATTGACCGAGGATGAGAAGCAGATAGGCGTGATACTAGCTGATATAGGTGGTGGAACCACAGATATTGCTGTCTTCAAGGACGGAAGTATCTGGCATACCTCTATTCTGCCTGTAGCCGGTTATCAAATCACTAGGGATGTGGCTATCGGTCTTGGTCTCCCCTTTGATGTCGCCGAGGAGATGAAGAAAAGGTATGGCAGTGTTATGCCAGTTTACGAAACCAAGATGGAAACTCCCGGCACAATATCGGAAGATGGGCATGGCGTTTCCTACCAAGACCTGTGCGACATTATTAGGGCTCGTGTTGAGGAAGTCTTAAGACTTATTATGCTTGAGTTGCCACGCGCTGAGTATGAAACCTTGGTCCCCGCTGGGCTGGTCTTAACCGGTGGTAGCTCTAACCTTTCCGGTATAGAAGCTTTAGGGCGTGACATATTACACCTCCCAGTGAGGGTGGGTGTTCCTACCAGTATGCAAGGCATCACTGACGTCCTTCGTGACCCGGCATATGCCACTGTTGTTGGGCTTCTACTCTGGGGGGCAAAGCACGAGGGTAAGCAGACTTGGAGGTCTCGTGGATTATTACGGCGGCTGATTTCTCGAATTAGGAATCTGTTCCGTGGTTACTAAGGTAGAAGGATTAAAACAGTAAAGAAAGGAGAAGGAGATGGCAAAAACAAGTTTTGTGCCTAACCCAGCCAAGATTAAGGTTATTGGCTTAGGCGGGGGTGGCTGTAATGCTATCACCCGCATGGTTCAGGAGGCAATTCAGGGTGTGGAGTTCATCGCCATGAATACCGATGCCCAAGCCCTAGCCATCACCGAAGCCCCAATCCGTATCCAGCTTGGAGAGAAGCTTACCAGAGGATTGGGCGTAGGTGGTGACCATGTTCAGGGTCAGAAGGCAGCCGAGGAGAGTCGCGATGAACTTAGGGAGATTATCTTGGGGGCTGATATGGTGTTTATCACTGCCGGTATGGGAGGCGGTACCGGCACCGGGGCTGCCCCTATTATTGCTGAATTGGCAAAGCAAAGCGGAGCTCTCACTATTGCTGTAGTTACCAAACCGTTCACCTTTGAGGGTGCCCACCGCTGCCAGGTGGCAGAGGAGGGAATCGTCCGCTTGATGGGCAAGGTTGATACTCTTATTATTATCCCCAATGACCGCTTACTCGACCTTTGTGACCAGAAGACAGGGGTAAATAGTGCCTTCAAGCTAGCTGACGATGTATTAAGACACGGGGTTCAGGCTATCTCTGAAGTTATCACCGTCCCTGGGCTGATTAATCTTGACTTTGCTGATGTCAAGGCAGTAATGAAGGATGCTGGTCCGGCATGGATGTCCATTGGCATTGGTTCAGGCAAAGATCGAGCCGTACAGGCGGCTAAAGACGCCTTAGCTAGCCCCTTGTTAGACGTTTCTATTGACGGGTCAAAGGGGGTATTATTTAACGTTGTTGGCGGTAGCAGCCTTACCCTGTTTGAAGTTAATGAGGCGGCTGAGGTAATCAAGCAAGCCGTAGACCCTGAGGCTAATATCATTTTTGGGGTGGCTCATGACCCCAGCATAGAAAACGAAGTAAGGATTACCCTGATTGCCACTGGATTCAAGTCAAAGATTGGACTAGCCGAGGCGGGCCAGGAAGACGAACTTGCCCAACTCCTTAAGGGACTAAAGAGCGAAGAGGAACTGGATGTTCCCTCTTTCCTGCGTCGCCCGTTATTCAGCCATCGGCGCCAGGCAATAACCCCGTCTACTAAACTGGTTAAAACACCTTTACGCACTCCAGTTCGGTAAAGCTCTCGGGTAACCCATCAATTAAATAAATGAGGGCTCATTAAGAACCCGAGACCAGCGTAAAGGCTGTAGGTGTTTTATTGCCCTACAGCCTTCTTGTTTTGGTTAAGTGGCTGGATGTTTAAGTCGTGCCTGCTTCAAGGTAATGACGCAGGGTCATGGCGTTTCTCACTGCAAAGGCTTCAGCGTCATTGTTGAAGTAAATGTAGATTGCTTCTAGGTTCTGGGCTAGATTAGCCAGCCTCTTTGCCCAATCAGCTAGCTCCTCGTCAGAGTAACAACTGAAGTAAAGCCCGGTACTGCCATGAAACCTAATATAGGCAAAATCAGCCGTGGCTACTAGAGGACACCTAAGGAAAGGCATATCAAAGACACAAAACCCTATATTGTGCCTACGTAGAATTTCAAAGACCTTATCTTCAAGCCAAGATTGGTGCCGGAATTCAAACGCATGCTTCATTTCCCCAGGTAGAGTAGATAAGAATGACTCTAGTACTTCGTCATTGCGAAGCATATTGGGTGGAAGTTGATACAGAAGCGGACCCAGTTTCTCACCTAAAATTTTAGCTCGGCTGATAAAGTTCTCTACCGCCTCTTGGCTATTTTTGAGTCTTCTAATATGAGTGATAAAACGGCTTACCTTTACCGCAAAGGTAAAATTGGGTGATGATGAGTCATGCCAGGTGGTAAAGGCGGTCTCTGAAGGTAGGCGGTAAAAAGTATTGTTAAGTTCAACCGTGGTGAAATGGCTGGCATAGAATTCAAGCCACTTTGCCTTAGTCAGCGTTTTGGGGTAAAACCTATCCTGCCAATGGTCATAATGCCAGCCTGAAGTACCGATATAATAATTTAGTGACATTAAGCCCTACACCAATATAAATCAGCCTTAGGCGTGAACCTCAGGTAGACCTTATTTCTTCGCGCATAAATCTAACATATGAGATAGCAAAGAGTAGGGCGGTTATTCCGCCAATAGTCGCCAGGTGGGGCCATACAGTTAGTAGACTCTGACTTAGCGAGGGAGCTCCAGGCATCCACAGCGCACCAGAAGCGGTTAGAAGTTGAAGCGTTTCCTTCGCTGTCGTTGCCCCTGGAGACAGGATAACAGTTATCGCCTCCCCAAAGAGCAGAGTAGGTGAGATACGCGACGCTGTGATTTGAAGCCCAACGTTCCTCACCCACTCCGCCGTATATACTTGCTGGTAGGGTGCCAGCATATTGGCAACCAAGCGAGCCGCCATGGACATAAGGCTGCCCCCGGTCGGCCAGGGGAAAAAGAATATCCAAATTCCTATGGCGCATACAGCCGAGGTAGCCACTGACCGAAAGTATACCGAGAATAGCATGGCTAAGCCCAGCCAAAAGGCTCCGTAGAGAATACTTATCCCCCAGAATAATAATAGTCTGGCAATTTCCTCTGAGCTTGGGGCAATTCCAAGCACTGCTAGTCCTATCGCTGACACAATCAGAACTGTGGTCGTCAGCATAATACCTATGGCAACTACGCCAGCCAGGAACTTACCGTTGATAACAGCATCCCGGTAGATAGGTTGAGCCAGAAGCCGGCTCAGTGTCCCGCTGTTTTTCTCACTATTGATAGCATCAAGACCGAGGACTATGCCTACTATGGGTACAAGAAATGCGCAAATGAACCAGAGGAACGAGGGCATTTCACTGGAGGTGGTAAAGAGAAAAAGGAAGGCAAATCGTCCAAATCCGTATTGAGTTGGTGTAGCTAGCTGTTGCCTAAGACCAGCTATAGCCCCTTGAGGCCCGAGGGTGGCGAATACTGAAACCAGTACTATCGTGAGAAATAAGATTATGCCTTTCCAGCTAGTAAAGTGGTCAGCCACTTCTTTATAGAATACGGTCATCAGTCCTTTCATACTATGCCTCTCTAAAATACCTTCTGTAGATGTCCTCTAAAGCGTAGGCTTGGATTTTCATCTCTACCAGTAATCCATTTGCGTTAATTATTGCCTTGGCTATTTGAGCTCTCAAGTCCCCTAAGCAGGTAATAAATAGTAAGTCTCCTGACCTTTCTACGTTGACTACACCGCTAATCCGCCGGACACAATCAATGAGCTCTGAAGTGGTTTCAGCTAGCTTAACCTCGATCCTAAGTCGTCCACCGCCTAAAGCCTCCCTCCCCAGTTGGTCTAACAAGCCTTCAATTACTAGTTTTCCGTTCACCAATATGCCCACACGGTTACAGATTCGCTGAACCTGGTATAGTTGGTGTGAGCACATGATAATGGTCATGTTTCTCTCTTTGGCTATGCCAGCTATCATGTCAAGCATTTGGACGATGCCCTCAGGGTCTATCCCAGATGTTGGTTCATCTAGGATGGCAACCTTAGGCATTTTAACCAGTATGTCGGCAATTGCCAGGCGCTGCTTCATCCCTTTGGAAAACTTCCCCACCTGCTGCTCGGCTTTATCTGACAGACCAACGGTACCCAGTGAGTCCTTTACCCTTTTCGTCACCACGTCTTCGGGGAGGCCGTTTAACCTAGCGGTATAGGCTAGGTTGTCGCTTGCAGTTAAATCGTCATAAAACCCTATCTTTTCTGGGACATAGCCGGTGATGCGCTTAACCTTGAGTGGCTCCCTAGTAGAGTTGTAGCCATATATATGGGCTGTGCCAGAGTTTGGCTCAGTGAGCCCAAGCAGCATTAATATAGTTGTTGTTTTCCCAGCGCCATTGGGACCGAGGAAGCCAAAGATATCCCCCTCTTCTATACGGAGGTTTAACTTGTCAACGACCGTTGTCTTATCATAGTTTTTGGTCAGGTCTACCGTCTCTACTACCACTTGTTTAGTCAACTTACTCACCGCCTGCCTAGTCGTCTGAATAAAATTGCCAAACCGGCTACAACCGCCACCGCAATGCCAATACCAGCCCCTCCCCAAATGGTCGGCGTTACCACAGTTACCCTCATTTCCAAGTTATAAGTCGCCTTTTCGCTGTTAAACCTGAGCAGAACGTCATAGTCACCGGCTATCGTTTTAGTGGGTGGGGTTATTGCTATATCTACTTCCTGTTGAAGCCCCGGTTCCAGGGTCTCTACCGAGGTGGGGGTGAAGGTTATACTCCAACCCTCTGATTTGGTGGACGAAAATGTTATATTCTCAAGGGTTCCCGTCCCGTAGTTCTGCATGATGACAGTTAGATGGTTGTCTTGGCCAGCCTTTGCCTCTATATTAAGCCGTCCTGAGGCAGTAGACACATACAACTGATAAGTAGGTGGTATCTCAGTCACCACTGCCGTAAGCTCAACACTAGCCCTGAGCTCGCCTGAACCGGCATTAAACGTCGCCTTATATTCACCCGGCTCGGGTAGCTCCGCTGGTGGTGGACTAAGTACAACCTTGACTGTATCTGGGTATGTCTTCCCCGGCTGTAGGGTAATGCTCTCTATGACGACGTCATCATAGGAAGGCTTAATTTCTCCAATCCACCCAGCGGGTGCGGTGACGGCGAGGTCAAATCCCCTGGATTCAGTGCTCTGATAGACCAGTGAAATCGTAAATGTGAAGCTCGCGCCAGAGACAGCGCTCATAGTTGGATACTGGGCAGTAGCCTCAAACTTTGTTTCAGGCGGGGGCTGCTCCTGACTTGGTGGTAACGAGGGAGAGCCGTTAATAACCTCCTGGGCGGCAAGCGCAATTTGACTTCCCAGTAAACCACTGAGCATGGCAAAGAGTAGGACAAAACAAAGAGCATAACGAGTTGGTCTAAACCTATTCATATATCCCCCTTCTTGACACACTGGTATTTTTTCATTCAATTAGTATAGCCATTGTTGGGAATTAAATCAAGTTTTCTTGATTGAGCCTCTATTTAAAATAGGCTATAATTCTGGTGATTAGCAAGATATTGTGTTTCTTGTGGCTAACTTAATCCCTAATTTCAGGGCGATATAATGCACTATATTGGCGTAGATATAATAGAGATAGCCCGTATTGAAAGGGCTATTGCCCGTTGGGGGGAGCGATTCCTTTATCGGGTATATACCGATTCTGAACTTAAGCTGTGCGGCAATAGCCCTTCATCTCTGGCTGGTCACTTTGCCGGTAAGGAGGCGGTGATAAAAGCCTTAGGTGGGCGGAGCAAGGGTTTCAACTGGAAGGAGATTGAGATATTATCTGACCCTAGGGGTAAACCTTTAGTCCATCTTCATGGTAACACGCAAAATCAAGCTAATGCCCTGGGTTTAGCTAATCTGGCTATCAGTGTCTCTGATTGTGAACAATATGCTATTGCTTTTGTCGTCGGTGAAACTAAATAAGAACCCTGTTTTTTTAAAAGGGTTTAAACTAATATATAGTGAAAGGAGACATAAATGGGGTTAGCTAAACGGGCAGCTATAGCTTTTTTAGGCTTTCTTCTTTTCCTGTCCTTATCAACTCTTGGTTTGGCATTTGCCATGAATCGCACCGTTCTCAATCCTGACTTTGTTATCTCTCAGTTAGATAGGCTGGATGTGCCATCGTTGGCGGGAGAGATGCTGAGGGGACAGATTCCAGAAGAAATGGGTTTTATGGCCGGGTATATAGATGACATCGTTACTGACCTTGAACCATGGATAAAAGAGCAGGTAAGTACCGCTGTTTATGCCAGCTATGATTACCTCTTGGGCAGGAGTCAAAGCCTGACCCTGGTAATTGATATGGAACCGGTGAAGCAAAGTCTGAGAGATAGCCTGTGGCAGGCTTTCTTAGCCTCGCCACCGCCAGAACTTGCTGTAGTGCCCCCAGCTCTAGCCGAGCAGTATTTTAATGAATTCTATCAAGAGTTTTCTGAGCAGATACCACCGACTATTGAGATTAATGAAAGTATGATAAGCCCGGAGACTATGCGGACCCTTGAGCAGATAAGGCGTTATATTGGCTATCTGCAAATTGCCTACCGGGCGGCGATTGGGGCGACTATTGCTATAATCGTGGGGCTCGTTTTTCTCCATCGGCGGGTGAAGGGTGCCACTCGTTCCATAGGCATTCCCTGTTTAATCTGTGGAATTGTTACCTACGTAGGCACGGTGGTTATCAAGAATCTTGTCGGGGCGCAACTAGCGCAGGTTAGTCTTCCAGCTCAGCTTCGGGCTTGGCTACCCCAGTTCCTTGACAACTCTCTAGCTCCGCTGCAGATGTTTGGCATTGGTCTTATGGTGGCAGGGACAGCCTTACTTATTGTCTCGGTCGTTTATAAGCGGCGCCCTTCAGCCTATGAGGGATAACTGGTTAACCCTTTGACCATAGCTAGGTGAGGTGATAAAATTAAGCTAGGTTCTTAATTAGCTGGCTAAGGAGAGTCAAAAATGTCAGGGCATTCTAAGTGGTCTTCAATTAAGCATCAAAAGGGGGTAACTGATGCTAGGCGGGGTCAGCTGTTTACTAAGTTGACCCGAGAGATTATGGTAGCAGTGCGTGAGGGGGGTAGTAACCCGGATGCAAATTTTCGGCTACGCTTGGCTGTACAGAAGGCTCGTGATAGTAGCATGCCCTCAGAGAATATAGACCGAGCGATTAAGCGGGCTAGTGGCACCACGGAGGGGGCGGCTCTGGTAGAGATGGTTCTCGAGGGCTATGGTCCCAGTGGGGTGGCTATCTTGGTGCAGGCGCTAACTGATAACCGCAATCGGACTGTGCAGGATGTGCGAAATATATTTTCCCGGCATGGCGGCAATCTAGGGGAGAGTGGCTGTGTCGCCTGGCTTTTCGATTCCAGGGGGTTGATTACCATAACGACTAACGAGTTGGATACCGAGAAATTAGCTCTGGAGGCTATTGACGCCGGTGCCGAGGATGTTACGGCGGAGCGTAATTTTGTGGCTATTTATACTAGGCCTCAGGAGCTTGAGATGGTCAGGAGGGCACTTGAGGAGAAAAACCTGCCTCTAACCTCTTCCGAGTTATCCCTGGTGCCCAAGACTATGATTGAGCTTGAGGAAAAGCCAGCGTTACAAACGCTAAAGCTGCTGGACAAGCTAGAAGAGTTAGTTGAAGTACAGCATGTGTCCAGCAATGTCAATTTTTCCGATTCTGTCCTAGAAAAATATCAGTCGCAGACATAAAAGGATGAGGATTTTAGGCATTGACCCGGGCACATTAACCATGGGCTACGGGGTAATAGAGAGTAGGGATGACGAAATGACCCTGGTTGAATGTGGTGTCATTGACTGTCCGGTGCGCTCCCCAATCGGGGAGCGCTTGAGTTATTTATATGGTGAGCTTGGGCAGATTATCTCGCGCTGTCAGCCTGATGTCGTGGCTATTGAGCAGCCTTTTGTGGCTAAAAATGTGAGGTCGACGCTAGCCATAGGTAAGGCTCAGGCAGTGGCTATATTAGCCGCCGCCAACCGGGGAATCCCTTCCTATGAGTATACCCCGGCTCAGGTGAAGCAGAGGGTGGCTAATTACGGGGCTAGTCCCAAGGAGCAGGTTCAGGAGATGGTCAGGCTCCAGCTTGGTTTGTCCCAGGTGCCTCAGTCATCTGATGCCGCTGATGCTCTGGCAGTGGCCATTTGCCACTTACGTGAGACATATCTAAGCAATCTTTTGGCTAAGCAGGAGAAAGAATGATAGCTGGTCTTCACGGCACATTAGAGACGATAGGTAGCGATTGGGCGATTATAAATGTCGGTGGCATCGGCTTTCAGGTACATATGCCGACCTCTACCCTGAGTCTATTAGGTAAAATCGGCGGCGAGGTTCATCTCCATACCCACCTTCATCTTAGAGAGGACAATGTCACCATCTACGGCTTCGCCTCGGCTGATGAGCTGCGGCTGTTTCAGACCCTGCTCGGCGTCTCTGGGCTGGGTCCTAAGCTAGCGTTGGCCATGCTTTCGGCGTTGAGCATAGATAAACTGACCATGGCTATTGCCACCAGCAGCACCGACCTGCTGAAGGTAGTCCCGGGAATAGGTAAGAAAACGGCTGACCGCATTATTTTGGAGCTTAAGGACAAGATAGCCGCTGGCTGGGTAACCACCCCGGGTGTCCGGTTAGCCGAGGAAAATGCTGAGGTGCTAGCCGCCCTAACTGCCTTGGGCTATTCCGTTTCTGAAGCCTCCCGCGCCGTAGCCACCCTCCCCCCGTCCTCAGACCTAAGCCTTGAGGAAAAGATTAAGCTGGCGCTGCAGTATTTTACTACTAAGTAAAGGAGGGGTAGTGTGGAAATTCCGTATATTATAATAATTGCTGTCTTAGTTGTCGGAATTTTGATATTAGCTCTTAGACCGAGGCGGGTAAGAGTCCCTGATATAGAGGAGCTTGAGAGCAAGCTCAGGTTTGC
>CAYHAL010000010.1:0-44770 GCA_964354655.1 uncultured Dehalococcoidales bacterium
ATACCCCAGCGGCTACCTGATGTATCATCCCGGCTTTAAGTAGCAGCTGGTGGCTGATTGTTTCCGCCTCAGCCGGCACCTGTCTCTGAGTCTTACCAAATAGCTTTGATATTCGCACTTACTTGACCTATCAAATTACTCTGGTAGGCTTACCAATTATGGGCAAAATTAGCTTATCTTTAAGCTTACCAGCAAGGGTAAATTTAAAGAAGATGGCTCAAATCCTAAATTTACTTAAGGTCAGTATGCCTAACTTGGCTGGGGCTTGCCAAATTCCTTCTTTCCCATTGAGACAAATATAATCGCCAGTATCCCCAGAGGAACAATGGGGAACATCGCGCAAATGGCTCCGACAAGTGCGAACCCCCAGGTTTTCCTCCTCAGGGTGACAATGCCACCTATCAGGGCTATTATTCCAAGAGCCAGCAGTCCACCGCCGATTGCCCCCATAAACTGCAGTCCTGGAATTAAACTAAGGATCCCACCTACAAAGGTTGCTGCACAGCCGACAACTATACCGAAAATCCCCCCAATTATAGTTAAGATACCGGCTGTAGTTGGCTTCCATGTTTTTTGCATTTGTTACCTCCTTGTTTTATTTATTTTTAATTATGGTTAGGCAAATTCCTTCTTTCCCAGCGACACAAATATAATGGATAGTATCCCCAGGAGTATGATAGGGAAGCAGGCACAGATGGCACCAGTAAGCGCCAGTCCCCAATGCTTTCTGCCAAGGGCATAGACGCCACCGACTATGGCTAATATTACAACTGTTATAGAAATAGCAATGAGCGCAGCTCCGGATACTACCGCGGGCCATCCTACCCCAGGAAGCCAAGTGCCAAGCGAAGCCACCCCTGCTCCGATACAGCCTACACAGCTAGCCGGGCCGATAGCAATCACGCCGCCAATTATGGTCAAGATACCGGCTGTGGTTGGCTTCCATGTCCTTTCCATTTGTTACCCCCTTATTTTCTGCGATATTTATTTGACAATAGTTACTTAATTTTAATCAGTGAGGCTAAATATAGCTTACCACTATTTAACCATATTAAACCGCTTTATTCTAGTAGCTCAAGCTCAAGATTTTTTATCATCCTCACCCCCTTAATCCCCTTCTCCATGATAGGGAGATGTATTCTTAGCATGAGGGGGAGGGTGATTTTTGAAGGGGCGAAGCCCCTTCAAACTTCCCCTTACCTTGTCCATTTTCTAACGAAGGTTATCAGACGTGTCAGAAGTCTTTCCTTCTCGCTACTTGCCCCAAGGCTTTCTCCAAGGTCGTCCGAAGTAGAATTCCCAGTTTAGTGGGTAATCCATCCCAGTGTGAGCAGCTACAGTACCTATGAAGACCCAAAGTAGCTGGTGCGGGTAAAGTTCGATTCCATAGCTGGAAGGCCAGATTATTATACCATTCGTGAGGCCTAATATAGGAAATAATACAATGAAATTGGCTATTATCCACCATCTGCGTTCGGCCCAAATTTGGCTCCTATATATTATGCCCAGCCAAGCGCAGTCAGCAATAAGTAGCCAAAGATAATACTGAATGAAGCGGATATGTTCACCTATAGAAAAGGCTAAAATAAAGAAGATAAAAGCTTCAAATCCTAGGCCTAAGCCGTCCCAAATGGGCTGACTAATTTTCCAGTTTACCCGGTGCGGCTCTTCAATATAGCTTTGGTCGAAATGCCGCATTGCGCCGTGCACGAATCTTACAACGGTAGTTATAAATATCACAAAAAACCAGAATGACACAGTAAACCACTCTATTTGAACCTGCCCATTGTCTCCTATAACGAAGCGTTCAAGTCCAGTAGCTAGTGCTAAGCCAGCTACCACCATGTATACAATTTTTAAAACCTCGACCGAGTTTTGTAGAACAGTTCTATTCATAAACTAAACGTTCCTTCATATATCTGAGTTATTTGCTACTTGGTTATCTCTTCTATCTCTCTTATTAAGGCTGACACAAAATCTTTTTCCTGGATAGTAGCAATCTTTTTACCCTTCTTGAACAGGACGGCTTTGCCTTTGCCGCAGGCAATGCCGACATCGGCATCCTTAGCCTCGCCGGGTCCGTTGACCTCACAGCCCATAACCGCTACCTTTATCGGCTTGTCAATCTTTAATAGCTTTTCTTCAACCTCCTCGGCTAGTTTTACAATATCAACCTCAGCCCGACCGCAGGAAGGGCAGCTAATCAAAGTCGGACCGTACTGACATAGGTCCAAGCTTTTTAGAATTTCGTAGGCACAAATTACCTCTTCTTTGGGGTGGGCGCTTAGTGAGACCCGGATAGTATCACCAATGCCTTGATAGAGAAGGGTGCTGATGCCTACCGTGCTCCGAATAATGCCTCTCCGGGGTGTGCCGGCTTCAGTAATACCTATATGCAGGGGATAGGGTATCTTTGGAGCGATGTCTTCATAGGCGTCAATTGTCGTCGGGACATCAAAGGCTTTTAGTGAGACCTTAATCAGGTCAAAGTCAAGGCTCTCCAGCAGGCGTATCTGATGTAAGGCAACATTAACCATCTGCTCAGCCAGGGGCAATTCGGGGCTGGTTGTTTTGGGCAGGCTGCCAGCGTTAACCCCAATGCGGATTGGAACACCCCTCTCCTTGGCTGCCTGGGCTATAGCCGAAATCTTTTTTGGCTCGCTGATGTTGCCCGGATTTAACCGCAGCCCGTCAGCTCCGGCTTCTAACGCTATTAAAGCCAGTCGGTAATCGAAGTGAATATCAGCCACTATCGGTAGGGGAGTACCTCTTTTTATGGTTCGTATCGCCCGGGCGGCTTCAGCATCAGGCACCGCCACTCGGACTAGCTGGCAGCCGCAATCCTCAAGCTCCTTGATTTGGGCAATAGTTGACATAATATCACGAGTATCGGTCTTGGTCATAGACTGCACCACAATCGGGGCGCCGCCCCCGATGGTCACCTTACCAATTTGAATGGGTTTGGATACTCGCCTCGGATTCATGATTTTATCTGCCTCACCCTCTTTATCCCCCTCTCCTTCAAAGGAGAGGGGAAGGATATTAAAAAGAGGGGCTACGCCTCTCTAAAACTCCCTAATCATTTATACCCCTTCACCTCAAACAGCTTAACATAACTACAAAAACAAATCAAAGCTAATCACGAAGGAATTGTTTCCCTAATTTTTTTTATTGCTATATTGCGTTGAACAAATGGATTCATGGTAATAAACTCTCCCCACTCATGATACGGGTAATATCATGGTAGGTGATTACCATAAATACTGCTATGAGGGTAGCAAAGCCAATAAAGTGCACCAATCCCTCCGTCTTTGGTGACACGCGTTTGCCCCGGCGAACCCACTCCAAGAGGACAAATACAATTCTGCCACCATCTAGGGCGGGGAGGGGGAAGATATTGATTAGAGCTAGGTTGATGCTGAGAAAGGCGGCAAACTCTAGTAGGGGGCTAGTTCCAGCCTTAGCCACCTCCCCGGTGATTTGAGCGATACCCACCGGTCCAGCCACTTGAAATGGTGTTGCCCCGGTAGCCACACCAAGGAGCCCATTCTTGAATAAAACAAAGGTTTCCACACATGCCGATACAGCTAAAGGTGCTGCTCTCCAGGCGGGTTCACTTTGACGGACAATGGTGGCGTCTGTCATTCTAATCACAATACCGATTGGCCCCTGACCCTCTGGAGGCTTCCATCTCGGTACTACTTCAACACTCTCTGTAGTGGAGTCGCTGTGCTGGACAAATATGGTAGCCTCTTTGCCGAGGTTAAGCTCAATATAGCGCTGCAGGTCTTCAATGTTGCGCACTGGCTTTCGGTTCAAGCTAAGGAGTGTATCCCCCGGTTCAATGCCAGCCATGGCGGCTGGGGAATTGGGGGCTATTTCCTCTATCAACACTTGCCCCATTACTAGGTTATGGGGAACCATAAAGGCAATTAAGAATAGGAGCAGGGGCAGGATAATATTCATTATTGAACCAGCGCTGAGGACTAAAAGCCTGGTGCCAATGCGCTTACTAGCCAGACTTCTTGGTACCGCGGGGTCTTCTTCGCCAGCCATTTTAGTAAATCCGCCTAGGGGAATGGCGTTTAGTGAATATACCGTTTCTCCACGTTTTATTGAGAATACTCGTGGGGGGAAGCCAAGACCAAATTCGTACACCCCTACCCTGAATGATTTGGCAGCAATAAAATGTCCAAACTCGTGGGCAATGATAAGCACGACAAGAATACCGACGAAGGCACCTATGGTCGTTAGCATGGATTATCTCCAGTAGCCAGTTGCAGGACTTTCTGTCTAGCCCAGGCATCAGCGGCTGTGATTTCATCCAGGGTAGGGTAGGGGACGGATTGATGCAATTCTAACGCCTGCTTTATAAGATTGGCAATCTCGGTAAATTTAATCCTTTGCAACAGGAAAAGTTCAACAGCTACTTCATCAGCAGCACAAAGTACCGCTGGGTAGGTTCCGCCCTTCCTTCCAGCTTCAATGGCTAACTTGAGGCAGGGGAAGGTATTAAGGTCAGGTGGTTCAAAGGTCAGATTATTAATAAGGCTCCAGTCAAGCCTGGGAAGTTGAGGGTTGGGCAGGCGTTCAGGGTAAGTCAGGGCGTATTGAATAGGCAGGCGCATATCGGGATAACTTAACTGGGCTTTGATTGAGCCATCTATAAATTCCACCATAGAGTGGATAATACTCTGGGGATGGATTAGGACCTTAATATTGTCAAAAGGCATGTCAAATAGCCAATGGGCTTCAATGACCTCAAAGCCTTTGTTCATCAGGGTGGCTGAGTCAATGGTGACCCTCCTTCCCATCTGCCACGAGGGATGCTTTAGCGCCTGCTCAACGGTAACCCCATTTAGCTTGGCTGGGGAATAACGGAGGAAAGGGCCGCCTGAGGCAGTCAGAATAAGCTGAGCTGCTGGCTGGGCTTCACCCTTGAGGCACTGCCATATAGCACTATGCTCGCTATCAATAGGCAAAATCAGGGATTCGTTTAGCTTTGCCTCCTTGGTGATAATCTCACCCGCCATAACTAATGATTCCTTGTTGGTTAGGGCGATATTTTTACCAGCTTTTACCGCAGCCAGTGTTGGGTTCAGTCCTGACCTTCCTGAGGTAGCTATAACCACAACGTCCACGTGAGGGTGCCGGGCAATATCTTCTGGCGTTAGGAATTCATATTCAGCATTAGCCAAACGAGCCAGCGCTTCTCTGTCCTGGCAATAAACAAATTTTGGTTTAAACTCACTGATTTGCTTTGCCAGTAGTCTCGTGTTCTTCCCGCCGGCTAGCCCAACTATATGAAACCTGTGGGGCAAGGCACGGACTACATCCAGTGTTTGTTGACCTATGGAGCCGGTTGAACCCAGGACCGCCAATCGCTTGATTATATTGCCCATATCACATAATAGTATACCACTACACCGGCAAAGATAATGCTGTCCAGTCGGTCAAGGATACCCCCATGTCCTGGCATTAGCCTGCCTGAGTCTTTTACCCCCATATTGCGTTTAAGCAGGGATTCTACTAAGTCGCCAACTTGACCAAAAATACTGACCGATAGGCTCAAGACTATTGCCCGCCAGTAGACGAGGGGCAAGTGGAAAGGTGTGGGGGTAAAAAATAGTATGCTCATTATGACCGCCCCAACTATTCCGCCTATGGCTCCTTCCCAGGTTTTGCCTGGGCTGATATTTGGGGCTAGTTTATGCCTGCCAAATCTCCCACCAATGAAGAAGGCAGTGGTATCAGAAGCCCAGGTGGTAAACAAAGCAAAGAATACCCAATTTCTGCCAGCGTCTAGACCTCTTAGTGCCACCAGATAACTTAAAAGCCAGCCCATATAGAAAATTCCGGCTATTGTCCATGCCCAGGTGATGAAAGCCCCCTCTTTTTGCTGGCGGGATAGGAGCCCGATTAGAGGTAATACCACGGCTGAGGTTAGTAGCAATGGCATGAGTAAGCCAGAGCCGAAGTGGGTTTCAAAGAGCGACAGCAACTCTGAATTACGGCTAAGGATGAAGCATGCCGTCCAAATTAGCCCAAAGTAGGTAAATGACGGCGTTTTTGACATAGCCACCATCCGGTAGAATTCAAGGGCAGCCAGGATTCCGAAGACGACCATTAATGCGGTAAAGCCCCGCTGCCCGCCAAACCAGACAACAATAACTAGGAGGGAGACAAACCAGAGGGCGGTTATGATTCTTTCCCTGAGCATAGGTTTATTTATCAACCTTACCTCGTAATTAAGAGGGCTTTGGGGAGCGCAATCCCTCTATAGCGATTGCCCCTTATCAAAGAGCAAGGACTCAAAGTGGGTTCCTGGAAAATTGAAGGCCTTTCTTGATGCCTACAACAGCCAGGGGTTACTAAACAATCCCGGTTATAATCCACCGAAGCGCCTTTGCCTCTGGCTATAGGCTAATAACGCTTTCTCAATCTCTTTTTTATCAAAGTCTGGCCATAGAACGTCGGTGAAGTAAAACTCGCTATAACTTGCTTGCCAGATTAGGAAATTACTTATCCGGAGTTCACCCCCGGTGCGAATTACTAAGTCAACGTCAGGTAAACCAGCGGTATAAAGGTAATTACTAAATAGGTTTTCATCTATGTTTTGAGGCGAGACACCGTCAGCTATAATGTGGCGTATGGCATCTATAATCTCACCGCGCCCTCCATAGTTGAGGGCAAGGCTTAGTGTCATCCCGGTATTGTTTTTGGTTAACTCGGTGGCTCTGTTTATTGCTAGCTGCAGACCCCGGGGGAGTCCTTCAAGACGACCGAGGTGGCGAATCTTAATACCTTGTTTATGAAGCTCCGGGGTCTCTTTGTTCACTGTCTCTTCTAACAGGCGGAGCAAAACCATAATTTCATCTTTGGGGCGATTCCAGTTTTCTGTGGAGAAGCCGTAAAGGGTTACATACTTTATCTGGTATTGATTAAGGTATCTAATTGTTGAGCGGGCGTTTTTCATCCCGGCTAGGTGTCCTTCAAACCTGGGTAAGCCGCGTTGTTCTGCCCATCTACCATTACCATCCACAATGATAGCTATGTAGTTGGGTAAGCGGAGCTTTTTCCCTTTAGCTAGCAAAGCAGCTTCTATCCTGCCACTCAACGTTAGATACCAAACCTCCTGACCCGGCCTATACTTCCGTGAGTTCTAATTCTTTATCTCGTCCTACCTGCTCGGCATTAGCTATGAAGCTATCGGTAAGCTTTTGTAGCTGGTCTAGGGCGCGTTTAAGCTCATCTTGGGAGATATCCCTATTTTTCTCTAACCCTCTTAGTTCATCCATAGCTTCACGCCTTAGATTGCGTATTACTATCTTTTCCTTTTCCACCCTGCCTCGGGCTACCTTAATTAGCTCCTGTCTCCGCTCTTCACTTAGTGGTGGGACATTTATCCGAATGGCACTGCCATCGCTAGTCGGATTTAGTCCAAGGTCGGAGGTTAGGATGGCTTTCTCAATACTCCGTATATTACTTTTATCCCAGGGTTGGATGACGAGTAGCCTTGCCCCGGGTGCCGAAATGCTAGCCAGTTGAATGAGTGGGGTGGGAACGCCGGCATATTCTACCTTAATGTGCTCAATTAGGGCGGGGGTGGCATGCCCGGTGCGAATGGTGGCTAAATCTCTCTTCAAAACCTCAATAGAGGTTTGCATCTTTTGTTCAATATTCCACAAAATTCGGCTAACCATCTTCCGTCCCGCTATATACCAGGGTACCAATAGGTTCGCCGATTATGGCACGTTCAATGCTGCGGGGAGCCAGGAGGTCAAAAACAATTATCGGCAGCTTATTTTCCAGACAGAGGGAGAGAGCAGTAACATCCATTACCTCCAGGCGCATATTTAAGGCTTCAATGTGGGTAAGTTTGTCAAACTTCTTAGCGGTGTGATCCTTGATAGGGTCGGCACTATAAATGCCATCAACATTATTTTTTGTCATAAGTAGGACTTCGGCTTCAATCTCTATCGCTCGTAGTGCCGACGCAGTGTCAGTGGTCATGTATGGATTACCAGTGCCACCGGCGAAAATAACTACTCTACCTTTCTCCAAGTGGCGGATAGCTCGGCGTCTAATGTACGGCTCAGCTACCTGTTGGATACCTATAGCTGACTGGACTCTGGTTGCTATCCCTTCTTTCTCCAACCGGTCCTGGAGAGCTAGGGCATTTATCACTGTGGCTAGCATTCCAGCGTAGTCAGCAGTGACCCTATCCATCCCCTCCTGCTCAGCCTTAGCCCCCCGCCAGATGTTACCACCGCCAACAACCACACCTACAGTCACCCCCATTTCTGTCACCTGCTTAATCTGTTTGGTTATCATGGTGAGGGTAGGGGAATCAATGCCATAATCAGTTTTGCCACTGAAAGACTCGCCACTAAGTTTGAGTAATACCCGCTTATACTTGGGAGTGGTCATTGGTTAACACCCAATTCAAATCTGGCAAATCTACTTACTTTGATATTCTCTCCTACCTTGGCAATGGTTTCAGTAATAATATCTTGGACTGTCTTGCTGGGGTCCTTAATGTAAGGCTGGTGAAGCAGGCATGCTGTCTCAGCTTCTTCAATATCCTGAGCCGGGGCATCATCAGCTGAGATAAATTGAGGAGGTATGGCAGCTACCTGCATTGCCAAATTGTGAGCCAGTTCCTTGAATTGATCGGTACGGGCAGTGAAGTCGGTTTCGCAGTTGATTTCAACCATGGCTCCAATACGCCCATCAGTATGGATATAGGCGTCAATCAATCCCTGGGTAGCGGAACGTTTCGCCTTCTTTTGTGCCTCAAGGAAGCCTTTCTGCTTCAGAATCTGGAGCGCCTTTTCTATATCCCCTTCGGCTTCAAGGAGGGCATTTCTACAATCCATAACTCCGGCGCCAGACTGTTCCCTTAGCTCCTTCACTTTAACTACTGGAATTTTCAATTTCTCTCCTTCTTACTCATCAGGGGTGAAAATAATAGGCTCAGCAGTTTTGGTAACCTGAAGTTCCTCTAAGCCTCCTTTTTCTGTTGGAGCCGCTGCCTCACCAGTTCTACCCTCAATCACAGCATCGGCAATACTACTACATATCAGCTTGATGGCTTTAATAGCATCGTCATTGGCTGGAATAAGGTGGTCAATGCCAGTAGGGTTACAATTGGTATCTACAATAGCAACTATTGGTATTGCTACACGTTTGGCTTCAGCTAGGGCAATCTTTTCCTTAACAACGTCAATGATAAATAGAGCTTGTGGTAGGCTGGTCATCTCTTTGAGACCACCAATCTGTCGATTAAGGCGTAAGATTCCTTTCTCAAGCTTCAGGGCTTCCTTTTTGGTTAGGCGGTTAAACTCACCCTTAGCTTGTTGGTCCTCTAAACGAACTAGATAGTCTATGCGGGTTTGGATAGTATTAAAGTTGGTCAGCACGCCTCCTAGCCAGCGTTGATTGATATAAGGCATATTGCAGCGTTTAGCCTCTTCCTCTATGGCTTGTTGAGCCTGTTTTTTAGTGCCGACAAAAAGGATAGTGCCGCCATCAGCTACCAACTGCCGAACAAACTGGCATGCCTTGTCTAGCATAACAATGGTTTGCTCTAGGTCAATGATGTGAATGCCATTGCGCCGGGTAAAGATGTAGCTCTTCATGCGGGGATGCCAAGAACTTGTCTGGTGTCCAAAGTGGGCACCAGCTTCTAGAAGCTGCTTAATAGTAACTGCATTTGGCACTGTCAAGCTCCTTTTGATTATCACATAGTATAGCACACCCTTTTGTATTCAGCAACAGTATGCTGGAGATGATAAAATATATCAATTAGGTTTATTATTAGAAAGAAAGGAGCGGGATGGAGCCGATAAAAATTATACCTTGCCTTGATGTTAAGGGCGGGAAGGTAGTTAAGGGGGTGAAGTTTGAAAACCTTAGGGATGTCCGGGACCCAGTAGAAGCGGCGGCGGCTTATTGCCGTGAGGGCGCTGATGAGCTTGTTTTTCTTGACATCTTTGCCACCGTGGAGGCTAGAAAGACAAGGTTAGAATGGGTCAGAAAGGTCTGCCAGGTAGTTACTATCCCGTTTGCTGTAGGTGGTGGTATAGGTAGCATTGAGGACATGAGGGCATTACTTGATATTGGGGTAAACAAGGTCTCTATAAACACGGCGGCTGTCAGGAATCCTGAACTTATAACAAAAGCAGCTAAGGAGTTTGGTAAAGATAGGCTGGTGGTGGCTATTGATGGGAAGAAAAATGCAGCGGGAAGTGGCTTTCCCAGGCTAGAGGTGGTGGTGAGGAGTGGTAGCGAGCCTACAAGCATAGAGCTTGTTGGCTGGGCAAAGAGGGCGGAGAATTTGGGTGCAGGTGAGATTTTGCTTACCAGCAAGGACGCTGATGGGACTAAGGAAGGATATGATTTAGAGATGACAAAGGCGGTGGCAGAAGCCGTTCACATTCCAGTTACTGCTTCTGGCGGAGCAGGCAAACTAGAGCACCTCTATGATGCTGTGGTAGTAGGCAAAGCATCAGCACTGCTGGCGGCTTCAATCTTCCATTTCGGTGAAATCTCAATCAGGCAAGCTAAGCAATACTTGAAAGAAAGGGGCATACCAGTAAGAATATAGTGACCAAAGGAAGCGTAGGAGACAAAGATGCAAATTAAGAAAACATACCAAGATGTAAATCCTGAATTACTTTATGATGAGATAAGGGACTTTACTTTAAAGCAGGGGACAGTTATAGGTGAGGCAAAATTGGAGACATACTCTTTGCCCAGTGACACATCATCGTTTATTTCTCGCGGTACGCTAACCTTTAAGATTCAGGGTAAGTCGGGTGAAGGCGAAAGGGAGTGCCTCAGGGCACATATCGTGGGCTCAACCAAAGGTGAGACCAAATTAATGCTTGACGTAGATGAGAAGCTTTTCTCACTGGAGAAGATTAACGCCTTGCAAGATGACCTAAACTTTATTTTTGGCTCATACGAAGTAAAGCACCACTAAAGCTTTTTTAGACAATCAGCAAGTGGAGTTAATACTGGAATAGTTTATCAACAATTGAGTGCCAGAAATAGTGCTATATGCCAGCATTGTGGTAAGGAGTCACCCCTTATTTCCCAAGCGCTAGGCCTATGTCTTGACTGTATTCGGCAGGACTTTAGCCAGGTTCTCCCCCTGATTGAGAAAGCCCATAGTCAGGCAAGAAAGTTATTTAACCTCCCACCTCAGCCGCCGCGGAGCGAATCAGGACTCCAGTGTCGTATTTGTATGAATGAATGCCGTGTCTCTCAGGGTAGTCGGGGCTATTGTGGGTTACGTACTAACCAAGGGAGTAAATTCAAGGGTGCCACGGCGAGGAAGGGCAATGTCAGTTGGTATTATGATTCCCTGCCGACTAACTGCGTGGCTGATTGGGTCTGTCCCGGCGGAACCGGAGTTGGTTACCCTCAGTTTGCCTACTCTCAAGGCGCTGAATATGGCTACAAAAATCTGGCGGTTTTCTATCAAGCCTGTTCCTTTGATTGTCTCTTCTGCCAGAACTGGCACTATCGCTACTCAGCAACACGGGAGAGCAAGGTTGATGCCTTAGAGCTGGCTGAGGCGGTTGATGACCGTACCGCTTGCATATGCTACTTTGGGAGTGACCCCTCACCGCAGTTGCCTCATGCCCTTCGTGCCTCCCGGCTGGCTTTAGCCAAGAATAAAGGCAGGATTCTGCGCATCTGCTGGGAGACCAATGGCTCGATGCACCCGGCGCTATTAAGACAGGCGGCTGAGCTTTCCCTTAACTCCGGTGGTTGTATCAAATTTGACCTTAAAGCCTGGAGCGATGAACTGCACATTGCCCTCTGCGAGGTAAGTAATAAAAGAACCCTGGAAAACTTTAAGCGCTTGGCTGAGTATGCTAGAAGAAGGCCTGTGCCTCCCTTCTTAGTCGCCGGCACCTTGCTCGTCCCGGGATATATAGATAGGGAGGAAATCTCAAAGATTACTGCCTTTATTGCCTCCCTCAGCCCTGATATTCCCTATGCTCTGCTTGCCTTCCATCCCCAATTTATGATGCGAGACCTTCCCGTAACCTCTCACCGGCATGCTGAAGAATGTCTGGCAGAAGCCAAGAGCCAAGGACTGAAACGGGTGAGGTTAGGTAATATACACCTACTGGGTAGCGACTATTGAGTGAGGTCGTCATGACTCTCCCGTCAGCAGGCGGTTAAAAGCTGTGGCATCGTGGTACATATTATTGCCCAATCTTGTTTATGCTTGGAACCTCGGGTTTCACGATTATGGGAATTTCCTCCCCACAATAAGGGCAGTGTTTATCTGGGCTGATGCTGTACTTGGTTATGCTGAAGCCGTAGCGCTCAATTAAAGATTGATTGCATTTGGGGCAATAGGTATTTTCATACCGGTGTCCGGGAACATTGCCCACATATACAAACTTCAATCCCTCTGCTTTACCTATACCTCTTGCCTTGTCTAAAGTGCTCACCGGTGTGGGGGGAATGTATAGCTCGTTTCTGAATTTGTATGCCGGATAATAACCGGTAACATGCCACGGAGTAGCAGCCCCCAGCTCTTCCTTAATCCTTTGGGCAATCCGACTTAACCCGTCTTCAGCATCATTTATGCCTGGAATAACCAACGTGGTTAACTCGACCCATACCCCGCGCTCCTTGGCTAGGGTAGCGTTTCTCCAGACTATATTGACATCAGCAGTGCAGAACTTCTTGACCACTTCAGCCTCACCCTTGATATCAATATTCATTGCATTCAGTCCATGAGTCACCAGCATTTCAAGTGCCTGCCCAGTCATGTAGCCGTTGGTAACGTAAGTATTATAGTAGCCTCTATCTTTAGCTAAGTCGAAGATATCCAGGGAGTACTCAAAGAGCATGGTCGGCTCGTTAAGGGAGACACTAGTGCCCTGGCAATGATATTCCCCGACAAGTTCAACAAATGTCGCCGGACTTATATACTGCCCCCTGCCTATGTTCTGAGGAGACTTGCTTATGTCGTAGTTTTGACACCAGGGGCAGGTAAAGTTACATGACCAGCTACCAATAGTCAGGGCTTTTGTTCCCGGGTAGAAATGAAAGAAAGGCTTCTTTTCAATCGGGTTGGCACTGATGGAGGAGATATCGCCGTACTCCAGGGTATAAAGTCGCCCACCGATATTCTTCCTGGTAGCGCAGAAGCCTGATTCCCCCTCGGGGATTAGACAAAGCCTTTCGCAGGTGTGACACTGCACCTTATCCCCAATGTTTTCATAAAGTAAAGCTTGCCTAATACGCTCCTCAACCATCTCAAAACGCCTGGCTATTTTTTAAGCTAACCTTCTGTTGGCAGTTGGGGCAAAATTTCCAGCCCTTCAAATCGGTATCACGCAAGCGGTTAGAAAAATGCATGACGCAAGTGGGACTAGGGCAATGCTCAAGCCCATAGGTGTGCCCTAACTCGTGGACCGCTTCCTTAATTGCCCGCTCCAAAAAGAGTCTTTCGTCCTGAGGCAAGCCATAGAACTCTTGCCTCAAGAGCCGCAGTGAGATGAGGGCTCTTCTGCCGGGGATATCGGCTATGCCGAAGACGAAATTAAGCCCGGGGGCAAAAATATCAACGTCAACCACCCCGAGGGCTCTATTATCTGAGTCGGGGAGTGGGATGAGGGAAAGGAGTGGGGATGCCAGATACTGGTGGCGACTATGATAGTAGCTCTCACGGAGCAACGGCATTTTATTGCCTATCTTCGTTTCTTGACCAAAGGCTTGGGTTAAAGGCTGCCTGAGGCTTTCCAAAACGGCTTCCTCTATCTCTCCTATAGGAATGAGCACTATCATCTTTAGCTCAATTCTAGCCCAGAGGGATATTAACAGCAAGCTAAGTGGGAACTTAAGACGTAACTTGACTCCAAAAGCTAAGGGCAATATAATTTAAAAAGTAACCCCTGGTTTTTCCACTTTGTGGGCTCGTAGCTCAGTGGCAGAGCAGGCGGCTCATAACCGCTTGGTCGTAGGTTCGAGTCCTGCCGAGCCCACTTAATTTACACCTCTAATAGACAAGTTGACATAATATCTCTCGATTTGATAGTAAACTATACTTCCTTTTTATTTTATCCTCTCATTAAACAAACTCAAAGGTTCAGCCTCAAAATTTAGCGCACTTTTTTTGTGATATACTTTAGACAAATGATTCCTACGTCGAATATAACCATTGGTATATTAATTTCTTCTACAGCTCTCACAGGCTTAACAGGTCTTTTCTTAGGATATATAAAGTTTATTTTAAAAAAGAGCCAACTAAACAAGAAAGAAATATCGAGTCTTACGGTTGGTTTGTCTATTTCTTTGATTTCTGGAATCATTGTAATTATTTTTTCAATTTTTACGCTTATGTCTCAAAGTGAACCATTATTTCATATAACTTGGTGTAGCTTTATATGGCAATTCACTTCTTTCAGTTACGGCATTATTCGAGGCAAATTACTCTTCTAAATAACGTTGAAATGTTAATGAATCAAGTTTCGTTTCCTTTTCCTTTTATCCTTCGCCCGGCTGGTTGACTAATGTGTTTTTGCTTTTTAAATTTTGCCATGTGTAGTAGGGGAGTGGCTTGAAAACTAGGGTTTGAGCTTATTTTGCCTATTTATTTCACATAACATATATAGTGCGTCCCAATTCTACTACTCATTGACAACCCTTTGCTTCGTCTTTAAAATCTAAACATAGTGTATTATAAGGGGGTAAAGAATGGCTAAGAACCCGAAAGAAATATTGAACGAATTTCATACCGGGGCTAGAGAGTGGAGGAAATTGCATCCTGAGTGTATGCCAGCATTTATCGAATTGAGTAAAGTGGCGATGAAGCCCGGGGCTCTGGACACAAAAACCAAGGAGCTAATTGCCGCCGCTGTTGGTTTAGTTGTTCGCTGTGACTATTGCATTGTCCATCATGTTTATGAGGCTCTTAAAGCCGGGGCTACTCGTCAGGAGCTCATAGAGACAGGGTGTGTCACTGTTCTCATGGGTGGTGGTCCAGCGGTAACATACACGGCTACGCTGTTTCTTGATGCTATTGATACTTTTGCTCCGGATTTTGGTAAATAACATAAACAGATAATCGCTACTTAAAAAGACCTAAAACATTATGTTAAGTTATAACCCATCCCTTTATCTTGATAGCCCCAACAAAATCCAACGGATGAATATTCTTTGTCCAGGGCGAAAAGGAAAAGGTGTGCCAAAATTTGGAGCAATTTCCCCCCTGGCTGCGGCAAAAAGGTACCAAACCATTAATAAGAATTTTTAGGCGCCTAGATTTTGACTACAGCGCGTTTCTTGAAGGGCTTGGTCTTATAAATAAAGAATAGGAGCGCAACATGGAAAAAAGAGGCATTATAGTAATTGGTGGTGGTCCCGCCGGCTATATGGCGGCGATAAGGGCTTCACAACTCGGTGGCAAGGTAACACTGGTGGAGGAGAAGAACCTGGGTGGTATCTGTGTCAATCGTGGTTGTATCCCAACCAAATTTCTACTTCATACTGTTGATATTTACCAATCGATTAAAGATGCCGGGCAATATGGTATTAGTGTAGCTGGGGTTAACCTTGATTTGTCTAAAGTGCAAGTCGGTAAGAATAAGGTAATATCAACATTAGTATCAGGCGTTGAGGGTCTTTTGCGTGGGAATAATGTTGAAGTTATTAGCGGGCGGGCTAAACTAACCCAACCAAAGCAGGTAGAAATAGATTCTGGGCAGGGGAAGAAGACCATTCAGGCAGAAAAGGTAATTATTGCCACTGGTTCTAAGCCAATAGTATTACCTATCCCCGGGGCTGATAGTCCAGATATAATGAATACTGAGGATATGCTCAACCTAGACCGGCTCCCCAAGAGCTTGGTCATGGTCGGTGGTGGTGTAATTGGGGTGGAAATGGCAACTATTTTGGCTAAGCTGGGTTGCAAAGTAAGTGTAGTGGAGATGATGCCCCACATCCTCCCTGCCCAAGATGCTGAGCTGGTGGCTATCCTTGATGGGGCGCTTAGGGAAGACGGCGTGGAGATATACTGTGGGGCGCAGGTCACCAGGATTGAAGATACCAAGGGAGGCAAACTGGTAACCTTCTCTGACAGTAATAAAGTTGAAAAAAAACTAGAGGCAGAAGCTGCCGCTGTATGCGTAGGCTATAGACCAAACATAGAGGGTCTGGGGCTGGACGGGTGCAGTATAGCTGTAGAGCGTGGTCGTATTCAAGTTAATGAAAGGATGCAGACCAGTGTGCCTGACATCTATGCCGCTGGCGATGTCGTTGGCGGGATGATGCTAGCCTATGTTAGCTTTGCCGAGGGGAGAATAGCTGCCGAGAATGCCATGGGTAAAGATACTAAAATAGACTATCAGGCAGTCCCTCAATGTATCTTTACCTTGCCTGAAGTGGCTAGTGTAGGTCTCACTGAGGAAGAAGCGGTTGCCAAGGGATATCAGCTACGGATTGGTAGGTTTCCTTTCGTAGGCAGTGGTATGGCAAAAATTTTAGGTGAGCAGAGGGGGCTGGTAAAGATAATCACCGACCAGGATTATGGTCAGATATTAGGTGTTCACATCGTTGGTCCTCGAGCTACTAGCCTTATACCGGAGGCTGCCTTAGCCATGAAGCTAGAGGCGACTGCTCAGGACATTACCGCTACCATGCATGCCCATCCCACCCTGTCTGAGGCGGTTTGGGAGGCGGCGCTGGATGTTACCGGTGAGGCGATACATTTCCATTCTCGGAGGCACTAAGCCGGTTGAGCTATTTGGGCGAGGGTGTGGTGGATTAGCTCCAGGAGTTCAGTTAGCCCCCATTTTTTAATGGCTGAGATTAGCACCGTATTTCTGCTGGCTGGGTGAGACTGGTCAGAGAGGAAGTTTATGGCTGTTTGCTCATCCCAGGTCTTAGCACGGTCAAGCAACAAATCGATTTTGTTTAGGGCGGTAATTCTGGGTTTATCCGCCAGGTTGAGGTCGGTAAGGATATCCTCTACTATTTGACATTGCTCGGCAGCATTATGACAAGTTAGGTCAACGACATGAAGGAGTATACTAGCTTCATTTAACTCCTCAAGGGTCGCCCGAAACGCAGTTACGATAGTGGGTGGCAACTTCCGGATAAAGCCAACGGTGTCGGTTATCAAGACTACGCTCTTATCAGGCAAGGTCAGGCGCTTGGTGGTTGGGTCTAAGGTAGCAAAGAGCTTGTCTTCGACAAATACATCAGCCTGACTGAGGGCATTGAGCAGGGTGCTTTTACCGGTGTTGGTATAGCCGACTATGGCTACAATCGGGATACCGCTCTTCCTTCGGTGTTGGCGGTATAGTTCACGGTGTTTCCTTATCTCCTCAAGTTGCTGTTTCAAACGATGTATTTTCTGGCGAATAAGACGCCTATCGGTCTCAAGTTGTGACTCCCCGGGGCCTCTAGTGCCAACACCGCCGCCTAGCCTTTCTAAGTGACTCCACTGCCCGGCTAAGCGAGGGATGAGGTATTGATGCTGAGCCAGTTCTACCTGTAATCGACCTTCGCGGGTTCGGGCTCGCTTGGCAAAAATGTCCAGAATCAAGGCGGAACGGTCAATTATCTTTACCTGTAGGGCGTCCTCTAGGTTTCGTTGCTGGAGTGGCGAAAGCTCATCATCAAAGATTGCTACATTATAGTTGGTGCTACTCTTTAGAGCTAATAATTCGTCTAGCTTGCCTTTGCCTAGATAATGTGTCTTTGATGGTACCGGTAGCCGCTGGGTGAGTTTCCCCACCACCTCAACCCCGGCTGTGCCAGCTAGTTGAGCCAGCTCCTCTATTGAATCCGCCTCTAGCCATCTATCGGCATTCCCTTTGGCAATTACCCCGACTAGGAATGCTCGTTCTGGAGGTGTTTGGGTAAGAGTTGTTTTTTTAGTTATAATAGCCCTCCATACTTTATGTCAGGTTATTCCCTTGACTTAAACTTACTTTTGTGGTCGCGCCACCCAGCTAACCGTGACAGACCCTTAACCAATCCCGCATCGGGGACAGTAAGCGATAACCGGACATAACCTTCGCCATGCCGGCCATAACCGGTCCCAGGAGTTACCACTACCCCGACCTGGTCTAATAGGTCATTAGCCAACTCTACAGAGGTATAGCCATCAGGGACTTTAGCCCAGATATATAGCCCCGCCTTTGGTGCCCTAGCTTTAAGACCGATGCTATTTAACATGTCAATAACTAGGTCACGGCGTCTTTGGTAGGTGGCATTGTGCTCTTGAATGCAATTCTGGGGTCCGGTTAAGGCCTCAATGGCGGCGTATTGAATAGCCTGTGGAACCCCCGAATCTAGATTTGACTTGACCCTCTTCAGGGCGTCTACCATGGCGGCATTACCTACCACCATTCCTATCCGCCACCCGGTCATATTGTAGCTCTTGGACAGGGAATGGAATTCAACACCTATTTCTTTAACCCCATCGGCTTGCATAAAGCTAACTGGCTGATAGCCATCGAATGCCACCTCGGTATATGGTCCATCGTGGCAGACCGCCAAGTTGTGCTGCTGGGCAAATTTGACCACTCGGTTGAAGAAACTAAGGTCAGCCACAGCCCCGGTAGGGTTGTTAGGATAGTTTAACCATAAAAGTTTAGCCCTGCTCAGGACATCAGCCGGAATCGCATCTAAATCAGGGAGGAAATCGTTCTTCTCGGTAAGCGGCATATAATAGGGTCTGCCACCAGCCAGGATGGTGCCCATTGAATAAGGGGGATAGGCTGGGTCAGGTACCAGGGCGGCATCATTATAGTCAATAAAGCATAAGGCAATGTGGACGATGCCCTCTTTGGCACCAACAAGGGGTAAAACCTCTTTTTCAGCGTCAAGAGAAACATCAAAGCGCTTCTTATACCACTCGGCTATAGCCCGGCGCAATTGGGGCAGACCCTCGGTCTCTGGATAGCGGTGGTTAGCCGGGTCTTGTGCTGCCTGACACAGCCTCCCGATTATATTGGACGGTGTTGGAATATCGGGGTCACCAATGCCAAAGCTAACTATATCCTCACCCTTAGCTTTTTTCTCGGCAATCTTCTTGCTAATTTCTACAAAAAGATAAGGAGGCAAGTTTTCAATTCGCTTAGACAATCTCATTTCATCTATCCCCCTTCTGGCCACTCTCCAGTGAATACTATTTCAGCCGAAGCGCTGAGAAATATCTCCCCCACCCTATCCCACCCCACCTCTAATATACCTCCAGGTAGTTTTACTTCCACTTTGTTATCAACATAACCCCTTAGTTGGGCGGCAACCGCCACCGCGCAGGCACCACTACCACAGGCTAGGGTCTCCCCTACCCCCCTTTCCCAAACCCGAGCTTCTATCAGCCGTCGGTTCATTACATTGGCTACCTCAAAATTTATTCGGTTAGGAAATATTGGCAGATGCTCTATCTTTGGCCCTATCTGAGATAACGAGAAATCGGATATCGGCTGTTGACAGAAATAAACGGCATGGGGATTCCCTATAGATACAAAGTTCAGGCTTAGCTCCCTATTCTCTATAGTAATAGTATAGCTTAGCATTGATTTTATGTCAACTAATCCCCTCTTACCCTCTTCTATTACCACTGGAATGTCTCTGGCGGCAAATTTTGGTGCCCCCATACTGACCTGGATTTTAGCCAGTTTACCCTTTACCCTATTAATCTTGGTTTTCCTTATTCCAGCCATTGTTTCTATTAATATCTCCTGAGCTTCACTATGAGCCAACCCCCTATTTAACACATATTTAACCAAGCAGGTTAGTCCGTTGCCACAGGCTTCAGCCTCGGAGCCATCGGGATTAAAGATGCGCATCTGAAAATCAGCCCTGTCTGATGGCAATAATAGCAGCAAGCCGTCGGCGCCGACCCCGAAGTGACGATCACACATAGCCATGGCTACCGGTGCCCAATTACGCTGTATATCACTGGTCTCTACCAGTACAAAATCATTTCCTGCAGCCTGTAGCTTGGTAAAATTCATACTAAACCATACCCCCTTTGTATTTCCTCAGCAACCCACTCCCTTTATCCCCCTCCCTTGTAAGGGAGGAGGAATTTGTTATGTAAGAGAGGCGAAGCCTCTCTTTGACTCACCTTGACTACTCCTTTATGAATTTAGCTAGTAGCTGGGTGATTTCAGAATCTTCTTTGCCCTGTATATCAAACCACTTAATCCTAGTGTCTTTCAACTGAAACCAAGCGTATTGATGTCTGGCGATCCGGTGGGTCTCATATTTGATTTGCTGGATGGCAGTAGCTAAGGTTATCTTACCTTTGAGGAACATACCAATTTGCTTGTAGCCTATGCTAGACATCGCTGGGAGATTAAGGTCATAGCCCATATTTATCAGCCTTTCTACTTCGGCAACCAAGCCTTGCTTTATCATCTGGTCAACCCTTGAGTCAATCCTACGGTATAGCTCTCCTCTATCGGTGGTTAAGCCAATTATCAGGGCGTTAAAAAGTGGTGCCTTCTTATACTGAAGCTGGGAAATGAGGGTCTCGGTGCCTCTATGCACCTCAAGGGCTCGTATGACCCGGCGCACATTACGCGGGTCAATCCTCTGCGCTGCCATTGGGTCAACCTTCGCCAGTTTCTGGTAAAGCTTGTCTGTGCCGAGCTTGGCTGCCTTTTCTTCTAAGCTATGTCTAAATTCCGGGTCAGGCGGGACTTGTGGTATTTCCCAGCCTTCCAATACTGACCATACATACTGTCCACTACCACCTACCAGTAGGGCTAATTTGTTGCGCTGCTGAATGTCCTCTATAGTCCGGTGGGCTAGCTGCTGGTATTGAGCCAGGCTAAAATCCTCATCAGGATTGACTATATTTATCAGGTGGTGTGGAATAAGAGACAGCCCCTCCGGGCGAGGCTTAGCCGTACCAATATCCATATAACGGTACACCTGCCGGCTGTCAGCGCTTACTATCTCGCCATTAAACGTCTGAGCTAACCGTATAGCCAGCTGGCTCTTACCCGCCCCTGTGGGACCAACTATAGCTACTAGGTGGTTCATCTTTAATATTTATTAACCCACCCCCTTTATCCCCCTCCCTTCGTAAGGGAGGGGGGGATAACTTTTATAAGAGGGGCTACGCCCCTCTTTAACTCCCCTTAAGGAGAGAGATTTTAGGGAGAGGATTTTTACCCCACAAAAACTTTGTTCTTGCGGGAACCCTGTATTAGCCTCTCTTTGACTTTCCTTTGATTTCGGAGGTCTGCGTTACAATGCTCAAAAACTCGGTGGCTTTTAGGCTGGCGCCACCGACTAAGGCACCATCTATCTCAGGCTGGTTTATGAACTCAGCAGCATTGTCAGCGGTAACACTGCCACCGTAAAGAATGCGCATCTCCTGGGCAATACCTTTGTTATATAATTTGGCGACGTTTTGGCGGATAAAACCGATGGTCTCGTTTGCCTGCCTGCCGGTGGCTGCCTTGCCGGTGCCGATAGCCCAGATTGGTTCATAGGCTATAATCAAGCCATCAACAAAATCCATCCCAGACAAAGATGACCTTAGCTGCTTAGCTACTACTGACTCCGTCCTGCCAGCCTCATTCTCCTCAAACGATTCCCCGATACATAGAATGGGCTTCAGCTTAACCCTCAGCGCCGCCCGGATCTTTTTATTAACAATCTCCCCGGTCTCATTAAAATACTGCCGGCGTTCAGAGTGTCCGATGATAACAAATTCACACAGCTCAGCGAGCATTAGTGGTGAAATCTCTCCGGTATAGGCGCCCTTTTCCTCAAAATATAAGTTCTGTGCCCCCAGTTTTATGGAGGTTCCTTTAATTAGCTCCCTTACCGGAGCCAGAGAAATAAACGGGGGGCAGATTACCTTGTCAACATTTGCTATCCCATTAAGTCCCTGCCGCATTTCATTGACCAGTTCCAACGCCTCACTTACCGTGGTATTCATCTTCCAATTACCGGCAATCAACGGCACTCGCATTTTCACCTCACCTTATAAAGTTTATATTTTGGTTTAAATAACTCGGGAAAAACATTACAGCATATCGTCTCATCTTGCCATACTCCTGCGGAACAATACGATGCCAATGGCAAAGAGAGCTACCGTCCAACCGACAAGCCAGTAAAGATCGTAGCTGATGCTGCTTAGGGATGCACCTCTGCTGATGACATCACGACTGGCATTTATGGCGTGAAGGAAAGGAAAAACCTCAGCAACTTTAATAACCGCCGCTGGCATATATTCAACCTGAAACCAAGCGCCGGATATCATAGCTAGGGGTACAATGAAAATCCATGGAACCCCTGATGCTTGGTCCTCGGAACGGGATACAGTACCTATTATCATCCCAATTCCCAGACAACAGATTCCGGTGGTAAACAGGATAAGGTAGGCAAGACCAAAATTGCCAATAATGCTTAGTCCCATCAAGAACCCGACGCCGAGATAGATGGCAGTGGAGATAATTATTACTGGTACAAAGGGAATAGTATAACCGAATATAAAGTCAGAGGGTCGGGCAGGCGTGGTCATAAGGCGTGGTAGGAAGCCCCGTAGCCTGTCCCTGACCATTATGCCGCCAACGGTGGGTATCAATATCATTAATCCGTAAACAGCCATGCCTGGTATAAACCAGTTAACAAAAGGGCTAGCGATATTGGATTCCTTCTGTACGATTTCGATATTTACGGGCAGGTTAATGTTCAAGAACTCAAGGGTAACTTCCCTAATCACCGGTATGAGACTTTGGGACAGTGCCGGGTCGGCTTCGTTGTAAGCCAAGGTTAGATTAACAAGTTGATTTTCTGTAATTGCTCGGCTAAACCCATTAGGAACGACCAAGTATGCTGGTAATTCACTGTTACTGAGTGCTTCCTCGGCTTGTGATGTGCTCGCATAGGTAGGGGATTTTATTTCCAGCACAGGAATGTCATCGAGGATATCAATGAAGGCCTGGGAAATCTGATTCTGGTCTTCATCAACTACCCCCAGTGTTACGGGTGCGGCAGTTTGCCCCCCCATAGCGAGACTAAAGATGACAATAAAAGCAACTGGCATTCCGAGGAGAAATCCCAACGCAATGGGGTCTCGGTATAGCTCCTTTAGATTCCTTTTACCTATTTCCCAGAATCTCAATCTCTAAGTTCCTTTCCGGTAAAGTGGATGAAGACATCCTCCAAGCTTGGCTCCTCCAGTGCTGCGGAGCGAATGGTGACCCCAAGTGAATAAAGGTAGTCAGTTAGTTCTTTGAAGTTTAGAACCTTGTCAGATATTCTCAGTTTTTCATCAACCTCTTCTACTTCTGAGTATCTGGCTTTCAGCCCCTGCATAATCTCAGGCGTGATATTCTCTGCCGAAATAATTATGGCGGAGATCTTAATAAGTTTAGCTTTTAGTTGATTTGGAGTGCCTATAGCCACGATTCTACCTTCATCGATAACGGCTACCCTATCGGACAGGAAATCAGCCTCCTCCATATAGTGAGTAGTGAGCAGAACGGTCTTCCTTCCCTTTAGCTGGGCGATGTGCTCCCATGTTACCCTTCTCGCCTGTGGGTCAAGCCCTAAGGTAGGCTCATCCAGGAATAAAATTGACGGGTCGTGCACCATCGCCATTGCTATGCTCAGCCTCCTTTTCATCCCTCCCGAGAATTTGCCTACTCTATCTTTCCCCCTCTCCATTAAACCCATGAGCTTCAGCAGTTCCTCGGAACGTTTTTTTACCTCATTGGGGCTCATGCCATGAATTTTGCCTATTAGAGTTAGATTTTCCCAAGAGTTGAGACGCTCTGAGATGGCGGTTTCCTGCGGTGAGACGCCGATGGTCTCCTTAACCTTGAATGGTTCCTTAATGATATCATACCCCATTATTTGTGCTGTGCCCTCAGTGGGCTTTAGGAGGCAACATAGCATGTTAATAGTGGTCGTTTTCCCTGCTCCATTGGGTCCCAAAAGGGAAAATAATTCCCCCTGTCCAATCTTAAGGTCAATGCCATTTACGGCTACCAAGTTGTTGAAGCGCTTAGTGAGCTTAAAAGTTTGTATTGCTTCCATCTATTCTAGCCTTTTCAAGCACCAAATTTGGTTAGCTTGAGGGCATTAGCCATTGCTAGGAGCATTACTTGAGTAGCTGGGAATCTTCCCAGCCCGCCAGAAGCACAGGCTGACTCGGAAAACTCCCCTACCCTATCGGGACGACACCATTTGGAATATAAGAGGATGGGCACCGGGTGCCAGCTATGTCCTTTAAGTAAGGCTGGTGTTGAATGGTCACCAGTGACTACAAGGACATCAGGCTTTAGGCTTAATAGTTTGGGTAGAGCATCGTCAACTTGCTCTATAATCTTGACCTTCCTATCAAAGTCGCCATCTTCACCAGCTGAGTCGGCTGCTTTTATATGTAAGAAGAAAAAATCATAATTAGCATAGTTCTGTTCCAGGGTTGTAAATTCATCCTTAATGTTAGGTTCTGTCTCCAGAACCTCCATGCCAACCAGTTTAGCTAGCCCCCGATACATAGGATAACTGGCAATGGCTGCTGGCTTCAATTTATAAACCTCGCCCATTTTAGGAAACTGAGGTCGCTGGGAGAAGCCGCGGAGAAGAACCATATTGACTGGATGATGCTTGGCTAAATTTGCCTTTGCCTGAGTGATAAACTGATTGGCAATACTAGCTGTCCTACTAGCTTGTGGGTTGAGGGCAGTAATGATTCTCGGGGCTACCCCTATCTGCTGAGGGTCAGAGTCGCTAATATCGGGATAAAGTCCCTCACCCCGAAATACGGCTATAAAACGATGCTCCTTTACCGGACGAACCAAAATCTTAGCCTTGTCTATTACCTGTCCATCAAGCAGCTTAGATAGCTTAACACATTTTTCGGTGGAGATGCGACCTGCCCTGCGGTCAGTAACTAAGCCGGCTTCATCCACAGTACAGAAGTTGCCGCGAGCGGCTATATCTCTTGACTCAAGTTTGAAGTCTATCCCGATTGCCTCCAGCACACCCCGACCAATGGTAAAGGTCAGAGGGTCATAACCAAACAGGGCTAGGTGACCCGGGGCACTGCCTGGGGTTATCCCTGGGCTCACCGGGTCAATAAGCCCACATATAGCTTTGGCGGCTAATTGGTCAAGATTTGGCGTATTGGCTGTCTCTAGCTCTGTCTTACCGGTCTGGGGATCGGGTAATCCGCCCAACCCATCAATAACCAATAACACAATCTTGGTCGGTGAAGGTCTGGCAATCGTCTTTATTAACTCCAAATCAGGTAGCAATTTCTTATTTGCCCCAAGATTAAATCTATAAGGTTGACTCATACTAACAATGTGAGCAAATGATTGTCAAGCTAACACGCTAGTAGCGAATTGAGGCAAAAGCAGAATCGCTTATCTTGAACTTTCTCTCAGTCCGTGCTAAATTTGATTAGCTGGTACCCTGTCCCTGTAGCTCAGTTGGACAGAGCGGCTGCCTTCTAAGCAGCGGGTCGAGCGTTCGAATCGCTCCAGGGACGCCACCAAAGCTAACCAGGTCGACTGCTTTACCCAAAATTCGACTCAATGTAGCGCAATGTTGTAGTCCATTCCCCTACTATGGCGTAAGCTGTCAGTGTAAGGAGGATACATTGGGAAGGTGGGAACCTGACCAGCGACCTCTTGAAAGGAGCAGCACTATGAAAAAAACGGTACCAATAATTGTCCTAGCTACACTTCTAGGGATAGCCACTGGGTTTGGTGTCAGAGCTCAAATCAACGTTACAAGGCTTGAATCACTGGTCTCTGAGCAGGAAGAAAAGATAGCCGAGCAAACCTCCCTAGTTCAAGAACAGAAGGCGACGATAACAGACCAGATAGCAACAATAGCTGAAAAAGAAAACGAGATTGAGAGGCAAGCTCTTTCGATTGAAGATTTAGAAACAAGAATTGGTGAGTTAGAACTAACAAATGAAGATTTAACGACAACAATAGCCGAGCGGGAAGATGAGATAAGCAATTTGCATTGGCAGATTGAAGATTTAGAGACTGCGCTAGAGGCAGCAACATTCCATTTGGAAGAAGATATGCCAGTCATGCCATCGCACTCAGCCGAATTTGATTGCGATGACAGTGCTCTTTACATGTATCTTTACTTCAGCGGTCTAGGTTATGAAGTTACAATAGTTGCCGGTAATTTAGATTTAACTGATGAGACCTGGGAGGAATGCAATCATGTCTGGGTTTGGGTAACCTTACATGGTCATGACTATCCTTACGATTGGGGGAGCTACTGTCCTGATAAGCAACATCGTGAGGGTTACATAGTTACTTATGATGGGTTATTAGCAGAAGCGATTAAAGATTGACCTCAGTTGGATAAAGTCTAGTTTGGATTCCGCCCCAAAATTTGATTCCTTAAACAAGAGAGCCCCCCGAAATCTCGGGGGGCTCTCTGAGGTATCTAACCAGGGGTTTAAGCTGGTGGTCTTCTGGTCCTGACGATAAGGACAATAACCACTATCGCCAGCGCGGCGCCAACACCAATCATGGCGTAAATCCAGGTTGGGGTTATCATTTCCGCCGCTGGTATCTGTACCACTGGTGCTGGTTGTGCTGGTGGTGTTACCACTTCTACCGGTGGCGTTGGTGGTACTGGTTTCTCCATAGTGGTGAACAGGCACGTCGACCAGTCAGAGTAGATGCCGTCCTTCTCGGCTCTTACCCTCCAGTAGTAGGTAGTGGCGTAGTCAAGGGTGGCAGTGCATGCCCAGGCATTGACTGTGGTCTTGCCCTTGATGACGCCGGCGGTGAAGGTCTCGGTTGGGGCTAGCTCAACCTCGTAGCCAGTAGCCTCTTCAACCGGTTGCCACGAGAAGTTGGGGGTAATGATGACATTTTGACCGCCGCACTCTGGAGAGCAGAGCAGTTCAAAGTCTACTGCTGGTAGGGCGGTGATGAATGTCCTTTCCTCTGACCACTTGCTCAATGTCGGGTTGCCCTGGCAGACCCTTACCTGCCAGTAATAGGTAGTGCCCGGGTCCAGGTCGTCAACGACGATGCACGTCTCCTCGGTGCACGGGCAGCAAGTGATTCCATCAATGAAAAGGTCAGTAGCATAAACACCAAGGTGCGTACACTCTACCTCTGGTCCGCATGCCACATCGTCAGTGGGCGCACAGTCAAGGCAGAGGGGTACTTCCAGCTTCTGGTCAGGGCACTCAGGGCAGTAGCTGTAGAGGGAGACCTCGTAGCAGTCAGCCCCGCACAGCTCTTTCCAGCTTAAGGTAGCCTTGCCGGTGGTGCCTACCTTCTGACCTTCAACCGGTGTGTTAAGGACAACCGGTTGAGCCAGGGTATCCTCATAGACCCAGATGTTCTCCGGGGATTCATCGTATTGCTCAAGAGACCAGAGGACATTCTCGGCGCACCCATCGTCGCTGGTGTCGCAGGTAAGCCACAGGTGCCTTAGCTCTGTCTCTCCGTCAACAAGCCCTGGGCCTATTCGCTCAAAGACGACATCATCAGCGTCTTCGGTATCTGGGTTAAGCGAGCGCAGCACGCCACCCTCGTAAATAACTCCCTCATGTTCGTCGTCCACAGGGTCGTCCAAGGTGGGGTAGTCTACGTCATCGTTATCAGCGACGTAAAGGGCGGTATCGCCGGTAACGGCTATGCCCGTAGCATCATATAGGTCATCACAAAGGAGTTCCCACTCCTGGTCTGCCCAGTCCTCATCGGGGTCAATAATGCAGCGGGCAGTGTTGTGTCCGGCAGCAGCGTAGATGATGTGGTTGGTGGCATAGCCCGGGTCAAAGATAACCCAGGTATCATAAGTGCCATCAGTTGGGTCAAGGACATCGGCACAGTCGCCGACCAAATCCCAAGTCTCGCCGCCATCCTCGGAGATGAACACCTGAGATAGGTCATCGCCAAGCAGGACGCTGCCCGGGTCGGTATAGCCCGGTTCAAGGGCAAAGAAGTTGGCACTGCCAGCGCCTTCTACCTCGTATTCATCCCACGGTCTGGCGCCATGCCTTGTCGTCTTATAGACGTATCCGCAGGCATTCTCACACGGACTTTCGTGACAAGCGCCGCCAGCAATGACGGTATCCTCGTCTATTACTATCGCTGCCCCAATGCACGGTCTTGGTGAGCAGGGGAAGGTCAGCTTGTCCCAGCTACAGCCAGCATCGGTTGTCCGCCACATTTCAAAGTTGCTGTTGGTCACGTATACACAATTGGTGGTATTGAAATCGGGTGACACCCGCACCCTTTGTATCTGGTAGGGAGACTCATCAGAGCCGGCGATAAAGTTGGTGAACACCCTCTCCCAGTTGGTGCCGTCATAGCGGAACAGGCTCTGGGTGGAATCATAGCACTCATCCGGATCCGGACACTCGAAAACGCAACCATAAGGCCCAACTGTGGCTAAGCAACTCCCCGGGCAATCCCGGTAGGTGAGCATGAACATGGTCTCGGAGTCACCGCACACATATCCCGGTGAGTGGTCAATATACAGCACCGATTCTATGTCGGTGGCAATGAGCGAAATCTGGTTCCAGTATTGACCGACTTCCTCACCGCAGGACATTGATACGGCACACTCCGTTCCCATGGTTGTTGCCAGGGCCGTATCCTCATAAAAGATGACGTTGGTCCACATGTCACCCGTCGGGTCTTTCTCGCTGGCATCCCAGCTCCAGCCGCCGTCAGTGCTGTAGTACACCTCAGGGCAGCAGAAAGCACCGGCAATCAGTGATGCCTCGTCGGTGTCACCCATAACATCCAGGCTGATGATGTCAACCGGGGTATCTCCTACACAGCCGGTAATAAGACCGGCAACATTGAGGTCAATCGCATCGCCGTCGGTTGCCAGGTAGACATCACCACCATCCTGCGTAGGATCCTCGCGGCAGGCGTCGCAGTCAACGACGCCGACAAACAGCGTCTCGGAGTCTTCCCAGTCGTCGGGGAAGCCAATCCTGGAGGCAAGCACGCTGCCGAAAGAGTTGAGGCAGTTACACTCCAGCTCGGCGAACTCGTACCAGCCACAGATGGTACCTTTGGTGTAAATGACCCAGGTCTCACTGCCATCGCTGACGACGGCATAGGTCTCCCTGCTTTCAGCCCAGTCCGGGGCGCAGCCTACGGCTAAAACATCATAGCCAGTGCCAAAGCAGGACAGGTTCAGGCTTGTCCAGTTAGCCGGGTATCCGCCTTCACCTATATAGTAGACATCGCCCGGGATGCAGTCAAGCCCAGTAGGTGGCGTAAGGTCAACACCAGTCCTGTGGGTGCGAGTGCCGATGAAGACGAACGGGTTGTCATCGGCATCATAGGTAACATCAATGCTGGTGATGGGACAGCTAATTTCCATAGTCATCCTATCGCATGCGGGGTGGCAGCCTTCGTCGCAGTTCGCACAGCAAGGCGGGATGCCGCAATCTCCGGCTAGTTTTTCCTCAAGGGAGTCCTGGGCGACTAAGTCCCAGGTATCACCGGCGTCATCCGTCTTATAGACATAATGACCGTCGGTAACATACAGGCTATCGGCATCAATGCTTGACGCCGCCATGTCTACTACCCAGCCGCCGGGGTAGTCGGTCTCCTCCCACGAGCGACCGCCATCGTCGGACTTGAATATAGCCGAGGCAATATCGGTATGCCCATTAGTAATGGTGAGCTCCGAGCCACTACCGACAAAGGTGAATCCGCCCCCCCCGACGATAAGGCTGCCACCGCTTATCGGCATGGGACTCAAGAGAACGAGGTCACTGAGGTCATCATCGCTGGCGGTGCCGGGGTCAGTGATGCTCTCAATAGAGCCCTCAAAGCTCAGGTTAGTGGCGGTGATGGTGCCCCTGACACAAGCCGTCCCATCATACTGGCCAAGAAGGTTCCACTCAAAGCAGGCGACGAAGTCAGTTTCGGGACCATTCCAGTCGCCGTCAATGTCGGCGGTTACCATCCCGGTGTCGCTGTTGTCAAACTCGGTGATGGTCAGCGTGCCGTCAATATCGTCGAAAGTAGCGTCACTCATGTAGCGGACGACACTGACATACAGGGTATCGTCAATCGCCTCAGTTATCTTGCCGTCTGCGAGTATGCTCGGGTCGTAGAACCAGCCGCCGTCCTCACCCTCAACCGGGTAGTCAAACTGGTACCACTCGTTTATGGTCTCGTCCGGGCTGGCGGCGGCGGGAGCAGCGGCAAAGCCAGCAGTTAGGCTCAGCACCATCGCCAGGGTTACGGCTACACCCATTATTTTAGATATTTTACTTTTCATCGACCTTTATATTCTCCTTTTAGAAATTGTATTTCTCCACAAAAAGATATTATTTTATCTCTTTCCGTGGAGATAAAATTGCGATTTATTTCCGTGGGCTCTTTTAGAGCTTCCCCTTCAGGACTAATCCCTCCGGGACTTCACCATGGCATCACCCCCTTTATTCGCCAAACGGCAATTCATAACTACTATACCACAAAGTGGGCATTTGTCAATAGGGCGAAACTATGCCTTGGAATTCTTTGTTCACTTTAACAGGTGAGGCTGAGCTACATATAGCTCAGCCTCGCCTTAACACTTAATAAGCTAGATTCATACCCTAAAGGGGTAAACTCTGGCAGGTTGGCTGCTACTTCGGTCAGGGCTCGCCCGGCTGTCTTTGCCGTTGTTGGCGAGCAGCCACGAATATTAGAACCGCACCCAGGACTACAGCCACCACTACCTTGACTATTCTTGGTATATCCATAGTCATGAAAAAGGCGATGGTATATATACCAGCCAAGACAGAAAGCCCGTACATGACCATGTGGGCTTTAATCGGTTTTCTCCTTATTGCGTGCCAGAAGACTAGCCAACCTACATAACCCGCCGATAGAGCTATTCCCAAAACAATTAGCATCATCATTTAGGCTACCAGCCTATCTCCTCGAAGTGCTTCCCAAAAAGGGCAAAAATGCCTATTGCCAAAACAAGACACCCCAGCCTCCCTGGCTCAGACAAATATTTTATATAGTCTGAAGCTAGATAAACTACCCCGGCGATGCATGACACTGTGCCAATGGCGTAAAGAATATAAGTTCTTGTTCTTGGATTCATTGCTACCTCTGCGATATAGACTCGGGGACAGGCGGGGGGACAATCTTGGGAGGCTGGGGGGTGAGTGGCGCTTCGGGATAGTTAAGGTCTAAGATTATCTTTCGCTCTATGTCCCCGAGATTAATTTTTACGGTATACTGGGCAGGCCAACCAGGGATAAGGCCAGGTAGCTCCTCGCTTGACAGCGGCCACTCAACCACTGCCTTACCAAATCGACCTATTGATACATCCCCAGAAAATAAATCATCAATCTTCTCGTTTTCCTTCCACACTGATGCCTGAACGGGGGTTGAATAGGTGGAAAACTGATGATTCTCAATTTCGTAGCGGAAAGTTATCTTGTCACCCACAGTCGCCCCAATTGGCCAGGCATTTTCGTACCCAGTTGGCCAAAAACCTTCGGGCCGTTGCCAATAGTCAGCTTCTATCTTCTGCTCATATTCCCCGACGGTTACGTAAATCGTGTCGTAGACACCAAGATAGGCATCAACTATAAATAAAGCAGTAAGCCCAGCAATACAAGCTATAGCCAGATATAGAAATAGATACCTTCGCTTTACTGCCATAATTTCTTTGACTCCGCTCCTTCCCCAGCTTGAAACCAGTAGAAATTGGCTATATTAAACACTCTGGCGGACTAGCTGTCAAGTCGTCGGCGGTGTGTTTCAGACTTAAAGGCTGTTGATAGTAGTATATCATATTGCTTAGAACAGTCAACTTCTTTGGTTTATAATTATGGTAGCTATAGTTTACAGAAGTATGCTGACATTAAAAGGGGGAAACAATGAGTAGAATGGTTAAGAGGGAGGTCTACTATTTTGATGAACCCGGGGAGGGGAATACGGACTTAGTTATTGAAGCTGTGTCTCAACGGCTGGAATCCGGCGGAATTAAAAAGGTTGTTGTGGCAAGCACTTCTGGTGAGACGGCAGCAAAATTTGCCCGTAAGCTCAAAGGCAAGGCGGAGTTAATTTGTGTCTCCGAAGCACCTTACCGGCGGGAATGGGGTGAAGAATGGCCATGTCTCAAACAAGAATTTAGAGAAGAACTAGAGAGACTCGGGGTTACTATTGTCGACAGGGCGCCTTATCTCTTCCACAGTTCAGTATTGGAGGCTGCCCGCTGGGGTGGTTTCTTTCCCGAACGCCTGGTGAAAGAAACACTATACTGCTTTGGGCAGGGAATGAAGGTAGCTGTGGAGGTTGCCTTGGTTGCCGTCGCCGGTGGCTATACGGTGCCTTACGAGGATGTCATAGGTGTTGGCGGCTCGGCAAAGGGAGCAGATACTGCTATTATACTTCGAGCTACCTATCCGGCTACCGTGTTTGACACTGACCCGGCAAAAAGGCTGGAAATAAGAGAGATAATTGCCATGCCTACATCCAAGAAATGGTGGGATTAGGCACCGTTGCTATTCTAACATTTTGGCTAGTAAATTGAAAAAGTACCGGTAGCATTATAGAATAAGCAGGGCTTGAATTCATGCCACGGAGTCGTAGCTCGGCTGTGTTACTTTTTGTAGCTGTCAGCGCTCTTTCCAAAATCAAGATTATTGAGTTGTGTGTGAAAGATGAACCCATATAGTTATTCGAGTGGTGAGCTACATTTTAACTTATACTTGAGGAAGGCGACCGCGAGGTGGTTACATTACGAGGTCAATTTTCGCTCCGCCTGCCCTACACATTATGTAAAGAATAATATAGTCCGGGGTGAGTACTTCCAGCCCCAAGGGGCAGGTCATGCCTTGGCTATTTTGCTTCACGGGATGGGAGACCGAAGTGTAATTCCGTGCCAACTTCTGGCAAGAACTCTGGTCAAAAAGGGGATAGCTTGCTTTATTCTATACTTGGTGTTTCACTCCAGCCGCATGCCGGAAGACATAAGAAATCGGTTTCCCGCCCTGACCGTTGATGAGTGGTTTGAAAGCTATCAGCTCTCAGTAATTGATGTTCAGCAGGTGATAGACTGGGCAAGCAGCAGGACAGAGATAAACCGGGAACGTATAGCAGCTATTGGAATAAGCTTTGGCGGTTTTATCTCAGCAATAGCTATGGGCATAGATAAGCGCATTAGAGCCGGTGTGTTTCTGACCAGTGGAGGAAATCTAGTAAAAATTGCCTGGCTGAGTAAGACCTTTGGTCGTAGAATGGGCTATAAGCACACCGAGGCGGAATACCGCAATACGCAGAGCTCATATGCCCAGTATCTTGACCAAGTAGCCGAGAAGGGCTTTGAGAATGTTATCCCCAGTGAGAAAAGTTTTCTAACTGACCCTATGACCTTTGCTCGCTATCTGCGGCAGCGTCCAATATTGATGATTAATGCCCTTTGGGACCCGGTTATCCCGAAAGAGGCAACAATAGATTTTTGGGAGGCGTGTGACAAACCAACCATTATCTGGCTTCCTGGCACTCACACTACTATCTGGCTATGGTATCCCTTTATCAGTAGAAAAATCGCCCGTTTTCTTAAATCAACTCTGGAGATATAGGGGAATTAGTCAGCAACCTTGATTACCGGGTTCCCTCTAACCTTACCACCTTTAGCTAGGATTAGGACGTCTGGCAATTTATCAAATGGAAAGACTTCTACCTCTGTTTTTATCCCTATTTTTGCTGCAATCTCCAGGAATTCCCTTCCGTCCTCTCGGGTAATGTTGGCTAGACTCTTTATTGAGCGCTCCATCCATAGGTGATTATAGTCCTTTATCTCGATAGGGGTCATGTAGACGGCAGCCAGAACCAGTTTTCCCCCACTATCTAGCTGGGAGAGGGCAAGCTCAACCAGATTCCCTGCCGGTGGGAATACGATTGCGGTGTCAAACTTGGCAGGTATCTCATCTTCGTAACCACCTACCCAGTCAGCGCCTAGCCTTGCTGCCCAATCTCTATTCTTTTGGCTCCTAGTAATGGCGTATGTTTCTATGCCCAAGTATTTCGCCACCTGAAGGACAAATGAGGCAGCTGGTCCAAACCCGTAAAGCCCTAGCTTATCGCCCCTTTTTGCTTCGGTGAGTTTCAGGGCCCTGTATCCGGTTATCCCCGGGCACATAAGAGGGGCAGCTTCCACAAAGGAGGGGGTCTTCCCAAGGCGAAAGGCGAAGTCTTGTGCCACCGTTACATATTCAGCATACCCACCATCCACACTCCAGCCGGTGAATTTTGCCTCAGGGCACAGGTTTTCACATCCCGACCGGCAGAACTTGCATTTACCACAAGAGGAATTCAGCCAAGCTATGCCAGCCCTATCGCCGACTTTAAAGTTGGTCACTCCCTCTCCTACCCCATCCACAACCCCCGCAATCTGGTGTCCAAGGATTAAGGGAGACTTTGTCAAAGGCAGGTCACCCTCAGCCACATGGATGTCGGTTCGACACACGCCGCAGGCGTGCACCTTTACCCTTATCTTATTACCCTCAATCTGAGGAACAGGGAGTTCTTGGAGCAACAGTGGTTTTGTCTCAACGGCGGCTTGTTTTTGTAAAACCCAGGCTTTCATCTCTCTGGCTACACTGTGTAGACGCTTCCGTAGAAGTTTTCTGAAAGCTCGTCAAAGTTTTGGCGGTAATATCTTACTGCGTTAGGCAAATAATCCAAGATGTCCTGGGCGGTTATGCCATCCTCACCCTTTTCCTTGGCGGCTAAGTCTCCGGAGAGCCCATGGATAAAGACGCCCATCCTCACTGCCTCTCTCAGGGGTAACCCCAGCCCGTACATGGCAGCAATAGCCCCAGTGAGTGCATCCCCACTCCCAGCCGTAGCCATCCCCGAATTGCCGCTAGTATTAATATATACCCTTTCGTCGGGGTAACCTATAAGCGAGTGGGCTCCTTTTAGCACGATAATGGCATTGAGCTCGCTGGCTGTCCTTTGTAGCGTGTTTATCTTATCTTTGTTTACTTCAGCTACTTCCATTTTGGTGATTCGTGCCATCTCACCACTATGAGGGGTGAGGATGGTCTCGGCTTTTCTTTCCTTAATAAGCCCTATTTCTTTGGCTATGGCAGTGATTCCATCGCCATCTATTAGCAGTGGGGCTTCGATTTCCCTTGCCAGCTCCCTCACCAATTCCTGCGTCTCCTCGTTCAGGGAGAGTCCAGGACCGATAATGACCATGTTCACTCGGTTTGATAATTCTAGAAGCTCTTCCCTGCTTTCCAGGGCTAAGCTTCCCGAACTTGTTTCTTTCTGCGGGATGAAGACAATCTCGCTACCTTTACTTGCCAGAAATGGTGAAATGGAGCTAGGTGTGGCGAGGTAAGAGAGTCCGCCACCTGCCTTAAGGAAAGATAGGGCGGAGAAGTAAGGCGCTCCTAGGTAGTTTGATGAGCCAGCGATAAAGAGAGCCCTCCCGTAACTCCCCTTATACGTATCCTTATCCCGGCGAGGGAGTTCCACAAGCTCATTTACCTGGACCTTTATCGACTCAGTGTTATAAAGGGAGGGCGGGAAGGAAATATGCGACGCGTAGAGCTTACCGCACAAATCAAAGCCGGGATAAAGCATATTTCCTATTTTGGGAAGTCCGTAGGTTATGGTGTAGTCGCTCCTTACTGCCAAACCCATCACCTGACCGGTATCGCCATTAACACCCGAGGGAATGTCAATACTGAACACCTTTTTCTTACTTTCGTTTATAAGCTCAATGGCATCCCTATATATTCCGGTCACTTCTCTAACCAGACCTGTGCCAAATATGGCGTCAACCATAGCGTCACAGCTAAATACGGCTTCCCTTGTCTGCTCGATTGACTCAATATCAAAGATGTCTATTGGCATTTTGGAGATGATATCAAAGTTCTTTCTTGCTGCTCCCTTTAGTTCATCCCTTTTACCCAAAAGGAAGACCTTCACCTCCCCACCGGTTGAGTGGAGCTTTCTGGCGACGACAAACCCGTCTCCTCCATTGTTGCCGATGCCACAGAAGATGACGAATTTCTTACCCCTTACCCCGAACTCCTTCAAAATGACAAAATATGCCGACTCACCGGCGTTCTCCATTAGTATCTCCTGAGTGATGCCGAAGTCAGTCATAGCCTGGCGGTCAAGATTCCTCATCTCTGCCACTCGGCTGACTTTCATTTCTCTTCTCATGATTCTCCTCCTGTTCCCGGCCATTCCACTAAATCAATGACAGATAAAAAAGTGCTTTTAGATTTTCGACTATACTACCACGAGATACTTTTGAAAGCAAAGCCATCCAATGTTGGCGGGTTGGTTTCACCTAAGCTGCTTGACGGGAAGGCGCTGGTTCAGGTATGATACGTTCTAAAAGGAGCCAATCGGTCGGTTTTAGAATGAGATTTGGTCGCAAGAAAAAGGAAGAAAAGCTTTATCAACAATGGGAAAAGTTTTCAGCTCTCCCTGTTGAGGCTGTGCCTGAAAAGGAAGCCCCCCGTGATATATTGGCGACGGAAAAGAAAAAACCCCGCCCTCGTATCTTGTATATATTGCTTGGAGTTGGTATAGCTCTATCGTGTGTCGGTTTAGTCTATTTCTACGGGTTCTCCTGCTAACCGTCCCACCGAAATATGGCGTTTGTCAACAGGCAAAGAAAACGGGCGAAATTTTCAGGTTTTTAGTGATATTATGCCATTATTTTTGTCTCACACTGTCTCAGTTGCCGATTCTAGACAGCCCAACTACCTTGACAAGCCTTGTAGAGCTGTGTCATACTAATATTGCCTCAGGTAACTGGAGCTGGAGCGGTAGAGGGAAAGAAGCGACCGAGTAGGTGCAAATCGAAAGGGAGCGACGGAACTGAATACCACGGGGAGTGAAGGTCACCTGAGGCTTTTTTATAACCAAATATCCTTATTCCGCATTTATTTTTGGTAGTCCGCTTTTGTTGTCTTTATCTCCTCAGGCTCAAGCACACCGATAAAGGGGAGGTTTCGGTACTCCTCCATATAGTCTAGCCCATAGCCGACAACAAATTTGTCTGGCACATGGAAGCCGACGTAATCAAGATGTATATCAGCAAGGCGGCGTACCGGCTTGTCCAGTAAAGTGCAAACCGCTAGGCTACGTGGTCCCTTGGACTTTATATGGTTAAGTATGTAGTTCAGCGTCATACCGGTATCCACAATGTCTTCAACCATAATAACGTCTCTACCAGCCAGACTCAGGTCCAGGTCTTTTACTATCTTAACCACCGAACTATCCTTGCCGCCATAGTAGGATATAGCCATAAAGTCAACGTCAACGGGAATAGTCATCTGCCGAATTAGGTCAGACATGAAGCAGAAAACGCCTCGCAAAACGCCTACCACAAGTGGGTGGCGCTTGGCATAGTCCTTGGATATCTGCTCGGCTAGCTCCAGCACCCGTTGTTGAATTTCAGCCGGAGAATAAAGCACCCGACTGACACCACGACCACGGAGTTGTGCCAGTGGACCACAGCCATACTTTGCCAGCAAGCGCTCGAAGTCTCTCTTGTAAAGTAGAGTTATGTTGACCTCGGGGTAAAGTTGCCTGAGTCGCCGCAGCTTGCGGTTCTTCTCCGTCACCAGGCTCTGCTTGAGGGTGGTGAGCTCTACATAGAGATCGAGCCCCGGCAAGTAGAAATCCGGAGTGAACATCTCTGTTACCCTCTCCCCTTCCCAGTTCAAGGCAAAAGACCGCGGCTCATATACCCATTCTATTTGGTAGAAGTCCAGTAAGCGGGCAAACTCTGCCTCGCTGGGATGGGCAAAAGTCACAGCACGGGCTTGCTGTAGTGTCGCTACTTTGGCTTCTACTTCTCCTCTATCTTGCTGTTTCCCTTTCATTTGACGTAGCTCGTTGATGTGAAGAGCTACCGCGGTCAGGTTAGCCATAGTGGTTACGAAGTTGATATCTTGGTTGCTAAACTCGCTATGCTCTTTGGCATAGACCCTGATGCTACCCACTGCTATCCTGTCAAACCTGACTGGTACGCCTAACATAGAGGAGATGCCAGCTTTGGCTGCCATCTCTGGATACTGGACGCGGCTATCATGGCTTACATCGGTGATGATGACTGGTTCCCGGGTAATCACTTCGGTCAGGCTCTTATCGGCATCGAGCATGCCCTTGCGTATGTAGGACTGGGGTAGCCCCCACGAGGCGCTGTGTATCAGTTTTTTCCTGGTGGAATCAAGCAACACCAGTGAGGTACCAGCCTTCATGGCTTGGGCTGTGCCTCGAACAATGACGTTTAAGACCTCTTTCAGCGCCATATCAGAGTTAGCTATGGCTGCTGCCCTTCGCACTGTCTTATAGTATGCTTTTTCCTTGCTTACAGCCAATCTAGCCCTCCCGATACTGCTGCGGGTGCGCTTAATTTTTATGTCAACCTACTAGATATATCTGCCCACCGACTTAGCAATTGCCCTGAGCTCTCCCATCAACCTAGCAAAATCTGATGGTGTCAGGGACTGTAGACCATCCACCAGGGCTTCCTTTGGATTGGGGTGAACTTCAATAAGAAGCCCATCGGCGCCGGCAGTAACCGCTGCCTTGGCTATCGCTGGCACCAATGAGTAGTGGCCGGCGGCGTGACTAGGGTCAACAATAACTGGCAAATGACTGAATCTCTTGATTACTGCTATGGATGAAATATCCAGGGAAAAACGAGTGCTGTCTTCAAATGTTCTGATTCCCCTCTCGCAAAGGATGACTTGGCTATTTCCCCCTGCCAGCAGGTAGTCGGCGGCAGTAAGCCACTCGGTAACGGTACAGGAAAACCCGCGTTTCAAGACCACGGGAGATTTACCCTTGCCAATAGCAGTTAGCAAGGCAAAGTTTTGCATATTTCGGGAACCAACTTGAAGGATATCGGCATACTTGGATACCATGGTGATATGGTGAGGGTCTACCACTTCGGTGACTACAGGCATACCGTATTGTTCTCTAACTCGTGCCAGCAACTCCAGCCCGACCTTCTCCAAGCCTTGAAAGCTAAAAGGGGAAGTACGTGGTTTGAAGGCACCACCGCGTAAGATACACGCCCCGGCTTCTTTTACTACCTTGGCAGCCTCCATAAGTTGCTCTTCACTCTCCACAGCACAAGGTCCTGCCATGACTGCGACACGCTTACCACCGATCTCAATTCCATTTATGTAAACTAGACTGTCCTCTGCCTTAAATTCACGGGAAGCAAGCTTGTATGGCTTCATAATGCGGGTCACTCTCTCTACCCCAGGGAGCACAGCAAAGGTATCTGTGGATAATTGTCCTGTATTGCTCCCCAGTATAGCGACCACTGTTTTATCAGTGCCTAAGTTCAACTGGACGCCGAGCCCCAGTGACTTGGCTTTTTGCACCACGCTGTCTATCTCCTCCGAGGTGGTGTCTATTCTCATTTCAACTATCATTGTGTTCTACTTTAGCCCCTTTAGAGTAGATAGTAAATTATATAGTAGTTCAGCCAGGGGGCGCAATGGGGTAAGGTTCAGGCGTGGCGTGCTTGCGTTGGCGAGATTTATTTGCTAAAATCGGAGTGTCGAAAGCCTCGGTTAGCTGAAAAGAGACAGCTACTCTCCCAAGAGGGGCGGTAATTTTATAGCTCACCAAAGAAATATGGGCCGTTAGCTCAGTTGGCAGAGCACCTGACTTTTAATCAGGTGGTCGCAGGTTCGAGACCTGCACGGCCTACACTCAACCTCACCATCATTTGCTAACATTTTGCTAACATTAGCATCCGAGTTTTCACTATTTTCTGTCTCAAAAATCCTGTCAAACTTTTCTGCCGCCGCCTCTTGTAATCCTGGTAATACATGACTGTAAATATCAAGTGTAATGCCTATGTTGGCATGCCCTAGACGCTCTGAGACGACCTTTGGATGGACACCAGCCATAAGCATCAAAGTAGCATGGGTATGCCTTAAATCATGGATTCTAAGGTCTTTCAGGCCAGCCTTTTTCATTATCCGTCGGAAAGCCAACGTTACCGCACTAGGATTAATCGGGCTACCATCCGGCCGGATGAACACGAAATCATCAGCATATAAGCTAACACCAAGTTGAATTCTTAATAACTCCTGGTCGGCCCGATATACCTTGAATAATTCCACAAGGGAAGTAGGAAGCGTAACGTTACGCCGGCTATGTGGTGTCTTTGGCTCTTTGATAATATAACGACCATCGCCAAGCTTATACGCTGTTTCAACTACTGTTAATTTGCCATTTTCTAAATCCAGATTACGCCATCGTAAAGCCAGCAATTCACCACGCCTCAAGCCGGTATAAAGCAGTGTTGAAAAATAGACGTAATAGTCTGTTTCCCTGGCCGCATCGAGAAACCTTATTACCTCTTCCGGCGATAATGTGTGCATCGTAACCCTTGCCACCCTGGGCGGCTCAACTATCTTCGCCACGTTACGCACCACCAGCCCCATCTTCACCGCATAATCCAACGCTTTTGACAAGATACGGTGATGATAGACAACACTTCTAGCCGATAAGCCACCCTTACCATCAACCCTGCCTTCCGAGAGCTTATTGGCATAGTAACTTTGTATATGTTGCGCCTGTAAATCAGTAAGCCAGACCTTGCCCAACGACGGAATCAAATGCCGTTCAATAATTTCAGTGTAGCTCTCTTGTGTCCTGTCAGTGGTGTTCATTGACGCATAGTCTCTTAACCATTGCCTAAGTAATTCACCCAGGGTTATCTTGTTAGGCTTGACATACGACCCTTGTTCTAGAGAAATTAGCACTTCACGCAGGGCGCGCTCAGCATCCCTTTTCGTGCCTTTAACAGTTTGCGACCTTTGCCGCCTCTTGCCTGTTACTGAGTCCGTTGCTAAATCATAGACGATTGTCCAGCTGCCTTTGGCTCTTTGATAGATATGACCTTTCATTGTGTCGCTCCCTTTTCCAGCATTTTCTCTAGTGCTACTCTTGGTATTAACAGCCTTTTGCCGAATTTTACCACAGGCAATTGTTTTTGCTTAACCAAATCATAGGCAAAATTCCTAGATATACCTAGCATTTCTGCCGCTTCCGGCACAGTTATGCATAACCTCTTTTCTATTGCGGCGTGGTGTGGCAAGCCACGACCACCGCCGCCACTTTGCTTTGCCACATCCTTTCTCATTCTCAACCCTCCTTTCTCTCGTTACGTTCAACCGTATAACCACCATTTTCCAGGGAATTCTCCAAGGCTTCAATGTTACTGGTTTCAATGACATGCCATCTCTGCCATTCCGATTCTTTTTTTTCGACCTTGGCCGAGAATCCTCTTGAAAAGCCATACATACGGCAACGCCCACTCCATAGCAGGGCTAAATGCAGGTCTGACCAACCACGCATTTTTCTAAGGTACTTGGAAATGTATGCGGCGCAATTCACCTTGATTTTCTTCGGGCTTTCAATATTAGCCCTGCCTTGTTGCCAGTTCCCGTTAATAATGCTAAGTGGTGCTAACCACTTTAAGTTCGGGAAGAAGATATGTACGTGCGGATAACCAGTTTCCTTTTGGACTTCAACAACCCGTAAGTAATGTAATCTTCGCCAACCTCTTCTTTTACGATACTGGTTTACGGCATTGAGAAACCGCCTTGTATCTTTTCCAAAATTAGCCCAAGCCTCTCGCTTGCCTATTTTCTTAGGGTCATAGGTTAACGTCTCCATTAACCCCGGGACTCTCTCGTATTTACCGAGTCTTTTCCTGATTTTTCGAGACATGTATAATCGGCCATCATCAAAATACCTGCTGCGACACTTTGCCGGCATAACCGTCAGCGTGGAAGGCTCGTCTATTCGATTCAGAACTATGTGTGTCCTACCAATACGTCCTTTGTGTTCCAAGAAGTCCCACATTGTAATTAAACCCTTAGCTATCCAAAGCTGAGCGTTGACATTATCCTTAATAGGGACAAGGAAAGAAGGAGAGGCGCCGCCACTGGCGGCGCCGATCGCCATTCCATCTCCGTTCCCAGCTTTCTTACTAACACTGACTTTTTCTCGTTGTCTTTGCACTCCGCTTTGCTCCGTGCTACTTGTTCATTCAGTCGACTTTCAGCCGACTTCATTCTCAAGTCTTAATAAATTACTCATTTGGATATCCTCGATACCACTTAATGTCGAAGTCATATACTACACCCTGCTCAGGAATCTCAGGATATTCTGGATGGTGCCTCCTCACTTCATCCCAATCAATAGTATCGCTAATATCACCCCTACATCCTTCGGTGGGACACTCTGGTAGAATTGGCATCTCGTATTCGACATGATTAATCGTCACCTTTTCGATTCTAGCCTCTTTATAATCGTCAGTCAGAGCAGCCTTACCACACATAATGCATAACACATACCTGTCAAACCCACGAACAAAGGTGTCTAATGACCTTTTGCACATAACTTCAAAAATCCCATTTTGTACAGCCAATACAATCGCATTTGCCCTGCTAGTCGCTCCAAGTTTTTGCATTACGTTCCAAATATGATTTCTCACTGTATTGATACTTACGCCCAGCTTCTCAGCCACCTCTTTGTTACTTAATCCCATTCCGATAAGTGCTAAAGTCTCAAGTTCACGCCTTGTTATGTGGATATTATTATTAATAATGAAACCGCTATCCTCAGCTGTGCCTTGCCTAACATTGATCACCATGAGTTCCTCCTTTGATACCATTAAAACGACTATACAGTTAATATGACTATAATATATCTTCTAAATTAAAGTCAATAGTCAAAAATCACAATTTTACTATTTCTCTTTTTAATCTTGATATTTCCATTGATAGCGGTTAAACTTCTTCTACTACCAGCCATATTTAGGAGAATACAATGAAAACTTGGGAATCATTAAAGACTGTTTACAAAGTTAGTGATTTTATATCTTGGCAGCGCTCAAATACACTAGTTCTTAGCCCGAGTTTCCAACGACGCCCTGTGTGGCAACCAGGCGCAAAGTCATATCTTATAGATACTATACTTCGTGGTCTACCTATACCAATAATATTTCTAAGAGAACAAAAGACAGACCTATCACGTCTGGAACCTGTAAGGGAAGTAGTAGACGGACAGCAAAGAATTCGCGCTCTTTTTTCTTTTATTGATCCATCCCTACTTAAAGACTATAAGCCTGAACGTGATGACTTCACTCTTAAATCTACTCACAATAAAGATTTGGGCGGGAAAAAATTTGTAGAACTAGACACTGATACTAAGCAATCAATTCTTGACTATATTTTTAGTGTTCACATTTTGCCATCACATGTAGATGACCGTGAAATTCTAGAAATATTTGCTCGAATGAACTCAACCGGAGTAAAACTAAATCCCCAGGAATTACGCAATGCATATTACTTTGGAGAGTTCAAAACATCAATGTACCGATTAGCTTCCGAACAATTGCAACGATGGCGCGACTGGAAGCTATTTACAGAATATAACATAGCACGCATGGATGAAGTTGAACTTACAAGCGAATTTTCAATCCTAATATTGAAAGGACTTACATCAAAAACTCATTCTGCTATAACTAGAATGTATAAAGATAAAGACGAATCTTTCCCTGACCGGGCTGAGATTGAAAAAAGATTTAGAATGGTTATGGATACAATAGATGATAAAATCGGAAATAGTATAAAATATCTTACTTTCAGGAAAGAGACCATGTTCTATCACCTATTTTTAATCATGTATCACCTACTTTATGGTGTTGGCTCATCTCTTGAATCAATGAGCCCAAAACACATTTCTCCCGACAGAATTGCCAAAATAAAACTTGTCGGAGAAAGAATAGAATCTAAAACAGCACCTGATGAAGTCATACAGTCAGTGGCTAGAAGAACAACAAACCTAAATTCTAGGACTGCTGTTTTTAACTATTTTTGCCAAGAGGTTTGAATTTGGCTACTAGTACTTTAAGGTGTGCATGTGACTTTATCGGTCATTTAAGATACTTGGACCCTACTCGTTTAAAAATGGAAACCCTTTTAGGTAAGGGTATTATTGTCCGCCGGGATATTGAGCAAATTTACAACGGCCTTTATCTTGACGCGGTTTGTTCCTTTGAGCGATTTATAGAAGTCCTCTTTATTGGTCTTCTCGTCGGTAGATTTAATCACCCTTCGTCACACGTAATCCCAAGAGTTACTTTTAAATCTGATATGGTAGCTCGTGATGTGGTTGTTGGTGGAAATAGATATGTTGATTGGCTGCCCTACGACCGCACTGAACAAAGAGCAAAAGCTTTTTTCCGTAATGGCTTACCATTCACATCTTTTCAATCGCAAGATAAACAACGAATAGAGCAAATTTTTTATATACGTAATGCTATAGCTCATAAAAGTAATTATTCTAAAAAAATCTTTGAAAGACACGTCATCGGCTCTATATCAATACCTCCTCGTGACAGAAATCCTGCTGGTTTCTTAAGAACCAAGTTCAGAATATCTCCTGTACAAACTCATTATGAGAACTTGATTGTTCAGATGGCTAATATAGCAATAAAGCTATGTCAATAAAACATGTTCTTACGATATAGATACCTCAACTTATTAGATATATCGATGTAAATATCTCCTCATCACTTGCTAACATTTTTGCTAACGAACTTCTGAGCACTGATATGTACAGAAAGGTACTATAAGGTATAAAACGAAGCTAAAATCAAAACTCTAATGGATTAAGAGTTACTATCATTCACTAGGCGGTACAATACGCCTGTATCTTTTAATCAGGTGGTCGCAGGTTCGAAACCTGCACGGCCTACCACCTTG
>CAYHAL010000011.1:0-2586 GCA_964354655.1 uncultured Dehalococcoidales bacterium
TCATGGTGCCAGTATCATCGCTAACATCGAATCTGGCCTCTTGGCCAAAGCTGACAGCGGTGTAAAGGTCGCCGTTAATCGCTTCAGCCACCGGACCTACCGAGCCTATAGTCGGGTCGTAGAACCAGTCGCCGTCCTCGCCCTCCTTCGGGTAGTCAAACTTATACCACTCGTTTATTGTCTCGTCCGGGCTGGCGGCAGCGGGAGCAGCGGCAAAGCCAGCAGTTAGGCTCAGCACCATCGCCAGGGTTACGGCTATACCCATTATCTTAGATATTCTATTTTTCATCGACCTTTTAATCTCCTTTTAAAAAATTTTATTTCTCCACAAATAAAGAGATGCAATATCATCCCTTTTTGTGGAAATAGAATTGCGTTTTTGTTTCCGTGGGCTCTTATTGAGCTTCCCCTTCGGGACTAAACCCTCAGGGACTTTGCCAAGGCATCACCCCCTTGTTGCCAAACGGCAACTAGATTTGTAACTACTATACCACAAAATTGGCATTTGTCAATAACCGAAGCAACCGGCTGGCTTCGCCCCATTGGCTGAGCACTCTTGCTTGACACCCCTATTATTAGTAGCTACAATAACCTCTGTGCCGAGGTAGCTCAGTCGGTAGAGCAGCGGACTGAAAATCCGCGTGTCCCCAGTTCGATTCTGGGCCTCGGCACCATCAGGGCGGAAGCAGTTCAGCGGTAGAATGCTTCCTTGCCAAGGAAGAGGTCGCGAGCTTGAATCTCGTCTTCTGCTTGCCGAAGTGGCGGAATAGGCAGACGCGACAGTCTCAAAAACTGTTGGAGGGCAACCTCTGTGTCGGTTCGAGCCCGACCTTCGGCACCAAGGCGATACAATTCATAACCGACATTGATAGAGAACCTTTCGTGACACAAAATGAAGACAGGCTCATTAGGGGTGTCCTTGAGGAAGTAGCTGTAGTAACTACCGATAAGGGGTGTTACAAGAGGCTAACCATTAGACAACCCAGGGCTGTTGACGAGGAAACAGGGATAATCATTCAGACCCTCCGAAGCATGTATTTTAGCCAGGTATATCTTGATGGCAAACCGGTTTCGGAGGTTGAGCTGTCGGGCATGCGGGGCTCCCGCCTTGAAGTCCATTTTCTGGCTGACAACGCCTGCCAGATACGCATCACGAAATAGCCGTTTAGGCTTCCAAGATGCAACTTATGGGATACGGGCGGTAACACCCCCATCGATGACCACCGTCTGACCGGTGATGTGTGAAGACTCGTCACCAGCCAGAAACAAGACTGCCTGAGCCACTTCCTCTGGTTTACCCAGCCGACCCTGTGGTGCTATACCCTTGAAGCGCTTAAGCCCTTCTTGGGACCAGGAGTTGAGCAGCATAGGGGTAGCGATATGCCCCGGTGCCACACAGTTAACCCGGATGTTCTTGGACGCATACTCAATAGCCGCCGCCCGTGATAACGAGATTACGCCTCCTTTGGAAGCAGAGTAAGCTGGTATACCGACATAGGCTTCAAGCGCAGCTATAGAGGCAAAATTGACGATTGAGCCTCCCCCGGTCTTGAGCATCTCAGGGATACCATACTTCATTCCGAGCCAGACGCCATTGAGATTGGTGGCGATAATCTCATTGAACATCTCTTCGGGGCAGTCTATAGTAGAGACTTCCTTTCTGGCAATACCGGCGCAATTCACCAGAATGTCCAATTTCCCGTAGGTATCAATGGCTGCCTTGACCATCTCTTTGACCTCCTGCGCCTTGGAGACATCGGTCTTAACAAATATAGCCTCGCCACCGCCCTCTTTGACTATCCTGACCGTCTCCTCTCCAGCCTTAGCAGCTATTTCGGCAATAACGACCTTCGCCCCTTCTTTGGCGAAAAGAACTGCGGTTGCTTTTCCCATTCCAGAGCCAGCCCCGGTGATAATTGCCACTTTATTATCCAGTCTACCCAATCTTCTTGCCTCCTTATGTCCTGTTTTCAGACAGACCACGGCTTTGCCTATGTTAGCTCCCACGCCCTTTGGCTGTCAACGCAGGATTTATTGACACTCTCATAACTAAAAGATACAATACACCTAGGATTGCCGAGTTGTGTAGTGGTAGCACAGAGGACTTTGAATCCTCCAGCCCTGGTTCGAATCCAGGCTCGGCAGCACTCCCCGATAGCTCAACGGTAGAGTGGGCGGCTGTTAACCGCTACGTGCCACAAAAAGACCTCTGAGGTTATTGGCGCTGGTTAGGCGACAAGCTACGCTTACCACAATTTACCGCCTCGCCAAGCTAGGCTAGCCACATATTGTTCGTGTGTCGTGGTATAATAATGGTGAAGGGATGCACATGAAGCGAGTTCTATTAGTAGCACTACCTGTAATTATGTGGCTGTCCGTGTCAGGTTGCAACAATCAAGCGCAATCTGCCGTCAAGCAGACACAGGCAGAGTAACAGACAGAAGGTAAGATAATGAGTAAGAGACTGACGAAGAGACGGAAGAACATGCACAGAGGGCGGAGGTAGAAGGCAACTGTCCCCTATTGTCTAGATATAGCGATAGAACCAGCCGCGCACGACACTAGCTTTAAGATGAGCTGAGCGGA
>CAYHAL010000011.1:2686-17619 GCA_964354655.1 uncultured Dehalococcoidales bacterium
GCTCCCCAGCAAGGATTCGAACCTTGAACCAACCGGTTAACAGCCGGCTACTCTACCATTGAGCTACTGGGGATTGCCTGATTAGCCAGATTATACCACAAGTGGGAATACCTGACACGGATAGCTATAACTTTCCCGATTAGCCATAATAAGGTATAGGCGTGATTTATCAAACTCAAACATAGCCAAGTGTTCACACTACCGCTAGGTTGTAGGTTCTCCTTCCCAGGAAGGACTACTCGGGGAGCACTTATTTAGACATTAAATAGGAAGGTAATTATATCACCGTCCTGAACTGTGTAGTTCTTCCCCTCTAGGCGGAGAAGCCCTTTCTTTCGTGCTTCAGATAGGTTATTACACTTTGTCAGGTCGTGGTAGCCGATTACCTCGGCTCTAATGAAGCCCCTTTCCATATCGGAGTGGATTTTACCTGCGGCTTTAACTGCACTGGTGCCATTTTGAATAGACCACGCCTTAACTTCACCTGAGACTATGGTGAAGAATGAGATTAGCCCTAATAACTGGTAGGACAACTTGATAATGCGGTCAAGCCCGAATTCCTTTATGCCGAATTCGGCACGAAATCTCTCAGCAGCACTCTCGTCTAATTGAGCCAGCTCCATTTCTAACTTACCACAGAGAGTAATAACGTCGCATTTTGGTCGTGAGTAATGTGTCTTGAGTTCCGCTTCTAAGGATTCAGCCTGAGGAAGCTGTTCCTCCCCAATGTTGACTACTATTAATAGCGGCTTAGCGGTAAGAAACTGGTAATTAGCTATTGTTTTAGCTTCCTCAGTAGGGAGTTCTAGTTCCCGGAGGGGCGCCTCTTTTTCTAGATTAGCCTTAACCATCTTTAGCCATTCTTGTTCTCGGAGAAGACCCTGGCGCTCAAGCTGTTTAGCCCCCTTTAGGGATAATTCTATCTTCTCCAGTCGCCGGTCAATAATGGCTAAGTCGGAAAAGGCAAGTTCAAAGTCCGTGGTGGCGATATCTCGCTCTACATCAAGGCTACCTTCGGTATGGGGGATGCTTTCATCGGTAAAGGCTCGGACTACACTAATAACAGCATCTACATTGCTAAGCTGGCTCAGGAATTGGCTACTTGTAGCCTTGTCCTTAACTGAAGCCCCGATATCAAGGTATCTTACCTCGGCTGGGACTACCCGCTTGGGGTGGAGCATATCGGCTAACATTTTGAGGCGGGGCTCTGGAACCCTGGCTATTCCTACCTGTGGGGTTAAACCCTTTTGGGCATAGCCTCCGGTCTCAACTTTACCCTTGGTTAAAGCATTAAAGACGGTTGTCCTGCCGCTCTTAGCCAGCCCTATGATGCCAACATCGATGCTCATTGGCTTACCACATGCCTTTTTATTAACGGCTCGACTTTATTATTTCCCTGGCGCGCTTAAGGGCAAGGTCTCTTTCCTCGGCAAGCAGCGTTTCATTAGCCGCTAGGTCGAGTAAGGCAAGAAAGGCATCACGACTGCCAATATTACTAATCAGTTCAATAGCTTTAGTTCTCAGCTCGGCAGAAAGTTCCAGGTCACTAGCAATAGCAATTAGCTTCTTTAGTTCACTTGGTTGTTCTGACATTATACCTCTCCTATTTAGTTCTGTGGTGCCAGCGGGCAAGATATTATTTACCTTCATTTTACTCTTTGTATCTCTGTTGTTCAATAAAATGATTGGTTAATGTGATAAAATGGGGGAGACCGATAAATAGGGGGGAGTCAAACCTTGTTGTATATACTATCGGGGGAGGACGATTTCTCCATTGGCGGGGCGCTTGAAGAGATAAAAAGAGGCATAGGCGACCAAGCACTTTTAGCGGTTAATACCACCACCCTTGATGGTCAGCAGGTGACCCCAGACCAATTAAAAGCGGTTTGTGAGACTGTGCCCTTTTTGTCTGAAAAGCGGCTGGTCATTGTCAAGGGGCTATTGGAGCGTTTTGAGCCCAAAACCAAATCCAGCGGTCAAAAGAGAATTACACCGGTAACTAACCGGCAAAACGAGCATAAATTATTAGCCACTGGCATTAGCCAGATACCTGATAGCACGGTATTAGTATTAATAGATGGTAGGCTGGGCAGCAAAAATCCTTTATTCAAGGCACTTTCGGCAAAGGCAGAGGTAAAGGCCTTCCCTTTACTTAGAGACGCTGAGCTTCGTAGATGGATTCAACGGCGTGTGATGGAGGAAGGTGGCAGTATATCCCCGGGGGCAGTAGACCTATTGGCTAGGCTTGTGGGCAGCAATCTGTGGATTATGAAAAGTGAAATTAATAAGCTTGTCCTATTCACCTCGGGTCGCCGTATTGAGGAGGATGATGTTAAGGGGGTAGTAAGTGATGCTCAGCAAGCTAATGTTTTTGCTATGGTTGATGCCATTCTTGAGTTCAAGGCTGGGATAGCTGAGCAGTCCCTTCACCAGTTGCTGGAGAGGGGGGCTGCCCCTGCCTATCTTTTGGTTATGCTATTACGCCAAGTTGAGATGATAGTCCGGGCAAAGGGGCTAAGGGGCCAGGGGGAAGCTGAAACAGAGATTCAGAATAAGTTGGGTTTGACTTCAGGCTTTGCTTTGCGTAAGACATTGGAGCAGGCTGGTAGATACTCCGTGCCGCGGCTTAAGGAAATCTATCGTAAACTTTTAGAAACTGACCTGTCTATTAAAACCGGGAAATATGGTGGTGAGCTTGCTCTCAATATTCTGATTGCCGAGTTGTGCCAACAACGAGCCGGGAGGTAAAGTGGCTACAAGCCAAAGCCGGAGTGAGGCCCGACTGAAAGAGTTATGCCAGCAGAGATTATCTCCAAGACGGCTAATTCTAGCTAGCAACCGAGGACCGGTTGAATATTACTTTACTCAGGATGGACAACTTTGCTCGTGGCGTGGTAGTGGTGGGGTAGTTGCTGCTCTCAGTAGTCTTGGTCGGTATGCGGAGCTTGATTGGATTGCCAGTGCTATGGGGGAGGGGGATAAACAGGCGGCACTATTGGCGCAGGGGAAGCGTTTTAAAGCCCCTATAGATGATGGCAATCTATACCTCCGTTTTGTGGTTAGCTCCAGAAATACGTATCACAAATTTTATAGTGTTATTTGCAGTCCGCTGCTTTGGTTCCTCCAACACTATATGTGGAACTCACCTAATACCCCCATTATTGACCAGGTAGTTCATGATGCCTGGGAAAATGGTTACGTCTCGGTGAATCAAGCCTTTGCTCAGGCGGTTGTTGATGAGGTGATGGGAAGCGAGCTGCCCCCAATAGTGATACTAAACGACTACCACCTTTATTTAACCAGTGCTTATATTCGGCGGCAGATGCCCAACCTAGTAATTCAGCACTTTATTCATCTTCCTTGGCCCTCACCCGACTACTGGCAGCTATTGCCGACTTCCATGCGGCAGGCAATTCTCACCAGTTTATGTACTACTGATATCGTGGGCTTACAGACTATGCGAGATGTGCATAATTTCCTCTACTGCTGTGACTCATTTATTGACGAGGCTGAGGTAGATTATGACCGACAGGCTGTTCAGATAGGCAAGCACATGGTCCGAGTTAAAGCTTACCCCATATCTATTGATGTCGTCGGTCTTAAGGGTATGGTCGCTTCAACTAAACTGCAGGAGTATGAGCAAAAGTTGCGTCAATTATGCGGTGAGCAGACCATAGTCCGTGTTGACCGGGCTGAGCCCAGTAAAAACATTATTCGTGGTTTCAAAGCCTTTGATAAGCTACTAGAGCGTTACCCCCAGTTCCGGGAGAAGGTGAAATTTATAGCCTTTCTTGTGCCGACTAGAACCCATTTGAGACCATATCAGAGGTATATACAAGACGTTACCCAGCTAATAGAAGCTATAAATAGTAAATACGGGACTGAAGGATGGCATCCTATCGATTTCTTTTACGAGAACAACTACATACAAGCTATAGCTGGCATGCGCCTGTATGATGTTCTCGTGGTAAATGCTGTTATTGATGGGATGAATCTAGTAGCCAAAGAAGGCCCGACGGTTAATAACCGTGACGGGGTCTTAATACTATCGGAGACTGTTGGCGCTTGTGAACAATTGGGGCAGGACGCTTTGACCGTGTCACCGGCTGACTTGGAAGGGACAATTCAAGCTCTATATACTGCGCTAACCATGCCACCCGATGAAAGGAAAAAGCGTGCCGATGCATTGAAAAAGTCAATTGCGGAAGAGGATATAACCAATTGGCTTTTTCAGTTACTAAAGGATGTGGTTAACTTGATTGAGGAGCATCCTGAGACATCCACTTAAAAATAACCTAATTTGATTTATGGCTAACCGCAAGGTAGCCGAATCCTTAGCCAATCAGTTTCATGCAGTAGCCAGATATACATAGCAGTTAAGCTAGCTAAAAGTGGTATCATTGAAAGTGGTATCATTTAACCCCCTTTATCATATTTTATCAATAGAATATCCCACATTTTCATGATTTTGGCAAGACCGTTACCTTGTGAAGTAAAGATTATAGTTTATTGGCTGGGGGTTTGTAAAGGGGTTAGTGACGGCATAATACTCAATCTCTCGTTGACAGTTAGCATGACTTAAACTAAAATCGGGGTAATTGACTTGAGGGTGAGCAAAGTTGACTGGTGATGAAATTCGGGCAGCTTTCTTGAGTTTCTTTGAGGGAAAAGGGCATAAAGTCATTCCCAGCTCGTCTCTAGTACCCCGAGGTGACCCTACTTTACTGCTTACAAGCGCTGGAATGGTGCAGTTTAAGCCCTACTTTTTAGGCGAGAGGATGCCGCCTTCTCCCCGTTTAGCCTCGTGCCAAAAGTGCTTTCGGACTACCGATATTGAATCGGTAGGTGACCCTACCCACCTTACCTTCTTTGAAATGCTGGGCAATTTCAGTGTTGGTGATTACTTTAAGCCGGAAGCCATTAGCTGGGCGTGGGAATTTGTAACCCAGCGCTTAAGCCTTCCACCTCAGCGGCTCTGGATAACTATTTTCCTTGATGATGAGGAGGCTTTTGGTTATTGGCGGGAGATAGGAGTGCCTGAGCATAGGATACTGAGGTTTGGTGAGGAGGACAATTTCTGGGGACCAGCCGGCGATTCTGGACCCTGTGGACCTTGTAGCGAGATTGTCTACGACTTTGGTGAGGGGGTTGGCTGTAGGAAGCCTTCTTGTGCCCCAGGCTGTAACTGTGGTCGCTTTTCCGAGATCTGGAACTTGGTATTTACCCAGTATAACCAGGACAGGGAAGGGCACCGCACTCCACTACCGAAGCCTAATATTGATACTGGTATGGGTTTGGAAAGAACTGCAGCTGTAGTACAGGGTAAGACCTCCGTCTATGAGACCGGCCTATTCGCATCACTCATAGATAATATTTCCAAGTTTATAGGAAAGAATTACGGTTCAAACGATGAAGTGGATAAAGCAATGCGAGTAATAGTTGAGCATGGACGTGCTTTGACTTTTCTCATCGCCGATGGCGTGATGCCCAGTAATGTGGGCAGGGGCTATGTCCTTAGACGATTGTTACGCAGGGCTGCCCTTTACGGCCGAAGACTCGGTTTAGAAAAACCTTTTCTCAATCAGATAGCTGGTGCAACGGTTGGCTATATGGCTAAAGTATATCCTGAATTACAGCAAAGGCAGGATTCTATCTATCAGGTTGTCGGAACTGAGGAAGCTAAATTTCGAGAAACTCTCAACACCGGTCTGGAGTTGCTAGATGAAATTATAGAGGAAGCTGTCAATAAAGGAGTAAATAGAATCTCTGGCGAAGAAGCCTTTAAGCTTCACGATACTTATGGCTTCCCTGTCGAGTTGACTAGGGAGATTGCTACCGAGCGGGGCTTTTCGGTCGATTTAGCAGGCTTTGAGCAGGAGATGGAGAAACAGCGGGGTAGAGCTAAGGCTAAATTAATCACCGCTCAAAAGAAATTAATCACCGCTGGAGATAAATTAATCACCGCTCAAAAGAAGTTAATCACCGCTGGAGATAAATTAATCACCGCTCAAAAGAAGTTAATCACCTTTACTGGCTATAAGAACCTCAAGCAAGAAACAACCATCCTTAGTCTCCTGGTTGATAATGAGCCTGTTGAGACAATAAAAGAGGGGCAGGAGGCAAGCCTGATTCTGGAAACCACTCCCTTCTATGGCGAGATGGGAGGGCAGGTGGGGGATACCGGTCAGATAACCAGTCCGTCAGGCAAATTCTCTGTTACCAATACTATCCGAGTTCCTCCAGATATTATTGTCCACCAAGGGCGTGTTACCGAGGGCAGTCTAACTGTTGGGGATGAAGTGGCGGTGGTGGTGGATGGGGAGTGGCGACTTGATATTGCTCGCAATCATACTGCTACCCATTTACTCCAGCTGGCTCTGCGCCAGGTATTAGGCGCGCATGTTGAGCAACGGGGCTCACTGGTAGCCCCAGACCGGCTTAGATTTGACTTCTCTCACTTGGTGGCACTGATGCCAGAGGAAATACAGGAAGTAAACCGTATTGTCAATGATAAGATTCGCCAGAACCTCAAGGTTTATGATGAGGAGATTCCATATAAACAGGCGATAAAGGAAGGGGCTATAGCCCTGTTTGATGAAAAGTATGGCGATATAGTTCGAGTGGTGAAAATAGGCGAACCTTTTATTAGCGCTGAGCTGTGTGGCGGCACCCATGTTGCTTCAACTGGGGAGATAGGCTTCTTTCACATCATTAGTGAGAGTAGCATTGGTGCCGGGTTGCGCCGTATTGAAGCCGTTACCGGTAGGGGCGCTGAGGAATTTATTGAAAGGTTCTTTTCCGACTGGCAAGAGATTGCGCAAATCGTCGGAGCTTCATTAGAAAATGTCCGAGAGAAAGTTTCCAGCACAGCTAATGAGCGGGATGTGGAGCGTAAGCGGGCTCTAACTCTGGAGAGGGAATTATCAAAGAAAATAGCCACATCATTATTAGGTCAGGCAGAAGTGGTTAAAGGGGTAACCGTGCTGGCAGCTAAAGTGCCATCCTTGCGGATAGAGGCTCTACGGGAGATGAGTGACCTACTCAGGGAGCAACTAAAGAGCGCAGTCATAGTCCTGGGCACAATTTATGATGATAAGCCCCTTTTCTTAGCCATGGTAACCCCCGATTTAGTTGCCAGAGGCTACAACGCTGGGGAAATAATTAAACAGGTGGCTGGGGTTACCGGGGGCAGTGGTGGGGGTAAAGCCCGATTTGCTCAGGCGGGTGGTAAGTATAAAGATAAATTAGACCAAGCCCTTGGGTTGGTGAAAAGCTTGATATAATCAGACCGTCTGGAGGTATATGACGCGTAGCCTAGGACTTGATATTGGAGACAAAAGGATTGGAGTAGCCCTCAGCGACCCTCAAGGTGTACTAGCCAGCCCGTTAACCATTATCACTTGTCAAAATGAGACCGCCGATATTGAGACGATTATTAGCATTATTAGTCAGCATCAGGTCGAGTGCGTTGTAGTTGGTTTGCCCCGCTCCATGGATGGCAGTCTAGGTAAGCAGGCAGAAAGGGTAAAGGCTTTTGTTCAAAAACTATCTAGCCAAACCGAGGTTCCTGTAGAATTCAGGGACGAGCGGTTATCAACGGTATCAGCTAAGCGCTTGATGCAAGCAGCTCATGCCGGGAAGACCAGAAAGAAAGCTCGGGATGATGCCGTAGCCGCAGCCATTATCCTGCAAAGTTACCTGGACGAGGAGTGCGTTTTGTAGTCAAGAAGGCTTGGCAAACACTGTTGTTTGGTGTATAGTTAAGCAATTATGAGGGCTCGGTTGCTGGCTATTAAGGGTTACTTTGCTGGAATTCACCGAATAAGGCATCTTCTGGTGGCGCTAATTGCCCTTGTTATCGCAGACGGTGTGATAAGTCACTTTCTTATTGAACGTGGCGTAGCCCAAGAGGTGAACCCATTCCTGCGGAATTTGGTCGGCAATGAAAGTTTCTTGGTTGTAAAAGTGGTGGGGGTGCTGGTAGCGGCGCTTATCCTGTGGGATATTTACAAGCGCTGGCCCAGGGCAGCAGTGATAAGCAGTTGGTGTTTCGTGGGCTTGTATGCCGGAATTATAACCTGGAACTTATCGGTATCCTTCATTACTTAGGTGTGAGCTTTTACCTCGGCGTCTCTACTCTAGTTGCCTATTGAGGGTACAACAATTTGAGGAGTTGGATGAATTTCCTGTCCCTAGCCTTGACCCTTTTATCTTGACCTTTAGTGAAATAATCGATGTGGTAATCAAAGAAGCCCTTCCCGCTTTTTAACCCCAGCTCGCCAGCCTCTACCTTCTTCTTGAGCGCTTCAGGTGGCTGGTGGGCATCATTAATCACCTTAAATAATCGGGCGGCAATACCATGCCACAAATCGAGCCCTGCCAAATCACAGGTTTCTAGTGGTCCAATAGCCGCTAAGCGAAACCCAAAACTCCCCTTCACCGCCAGGTCAATGTCTTCGGGGCTGGCAATGCCTTGTTCCCAAAGTGACCACACTTCCCGAACCATTCCCATCTGTATCCGGTTGACCACGAAGCCGGGGATTTCCTTAAAGATTTTCACCGGCAGCTTCTTGACCTTCTTGAGCAGGGCATAAACCAGCTCCATCGTCTCATCAGAGGTCTCCTCACCTCGCACCACCTCCACTACCGGGATTATATGGGGAGGATTAAACCAATGGGTAACGAGTATCTTGTTGCGCCTTCGGCATTGAGAAGTAAAGTCTTGCAGAACCAGCGAAGAGGTGTTACTGGCGAAGATAGTATGCTCAGGGCAAAAGGCATCAAGGTCGGTAAAAATCTTCCGCTTTACCTCTACTTCTTCCACAATGGTTTCGGTAACAAAATCGGCATCTTTCACTGCTTTTTTGAGGTCGGTGGTAGTGGTTAGGCGGGATAGCGTTTCCTTAATTGTATCTTGGGGAATTAGGCTGCTCTCAGCAAAGGTCTTAAGGTCATTCCTTATGTGCCTTATGGCATTACTGAGTGTCGTCTCTCTTCTAGCATTCAGGGCTACATTATAACCACCCAAGGCATAAGTGAGGCCAATTCCATGTCCCATAATACCAGCGCCGATAATACTTATGTTTTTGATATCTTTTAGCTGCACCTTTGCCCCCTTATTCTGAGATTTTCCGCTTCTGACTGGTGGATACGCACCATTAGAGTATACTTCTTCAGGTGCGGCAATGCCAAGTAATAAGGCATAAACGGATTTCTAGGTTATAAATCACTAGGAGCAAGGTATGATACAATGGCACGGGGTGCGTTAATGCTTCCATTTTTAGCCAGTGTAGCAGTAGTTTCATTATCAGGGGTAATGATGCCTGGGCCGGCGTTTGCTGTTACCGTAGCCAAAAGTTATAGCTCCCGATTTGCTGGCACGAAGATAGCCTTAGGTCATGCTCTAGTAGAGATTCCTCTGATGGTGGCAATATACTTTGGCTTTGGTCGGTTCTTTGACCAAGAGCTGGTTCAAATTGTCCTTTATTTAGTGGGTGGGGCTGTCCTGGTCTGGATGGGCGTAGGTATGTTCCGAGCCAGAGGCAGGGTTACCGATAAGGGCAGGGATTTACCTTATAACGCGGTTGTTGCCGGGGTAGTTACCAGTGCCCTCAACCCATTCTTTATCCTCTGGTGGGCAGCCGTCGGTAGCATGCTTATCATGAAGTCGCTGAGTTTTGGCTTAATCGGGTTTGCGTTGCTTATTACTATCCACCTGCTATGTGATTTTGGCTGGCTATCTTTTGTTTCCAATCTCGTCTATCGAACCAAATCATTCTGGAAAGGGAAATTTCAAGAGGGGTTGTTTATTGCCTGCAGTTGGCTACTTATCGGATTTGGAGGTTGGTTTCTGGTATCAGGAATCAAATTGGTAACCTAGGCATAATTAGGTAGGATAGCCTGAGGATGAGGGGAAATAGTTTATCGTCAGCTTCTATTACCGATGGTTTGGAGACTCAATTTATCGGACAGAGGGTCATTTACTACCCCAGGTTGACTTCAACCATGGAGGTGGCGAAGAGGGAGGCTCGACTGGGAGCAGCCGAAGGAACGGTTGTTATTGCCGGTGAGCAAACTGCCGGCAGGGGGCGAATAGGGCGTTTTTGGCTGTCACCCAAGGGCAGCATTGCCTTGTCTATCATTCTCTACCCCAGCTTGGTCTATTTACCCTCCCTTATTATGCTGGCTTCTCTAGCTGTGGTTCATAGTATTGAGGCGGTTACCGGTCTGAAGTCACAGGTTAAATGGCCTAACGATGTTTTGGTTAATGGTAGAAAGGTGTGTGGGATTCTAATTGAAAGCGATGTGCTGGGAGATACTGTAGTCTACGCTATTATCGGTATCGGGGTAAATGTTAACCTTAGGACTTCTGATTTCCCTGAAATGTCACAGTTTGCCACCAGCCTCTCTGACGAGCTGGGGGGAGGTATATCGCTGTTAAGCCTGATACGGCGATTATTGATCGAAGTAGAGGGGTTATACCTGACTTTACTGGCTGGGGGGTCTATTTATGAAGAGTGGCGGGACAATTTGGTGACCCTGGGTAAGAAAGTCAAGGTAGAGTCGGGCAAAAATAGGTATGAAGGCATAGCTGAATCGGTAGCCAGGGATGGTAGCCTACTATTACGTCAGGCAAATGGCAGCCTAACTAAGATTGTGGCTGGTGATGTTACCCTACGTGACTAAAATAACCCCAAGAGCCTGCACCTAGTGCAGGCTCTTGATTTACTCGTGTCATACTTTGGAAGCGGCTTATTAGCTCTTTCTTCTTGGCGATTTGGTTGGTTCTTCTTCTAGAAATCTATTACCAATGCGGGTAAAGGCAGTCAAAAGGTCGATGGGCAACGGGAAGATGATAGTGCTATTTTTCTCAGAGGCTATCTCAGTGAGTGTTTTTAGGTAACGGAGTTGCAGGGCGGCTGGCTCTCTGGCAATAATAGCCGCCGCTGCAGTCAGCTTCTCTGCGGCTTGGAGCTCACCCTCAGCGTGGATGATTTTGGCTCGTCTCTCTCTTTCTGCCTCAGCCTGAGCTGCCATCATGCGCCTCATCGTTTCCGGGAGTTCCACCTGCTTGATCTCCACGATGCTAACCTTCACTCCCCACGGCTCAGTTTGCTCGTCAATTATCTTCTGCAGCATCTGATTAAGCTTATCCCTTTGCGTCAGCAGCTCATCAATTTCAGATTGTCCCAAAACGTTTCGCAGTGTTGTCTGTGATATCAATGAGGTGCCTCGGATGTGGTCTAAGATCTTAACTACCGAAGCCTCAGCATCAACCACCCTGAAATAAACCACGGCATCAACCCTGACGGTAACATTATCTCTGGTGATAACGTCTTGCGGCGGGACATCCATAGTTACCACCCGAAGGTCAACCTTCACCATCCGGTCAACGAAGGGGATGAGGAGAAAGAAGCCGGGACCTTTAGCCCCGATTAGCCGTCCCAGGCGAAAAATAACCCCCCGCTCATATTCCCTGATAATCCTAACCGTCGCTGGAATGAATATGGCGCAAAGTATGACAATGACGACGTAACCCCATATTGGCATTTTTTACCTCCTTTGTTTTTATTTTACATCTGGTTTCTTTTTGGATACATATAATTTCAAGCCATCAAACCTAGTTATAATCACCTCCTCCCCGGGCTTTGCCTCGCCCTCGTCTAATATTGCTGCCCACAGTTCACCCTCATGAAGGACAATTCCTTCGGGTTCTAGGGCTGCCTTGACTGTAGCTGTTTTCCCTGGCAGCTCCTCCCTGCCTGTCGTTGCCTGACGCCGGTGGGCTCGGACTACGAAATAGATGACAACGGCAAGGACAGTACCAATGCTACCTGCAATTGTGGGAATCACCCATGGCGCTGGTTGAAACAATGTCGGCCTCCCGCTAAATAGAATTAAAAAACCAAAAACTAACGAAATTATACCTCCGGCAGTGAATAAACCAAAACCGGCGGTAAATACCTCAGCGATAAATAGACCGCCTGCCAGAGCTATAAGGGCAATACCGGCGTAGTTTATGGGTAGAAAGCCTAATGAGTAGGCGGCTAAAAAGGCACTGATGCCACCGAATACCCCCGGGAAAATAAGTCCAGGGTTGAATATTTCCACGGTTATGCCGAGCATAGCCAGACTTAGCAGAATAACGGCGATACTCGGGTCACTGATAGTAAAGACGAAGTTCTCTATGGCACTCATATTGACATAGTTAATTTCGGCTCCCTGGGTATGCAGGGTGACTACACTCCCATCAAGCATAGTTACTTGCCAGCCATCTAGTTGATGGACAAGGCTGTTAAGGTCAGGAGCCACCGTGTCAATGACATTAAGCTCCAGGGCCTCCTGTTCGGTGGCGGAAACGCTCCCTCTGACTGCCTTTTCTGCCCAGTCCACGTTACGCCCGTGGCTTTTGGCAATACTTCTAATATAGGCGGCGGCATCATTGACCACCTTTTCCTCCATCTCTTTTGACATTTGAGCTTCACCCTCGGTACCTATGGCTACTGGGTGAGCGGCACCAATGTTAGTATTTGGTGCCATGGCAGCAACATGGGCGGCGATAGTAATAAATACTCCGGCTGAAGCCGCCCGTGCCCCAGAGGGAGAGACATATACCACTACCGGAACTTTGGCATTAACGATGTCCTTAACAATGTCGCGCATAGCAGTGTCCAAACCACCGGGGGTATCCAGTTGGATAATACAAGCTATGGCATTTTCTTCTTCAGCTTGGCTGATTCCACGCTCGATATAATTGGCTAGGGCTGGGTTAATAGTTCCATCGACGTAAAGCACATCAATCCTGGAACTAGCCGCTTGAGCCTCGGTGCCTATGGAAATAGAGGCAACGACCAATAAGCCAAGTAGCAATATAAGGCGTATGATTTTTGGCATAATCAACCTTCTACCAACTCAGTAATAAATTATATATTGTTTGTGGTTTTATTACAAATGGAATCAGCTTGAGATTGTTTAGCAACCCATCCCCCTAACCCCCTTCCCTTATTAGGGGAAGGGGGAGTGTAGGTAAGAGAGGGGCGAAGCCCCTCTCTAAAATCTCTTCCCCCTCGCCTTCCTAAGGAGAGGGGGATTAAGGGGGTGAGGTTGATAAACACCTTAATCCTAATGGTTGAATAGCTAGGCAAATTGATATACAATTTACAGACTATTATAAAGGGTATGGCAATGAGGGTTGAGAGATGCAAGGGGACTCGAGATTTATCCCCTGAAGAAATGACAAGGTTTCGCTTCATTGAGGGAGCATTTAGGGACTGCTGTCTCAAATGGGGCTATGAAGAGGTTAAGACACCAACCCTTGAGTATCTCCACCTGTTTACCTTAACCGGGACGCTTACCCCTAGTATGCTGGGTAAGGTATATTCCTTCCTTGACTGGGATGGCTGGAGTGGGGAAAGGGTAGTATTGAGACCCGATGGCACTATTCCTGTGGCTAGGCTTTATATTGAAAGTATGCAAGACAAGGGATTGGCTAAGCTCTTCTACGTAACCAATATCTTTAGGTTTGAAGCGACAGGGAAGGAGACGAGGGAAAGATGGCAAGGTGGGGCTGAGCTTATAGGAGTGAATTCACCCTTGGCTGATATAGAATTGGTAATACTGGCGTTAGAGGTTTTGAAAAGGGTGGGGCTTAAGGGGGTGGAGTTAAAGCTGTCCCACATTGGCTTGATACGGGGCTTACTCCTTGGGCTCGGGCTTAGCCCTGAAGAACAAGCCAAGATATTTGACCAAATTTTGGATGGGGATGTAAAGGTGCTGGCTAGACTAAAGCCGAAGAAACCTGAGCTAGATGAGGCTTTGTCCTTGTTATTGGGGCTGAAGGGGAAATCAGCTGGGTTCCTAAGGAACTTTAAGGTGCTATTTACCCCGAATTTACCTGAGCTTGAGCCTCCCCTGGACAATTTTGTACGTATTGTTGACCTTCTGGAGGCTCTAGGTTATAACTACCAGATTGACCTAGCTTCAGGGAGGGGCTTTGAATACTATACCGGGGTGATTTTCCAGTTGTTTATTGGTGAGGAAAAGATAGGCGGTGGCGGTAGATATGATGCCCTTATTCCGTTGATGGGTGGCAGAGAAGTTCCCGCTTCAGGTTTTGCCCTTTACTTTGACCCCTTGATGAGCTTGGTAAAGCCAGCAACTTTGACTAAATCCCTGGCTCAAAGAGTCTTGATTAAGGCTGAACCAGAGGCAATAAAACAGGGCTTTAATATAGCCGGTCGTCTCCATGAAGCCGGGTATGTAGCTGAATTTAAGCTTGAAGCTAAGGAGCCAGCTAATCTGAGGTGGATACTTGATGTTCGAAGTAAAGCCCCGTTATTTGTTTTAACCGACCAGGTCAGCCAAAAAAGGTTTGAGGCGCAAACTACAACTGAAGTTTTGGCGTTACTAAGCCGCTGAAGAAATAGTAACATTCTTAAGGTAGATTGAAGGGGCGAAGCCCCTCCAAAACCCATGCTCTTTCTGCTTTAAGGGAGAGTTAAAGAGAGGCGAAGCCTCTCTTATATAACTATGTCCCCCTCCCTTATGAAGGGAGGGGGATAAAGGGGGTGGGTTGATAAACAATCCCATAAAGATAGCCCTGCCTAAGGGTCGCCTTTTAACTGAAACCGCCGCCTTGCTCCAGAAGGCAGGCTGGGGACTAAATGGATACCACGAGAAAGCTCGCCTTTATCGCCTTAAATCTAAAAGGTTTCCCAATCTCTTAGCCAAGGTGTTCCAAGAGAAAGATATTCCAATTCAGGTAGCCATAGGGAACTACGATTTTGGCATCTGTGGGCTAGACTGGATTGAAGAGCTTTTGATTAAATACCCCAGCAGTGCTTTGGTTAAAGTTAAAAATCTGGAGTATGCGGAAGGTGCATTATATATGGTTGTCAGCCGGTCTCAGGGGATATCTACGGTGGAAGAAGTCC
>CAYHAL010000011.1:17719-41618 GCA_964354655.1 uncultured Dehalococcoidales bacterium
GCATTATATATGGTTGTCAGCCGGTCTCAGGGGATATCTACGGTGGAAGAAGTCCGAGCTGGGGAGGGCATGGTGCGGATTGCTACCGAGTATCCTAACCTGGCTGAGTCCCTTGCTCTAAATCTTCGGTTGAGGCGGTTTAGTATCTTTCCCCTATGGGGAGGGGCTGAGGTCTATCCCCCAGAGAATGCTGAGTTGGCATTAATCCCGGGGAGGGCAGGGGAGAGGTCTTTTGATTATGACCTCATGCCGATAACCAAAGTCCTTAGTTTTAGTGCCTTTCTTATAGCCAATAGGGGTAGCTGGGAAACAAAAGAGCTGAGTGAGGTGCTGGCTTCTATTGAAGACAAATTACCGGTTAGTAAGAAGCAGCCCCCTTTGGCTGAGGTGGCTGGAGTGCGGCAAATAGCCGGTCGGTACTCCTCTATGCAGGCGGGTGAAGATATGGTCCGATTAGCTTTGCCTGATGGGCACCAACAACCGCCTACCCTCCGTCTGCTGAATAAAGCTGGCATTCAGATTGACGATTACCCTTCACCGAGAAGCAATCGCCGACCGACTTCTAACTTAGAGGGCGTGGTATTCAAGGTGATTAGACCTCAGGATATGCCATTGCAGGTAGCTAACGGGAATTTCGATTTGGCTATTACTGGAAAGGACTGGCTTTTAGACCATCTTTATCGGTTTCCATCAAGCCCAATAGTAGAGCTCCTAGACCTCAGGTTTGGCAAGGTGAAAATAGTGGCGGTAATAAGCCAGGATTTGTCTGTATCTGATATTTATAGCTTGAGGCGACTTAGCGCTGAACGGTTAGTGCCACTTAGGGTAGCTTCAGAGTATGTAAATATAGCTGATAAATATGCTAGAGATAACCACCTTGGAATGTATAAAGTAGTCCCTACCTGGGGAGCCAGTGAGGCTTTCTTGCCTGAGGATGCCGACTTACTAATTGAGAATGCGAAGACCGGCCAAACCCTAGCCAGGCACAAGCTCAGGATTATTGATACCCTTTTTGAGTCCACAGCCTGCCTGATTGGCAATGCAAATAGTGTATCCAGCCCCAGCAAGAGACAAAGGATAAAGTCTATCACTGAAACCCTGCGAATGGCAGCGGAGGATGTCTAGGTTGAAGATTATTGAAGGTTTTGAATCAGCAAAATCAGCATTATCGCGTCAAGCCACGGCTGAGTTTTATCAGGTTTCATCGGCTCTTAGGCAGAGGCTTACTGAGCTGTTTGGCACTGAAGACCCCGAGTCAGCAGTTAGGCAGATTATTAACCAGGTGCGTAATAGGGGGGATGCAGCCCTTCTTAATTTTACTTTGAGGATTGATGGCGTAGAACTTACCTCGTTAGAGGTAAGTAGAGAGCAGGTAGCTAGGGCTTATCAGGAAGTTGATAAAGGACTTGTATCAGCGCTTAAACTGGCAGCCGAGCGAATCCGTTCCTTTCACGCTATACTAAAAGATAATCTTTGTCGGCAGTTTACTGTGCTGGGTCTAGGTCAGCTAGTCCGACCGCTGGAGCGTGTTGGAATTTATGCCCCCGGTGGCACCGCCGGTTACCCCTCCACGGTGTTGATGACAGCAATACCGGCTAAGGTCGCCGGGGTTAATGAGGTTATTTTAGCTACGCCGCCAAGCTCCAACGGGGCAGTTTCTCCCTCGGTATTAATAGCTGCTGATATTGCCGGGATTGGCCGTATTTTTTGTGTTGGTGGTGCCCAGGCAATTGCTGCCCTAGCCTTTGGCACCGAGTCCATCCCTAAAGTGGACAAAGTTTGTGGACCGGGCAATATCTTCGTCGTTTTGGCTAAGAAACTGGTTTATGGGGCAGTTGATATTGATGGACTTCAGGGACCGAGTGAGGTGTTAATTATCGCTGACGAAACGGCTAACCCTGACTACTGTGCTGCTGACCTTTTAGCCCAGGCTGAGCATGACCCTTTAGCCTCGGCGATTTTGATAACTACCTCACCGAGGTTAGCCAATAATGTTAACCGGGAGGTTGAGCAACAGCTTAAGACTTTGCCCCGTAGAGATATTGCCGCTGAATCTTTGCAAAGTAAGGGTAAGATAGTAATAGTGGCTAGTATAGATGAGGCTATAGAACTAGCCAATCTTTATGCCCCAGAACACCTTTACTTAATGGTAGACAAAGCTGCTACTTACATTGACAAGATTTCTAATGCCGGGTGCATATTTGTCGGTGAAAAATCGACTGTGGTTCTGGGTGATTATGTGGCTGGACCAAGCCATGTTTTGCCTACGGGAGGGACTGCCCGATATAGCTCACCGCTTAATGTAACTGATTTTATTAAGTTTACCAATTTGGTTAATCTAGATGAGGTTAGTTTAAAACAAATAGCCCCAGCAGCATCAATCATTGCCAGGGCTGAGGGGTTTGAGGCTCATGCCCGGGCAGTGGAAAAGCGGCTGCAGGGTGGTTTTTAAGGTTATGACTTGGCGGGTATGTGATATGTTGACCAAGGATGAGTTGAAGAGATACCAGAGGCAGATAACTATATTCGGTGAAAAAGGCCAGGGAAAGCTCAAGAAGGCGAAGGTCTTTATCGCTGGTGCTGGAGGTCTCGGTTGCTCTATAGCCGTGTATCTTACAGTTGCCGGGGTTGGAAAGCTGAGGATAGTTGATAATGATATTGTCGCCTTGGAAAATCTGAATAGGCAGATACTACACTGGGATAATGATATCGGCAAGAAAAAGTCAGAATCGGCTAAAGAAAAGCTCGGGAGGATGAATCCCGATGTTGAAGTGGAGGTTATATCAGAAACGATGAACAAGGGTAATATTGATGAACTGGTTGGTGATTTTGATATGATTGTAGATGCCATGGATAACTTTGCTACCAGGTATGTGCTAAACAAAGCCGCCTTAAATAAGAAAATCCCATTCTTTCACGGTGCCGTTCATGGGTTTTATGGGCAGGTAACAACGATAATCCCCGGTAGAACGGCTTGCTTAAGGTGCATATTTCCTGAGGCACCACCAGCAACAGTTCCCCCCGTGGTTGGGGTAACCCCTGGTCTCATAGGTTGTATTCAAGCCACCGAGGTTATAAAATACATCCTTGGCATTGGAAGCCTGTTGGAGAACAGGCTCTTGATGTGGGATGGGTTGAATGGTAAGATAGATGAGCTTCCATTGGAAAGGAATCCAAGGTGTGAAGATTGTGGTCAAGGGGTTGGCTAGATTATGAAGGTAAAAGTGAAGTTCTTTGCTACCTTTAGAGAGTTATTTGATGCCGAAAAAGAAGTTGAGCTGGAGAGCGGGTCTACTATTAAAGACCTACTAAATATTATAGGCGATTCTCGCCGGCGTCGTCAGAAGATTTTTGACCGTTCCGGTAAGCTCCAACCCTATGTCAAAATATTAAAGAATGGCCGGAATATCCAGTTTTTAGAGGGGGTTCATATTGAACTGGAGGGCGAGGATGTCCGCTTTCAGGGTGGGATTCATACTAAACTCGACGATGGGGATGTGGTGGCAATATTCCCCCCTGTGGGTGGGGGTTAGTGACTGGAACTTCAGCCCAATATATAAACTCTGGAGATACGCTCAACAACCTGGAATTCATCAGGTTTAAATCTATTTTAATCTAAAGGAGGCGCACTAATGGTCAAAGGGTTTGCTGGTGAAATCGCCAGGGTGAATCTATCAACAGGGGAGATTAAGAAAGAGAAGATTAATGAAGAGTGGGCAAGACTATTCATTGGTGGCCGGGGCTATGGGAGTAAAATAATCTACGATGAGGTAGACCCCAAAGTTGACCCCCTTGCCCTAGGGAATAAGGTGGTTATTGCCACCGGACCGACCGGTGGCTCTAATGCCCCGGCATCGGGAAGGACCATGGTGATAACCAAAGGGGCTGAGACTGGTACTATTGCCTCCAGCAACGTTGGCGGCTTCTTTGGGCCGGAACTTAAGCAGGCGGGATATGACATGGTTATTATTGAGGGAAAGGCAGAGAAGCCGGTATATCTCTGGATTAAAGACGGCAACGTTGAAATCAGAGATGCTAAGCACCTGTGGGGAGAAAAGACGATTCATATTGAAGAAGTGATGAAGCAAGAAACTGACCAAAAGGCTAGGGTCATGAATATTGGTCCGGCGGGAGTGAAGCTGTCCCGGATTGCTAACGTTATGTTTGACGCCTATCGAGCGGCGGGTAGGAGTGGGGTAGGGACGGTTCTAGGTAGCAAGAACTTCCTCGGGATAGCGGTAAGGGGAACCAGAAAGGTTGAGGCTTTTGACCCGGGAGAACTCAAGGAGGCGGTGGCTCAAGCCCGTAAGTTACTAAAGGAGAGCGAGATAACTAACAAAAATCTGCCAAAATATGGCACGGCTATCATGGTTAACATTATAAATGAGCGCGGTGGCTACCCGGTCAGAAATGCCCAGGATGCCTACGATGACGACGCCGGTGTTACCGGTGGCGAGGAAATGGCCGATAAGACTCTGATAAAGAAGTGGGCTTGCGCTGCCTGTCCCATTGCTTGCGGCAGGGTCACCGAGATACGGGAGGGAAAATATAAGGGGCATCGCGGACAGGGTCCTGAATATGAGACGACCTGGGCACTGGGCTTAATGTGTGGTGTCCATGACCTGAATGCCATTACCTATGCTCATTATCTGTGTGATGAATATGGGCTTGATGGAATTTCGGCTGGAGTCACTATTGCCTGTGCTATGGAGCTGTATGAGAAAGGATTTATACCAAGGAAGGAAGCACCGTTCCCAATGAATTTTGGTGGTGGCGATACTCTGGTTAAAATGGTGCAAATAATGGGTGAGAGGCAAGGTATCGTCGGGAATTTGTTGGCTGAGGGCTCGTATCGGCTGGCTGAGCACTACGGTCATCCCGAACTGTCAATGAGTTCCAAAAAGCAGGAAATGCCGGCATATGACCCGAGGGCATTTAAGGGCATTGGACTTAACTATGCCACCTCAAACCGGGGAGCCTGTCATGTCAGGGGCTATACTATTAGCCAAGAGGTTCTAGGCTGGCCATATGCGGTGGATAGGCTAGCTTATGAAGGGAAGGCGGAGCTGACCAAGTACATGCAGGACTTCACTGCCGGACCTGTTGATTCGGCGGGGATGTGTCTATTTACCACTCTTGGTCTGAGATATGTTTCTGATTATGGACCAATGCTAAGGGCGATAACCGGGATACCATATTCTGACGATGAACTTATGAAGGCTGGGGAGAGAATATATAACCTAGAGAGGCTTTTCAACCTGAAGGCAGGGCTTACCGGGAAGGATGATACCCTCCCGCCGAGATTACTTAAAGAGCCAATACCCACTGGACCGTCTAAAGGTGAAGTGTTTGAGCTTGACCGAATACTCCCCGAGTACTACAAATTGAGGGGATGGATAGACGGAGTGCCAACCAAGGAGAGGCTGCAGGAGCTTGGGTTAAAATAATCCTCCGAAAAGGAGGGGTTCACTTCGAGGGTATCAAAGGGGTCGGATTGGTAGCTTCCTATTTTTAATCTACCCCAGTGTATGTTGTTTTGGGTAAATTCCCAATTTCGTGTTAATAAGCATTGAGGTTTAACTAGTTTTAGCTTAGGGGAGGGGGAATGACTAAAGGGGAAGGAATAGAGAAATTTATTCGGTCTGATTTGGTTGCCTTTAGGGGCTATGCTGCCAGCACATTTCCGGAGACATTAGAGGGGAAGATTGAAGTCCCGGTAGAAAGTATTATTAAGCTGGATGCCAATGAGAACCCCTATGGCTGTTCACCCCGTGTAAACCAGGCTCTAGCTGCTTATCCTTATTTAAATATCTACCCCGATGCCGGGCAAACCGAGCTCAGGCAGCTATTACAAAAATATACCGGTGTTGGCGTCGAACAAATTGTGGCTAGTAGTGGCGGCGACCAAATTATAGAGCTTGTTTTGCGCTTATTTGTTGAACCTGGTGACGAGATAATAAACTGTGTTCCTACCTTTGCCATGTTTCGGTTCTATACCGAAATATGCAGTGGCAAGCTGGTTGAGGTACCCAGGGACGAAAATTTCGCTGTTGATGTGACCGCAGTCAAGGCAGCCATAAGTAAAAAGACCAAAATAATAATCCTGGCTAACCCGAATAACCCAACCGGAACGATTACACCGCAGCCAGACATTTTAGAGATATTAGATACCGGGCTGCCAGTGCTGGTTGATGAAGCATACTATGAATTTAGTCGAGAAACAGTAGCTTCACTGGTTAGGCGGTATAAAAATTTGATGGTGTTACGGAGTTTCAGCAAATGGGCTGGGCTGGCTGGTTTGAGGATTGGCTATGGTATATTCCCGCCTGAAATTGCTGATTATTTATTAAAAATCAAGCCCCCGTATAATGTAAATGCCGCCGCTTTAGTCGCTGTTCGGGAGTCGCTCAAGGATGTTGATTATTTGATGGATAGAGTAAAGGCTATAATTGATGAGAGGGAGAGGCTGTTTATTGAGCTAAAGAAGCTGAGATTTTTAAAGCCCTTCCCATCACGGGCTAACTTTATTCTCTGCTCGGTTCTAAATGGCAAGGCAAGCCAGCTACAGCAAAAATTACGGAATAAGGGCATACTGGTTCGCTACTTTGACGCACCACTGCTAAGAAATTCCGTTCGTATTAGCGTTGGCAAACCAGAACACACCGATGCCCTGATTAAAGCACTACAAGAGCTAGAGGAGGAGATAGGTGGCTAATAGAGTATCTACTGTCAAGCGGGAGACTAGAGAGACGAGCATTAGTTTGGAGCTTAATATTGATGGTAGTGGCAGGTGGGAGATAAATACCGGGGTTAGCATGTTCGACCATCTATTGGCTCAGCTTGCCCGTCATGGAGTATTTGACATAAAGATTTCAGCCACCGGTGATGACCAGCATCACTTGGTTGAGGATGTTGCCATTTGTTTAGGCAAAGCCCTCAGTGAAGCCCTGGGGGAGAAACGAGGCATTGTTAGAATGGCTAGCACTGCCGTGCCTATGGATGATGCTTTGGCTATGGTGGCGGTGGACATTGGGGGTAGGGGATATACTGTATTAGATATACCCTTTAGTGAAAATGATATGGCGGGATTTCCAACTGACCTTATCCGTCACTTCCTCGAGACTTTCGCTATTGAAGCCAGGCTTAATCTCCATGCCAAGATACTATATGGCGTCAATGACCATCACAAAGCCGAAGCTTTGTTCAAAGCCTTAGGTAGAGCCTTAGATACAGCTACCAGAATTGATGAGCGGATTAGCGGTGAACTGCCCACCACCAAGGAGTTTTTAGAGGGTTAGGATTTATCTCAGTTTTTTACCGGTTAGCCTCTCGTAAGCCTCGCGGTATCTCTTGGCGGTAGCTTCAATAATTTCCGGGGGCAGCATCGGGGCGGGAGGCTCTTTATTCCACCCTGACTGGATGAGCCAGTCACGAACCGGCTGCTTATCATAGCTGGGTTGGGACTGCCCAACTCTATATAGCTTGGCATCCCAGAATCGGCTTGAGTCCGGGGTCAGTAGTTCATCAATAAGGATAAGCTTACCGTTGACCAGCCCAAATTCCATCTTGGTATCGGCGATGATAATACCCCTGGCTATGGCGTAGGTTCGGGCGTAGCTATAAATGGCGAGGCTTTTCTCTTTTATTTCTTCAGCCATGGCTTCACCTACCAGCCTCTTCATCTCATCCATAATCAGTGGCTGGTCATGCCCGGTCTCTGCCTTAGTGGTTGGGGTGAACAATGGTTGGGGCAATTCCTGACTTTCCTCTAAGCCTTTGGGTAGTAATTCCCCGGAAAGAGTGCCCCGCTCCCTATATTCTGCCCAGGCTGACCCCGAGAGATAGCCACGCACCACACATTCAACAGGGATGCGCTTGGCTTTTTTAACAATCATTGACCGACCGTTAAGGTAGGAAGGGTAGGTAAAGCGGCTTTCGGTGGGGAGGTAGGAATCAAGGCAGTTAACATCATTAACTGTTTCTATCAGGTGATTGGGCATTAAATCCTTTGTCTTGTTGAACCAGAAAGCCGAGAGTTGATTAAGCACTAAGCCTTTATCGGGAATACCGCAGGGTAGGACGGAGTCAAAGGCTGAGATACGGTCGGTAGCTACAATAAGCAGCAGGTTACCCAGGTCGTAGGTATCCCGTACCTTGCCTCGGGAAAATAGGGGCAGGGGCAGGTTGGTATTTATCAAGACTGGGGGGTTCATATTCATATTGTTTCAGGATTTAGTTCTGTCGGCTCAGTAATACCAGGTCTTTCTTTCCATTGGGCTTCGGTTAAGCCCAACCGTTTGAAAATCTCGTCTATGTAGCGTAAGTAGTATTGATGGTCAAATAGCGGCTCGAGCTCCTCCGGTGGCAGGGTGGCAGTAACCTCAGGGTCAGCCTTAAGCAGGTTAAGGAAGCTCTTGTCTCCTTGCCATGCTTTCATGGCATTTCGTTGCACCAGCTCATAGGCTTTTTGCCGAGACAGTCCTTTACTTATAAGAGCCAGCATTACTCGCTGGGAGAAAATCAAGCCTTTGGTAAGCCCTATATTTCGTTTCATCCTTCGGGGGTAGATTTGAAGCCCCCTCATGACTGAGTTGAAAAGGGCGAGGCAATAGTCTAGGGTAAGGCAGGAGCCGGGCAGGATGATACGCTCGGTAGAGGAGTGGCTGATGTCCCGTTCATGCCACAGGGCGATATTCTCCATTGAGGTTAGAGCATAGCCTCTTACCAGTCGGGCTAAGCCGCAGATTCGCTCACAGAGTTCAGGATTACGTTTGTGGGGCATAGCTGAAGAGCCGGTCTGGCTTTCCCCGAAGGGTTCTTCTACCTCCCGGGCTTCGGTTCGTTGCAGACCCCTAATCTCGGTAGCAAATTTCTCTAGTGAACTGGCGATTATAGCTAAGGTGGTAATGAATTGAGCATGACGGTCGCGTTGCAGAATCTGAGACGATACCGGAGCTGGGGCAAGTCCTAATTTGGCGCAAGCCCTCTCTTCAAGCTGAGGAGATAGGGTAGCATAGGTACCTACGGCTCCTGAAATCTTACCCACAGCAATGGCTTTTTTGGCTTCGGAGAGCCGTTGTCTATTGCGCTTCATCTCTTCAACCCATAGTGCCAGCTTCAAGCCGAAGGTAAGTGGTTCGGCATGGACACCGTGGGTGCGACCTATCATGGCGGTATATTTATGTTTTATTGCCTTTTGTGCCAATACTGAGATGAGTTCTTTTATATCCTGACTTAATATTTCCGTGGCTTCAATTAGCTGCAGGCTGAGGGCGGTATCCATTACATCGGAGGAGGTAAGACCAAGGTGGATAAAACGCGATTCACCACCCAGGCTCTCGGCTACAGCACCAAGGAAGGCAGTCATATCGTGGCGGGTCGCTTTGAGAATCTCATCCATACGCTTGAGATTAAGGCGGGCTAGTTTTATCTTGGGCACGGCTTCCCTGGGAATGACGTCCAACTCAGCCCATGCCTCGCAGACGGCAATCTCAACCTCAAGCCACTTGGCAAACTTGTTCTCGTCTGACCAGACCCGTTTCATTTGTGGTCTAGAATATCGCTCAATCATTTTTCACTTCCTTGAGATTATTTATCAACCTCACCCCCTTAATCCCCCTCTCCATGATATGGATATGTAATTCCTTGCATGAGGGGGAAGTTGTTATATAAGAGAGGCTTCGCCTCTCTTTGACATTCCCTTATCGTTTGCCCTCTTCTCCTTGTAGCTCACTTCGGTACTTTTCGTAGGCTTTTCGTATCTCGTCGTGCTTGAGTCCTAGGATTTCGGCGGCAAGATAGGCAGCATTCTTAGCCCCGGTGGTGCCTATAGCCATGCAGGCTACCGGTATCCCGGCTGGCATCTGAGCTATGGAGCAGAGGGCATCAATACCCTTTAGTTCACTGGTGGGTAGTGGCACACCGATGACAGGTAGGGTAGTCCAGCTAGCCAGGACCCCGGGGAGGTGGGCGGCACCACCGGCAGCGGCGATTATAACCTCAATCCCTCGATTTCGAGCCTCCAGTCCGTATTGCCTTACCCTTTCCGGGTTGCGGTGGGCTGATATTACTGACACCTCGTAATCAATACCGAGCCTGCTTAGTACTTCCGCTGTTGGCTGCATGGCTTCAGTGTCTGATTTACTACCCATGACTATGGCAACTAATGGCATATTATCTACCTCACCCCCTTTGTCCTCTTCTTTAGGTCAGCGATATCCCTCCGGTAGTGGCAACCGTCGAAGTGAATTCGTGAGATATTGTTATAAACCCTTTCTCTAGCTTCGGCAATGGTCTTGCCGGTAGTGACTACAGTAAGCACCCTTCCTCCGTTGGTCAATACCTGTCCCGGTTCTGAACCTATTTTGGTTCCGGCATGAAATACCACGATATCCTTATCTAAACCATTCAGTCCAGAGATGGTGGAGCCCGTCTTATAGCTACCGGGGTATCCCGATGATGCCATTACCACGCCAACACAGGCATCCTCACTCCATTCAATATTCATCTGATTAAGGCTGCTGTTAATCACCGCCAGCATAATATCTGCCAGGTCGGTTTTAAGCAGTGGCAGAGTAACCTGGGCTTCTGGGTCACCAAACCTGGCATTAAATTCTAGCACCTTTGGGCCATCATTGGTAATCATCAAGCCCCCATAAAGGACGCCCTTATAACGTCTCTTCTCCTGAGCCATAGCCTTTACTGCTGGTTTCAAAATAGTTTCCAGTATTGTCTTAGACAGTTTTGTATTGAGGAAGTGAGGTGGGCTGTAGCTGCCCATACCGCCGGTATTGGGACCCTGGTCGCCATCATATATCGGCTTATAATCGCAGGCCGATGCCATAGGGATGACGGTCTTGCCATCGGTGAAGGCGAAACAGCTCATCTCTTTGCCCGATAAGCGCTCCTCTATAATTACCTTATTACCGGCGTCACCAAAGGCTTTAGCCTCCATAATATTATGAAGGGTATCTAAGGCTTGGGGGATGGAATCGGCTACAGTTACCCCCTTACCCGCAGCCAGCCCATCGGCTTTAACTACAATCGGTGGCGTCTGTTGCTGGATATATTCTTTTGCCTTTGCATAATCAGAAAAGCTGGTGCTTTGAGCACAGGGAATATGGTATTTTTGCATCAGTTCCTTGGCGAATACCTTGCTTGATTCTATCATGCTAGCTGCTTTAGTGGGACCAAAAATAGGGATGCCTAAGTTTTGAAAGTGGTCAACAATGCCCTCAGCCAGGGGTGTCTCGGGTCCGACAACGACCAGCTCGATTCGCTTCTCCTGGGCTGTTTTGGCCAGTGACTCTGTATCAGTAGGTTTAATATCCAGGTTATGGGCGATTTGAGCCGTGCCGGCGTTACCCGGAGCAGCGTAAATCTCTTTAGCTTTAGGGCTCTGGGCTAGCTTCCAGACCAAAGTATGCTCCCTAGCCCCTCCCCCAACCACCAGTATCTTTATCTACCTCACCCCCTTAGTTTCTTGAACCCTATCCCCTTTATCCCCTTCCCCTTATCAAGGGGAAGGGGGCTTTTTTGTTTTACTTCCATAATTTATAATCTTCTATTTCCACAGACTCAACTTCTCTATGCTTTACATCAACTGTGATACGACAATCATCAATCTGCGAAATTTTAATGCGAGGATCATCCACCTCTGCTTGAAATTGTGTGCCATCTTTACAGCTTATAATAAAAGAAACCCAACAATAGCGTATAACCACATTGCCAGTGTTTTTAATTTGGCAGTTAATTATAAGCTCTTTCCATTCCTTTTCAGTGCTTAGAAGTTCCGCTCTATCCCAGTTAATAATATCATCACAGAAAACACTTCTCACTTCTTCTAATATCTCATCATAGATAGTTTGGATACATTCCTCCTCTTGGCTCCAATCTATTGTTATTTCAGCAGATAACTTAGGTTCTGGGTTAGTATGGCGTATCGCAGCCTCTTGCCATTCTGTCAATGGTGGACTGGGAGGGGTTACTGGCTCTACTGGTTCCTCAACTGCTGGGGTAATAGATTCAGTGGGTGGTGGAGTCGGCGCAGGTGCTGGGCTAGGTGTCGGTGCACATGCTCCAAGAAGAAGCAACACTGTTACGATTAAAGCTACTACGATTCCTACCTTGCGCATTATTTAACCTCTTTTTTTCTTGTTACTCCCACTCTATGGTTGAGGGGGGTTTGGAGGTTATGTCATAGACGACGCGGTTGACGCCGGGGACTTCATTAACAATGCGATTTGAAATCCGAGCCAGGAGGTCGTAAGGCAGGCGTGCCCAGTCGGCGGTCATAGCATCCTCGCTGGTTACGGCGCGGACGGCAACCAGGTAGCCATAGGTTCTGTAGTCGCCCATTACCCCTACCGATTTGACATCGGTGAGTATGGCAAAGCTCTGCCACAACTGGCGATATAGCTTTGCCTTCTTAATCTCATTCATCACAATCCAGTCAGCGCCACGCAGTATCTCAAGCTTCTCCTTGGTTACCTCGCCAATGATGCGAATGGCTAAGCCCGGACCAGGGAAGGGCTGACGCCACACCATCTCTTCAGGGAGACCCAGCGCCAGTCCTACCTGTCGCACCTCGTCCTTAAACAGATATCGCAGGGGTTCAAGCAGGGTGAGCGTCATCTTAGCTGGCAACCCGCCGACATTGTGGTGGGTCTTTATTTTGGCTGAGGCGCTGCCTGAGGATGCACTCTCAATGACGTCAGGGTATAGTGTTCCCTGAGCCAGAAAATCAACCTTGCCTATCTTTTTGGCTTCTTCCTCAAATACCTTGATAAATTCCTCGCCGATAATCTTGCGCTTCTTTTCCGGGTCGATTACCCCTTTTAACCGATTAAGGAACCTTTGGCTGGCGTCAATGTAGACAATATTCATACCTAGATTAAGCCGGAAGACATTAAAGGTTCTCTCTACTTCTTCACGACGTAGCAGCCCATGATTGACAAAGATGCAGGTGAGCTGGTCACCGATAGCCCGGTGGATAAGGGTGGCGACGACTGAGGAATCAACCCCGCCAGAGAGGGCGCTGATGACCTTACCTTCACCTACTTGCTGTCTTATTTTTGTGATGCTCTCGTCTATGAAATTGCCCACCGTCCAGTTTCCCTGACAGCCACATATTCGATAGGCAAAATTCCTCAGGATGGTCTTTCCCTGAGGGGTGTGGACTACCTCAGGGTGAAACTGGAGACCAAACATTCCTTTATCATTGCCCATAACAGCAATAGGCGAATTTTCAGTATAGGCCAAAGCCCTAAAACTAGGTGGTATTTCTTCAATCTGGTCGGCGTGGCTCATCCATACCGGAGAGGAAGGGGGTAAATCGGCAAACAGCGGTGAACTTACATCACTCAGGTGAAGCACAGCGTGACCATACTCATACTTTGCCCCCGGGATGACCTTTCCGCCTAGTTGCTTGGCAATGACTTGCATCCCATAGCATATACCCAATATTGGCAAGCGGCTTTCATAAGTGTAGGCTGGGGCGAGGGGTGCGCCTGGTTCATAAGCGCTAGCCGGTCCTCCAGAAAAGATGAATCCCTTAGGGTTCAATGGGGCTATCTTTTCCCAGGGGGTATCAGGGGGTACTAGCTCACAGTATACTTGGCACTCGCGTATTCTTCGGGCAATGAGCATGCTATATTGTGAGCCAAAATCGATGACAATTATGGCTTCCCGCTCAGCCCCGGGTATAACTTCCTTTGCCGCCGATGGTTGCTCACCACCCAGCTCTTTAGCAATCTCTAAGTAAGTAGAGACCTCAATATCACCACTGGTGGTTACCCGGTGGCTTTCGCTTAAGGCTTGCTTTGGTTCATCTTCAGCCATGTCTATGACCAAAGATTACCACTGTGGTATACTATCGTCAAGAGAAAACCATTATTTGTAGATAGGAAGATAATGTTAGACAAGCTTCCTTTAGATATTAAAAAACAGGTTGAGGAGGGTATTTCTGTCCTTAAGCAGGGGGGGATAGTTGCCTTTCCTACCGATACCGTCTATGGGTTGGGGGCTTGTGCTACTAATCAACAGGCGGTGGAGCGGGTTTATGAGGTAAAAGGGCGACCACAAAATATGGCGCTCCCGTTGCTTTTAGCCCACATATCGCAGATAAGCGAGGTTGCTGAGCCGGTGCCGCAGATTGCCTGGCTCCTGGCTCGTAACTTCCTACCCGGTGCCTTGACCTTAGTTTTACCTAAGTCTAACTCAGTCCCCGATTTTGTCACTGCTGGGGGTGAAACTGTAGCCGTTCGTATCCCGGCTCACCCTATTCCGGTTGCCCTTATTGATGCTCTGGGGGCACCGGTTATAGGCACCAGTGCTAACCTGAGTGGTAAGCCGAGTGCCTTGACGGCTGATGAGGTCTATTCCCAGTTTGGTAATAAAATAGACCTGGTGATTGACGGTGGCAAGTGCCCGGGTGGTAGGGAATCTACTATAGTTGATGTTACTGGGGAAACGCCGGTAGTTTTGCGGGAAGGTGCTATAGCCTTTAGAGAGCTCGAGCAGGTATGCGGGAGGTTGTGCTTGAAAAGGGAGGTTGAGAAGTGCATATAGCTATTGGCTGTGACCACAGGGGGCTGAATCTCAAGCAATTTGTTATCGGGCTAATTACCGAAATGGGGCATTCTTGTCAGGACTTTGGCTGCTACACTACTGACCCGGTAGACTACCCTGATATTGCTAAGAAGGTAGCTGAGGTGGTGGCTAAGGGTTATTTTGAGCAAGGTATTCTGATATGTGATACTGGCATCGGTATGAGTATTGCCGCCAACAAGGTTAAGGGGATAAGGGCGGCTCTATGTCACGATGCTTTCACTGCTTGCCGGGCTCGTAAGCACAATGATGCCAATATCCTTTGTTTGGGGGTGGGGCAGGAGCAGGGTGGAATAGCTGAAATCATTGAGGCTTACCTCACCACTGAGTTTGAGGGTGGAAGACACCAACAAAGGCTGGACAAGATAAAGGCTATGGAAGGCTAATTATATGGGAGTTAGTTTGACATTGAGCTGGTGCTATGTTATGTTTTGTTATGGAGTCGAAACTAGGATTTTGGAATGTTAGTCCGTCCTTAGAGGGACGGTTTTTAATTATTTAGGGAAAAGGATAAAGTATGAAAAGCGATGCGATTAAAAGGGGCGTGGAGCGGGCTCCGCATCGGTCTTTATTACATGCTTTAGGCTGGGCAAGTTCGGAAATAGATAAGCCTCTTATAGGTATTATTAATAGCTTTAGTGAGATTGTCCCTGGACATATACATCTGCGAGATATTGCCCAGGCAGTGAAAGCTGGGGTGCGCAGTGGAGGGGGTATTCCCTTTGAGGTTAATACTATTGCTGTATGTGACGGCATTGCTATGAACCACCCGGGTATGAAATATAGCCTGCCCAGCCGGGAACTAATCGCTGACTCAGCGGAAATAGTAGCTGAGGCTCATGCTTTTGATGCCTTAGTCTTTATCCCTAATTGTGACAAGATAGTCCCTGGGATGCTGATGGCAGCGGTGAGGCTAAACCTACCGGCTATCTTTATTAGTGGTGGTCCGATGCTGGCTGGTCGCCTGAGTAATAACAACGAGATTAAAAAGGTTGACATCAATTCTGTCTTTGAGGCAGTAGGTAAGGTAGCTAAGGGGAAGATGAGTCAAGAGGAGTTGGAGCGGTTAGAGGAGGTGGCTTGCCCCGGTTGCGGTAGCTGTGCCGGGATGTTTACCGCTAACACTATGAATTGTGTCACTGAGGCTCTGGGAATGGGGCTACCGGGTAACGGTACTATACCGGCTATTGATGCCAGGCGAATACAATTAGCTAAAGAGGCAGGGCGACAGGTTATGGAACTATTAGCTAACGATATTCGTCCCTGTGATATTATAATTGAAGCTTCTATTTATAATGCCTTTGCTGTTGATATGGCGTTGGGCGGTAGCACTAATTCGGTTTTGCATCTTATGGCTATAGCTCATGAGGCGGGGGTTGATTTTTCTTTGCCTATGGTGAATGAGATAAGCGAGCGTACCCCCCACTTAGCTAAGCTAAGACCGGCTGGTGATTATCACGTGGAGGACTTGGACCAGGCTGGCGGTATACCAGCGGTGATGAAGGAACTTGAAGAGGTATTAAACCTGGAGGCAAGAACAGTATCGGGGAAATCAGTGGCTGAGATTATTGCCAGCAGCCGGTCTGGGGATGGGAGAGTTATTCGCTCGGCTGCTAATGCTTACTCAGCTACAGGGGGTATTTGTGTCCTTTTTGGTAATCTGGCACCAGAGGGTGCGGTGGTGAAGAGGGGTGCCGTAGCTCCAGAGATGATGGTTCATCAAGGCCCAGCCAGAGTATTTGACTCTGAAGAGGAAGCCACCGCTGCCATTATGGGTGGCAGCATAAAGTCGGGTGATGTGGTAGTTATTCGCTATGAAGGGCCTAAAGGAGGGCCGGGGATGAGGGAGATGCTCACTCCCACTTCTCTATTGAGCGGTATGGGTTTGGATAAGGAGGTAGCTCTGGTAACTGATGGGCGTTTTTCCGGGGCGACCCGGGGTGCAGCTATTGGGCACGTCTCCCCTGAGGCAGCTAGCCGGGGGCCTATCGCTGCCTTGAGAGATGGTGACATAATTAAGATTGATATCCCTAATTATAAGCTTGAGGTTAAGCTTAGTGATAAAGAAATATCTCAGCGTTTAGCACATTTAGCTGAATTTGAGCCTAAAGTAAAAACAGGCTATCTCCAGCGTTACGCTGAAAAGGTATGTTCAGCTAGCACTGGGGCAGTGTTTAGCCGATAAGGGAGAAAAATAATGAAAATGACTGGTGCCCAGATTATATGTGAGAGTCTGGTAAAGGAAGGAGTAGAGGTTATCTTTGGTTTCCCCGGTGGAGCTGTTTTACCCCTATATGATACCCTAGCTCGATATCCTCAGCTTCGCCACATCTTGGTACGTCATGAGCAGGGGGCTGCTCATGCTGCTGATGGCTATGCCAGAGCCACAGGGAAGGTGGGGGTATGTATAGCTACCTCAGGTCCCGGTGCCACTAATTTAGTAACCGGTATTGCTAATGCCCATCTTGACTCGTCACCGGTAGTGGCTATAACCGGTCAGGTAGCCAGAGCCTTTATTGGCAAAGATGCTTTTCAAGAGGTAGATATTTCTGGCATTACTTTGCCTATCACCAAGCATAACTATCTCGTCCTTGACGTAGGTTCAATGGCTAGAATAGTTAAGGAGGCTTTTTATCTAGCTCGGACAGGTCGACCTGGTCCGATACTTATTGATGTCCCCCGAGATGTCTTTATAGACCAGGCGGAGTTTAACTACCCGAGCCAAGTAGATTTACCTGGCTATAAGCCAACCCTTCAGGGGCACCCAGCCCAGATTAAGAAGGCAGCCAAGCTCATAAACGAGGCTCAGCGCCCGCTCATTATTGCTGGTAGGGGGGTGATTATCTCCGGAGCCTATGAGGAGCTTAAGCAGCTAGCTGAAACGGCACAAATACCAGTGGTTACTACTTTATTGGGCATTGGTTGTTTCCCGGAGAGTCATATTCTGAGTTTTGGTATGCTGGGTATGCATGGCATGGCTTATGCTAATATGGCGGTTGAGGCTGCTGACGTCATTATTGCCATTGGGATGAGGTTTGATGATAGGGCCACTGGTAAGGTTAGTGAATTTGCCCCGCATGCCAGCATAATCCATATTGATATTGACCCAGCCGAAATCGGTAAAAATGTGCCTGTGGCTGTGCCTATAGTTGGTGATGTGAAGCTGGTTCTAAACGCATTAAATAAACTCATTATCTCTACCAAGCATATTGATTGGTTTCAACAGCTTGAGCGTTGGCAAAGGGAGCACCCGTCAACGGTTATTAGGGAGTGCGAAGGGCTCTTGCCCCAGCTTGTCATTCGCAAGATATACGAGATAACACAGGGTGAGGCTATTATTGTTACCGGGGTGGGGCAGAACCAGATGTGGGCAGCTCAACACTTCTGCTATGATAAGCCAAATAGCTTAATCTCGTCAGGTGGATTAGGCGCTATGGGATTTGAACTTCCGGCAGCTATGGGGGTTAAGGTAGGCTGTCCTGATACTACTGTTTGGTGTATCACCGGTGACGGCGGTTTTCAAATGACTATTCAGGAGTTAGCTACTATAGTTCAAGAGAAAGTGGCAGTTAAGATAGCCATTATTAATAATGGCTATCTAGGGATGATAAGACAATGGCAGGAATTGTTCTACGGTCGGCGATATGTGGCCAGTCCATTGAGTGGCCCTGACTTTGTTAAGATTGCTGAGGCATATGGAATCCCTGGACTGAGGGTTAGACACAAGGCGGAGGTAGTCCCGGCTATTAGGCAGGCCATGGCGGAGCCGGGTCCTTTCCTAATTGATTTTGTAGTGGAACCGGAGGAGAATGTTTATCCTATGGTAGTGCCGGGAGCAGCTTTAACTGAGGTTCTTGAAGGGCCGAAAGAGACGAAAGTTGTCTCGGATTCGGCAAAGCTTCCAGTGAGCAATATTTGAGCCTAAGAAGGAGGCGATAATATGGCCATGACGAGGCATATCCTATTTGCTCTGTTGGAGGATAAGCCTGGGGTGCTTAACCGAATGACTAGTGTTTTCCGCAGGCGTGGCTTCAATATTCATAGTGTTAACGTGATTGATACTATTAACGTCGGCAGTAGTGAGCTACCTAATTTAACCCGCGTAACCATTGTTTTGGATGGAGAAGCAACTGTTGTGGAGGAGGTTAGGAAGCAGTTAGAAAAGATAATAGATGTGGTCAAGGTATCTGAAATTACCGCAGAAGGTGCAGCCTGAAACAGTTTTAGCTGAGGTTATTGAAGAATTTAGGAAAGAGATAACAATATGACGGCGACAGAACACACCCTAGTTGCTTTGGTAGAGGATAAGCCAGGGGTGCTTACCCGGATGGCAAGCCTTTTCCGCAGGCGTGGCTACAATATTGAGAGTATTGTTGTCGGGCATAGTGAACTGCCTCGCCTATCGCGCATGACCATTGTTGTGAATGGGTCAGCTCCCATAGTGGAACAGGTTAGGAAGCAGTTAGGCAAGGTCGTGAATGTGGTCAAGGTGTCAGATATTACCGCAGATAACACAGTGGCTCGGGAGTTAGCCTTGATTAAGGTCGGGGCTACTTCCTCTACCCGAAGCGAGATTATTCAAATCGTGGACATATTTAGGGCCAATATAGTAGATGTTGCCCCTGATTCAGTAATAGTTGAGGTTACCGGTGATGAGGAGAAGATTGATTCTTTGTGTAATTTGCTGCGTGGCTTTGGTATTAAAGAAATGACCAGGACTGGTCGTATAGCTATGCCCAGAGGAAGCCCAAGGCGGCTGCCAGAGGAGAAAGAATCATCTAATCCCTGATAGGCGGGTGAGGGAGATAGACAAACTAAGATAATAATAAAAAAGGAGATGATAAATTATGGCTAAGATTTACTATGATGGTGATTGCGACCTAATGTTGCTTGATGGGAAGGTGGTGGGGATTATAGGTTACGGAAGTCAGGGGCATGCCCAGGCTCAGAACCTCAGGGATAGCGGTTGTCAGGTGATAGTGGCTGAAGCCAAGGGGAGCGAGGGCTGGAAGAAGGCTAAGGAGGCTGGCTTTAATGTGCTGATGGCGGATGAAGTGGCAAAGCAAGCCGATATTATTGTGATGCTGGCTCCCGACAATTTGCACCGAGAAATCTATTTTCAATCCATTGAGAAGGGGTTAGCCAAAGGCAATACCCTGATGTTTGCTCACGGCTTTAATATCCATTATGGGCAGATTATTCCACCACCCGATATTGACGTCAGCATGATAGCTCCCAAGTGCCCAGGGCATATGCTGAGGCAACTCTATACTGAAAAGAAAGGACCGCCGGCGATAGTGGCGGTTCATCAGGATGTTTCAGGTAAGGCCAAAGATATAGCCCTTGCCTATGCCAAGGGCATCGGTTGCTCCCGAGCTGGGGTCATTGAAACGACTTTTGCCGAGGAGACTGAGACTGACCTCTTCGGAGAGCAGACAGTTCTCTGTGGTGGGATTTCGGCCCTGATAAAGGCTGGGTTTGAGACGCTGGTTGAGGCTGGCTATCAGCCAGAGATAGCCTACTTTGAGGTTTGCCATGAGCTTAAGCTTATCATCGACTTGATATATCAAGGCGGCTTATCTTACATGCGCTACTCAGTTAGTGATACTGCTGAGTATGGTGATTATACTCGGGGACCACGGGTTATTGATGAGATGGTTAGAGATGAGATGCAACAAATCCTGGCTGAGATTCAGGATGGTAGCTTTGCCAAGGAATGGATTTTAGAAAACCAGGCTGGTCGCCCGGTCTACAATGCCTTAAAGCGTATGGATGAAGAGCACCCTCTTGAGCTGGTGGGCAGAGAACTACGAGCTATGATGCCGTGGCTGAAGAAGTAACCTCACCCCCTTAATCCCCCTCTCCATAATATGGAGATATAATTCCTGGCATGAGGGGGAGGAGAAAAAAGAGGGGTTGACACCCCTCTTAGATGCCCCGTTAAGTTAATCTCATTCAAAGGGGGAAGAGAAATAGAGAGGGGCATTAGCTCTCACTAACCTATAGGGCGTAAAGAGGGACGAAGTCCCTCTTACAAAACATTCCCCCTTCCTTTACTAAGGGAAGGGGGTCAGGGGCATAGGTTAGAAGGAATGAAGGATAAAGGGGATTTTCGATGGACAGGGTAATTATCTTTGATACAACGCTGCGGGATGGGGAGCAGGCGGCGGGGGGGACACTCAATATCCAGGAGAAGCTTGATATAGCCAAGCAACTGGAGAAGCTTGGGGTAGATGTCATTGAGGCTGGATTCCCCATTACCTCGCCGGGTGATTTTGAAGCGGTAAGGCTTATCGCTAAGGAGGTTCGTATTCCTGTAATTTGTGCCCTAGCTCGGGCTCACCCCGATGATATCGGCCGGGCTTGGGAGGCAATTAGACAGGCTGAGCATCCGCGCATACATGTGTTTCTTTCGGCTTCAGATATTCACCGCATCTATCAACTTAAAAAGAGCCGGGAGGAGATTCTGGAGATGTCTCGTGGCATGGTAGCTCGGGCTAAAAAATATACCGGTGATATCGAGTTCTCACCGATGGATGCCAGTCGGACTGAACCCGAATACCTGTATCAAATCTTGGCAGCAGTTATTGATGCCGGGGCGACTACAGTAAATATCCCTGATACGGTGGGCTATGCCATACCAAGCGAGTTTGGTAGCCTTATTGGGGGGATTTTTCAAAATGTGCCCAATATTAATCGGGCTATAGTTAGCGTTCATTGCCACGATGACCTGGGTCTAGCCGTGGCTAATAGCCTGGAGGCAGTCAAGCAAGGGGCAAGGCAGGTGGAGTGCACCATTAACGGTATTGGGGAGAGGGCGGGCAATGCCTCGCTTGAAGAAATTGTCATGGCTATAAAGACCCGCAAGGACTTTTTCAACCTGACAACTAATATTAATACCACGCAAATTTATAAGACCAGCCGACTGGTAAGTGAGCTAACCGGCTTTCTGGTTCCGCCGAACAAGGCAATTGTTGGCACTAACGCCTTTAGTCATGAGTCGGGTATCCACCAGGATGGGGTCATCAAGATGCCGATAACCTACGAGATAATGGACCCAAGGACTGTAGGCATTCCAGCTAGCAGTTTGGTGCTGGGTAAGCTTAGCGGGCGGCATGCCTTTAAAGAGCGGCTGGCAGAATTGGGCTATAGCCTGTCAGAGGAAGATTTCAACCGTGCCTTCACCGCACTTAAGGAGCTGGCTGATAAAAAGAAGGAGGTTACCGACAAGGATATTGAGTCCCTTATTGCTGAGGAGCTGCGCACTGTCTCCGAAGTGTATCACATTGACCGCGTTCAGGTGTCTTGTGGCGATAGAGGTATTCCCACCGCCGCTGTCAGGCTTATTGCCCCTGATGGTCAGGTCCTAGCCGACGCTGCTCTTGGCGCAGGACCGGTGGATGCCGTCTATAAGGCAATTAACCGACTGGTAGGGGTGCCCAATGTGCTCACTGAATTTACCGTTAAGTCAGTAACTGAAGGCATCGACGCTATTGGTGCGGTACTTATCAGGATAGAAAGCGAGGGTGTAACCTACACCGGGCGGGGTGCTGATACTGACATTATTGTTGCCAGCGCTAAAGCCTATATGAATGCCCTTAATAGGCTACTAGCAGCTAAGAAGGCGGCTGGGTAGTTTTTGAGCTAGGTGCTGAGATGTCAGTCGAGCTTCAAATGGTCCTTCGTCTCCACCATATTCGGCAGTCTCTCTCAATACTTTAAAGGAGGCTATATTGACTTTAGCCGAGAAGATACTGGCGGCTCACGCTGATAAGAAGAAGGTTAGCCCGGGTGAATTCGTCAATGTCAGTGTAGACCTGATTCTGGCTAATGATATTACTGCCCCTATTGCTATAAGGGAGTTTCGGAGAATAGGGGTAGACAAGGTCTTTGACCCCCAAAAGATAGTGATGGTGCCTGACCACTTTGTGCCCAACAAAGACATTGCCTCTGCCGAGCAGGCTAAGCTGATGCGAGAGTTTTGCTATGAGCAAGGAATAACCTATTTTGAAGTCGGGCGGTCGGGCATTGAACATGTGCTCTTGCCCGAGCAGGGTCTGGTACTACCTGGTGATGTCGCTATCGGGGCTGACTCGCATACCTGTACCTATGGTGCTTTAGGTGCTTTTGCTACTGGCATGGGGTCAACCGATATCGCTGCGGCGATGGCAACCGGGGACATCTGGATGAAGGTGCCGCCTACTATTAAGCTGGTCTACCACGGCAGTCTGAGGGAATGGGTGGGGGGCAAAGACTTGATACTGTATACCATAGGCGATATTGGTGTTGATGGTGCTCTGTATTCGGCAATGGAGTTTACTGGTGAAGCAATAGACTCGCTATCGCTGGATGGACGATTTACTATGGCTAATATGGCTATTGAGGCTGGGGCTAAGGCTGGCATCTTTAGGGTAGATAATAAGACTCAGCTTTACATAAAGTCCCGTGCCAAACGCTCATATAATGTTTATGAGCCAGATAGCGATGCAGAATATGCTCGGACTATTGACTATGATGTCTCAAATATCGAGCCTCAGGTTGCCTTGCCTCACTCACCAGCTAATACCAAGCCGGTTAGTCAGGTAGGGGATATAGAGATAAATCAGGCGGTAATTGGTAGTTGCACTAACGGTCGTCTTGAGGATTTGCGGCTTGCTGCCCAAATATTAAAAGGAAGAAAAGTTCACCCCTGGGTGCGCTGCATTATCATCCCTGGTTCCCAGCAGGTATATCTTGATGCCCTGACTGCGGGGCTAATAGAGGTATTCATCAAGGCGGGGGCAGTAGTCAGCACTCCAACTTGTGGTCCCTGCCTTGGTGGTCATATGGGGGTCCTGGCTGATGGTGAAAGGTGCATCTCAACCACCAACCGTAACTTTGTCGGCAGGATGGGTAGTCCCAAGTCAGAAGTCTATCTATCTAACCCAGCCGTTGCCGCTGCCAGTGCCGTAGCTGGCAGGATTGCCAGCCCCGAGGAGGTTATTGCCTGGCGATAGGTGATGGATTATGGTAGAAAGCGACGAAGTAGAACAGCTAAACAGTTCAAATAAACCGGAATTACTTGATTTGTTCACTCAAGCCTTTAAAGAGCACCCTTTGATTCCAGCCATTGGTGCTAAATCAAAAGCGACAAGACCAGTGATGAATGCTTTCCTTGACTGCTTCGGAGAGAGCAGCAGCTCATTACTATACGGAATTCGGAAAGATAATAAGCTTGTTTGTGGTTCAGTTTCTTTAGATTCTACCGTAAGACCATCTAGACCGGCGCTGATAGGGTTTGTCTTTTCTCTCG
>CAYHAL010000012.1:0-40570 GCA_964354655.1 uncultured Dehalococcoidales bacterium
AAACCTATTATATAGCACCACCGCAGACTGGTTCAAAGGAGCACAAAGGAATTTCGTGAATTTTCGGGAAACAATTCATATCTGATTAGCTTTGGAATTGTTTCCAACTTTATGTCAAGTTTTTACTGATGAGGTTGTTTAGCAACCTTTTTAGGAAGGGCTTGATAAGGAAGTGAGGGGGAGGTTGTTAAAAAACAGTTTTCGCCAGAGAAGCTTCAATGATTTGCCTTTCCTCTTCAGTTAGCCCATAGAGTTCATAGACTTTCTGGTCGATCTCATCGTCAGTGCGCTTGATTTCACTGAGTAGCTCATCCCGCTCATAACCGTAAGTGTCACGAATGGGAGCCAGCCGTTTATTCAGTTCCAGCACTCTATCTACTAAAGCCACCAAATCATCATGCCTCTTCTTTTCTTTCGGGTTAGCGAAGTCAATACGGCGGATGGGAAGATTTCTCAGGAACCTTGCGGATATAAAAGTGGCGGGAAAAGCGGTTCAAAGAAACATCTAAATGTGAGGAGGTATTGACGGATAAAAGGAAAGGCAGTATAATATTCGGGTATGCACATATACGCATATAATCCAGGAGGGAGCTATGGAGGACTTAATTAAAGCCCTAAAAGCACTCTCTGATGAGACAAGGCTCAGGATTCTTAACCTGCTTCTGGAGAGGGAGTGTTGTGTTTGCGAGATTATGCAAGCCTTGGATATATCCCAGTCTAGAGCTTCGCGCAACCTTGGCATACTTCAAGATGCCGGTTTCTTGAAGTCAAGACGTGATGGACTATGGATAGTTTATTCCGTGGACTGGCAGGCAGCCAATCGCTACGCTACTCCCCTGACCAAGCTGCTTAAGGATTCTGCTGTCAGCAACGAGGTATTGACACAGGACAAGGAAAGGCTAAAACGCGCCGCACGAGTAGGTCCTGGATGTAAGTCGGGCGGTGCGAGCTAGAGCCTAAGAGGACTAAACAAATAATTTCTTGGAACTTAAACGGGCATAGATGCTTACACTGTAGGAAAAATTGAATGGCGGAACAAGTTTTGCTGTCTGGGCTTAATGCCCTGAAAGAATATATTGCTTTACACGTGCTTACATGTCTCATCCCTGCGTTTCTTCTGGCTGGTGGCATAGTAACCTTTGTTTCACGGGAAGCTATTATCAAGTATCTCGGTGCTGCCACCCGAAAGTTAAAATCCTTCGGCATTGCCGCCGGTGGCAGCTTCTTCATCGCTGTCTGTTCCTGTACCGTGATACCGGTATCCAGTGGCATCTACCGTGGCGGTGCCGGTATCGGTCCTGCCTTCATATTACTCTGGGTAGCTCCAGCGGCCAACATTTTGGCTCTAGTTTACACCGGCTCAATCCTCGGTTCTCAGATGGTTATAGCTAGGCTAGTAAGTGCTCTAGTTATGTCCTTTGTCGTCGGCACTGTTATGTCCTACGCCTTTTACCGGGAAGAGAAAAACCGCGTTTCAACTATCCAGGTGAGTGGTGGACAGTTGATAGCCAAGAAGAGCCTCATTCTACTTTTGATGTTGGTAGGATGGTTGCTGGCACCGAATTATATAGTGTCCCACGGACCTTACTGGCAAAAGGTGGTTGTGTGGGCGGTAGGACTGGCAGTGGTAGCGACCTACACTTGGAAGGCCTTCGATAGAGACAGGATTAGAGCCTGGCTCAGGGAGACGTGGTGGTTTGTACGCACAATCTTCCCTCTACTACTGACTGGTGTCTTTATAGTCGGGATTATCAGTGCTGTTCTACCTCAGGAATGGATTCAGACCTGGCTCGGCGGTGCCGGTTTGCGCCAGTCATTTTTGGCTACCTTGATTGGAGCTGTTACGTACTTCGCCACTATGACTGAAGCCCCCTTCGTGCACACATTGATGAATCTGGGTATGGGTAAGGGACCAGCTTTAGCTCTACTCCTTACCGGACCGGGGATTAGCCTGCCTAGCTGGCTAGCCATTGGCAGGGTTTTTGGGGTGAAGAAAGCCCTTATCTATGTCCCGACCATTATAGGGCTGGGGACACTGGTAGGATGGGTAGCTGGATTTATTTTAGGCTGAAGCGAGTAAATATCTTAATATAAACGACAACAGAAGTAGAGACACATCATGCTTGAAATCAGGAAGACGGCAATCGGTCTTGATGAGAAAGAACTGCTTGAGCTGGAGCGAATCATCACCGATAGCGATGAAAAAGAGGCACTTAGATTTCTAAAGAAGGTCTATGACAGGGTAGAGCGTTCCCAACGTCGTTGTGAGGCGTACCATGCTCGAGATTAGAAAGGCAGCTATTGCCTTTGATGAGAATGAGCTTCTTCAGCTAGAGCGAATCGTTACTGACCGTGACGAGAAAGAAGCACTCAGGTTCCTCAAGAAGTCAGTCTATGACAAGATAGCCCGTTCGCAGCAGGGGAGGCTGAAATCTCATCTGGATACAGGAGACGACGTGGTGGAAAGGTTCAAGAAGAGAGGTAGAAAATGAATATCAAGATTCTCGGTCCCGGATGTTTCAGGTGTCACCAGTTAGAAAAAGCCACCAGGGAGGCAGCGAAGGAACTCGGTATTGACGCCAGCATAGAAGAAGTTACGGACATCAACGAGATTTTAGCCTACCGTATCTTATACACGCCTGGGTTAGTGCTGAACGGGCAGCTGGTCTGTTCCGGACGAGTGCCCACCAAGGCGGAGATCTGTAAATTCATCACCGCCGCCCTGGAGAAGGAAGGAAAATCTGCCAACTAGAAAAGTAAGAGGCTGCAGTATATGAGATGCCGACCTAACACCATTAAATTCATTAAGAAAGTGAGGAGACTTCATTGAAAATAGTAGGTTTCATTGGGAAATGCTTGTTGGTATCGATAACGCTATCAATATATCTTTTGCTAACTGTAAGCTGCACGACATTGCCTGCCACGATTCCGGGAGGCAACGGAGAAGAAAGCGCTCCAATGCCCCCACCTGAACCAGGCCTTACCTCAGGGGTGGACCGGGTAGACGTGGTCTATTTCCACCGGACCAACCGCTGTCAGAAGTGCCTCTATGCTGAGGAACAAACACGCTATACTCTGGAAACTTACTTTCAGAAGGAAATGAGCAGTGGCAAGCTCACTTTCAAGTCGGTCGATGTGCAAGACGCCAGCAGCGCTGCTATCGCTGAGAAATACGGTGCCTACGCTTCTCAGCTTTTCATCAATACCGTGACGGGTGACACTGAACGCATTGAGCACGTGACCGAGATTTGGCAACTCATTGGAAACGACGAAGCCTTTTGCCTTGCGGTTAAAAATAAGGTGATGCAAGCTCTAGAGGGAATCCAATGACGGATTACGGCGGCCTTATTTTCGGCTCTTCTGGCATCCTCGGTGTTCCTGCATTCGTGGCTTTTTCTTTAGGCCTACTCGCTGCCGTAAGTCCCTGTCCCTTAGCTACCAACATTGCAGCTATAGCGTATATCAGCCAGAGAGTTACTGACCGCAGGTATGCGGTTACCACTAGTGCCCTTTACACCCTAGGGCGGATGTTAGCCTATTCTGTACTCGGTGCGTTAATTATTAAGGCTGGGCTTGAAGTCCCGGGAGTAGCCTCACTACTCCAGAACACTGGGGAGAGAGTCCTGGGACCAATCTTGATTGCAGTCGGTGCTATTCTATTAAACATACACAGGTTTCGCTTTGGTACCGGTAATACCAAGTTATCTTCCCTAGGTGAAAGAGTAAGTCGCTTGGGAATGATGGGCGGTTTCTTAATGGGAATTCTCTTCGCCTTAGCCTTTTGTCCCTACAGCGCTATCTTATACTTTGGAGTCTTAATCCCGCTAGCCTTTAAAGCTACTGGGGGCATCGCATTACCCGCAGTGTTTGCCATCGGCACCGGACTTCCGGTATTGATATTTGGCATTTCGCTATCTTTTGGTGTGAGCCGAGTTTCGGGTTGGTTTAATGCACTGACCCGAGCCCAGAAGACCATTCGCATTGTCACCTCACTAATATTGATTGGGGTGGGAGTTTACTACGTAGCGCAATGGATACAGGCTTAAATCAGCTCCCGTGTAATAAGGAAGTGGATTAAGGAGGAAAAAATAAACTGGAAAAGTGTAAGCTAAAGCAACTTCAAAGTAAAGGAGGCAAAATTTGAATAGCAACCCCAATCAGACTGTAGAAAAGGAAAGAAGGCTGGGGCTGTGGGAGAAGTACCTTACCCTGTGGGTAGCGTTGTGCATTGGTGCCGGGATAGGGCTGGGAAGGGCATTCCCCCACCTCTCCACGGCACTGGGCGAATTTGCCTATGCTGGTGTCTCCATACCGGTAGCTATCTGTCTATTCTTTATGATCTACCCCATAATGGTGCAAATACCCTTCACCGAGGTGATAAGAGCAGGTAAAACCCCCAAGCCAATCGCCGCCACCCTTATCGCCAACTGGGCAATAAAACCCTTCACCATGGCTCTCCTCGGCATGGCGTTTCTGACCGTGGTCTTCAGAGGTTTCCTGCCTTCCGAGATGGCTCAGTCATATCAGGCGGGACTAATTCTTCTCGGTGTCGCCCCTTGCACCGCCATGGTCCTTATGTGGAGTTACCTAGCCGGGGGAAACATGGCGCATACCCTGGTGATGACCGCTATAAACTCGCTGAGCATGGTGGTTCTTTACGCCCCTCTGGCTCGATTTCTGCTCGGCATTTCGGGGATTGTGGTGCCGTGGCAGACGATAGCCTTTACCGTGGGAATCTATATCGGCACCCCCCTTGTTCTTGGCTACTTTACCCGACGTTGGACGCTTACACAAAGAGGGACTGACTGGTTTGAGTCCAGGTTAGTCCCCAAACTACGCATCGTATCAATCACTGCCCTCCTCTGCACTCTGGTGATACTGTTCAGTCTACAAGGTAGTGTAATTGTGGAGATGCCAGCAGTAGTTGGCATGATTGCCATCCCTATATTCATAAATATCATCGTCGTTTTTGGTATAGCCTATGTCATGTCCAAATTCATGCGCCTCGGTTATGAAGACGCAGCGCCGACGGCTATCATTGCCGGTAGTAATCACTTTGAGGTAGCCGTGGCAGTAGCCACCACCGTTTTTGGCCTAACCTCTGGAGCTGCGCTTGCCACCGTAGTAGGGGTGCTAACGGAAGTCCCGTTTATGCTGTTCCTAGTCTGGCTCTGCAAAAAGACGAGGGGCTTCTTCGCTTACAAGTCGTAACCTAACTTCGTGGCTTGGTGGTGTATGCCTTGACCCGCCGCTTGTGCTCCTCTTTGCCAATGGGGCAGACATCATGGCAGATGAGGCACTCAGTGAAACCGCGCTTGGTGTACTTTTTAGCATACTTCCGCCAACCTTCGTTGGGCTCAGCCAGCATCTCCTGAGGGACGATGCATTTCCAGAAGTCAACCTTCTTCCCCGGCTCCACCCCCTGAGAGGGTCCGGGGATAATGGCTTTGGTGGGGCAAGCCTCTATACACAGGGTGCAATCACCACAAAGGTCCTCTTTGAACGGCTTATCGTATGGGAGAACGGCATCGGTTACCACCGAGCACCACCGCACCCGTGGTCCAAGCTGGGGGGTAATGCACAGGGTCTGCTTGCCAATCCAACCCAGTCCAGCCAAGGTTGCCGCCGCCTTAGCATGGACAAAGTGGGTCACCACCGCCTTGTATCCCGCATCTCGGATTGCCCCAGAGAAGCGATGCGCCCGCGCCTCAGTGAGCTCATAGTAGAGGTTATAGTATTGAGAGCCAGGGACATCATCAAAGGGAATAGTCCCGTCAGGCAGCACCGAGGTTATCACTGCATTAAACAAATGGTCCCAGACATGCATCCCGAGAACAATAACGCTTTTAGCTTCGGGCAAAAAACCATAGGGTATGTCCAAGCACCGATGGGGAGGGAAGGGTACCTTAGCCAGCTCAGCAGCGTCGACCAGACCGAAAAATTCAAATCCGTGCCTCTGTGCTTCAGCTCTCCACTTCTCCTTTAATTCCTGTGACATTTCTCACCTCCATTAAAAGTAGGGTTACCTAATAATTGTATCCAAAATTGATTATTAGTCAACGGTTTTACCACCAGGAAAAAACTCCATATATAAAATCTTGCCATAGTCTATATTAATATGGTATAATAGTAAATTAAGCATGAACCTTTAAGCTAGTCCAGAGAGGCTGGCAAGGGAAAGGGATAAGATTAGGCGCAAGACCTCTTGCCAGCAAAATGGCAGGAGGTTTTTTATGCCCCAAAAAATCGTAATGACCCCAGAGGATATAACCAGGACTCTGGCGCGAATTGCCCATGAAATCATAGAGCAAAACAAGCCTCTTGAACACCTTATATTGGTTGGCATACGTACCCGCGGCGTGCCTTTGGCTAAGCGAATAGCTGGCTTCGTAGAAGACTTTGCCGGATTGAAGGTACCTGTTGGCGCTTTAGACCCCAGCCCGTATCGAGACGACCTACCCTCATCAAATCCGCAACCTGTTACCCCACACACCGATATTCCAGTCAATATTAAGGGCAAGTCTATAGTCTTAGTCGACGACGTTCTGTATACCGGGCGGAGCACCCGCGCCGCTATGGATGCCCTCATTGACCTGGGACGACCAAAATTAATCCAGCTAGCCGTCCTTGTTGACCGCGGTCATCGTGAGATGCCAATACGGGCTAATTATGTGGGCAAGAACATACCAAGCTCAAGATACGAGGAAATACAGGTTCGACTAGTTGAGACCGACGGCATAGATGAAGTTGCCATCACCACCATAGCTGAGGAACATCCCATCGGTGAATCGAAGAAAGTAAGTCAACTGAAAAGGAGTGACCATGGTTCTGGCAAATAGAAATCTAGTGACCATAGACGATTTATCCAACGGGGAAATAGAGGCGCTGTTTTCATTAGCTGACGAGATGTCAGACTCAATGAATGAGCAGTTTGGGGTCTGTCACGGTAAGATTATGGCCAGCCTATTTTTCGAGCCTAGCACTAGGACACGGCTGTCATTTGAGACAGCGATGAACCGGCTTGGGGGCAGGGTCGTAAGTGCGGTTGATGTAAAGGCAACCTCGCTGGCTAAAGGTGAAAGCATTGCTGATATGGCAAGAGTGGTTGGGAGTTACGCCGATATAATTGTCATCCGCCACCCCTGGGAGGGGGCAGCCAAGGTGGTTGCCGACTACGCTGGCGTACCGGTAATAAATGCTGGTGACGGAAGCCATGAACACCCAACCCAGACCTTGTGTGACCTTTACACCATTAAGAAGGAAAGACAAACCATTAAGGGGCTAAAGATTGCCCTATGGGGAGACCTAAAATATGGGCGAACCACCCATTCACTAACCTACGCCCTGGCTAGGTTCGGGGCGACTATCCTCCTCCGCCCCGGACCGGGCCTTGAGCTACCAGAGCATGTTATCAGGAAACTAACCACCGAATATGGGGGCGAGCTAATAAGGTATGAGGCTTTAGACCAAGCAGTTAAAGGAGGGCTTTTCCCCTTAGATGCAATATACATAACACCAAGCAGCCCGCATCAACTGGCAATGATGCCCGATGTGAGCATCCAGGTCGAGCTAAAGACCGGCATTGACGCCCTCTATGTTACCCGGCTTCAGACGGAAAGACTTTCGGCTAAAAGACAAGAGTTAAAAGAGCACTACCCAGTGGTAGATAAGAAGCTCCTCAAAGGGAAGGAATTTAAGCAAACGTTGGTTATGCATCCCCTACCCCGCATTGATGAATTAGCCTACGAAGTAGATACCGACCCGAGGAGTATGTACTTTAAACAGGCGGCGCATGGGGTACCGATTAGGATGGCGCTTATAGCCTTCTTACTAGGAACTAAGGAAATCTCGGTGCCAAAAGAAGAGGCCTCCTTTATCCCCAAAATAGCCTATCCTGTATATGGGCGAGATTTTGGCGTCAGGTGTTCTAATCCAAAATGCGTGTCAACCCAGGAAAGTGAAACCAAGTATATTAAGCCCGAATTTAAAATAGTAAATACCCAGCCGTTAACTTTAAGGTGTGCTTATTGCGAGCATGAGGTTCACCCGCAGTATATAGCCAGTTCAGACTGGCACGAAGGGAGACTGGATAACAAAAAATACCATAACGCTGAAAGCCACTGGACTAGAAAGATTAAACCAGAGAATCTGATTATTTTCGATTCAGAAAGTGAAGCTAAGGCTCACGGTTTCAAGCCTAGCCACTACACCAAAGTGAGGCATTAGACAAATGATGAAGCCCTTGCTTATTCAGGGTGGTCACATAATTGACCCCAGCCGAGGGATAGATGAAATTGGCAATTTGCTTATTTCCAACGGCAGAATCTCATGGCTAGGCAAGAAAGAGACAGCCCTGCCTCAGCCAGGTTATGATATTCTTGACGCCCAGGGGCTAATTGTCTGCCCCGGATTTGTTGACCTCCACTGCCACCTCAGACAGCCCGGCTTTGAGGACAAGGAGACTATCGCTACCGGAAGCCAGGCTGCTGCCAAAGGCGGCTTCACCACTATCTGTTGCATGCCTAATACCAACCCACCCTTGGATAATCCAGCGATTATAGATTATGTAAAATCCACGGCAGCGTCAGAAGCTGTAGTCCGCATCCTGCCTATCGGCTGTATCTCCAAGGGCAGGAAGGGGGAAGAGCTCGCCCCAATGGCTGAGCTGACTTCAGCCGGGGCGGTTGCTTTTAGCGATGATGGTAAGCCAGTACTGAATTCACACCTGATGCGCCAAGCATTGGAACACAGCCGTGTCCTTGGCTTGCCCATAATTGACCACAGCGAGGATACCTTCCTCACCGAGGGTGGGCTGATGAACGAAGGCATAATATCGACCAGGTTAGGTCTTCAGGGGATACCGGCTGCGGCTGAGGAGATTATTATTGCCCGCGACCTGATTCTGGCTCATCTGACTGGAGCCAGACTGCATATCGCCCACGTTTCTACCGAAGGCTCGGTTGACCTTATTCGCCATGCCAAGGAGAAAGGGACAAAGATTACCGCTGAGGTTACGCCACACCACCTGACCCTGACCGAGGAAAGGGTCATCGGCTATAACACCAACGCTAAGGTGAATCCGCCGCTGAGGACTAAACGGGATACCCAAGCCTTAATTCAGGGGCTTAAGGAAAATGTAATTGATGCTATTGCTACCGACCATGCCCCTCACACCGAAGCCGATAAGCTGGTTGACTTTGCTGTGGCTCCCTTTGGCATCAGCGGCTTTGAAACTGCCCTGGGCAGCCTGTTGAGTTTAGTACACAATGGACAGCTAAGCCTGAAAACCTTTATCTCCAAGCTTACCTGCGAACCGGCAAAGATTATCGGTGACAAATATGGGAAGCTGGGTAGCCTTGAAGCTGGAGTTCCAGCCGATGTTACTATCTTTGACCCCAATATGGAGTGGGTAGTTGACCCCAAGGCTTTTGTCTCTAAAGGCAAGAATACCCCCCTGGCTGGCTCTAAGCTTAAAGGCAAGGTAGTGGCAACTATAGCCCAGGGAAGGCTAGTCTATAAAGACGACTCCGCTAAGCTTAAGGTGAAAGGAAAATACTAAAGAGAGGCGCAGCCTTTGAAGAAGAAAGTATTAAAAGGGGAGTTTAAGAGGGGCTACACCCCTCTTTCAAACCCAAACCTCCCCCTCTCCTTTGAAGGAGAGAGGGGATTAAGGGGGTGAGGTAGATAGAAACTATAACCAAAAAGGCAATACTAGTCCTAGAAGACGGCTCAGTTTACCAAGGCTATGCCTTTGGCGCTGAGGCTGGTGCCTACGGTGAGGTCGTTTTCAACACCAGTATGGCAGGCTATCAAGAGATGCTGACCGACCCCTCCTATGCTGGGCAGATTGTCGTCCCCACCTACCCCCTTATCGGCAACTATGGAATAAATAAGCAGGACTTTGAATCAAATAAAATCCAGGTAAGGGGCTTTGTGGTCAGGGAAGAATGTCTGGAGCCCAATCATTACCTCAGCGCCGGCACCCTTGACCAATTTCTTAAGGAGTATGGCATACCGGGGATTTACGGCGTGGACACCCGAGCCCTCACCCGCCGCCTCCGCTCAGCAGGGGTAATGACGGGTATTATTACTGACGATGATACGCCAGAACAGGCTCTGGAACAATTAAAGGAGCTGCCCAACTACGGGACAATTGACTTTGTTAAGCAGGTTACTACTGATGTCCCCTATCAGTGGGAGCCAGATTCAACTGAAACAGATTCACTAACTTTATGTAAAGTTATTGTCCTTGACTGCGGCCTAAAATACTCTATCCTGCGCACCATGAGGAGTATGGGGTGTCAGGTAACGGCTGTCCCGGCCACCATGCCTGCCAAGGAAATCCTGAGACTAGAACCCGACGGCATTATCCTCTCCCCTGGTCCGGGTAACCCGGAACTGCTGGACTACATTGTAGATACGGTTAAAAGACTTGTTGGCAATAAACCGATAATGGGTATCTGCCTTGGTAATCAGCTAATCGCCCGAGCCTTTGGCGCCAAGACCTTCAAGATGAAGTTCGGGCACCGTGGTGGCAACCACCCCGTCCGAGACCTCGCCACCGGCAGGGTTTACATCACCGCCCAGAACCATGGCTATGCTGTTGACCCTGACAGCCTCAAAAACGGGCTAGAGGTCACCTATCTAAATGTTAACGACGGCACGGTGGAGGGCTTACGCCACAAGGAGCTACCCGTCTTCTGCATCCAGTACCACTCCGAAGCCTCCCCCGGTCCATGGGACAGCACCTACCTCTTCACAGAGTTTCTGGAGATGGTGAGGGGAGAGAAAATTAATTGATAGACCAAATCTGGCAATTTTTATCTCAGAATAGAGACGCATTAATAATAGGTGTCATTATTGCTATAGTCATTGCTTTGCTTCGCAATTTGTTACGAAGATTATGGCAAGCAATCTTTTCGACTCCTGAAAAGAAGAAAGAAAAAGATAACAAATTAAAGGTACATTTCAAAGAGCTAAAAGATGAAGCAAAATCTATCATGTCTGAGGCAAATTTAATTGAGATGTATGGTGCAGTTGTCGCTTCTAAAGGTTCTGTTCCTCTCTATCACCCAGATTTTGTAGGAATCGAACTACCAAAATTCCCAGAGAATTTTACGGCACATTTTCCTGAAATCGCCAAAAAATGGATAGAATGCATCGGGAGAATTCTAGAGCATAGTAAAAGTTATAAACAACTAGTGCAGAACATCAGGAATAGCTTTAAGTCAGAAGGAATCCCTATTGTAGACATAAATCATCCGCCCAATGTCTCCCCGTACATTTATGATAACATCTTTCCCCCTCTCTTTAATTGGTGGAAAGACTGCGGTCAGAGCAAAGCTAATCCTTGGCCTAATTTTGAGCAGATTGAAACCAAACGAGATTTTGGACCTAACCACCTAGTGGTAGCAGGTTGGAATTCACAGGCTATCGCCTACGCAGAAACAGACAGCGATAAACGGAGGTGTAAAGAAGCCATCGGTAGAGTAGCAAAAAACAAGGAATATGAGAATGAAGCAGCCAAAACAATTGAGTTGGCAAATGAACGAATGAAAGACGTAAGAACCTTCAAAGGGCAGCTGACTGATACTCTTGATGATATAGAGAAGTTTTGGCCTGGTACTAAGAAGTATAAATTCAAAGAGGAAAAGAATTGTTCTAGGTGTAAAGAGCTATTTCACTAAGGGGAGTTTATGTCTAAACCTAAAAAAGTTTTGATTATTGGTTCGGGGCCGATAATTATCGGGCAGGCGGCGGAGTTTGACTACGCCGGCACTCAGGCGTGCAAGGCGATGAGGGAGGAAGGGGTCATTTCAGTCCTGGTCAACTCCAACCCGGCAACTATTATGACCGATGAGGGCATCGCCGATATTGTCTATATTGAGCCGCTCACCGTGGACATGGTCGGGCGCATTATTGAGCAGGAGCGCCCCGATGGCTTGCTGCCCACCCTTGGCGGTCAGACCGGGCTTAACCTAGCCGTAGACTTAGCCGATGCCGGCATCCTGGATAAATACAATGTAAGGTCGCTGGGGACTCCGATACAGACGATAAGGAATGCCGAAGACCGAGAGCTATTTAAGCAGTTGCTAATCAATATTGGGGAGCCGGTGCCGGAGAGCGCTACCGTCAATACCCTGGAACAAGCCAAAGAGGTAGCCAAAAAGATAGGTCTGCCGGTGGTAATCCGCCCGGCTTACACCCTGGGCGGAACTGGCGGCGGGCTAGCCGATACCTGGCAGGAACTGGAGAGGGTAGCAACCATAGGGCTGGCTACCAGCCCCATTCATCAGGTACTAATAGAACAATCGGTAGCCGGCTGGAAGGAAATAGAGTACGAGGTGATGCGTGACAGCGCCGATAACTGCATCACCGTCTGCAATATGGAGAACATTGACCCTATGGGGGTGCACACCGGTGACAGCATCGTCGTCGCTCCCAGCCAGACATTGACCAATAAAGAACACCAGATGTTGCGGACAGCCAGCCTCAAGATTATTCGAGCCCTAGGTATTGAGGGTGGCTGTAACATACAGTTTGCCCTCGACCCCGGTAGCAATAATTACTATGTAATTGAGGTCAATCCACGGGTCAGCCGCAGCTCAGCCCTAGCCAGTAAAGCTACCGGCTACCCTATCGCCCGGGTGGCAGCTAAAATAGCTATTGGCAAGAGGCTAGATGAAATCCCCAACCAAATAACCGGGAAGACAATGGCTGCCTTTGAGCCAACGCTTGACTATCTGGTGGTCAAAATCCCCCGCTGGCCATTTGATAAGTTTGCCTCAGGCGATAGGGTTATCGGTACCCAGATGAAAGCCACCGGTGAGGTAATGGCTATTGATAGGTGCTTTGAGGCAGCTTTGCAGAAGGCAGTCCGCTCCCTTGAGTTTAGTAATAGGTCGCTACTGTGGGAAGACCGACAATGGGAGATGGGAAAAGACATTAACTCTTACCCCTTAGCACCCAACGACCTGAGATTATGGGCAATAATGGCGGCTCTTAGACGAGGGATAACTACTGAAGCGCTAGCCCAGCGGACCAAGATTGACCTGTGGTTTATAACCAAGCTTCAGAACATTGTGAATATGGAAAAGAAGCTCCTGTCCCAGCCGCTGACGCCGGAGCTTCTGCGGCAAGCAAAGCGGCTTGGCTTCTCCGACGAGCAGATTGGGACTTTAGCCGATAGACTCGCTGAGCAGGTAAGAGGGCTGCGCCATAGCTGGAATATCCGACCGGTCTACAAGTTGGTAGATACCTGTGCCGCTGAATTTGATGCTGCTACCCCCTACTTTTATAGCACCTATGAGGAGGAGAATGAGGCTGAGCCTCTTCACGGAAACAAGGCGGTGGTCATCGGCAGCGGACCTATCCGCATTGGACAGGGCATTGAATTTGACTACTGTAGTGTGCATTCAGCCTGGGCACTACAGGAATCTGGATTCAAGAGCATCATGGTCAACTCCAATCCAGAAACAGTATCCACCGACTTTGACACTAGCAGCCGCCTTTATTTCGAAGCCCTGGATGAGGAGAGCCTGCGTGATATTCTGGAAAATGAAAGCCAGAAAACTGGAGCTCGGGATAATATCCCACCATCTTCCATAGTTCAATTCGGTGGTCAAACCGCCATCAATCTATCCCAGCCTTTGTCCCGGAGCGGAATGCCTCTGCTTGGCTCCAGCGCTGACACTATTGACCTGGCTTCGGACCGGGGTAGATTTGAGAACTTCCTTAACCAACTAGGAATCCCTCAGCCTCCGGGGGCTGGGGTAACCTCTGTAGATGAAGCCCTTAGCACTGCTAAGGTCATCGGTTATCCAGTGTTGGTCCGCCCTAGCTACGTGCTCGGTGGCAGGGCTATGGAAATAGTCCATGACGCCACCGAACTCATCCGCTACATGAGCCTAGCTATAGAACTGGATACCAAGCACCCTGTCCTTATTGATAAATACCTAGAGGGGAGGGAGGCAGAGGTTGATGCCATAGCTGACGGCGAGCGTGTTTTCATCCCTGGAATAATGGAACACATCGAACGGGCAGGAGTCCACAGCGGGGATTCTATGGCTGTCTACCCTGGAGTAAGCCTGACCAAGCCAGAAATAGAAACTATGGTTGACTATACCATCAGGATAGGACTAGGGCTTAACATTAAAGGCTTGATGAATGTCCAGTTTGTTATTATGCCAAGCCGACAAGGGGCGTCGGTTTATGTCCTTGAAGTTAACCCTCGGGCTAGCCGTACCATCCCATTTATCTCCAAGGTCACCGGTGTGCCAATGGTAAATGTGGCGACCAAAGTTATGCTCGGTAAAAGTCTCAAGGAGCAGGGCTATGACACCGGGCTTTGGAAGCGACAAAATCTGGTTGGTATTAAAGCCCCGGTTTTTTCTATGTCAAAGCTACTTGGCGTTGACACCTACCTTGGTCCAGAAATGAAGTCCACTGGAGAGGTCATGGGGATTGACTACACCTTTGACGCTGCCTTAGCCAAGGCTCTTCTGGCTGCTGGACTGATGCTACTACCTCATGGGGCGATACTTTTCAGTATTGCCGATAGAGATAAGCCTGAAGCACTACCTATAATCAGAAGGTTTTCGTCAGTAGGCTATAGGCTCTATGCCACTGAGGGCACGGCAGCCATGATTGAGGCAGCCGGACTCCCGGTAAAAATGATTAGCAAGAAATTGAGCGAGGGACATCCCAATGTTGTCGACATCATTAACGATGGGACAGTAAATGGTGTGGTCAATACCATTACTGGAGGTCGCATTCCACTAAGGGACGGCTTCCATATCCGCCGGGCAGCAGTTGAGAAGCGCATCCCGTGCTTTACCTCCCTTGACACGGCTCGAGTTGCCGCCGAGGCACTTGCCAATGGAAGCCAAATTTATAGCGCTCAACCATTATCCAGCTACCGAACAAGAAAAAGACTGAAAGGGCACTGACTTGGAGCAAGCCTCGGCTTCCATAATTTCTAATAGTGAAGCAATGCCGGGTGTTTACCTTATGTGGCTAGAATCGCCCCAAATAGCCTCTGAAGCTAAGCCGGGGCAATTTGTCATGGTGCGCTGCGGGGAAGGCACCGAGCACCCGCTACGCCGCCCATTGAGCATCCACCGGCTAACTAACAATAAGCTCGCCTTTTTATTCACTGTAGTCGGTAAAGGCACCCGCTGGCTTGCCCAACGCCAAGCTGGGAGTAGTATTGACCTGCTTGGACCTCTAGGCAATGGTTATTCTATTCAACCTGGCTCGCATAACCTGCTATTACTGGCTGGCGGTATTGGTATTGCTCCATTATGCTTCCTGACTGAGGAAGCCGTTAATCAAGGATATTCGGTAACACTGCTGTTAGGAGCATCAACGGCTACCCAGCTTTACCCTAGGCACCTCCTGCCTGCCAAAGTTGAGCTTGTCATTACTACCGAGGACGGGACTGCTGGCAGGAAGGGGATGATAACCGACCTCTTATCACATCTTGTTGGTTGGGCAGACCAAATCTTTGCCTGTGGACCTACCGAAATGCATTATGATATGGCGCTGCGAAAGAAGGAACTTAAACTTGAAGGGAAACCAGCCCAGATTTCCCTAGAGATGAGGATGGGCTGTGGGCTTGGGGTATGCTACGGGTGTACAGTGAAGACCAAAAATGGGCTGAAGCAGGTATGCAAGGACGGACCGGTATTCGAGCTTGATGATATCCTCTGGGATGAACTAATCCTAGCGGGTGTTTGAGAGGGGCTAGCCTCTATTCTATAAAATCCCATTTTTGTAGTCGTATATGCGTATATGATAATATCGGTGGGGAATTATCACGGCAAAAGCAAGCTACTTGCTGGTTCAGGAGAATTGAAATGAAATGTAGGCGTCGTTCACAGATGATGGTTTCTAGCCTTGTGAGGCAGGCAATCAGCTGCTGTAAAATTGCCGCCATCGGAACGGTAGCAGTTACTTTGCTGCTAACAGCGTGCGCAAGCTCAAGCGGCAGAGTTTATGCAAATCCGGCGTGGTCACCAGATGGCAGCAAGATTGTCTTCACCGTTGAGGCGGAAAAGGGGAGCCGCGTAGGCAGCCCAGTCATCTGGGTCATGAATGCCGACGGTAGTAATCAGACACAGCTTACTAATAGTCCTGCTGATCGGGAACCAGCGTGGTCACCAGACGGCACCAAAATCGCCTTCAGCTCCTGGCGCTGGAGTGCACGTAATCATAACATCTGGGTCATGAACCCTGATGGGAGTAACCAGACACGTCTTACTAGTAGTGCTGGTGATGAGTACAATCCGGCGTGGTCGCCAGACGGTACTAAGATCGCCTTTTATTCTGTCCGCGATGACAACTGGGAAATCTACGTCATGAATGCCGACGGTAGTAACCAGACAAATCTTACCAATAATGCTGCTCGGGACTTCTGTCCGGCGTGGTCACCCGACGGCACCAAGATTGCTTTTTCATCCGATAGAGATGGTAATGATGAAATTTACGTAATGGATGCCGACGGTAGTAACCAGACAAGGCTGACAGAGACCGAGGCTATGGACGACAACCCGGCATGGTCACCGGACGGCATTAAAATCGCTTTTGACTCTGGACAGAGAGACACAAATAACAGCGATATCTGGGTGATGAATGCCGACGGTAGCAACCAGACAAGGCTGACAGAGACCGAGGCTTATGATGGATACCCAGCGTGGTCACCAGACGGCAGCAAGATTGTTTTTGTATCCGATAGAGATGGCAGTTCTGAAATTTACGTCATGGATGCCGATGGCAGTAATCAGACAAGGCTTACTACTGCAGAATAACAACGCACATGAGGGAAAAGTGTTAAACCGCCACATTAGGAGGTATCAACATGGTTGTCACGGAAAAAATCAGCCTCAGCACTAAAGGAGAGTGTAATATCGTTAATATTACTCCGCAAGTAGAACGAAAAGTGGCTGAAGCTGGCATAAATAGCGGAGTGGTTACTCTATTTGTCACTGGCTCAACTGCCGGGGTGACTACTATTGAATTTGAGTCCGGTTTGCTCTCTGACTTCCAAGATATGTGGCAACGAATTACCCCTAAAAATATCCCTTATAAGCATGACCGTGCCTGGGGTGAGGGCAACGGCTACTCACACGTCGGCGCCTCACTACTGGGTGCGTCACTGGTAGTCCCTTTCAATGACAAAAAACTAACCCTGGGCACTTGGCAGCAAATAGTCCTGGTAGATTTCGACAACCGACCTCGGTCAAGACAAGTAGTGCTACAGATTATGGGTGAGTAGAATTAACTATTTGCCCTGTAGCAGGGAGAAGAACTCAGCCCTGGTTGCTGCTTTACTGCGGAAAGTGCCTCTGAGGGCTGAGGTAACGATGGCGCTTCTTGGTTTCTTGATGCCCCGCATAATCATACACAGGTGCTCAGCCTGAACAATTACCGCCACTCCATCAGGCCTAATCCCACTAACAATGGCATCAGCAATCTGAGTAGTCATCCTCTCCTGTACTTGAGGGCGCTTGGCGACGATTTCCACTGCTCTAGCTAGTTTGCTGGCACCGACAATACGACCTTCGGCATTGGGAATATAACCTATATGGACGGCACCGTAAAATGGCAGAAGGTGGTGCTCACACATAGAATAAAAGGGAATGTCTCTCACAATCACCATTTCCCGATGCCCTTCCTCAAAACCTACCTTCAGTTCCTCTCTAGGGTCCTTATCCAGTCCGGCAAAAAGCTCGGTATACATCTCAGCCACGCGGGCAGGAGTACCTACTAAGCCTTCCCGTTTAGGGTCTTCCCCGATAGCCTTAATAATAGAAGCTACTGCTGCCCTAATTTCAGCTTCATCAATCACGCTATCCCTCCTTAGCCATTTTTAAACTATTATTAAAATTTTCGGGAAACAATTCCTATCTGATTAGCTTTGAATTGTTTCAAGCGTTATGTTAAGTTAATCCTAAAGCCTGCTCCACAGCTGTTAAGTCAGCCGGAAGCTCAAGAAGGGGCTCGGCGCTTTTCAAAGCAGTATCAATATCCTTAAGACCAGTGCCAGTTACCACGCAGACTACGCTCTTTTGCGAGAAGTCCATCCCGCGGTGAGAAAGTTTAATAAGCCCAGCCAGAGAAGCGGCTGAAGCCGGCTCACCAAAGACACCCCCCTTAGTCGCCATAAGGCTCTGGGCGGCTAGAATCTCCTCATCGCTGACCATATCTATAATTCCGCCCGACTCATCACGAGCGGCTACAGCCTTTTGCCAGCTAGCTGGGTTGCCGATACGTATCGCTGAGGCAACAGTCTGTGGCTCCTTAATGACATAACCCCGAACGATAGGGGCAGCACCCTCAGCTTGAAACCCCATCATCTTGGGTTTTTGCCTCGCTTTCCCCTGGTGATAATATTCAACAAAGCCCTTCCAGTAGGCGGTAATATTACCAGCGTTACCTACCGGGATGAAGAGGTAGTCGGGGGCTCTACCTAAAACGTCAACAATCTCAAAGGCAGCCGTTTTTTGCCCATCTATGCGATGGGGATTAACCGAGTTTACCAGAGCCACCGGATGCCTCTGGGTTAGACTTCTTACAATGCTTAGCGCCTGGTCAAAACTCCCATCTATGGCAACGATTTTAGCCTTGTAGACAATAGCCTGAGCCAGCTTGCCTAAAGCAATCCTGCCCTTAGGCACAATAATAATAGCCTCAAGCCCACAATAGGCGGCATAGGCAGCGGCGGAGGCGCTAGTATTACCGGTTGAGGCACACATTATAACTTTACTACCAGCTTCCAATGCCTTAGCTACCGCCACCACCATGCCCCTGTCCTTAAATGAACCGGTAGGATTGCACCCCTCCAGCTTAAAATATAGCTCCCCGCAGCCAATTTCTCTTTCTAGCTCGGTGCACCTGACCAGTGGGGTATCCCCCTCCCCTAATGAGAACAGCGGTGTGTTAGGCGTAACTGGAAGGAGGTCTTTATATTTAACCAGAACTCCGTGTTTCATCTTAGCCTTTCGCAAACTCCTCACTTGAGGTTATTTTAGAACCTCAAGTCATTTAATTCCAGTGTAGCAACCCTATCCCCTTTATCCCCTTCCCCTTGATAAGGGCTTTGCTCCATAAGTGCTACTTGTTCCAAAAGTCAAATGAATCGCCTCTCAGAGTTTTGTATAAAACTTGAGAAGACTAACCGAGCATTTCAAAATTTTTCCCTTTGCACCATTTGTCTTCTAAACGAATGGTAAATTTTCTACCGTGTGGTTGTATCAGAAAGGATTTAATCAAATTTAACTCTTTCAATTTATCCCTAAAAAACTTCACGCCTTTTTTATAGTTGGGCGTATAAATTGTGATATAAACACCCTTCCCAGAAATAGCCTCTAAAGCTCTTATGTGGAATTTTTTCTCCTTTTGCTTTTCCTCTTTCCCCCCTTTACGTGATATGAAAGGTCTTCCCCATTCTTGTATACTGTCACAGAATATTAAAAGAAAAGTAAGAGGATTCTTGGTAAATTCCATACCGTCCAATATTTTTAGAGCATAGTTTTTACCCCATTTTTTACTTAGCTTCTTCCACAACTCTTTATCATGTAGTGCTATTGCAAGTGCACTAGGCACAAAAACTTCCTGAACGATTTTATCGAGCGTGCCAATTCCGCCTGATATTGATTTAATTAACTGTTTCTTTTCAACATTATTAAGCCTTTGAACTATTTTCAAGAGGGCTAAACTACTGAGAGTACAGTGTTTCTTTTCCCTAGTTATTTCCTTATAGAAAAACTCTACCAGTTCCTTTTTGTCAATTAACCAATTTTCCTCTGGCTTCCTTTCATGTCTACAGCACAATGAATACACAATATGCCCCATACATGATAGGAAGCTTTCATCAACGAACGCAGTCTTTAGGTCTAGATTAGCTAATGCCACGTTCACCCGAAATACTTCATGAAAGAACTTTGTACACCAATCGTCATATAATTGGACGGGCCAAGCCATATCGTGAAATGAAGAGGCAATAAGCCAGCATATTTCTGGTTTTTTGCAACCGAACTTTTCAAAATCTTCATATAACACATCTATGATGTAGATGCCCAATAGAAAAACTTGAAATTGATGGATATAATGGTCACGATAATACGCTTGTTGTTTTTCTTCACCCGCGGTAAACACATGCAACAAAGCAGGCTCAAAAGTCTCTAAAAATTTTGAGTAAGGTAATCCAACGTACTCTTTCCATAATTTTTGGAAGACTTCGCTAACAAAAACATAATCACTATCATTTTCATCAAGTTGCTCATTAACCAGTTCTTTCAATCTTTCTCTATAAGAGACTTTTGTTAATTTGTCCATTAGGGTTAATAATCTTCTGTCAATATACCTCTCCCCGAACTCTTCTGGTGTAACTCCGGCTACAGCATCTACAGCATCAAGAATGTATTGGTCAAAGAATATTGCAAAGCCTTCCACAACATCTTTTTCTTTGAAAGCCTCTTTAAAGGCATCAAAAGTCTCAATTTTATTTCTTTTATAAATTTTCTGAATTGTCTCTCCCAGGTCTTTTTTATTTTCGCTGGATGTCTGAAATTCACCAGTCATTCTTTCTCGGAGCGATTTTGGCGGACAAACTTCGTCCTCTCTCTGTGCTACTTTATCAACGATTAATAGACCAAACCCATTATTCCTAAAGAACTTAAGCCTAGTTTTAGGAATATCAAAAGGCGTAATGACAACGATAATTTCTACTCTTTTAGGTTCAGTAATCCGAGACAAATAGAATTGATAAAACAACAATCTCCTCTTTAAATATTTCCATGATTTACTCTGCTGAAAACATTTTCTTGAGGAGACCACAAAATGGAGGGTGTAGTAATTGAAAAGCTTTTTACGTTTCCTTTTTACCTTTATTACACTTTTTTCGTCTATTAACTCTGGTTTCCGCGTAACAAGCAAAAGGTCAACCGGCAACTGAGAATATGAAAGAAATTCCTGCGCTTTTTTAGCTTTAATAACATCAGCTTGAAATTCTGGTGATTCTTCGAGGTCCCTGTATGTTCTCTCACTTTTGAATTTCTTCTCAAGATACTCTATCATTTCGCCATGCGTGTAATTTTTTACCACTCTATTCATTAGCATTGTTGTCTACTTATTTATAGTTCCCTTTGTCAAATAGAAGAGCCTCACATTTCCAAGATTGCTGGTTACTTATCGGCAATGATGGCATTTACTACACGTAATTGAGAGCTTGCCTCTGTTGAGTTTCTCCAACTGCTTCAGCCGATAGTCAGGGTCTGTTAGTTGCTCAGGTGAAAGTTCGCTTGGGTCTCTAAATTCTGACTTGCTTCTCTGCCTGATGCTCTCTCTTAATTCTTTTACCATTTTCATCCTCCTCTTTGTAATCTTCCTTCCAACACTGCGGGTCTTCTGCTAGGTAATCTCCTGTATAGGCGTATGCCATCGCCCGGCAACCACTACAACGTGTAATAAACGCGCATGAATTGCACTTCCCATTCAAATTGCGTTTATCCGCAATCTGCCAAAGAAGGTCTGATGTAAACCATATTTCTTCAAGAGAATCCCTTTTTAGGTCGCCAATAGGGATAGGTAGTCTCCTACAAGCCAAGACTGTGGCATCAGGCAAAATACATAACCCATCAAGTCCTATAGAACAAACAGCTCCCAATTCTTTATGTGGAGCTGTGATAACTCCTGCTTTAGCCCTCTGCGGGTTTATATTTATCCATAAAGGTCTGTATTTTAGAATACGTAACTGTGTGCCTTTTTCATACTCTACATCAGCACGGTCAGAAATATACTGAAAAGTATCCCGAATTTCTTCTGGTGAAAGTAAAGAATCTTTCATGTCTTCCGCAGACCCCATAGGAACTAGTCTTTCTATGGTTAGACCTGTGATTCCTTCTCTAATTGCTAGGTCAATGAGGGAGGGAACGTCCTTCATATTGCATCGTTGCAATGTAAACATTATCTTTGTATCTATTCCGTGGCGATTGAGTATTCTTATACCGTTAATTGCTTTTTCAAAAGTGCCACGACCACGAATTTCATCGTGCGTTTTTGAAGAAGCACCATCTAGAGAAACTTGAACACGATGCAACTTTCTGATAAGTTTTAATCTCTTTACTATATCATCTGTAAGCATAGTACCATTGGAAAGAATATCTAGATTAGACACGTCCTCAGAAGAGTTGAGATATTCCAGAAAAGATAAAAGGTCTTTTCTAATAAAGGGCTCTCCTCCTGTAATGGAAATATCTCCTTTCTTACCCCACTTGGATAAGGTCTGGAACAATTTAAAAGCGATAACTTTTAGCTCTTCCAATGGCAGGTCTTGGGCATCCGTGTAATTCTCCTGATAACAATGGGTACAGCGTAAATTACATTTGTCTGTAATATGCCATTGAAAATAGAAATCTTTGGGCTCTTGTGAAAAAGCAGTTTGCTCCATGTTTTTCCTCTCTTTTAAGCTTCAACCCGGATAAAGTTGCTTATCTCATTAACTGTAGTTAGATGAGTTAGCTCGCCGAGGGCTTGCTGCATTGCCGCTTCCTGAGCTGGGTGGGTCATAATAACAATTTCAGCGGTCTGGGCTACTGAATCAGCCAGCTTCTGAATGACTGAAGAGATGCTAATTTGATGGTCACCCAAAACCTTTGCAATCTGAGCCAAAACTCCAGGGCGGTCGGCAACATTGAGTCTGAGATAGTACCGGGTTGTAATCTCAGACATAGGTTTGACGCTCTTACCTGGCTGCGCTCCCCATTTGACTCTACTACCAGCGCCCAGGATAACATCCTTTGCCGCCGCCACAATATCAGCTATCACGGCACTACTGGTAGGTAGAGGACCAGCCCCTTCACCAAAGAAAAGCACCTTGCCTACCAGGTCGCCTTCAACCTGAACAGCATTATAAACACCATCAACCTTAGCCAGAAAAGTGTCCTCAGGGATAAAGACCGGGTGAACCCGGACTTCAATTGACTCGTCACTCTGCTTGGCTATAGCCAGAAGCTTTATGGCGAAGCCAAGCTCCCGAGCGTATTGGAAATCACGGCTAGTAAGTCGTGAAATTCCCTCGCAGTAAATATCCTCAGGTCGAACTTGACTCCGAAAGGCTAAAGAGGCAAGAATAGCCAGCTTATATGAAGCATCTATCCCCTCCACATCATCCCGTGGATTGGGCTCAGCATAGCCTAACTCCTGAGCTCGCTTAAGAGCTGAAAGGAAATCCACGCCGTCTCTAGCCATCCTGGTGAGGATAAAGTTGGTAGTCCCATTTATTATGGCATAAATACCACTTATCTTATTGGCTAACAGGTCACGCTGAAAGGGACTGATAAGTGGGATGCCACCACCAACAGCAGCTTCGTAATGCAGCCCTACCCCATGCTGTTGAGCCAAAGTCAGTAGCTCCGTCCCATGCTTGGCAATAACCTCCTTATTGGAGGTAACAACATGCTTACCGCCCAACAGCGCCCTGGTTAAATAGTCTATGGCTGGAACCTCGCCCCCTATCGCCTCAACAACTATATCTATCCTTGGAGTAGCAAAGAACTCGTCAGCGTCAGTAGTAAAAAGCTGGGGATCCATCGCCTGCGCCTGCGACCGGGATAAATCCTGAGGCAGCACTTTTACCTTCCGCAAGACGAGAGGACAACCAACCTGCTCCGCCAAAGCATCTGCCTTGTCTACTAAGACCTTGGCTACCTGGCCAGCAATTACCCCTAACCCCATTAAGCCAATGCCAATGCTCTGTTTCTTCACTGGCTTAGTCCCCCCTGTTTAGTTATAAGATTCGTAGCCTGGTCTACTGCCCACATCTTTTTCTCATTATCCAGATAGCTCTCCACTTTATTATCTGGGTTATCCCATAGCGAAGAGACCCACTCATTAAGAACCTTATCCTTTAATATGTCCCTGTCACTCTCCTCAATCTGCCTATTATCCTCCTCTTCTAAAACCTTTACCAGCCAATACCCCCCTTTAGTGGTAACCGTCGTATCCTTTATCGGCTGGCTCAAAGTCCCCGGCTCAGCATTAATAACAAAATCCTTATAGACTGAATTAATTTCGTCGGCAGTAACCGAGCCCAAGTCGCCTCCCTTGTCCTTAGACCCGCTATCTTGAGAAAGCTCCTTAGCCACGGTAGCAAAATCCTCCCCATTCCCTAGTCTGGTTATTACCCCCTGCGCCTCCTGCTCACTGCCCAGTAACATTACTTGAAGCTGGAACTTTTGCTCTTCTTCATTCTTATCTACCACCTTAACCAGCCAGTAGCCAACGCTCCTGGTTTTGGCTTCATCATAGAGTGGCTGGCTTAAAGCTCCTACACTTAAAGCAAAGGCATAGTCATCAGGTACAGAACTCCCCACCATTTCCGATAGAATACCAGAGAGATGCCAGCCAAGGTCGCCTTTTTGAGTTTGAGAAAGACTTTCTAGAGAAAGCTCACCAGCCAACGCCCCAAAATCTTCACCAGCCTGCAGTCTAGCCCTAACCTCATTTGCTTGGCTCTCGCTCTCTAGGAACATTGCCATGATATGCCTCTGCGCACCAGACGTGGGCACTACTTGGTCAAAATACACATCACGAAGCTTGCTCTTTATTAATTCACTCCTGATTAAATCCCTGTAGTCTTTGCTTAAAGGAGGGTTAAATTGCTTAAGCACCCCATCAACATCACTATTGGTGACAACAATGCCTAAACTCTCAGCCTCTTGCCTTATTAGCTCATTTTGCTCAATAGCTGTAACCACCTGGTCAGTTAAATATGGCAAATATTCCGGGTAGCTCCCCCCACTAATTTCAAGCATTTTTACGTAGTACCCCATGTTAAACGTAGTATTATTTACCTTAATTACCGTTTCATGCATCGGTAGATACCCACCAACATACCACCCCCTGCCTATAATCCCTGAAACGGCAGCAATAACGCTTATTCCCAAAATAAGAAAAAGGCGTTGTCTCCTCTTTTGCATTTGCCACTGAGTGAGCTGGCGCTTGGTAAACTCGCGCTTTGGTTCCTCTACCTTCTTCTTTTTAGCCAAAACTAAGCCTCCTTGCTGTAAACTGGCTACCGACGGAGCTACAAAAGACCCCCTAGAAGCTTAACACCCCCCTATTTATATCGCAAAAGCGCCATCTTTTCAATTATAGCTAGGAAATTTTAGAGAGGTGGGCTAATACCTCAGCCTTACTTATTTTTCTGAACACCTCCTTAGGAAGAGCTCAAGGCTCCTGACCTCTCCAACCCCCTTGAGACAGGAAGCTATAGCCAGAATCACGCTGGTGATAACCTCTTTAGGAAAGGTGCTTAAGGCTACGGCGGCGTTATTTATGTAAAGCGAGACCCGTTCCCTCTGGGGCTTTATGAGGCCTTCCTCCAGAAGGTCAGCTAAACCTTTAATGTCTTGCAGGGAAAACTGCCTCGTCTTGGTTTCAAGAGGCTCATCAGTGACCATAGCGATAAGCTTCTTGATATTGCTAAAGGGTGGACCGACCTCCTTACGGTGGACTTCTATCTTGGGCACATCACTCTGCTTAAAACCTTCAGCCAGGATAATGTCGTAGTCCTCACCGAAGAAACGAGCTATCTGGTCAAGGGGAAGCTCCTGAGCCATAGGCTTGATAAATACAATTTTGTCTGGCGAGACGATTGCTGTAGCCTCGCTCCCAGCACGAATGTGACGCCAGCTATCTTTATCTGCCTCATCAAAGGTCATACCCTGAGGTGTGTGCTTGATAGTAACCACTCGGTAACCCCTCGATTTTAATTCCCCGACCAGCTTTTCTATTAAGGCTGTCTTTCCCGATTTTGATTTACCTACAATTGAAACTATGAGAGGCATTTTCTATTCCCTCCTTTTCAGCCCTGCCCTAATTTAGCTTATGAACTTATGTTCATATTATAACAGACTATTCTTTCAGTTGGGTTAAGCAAGTGCTACAATTCTAATTGCTAATGGATATTAAACAAAATGTTAACCAAATATTACATGACCTACCGAGTGGGGTTGAACTAGTAGCCGCTGCCAAAACAAGACAACCTGAAGAAATTCTGGAAGCAGCGGCGGCAGGGGTAAAAATCGTAGGCGAAAATTATGTCCAAGAGACGGAAAAAGCCTATGAAATAATAGGCAACAAAGTAAAATGGCACTTTATAGGACACCTTCAAAGAAATAAGGTCAAAAAGGCGGTAACGATATTTGACATGATAGAAACCGTTGACTCTGTAGAGATTGCCAGGGAGATAGATAAGAGATGCGCTCAAATCGGCAAAATTATGCCGGTATTAATCGAGATAAACAGCGGACGGGAAAAGCAAAAATCAGGCGTCCTCCCGGAAGATGTTGAACAATTGGTGAGGGAAATCTCAACCTGTCCAAATATACGGATAGTGGGGCTTATGACTATGGGACCCCGTTTCGGCAACCCCGAAGACTCAAGACCCTATTTTGTGGAAACGAAAAGAATATTTGACACAATTAAAAAGCTTAATTTGCCCAATGTTGAGATGCGGTATCTTTCAATGGGGATGACAAATTCTTATAACATTGCTATTGAGGAAGGAGCCAACATAGTAAGGGTAGGCAGTAAAATATTTGACGAAAGGGACTATGGAGCTACTGCAAAAGCTCCAAGCCCCTGATTATATCATTGAGGTCAATAAACGGCGTGCAATTAAGGTTCATCTCCCTACAATAGGTCAGTAGCTCACCGGTGGCGAAAATCCAATGTACCAGTCTCGATGGAGCGGCGTCGGAGATACCATTCCCGGCATATATTACCCGGTAACCCCTGCCTCGAAACAACCTAACGTGTGCCTCTTTAAAACTATCCATTAGTTGGTTACCATCGGGGCCTATATACCGGACATCAACACCGCTGGGACTGAACCGAGTCTGGGCAGCGAACACCTCAATATTATTTACGCCGATATCCCTCAAAATTGCCTTTATGTAGAAATCCAGACCATTACTTACAATAACAAATTTAAACCCCTTCCGGTAACAATAGGCTAGCAATTCATGAAACCCAGCTCGTATCTTCGCCTTGCTTTTCACAAATTTTAGTAGCGTTGGCTTATCAGCTTTAACCATGGCGAAGGCTTTGGTATTAAAATAGCCGACAGAGATTTTGCCCTGTCTATATTGGGTTAATAGTTGCCTCCAGTCCCCACTGCCAAAAGCGTCCAATATTAGGAAGCTCACATCTTCTTGGGTGATGGTACCATCAAAATCACACTGAACTAGGGTCTTCACTGCTCTCACATCTCCCCAGTCCCAGCCTCAACCCTATGCAACTTATCCTGACTTTCTATATGGTCGATATATAAGATACCATTGAGATGGTCAAGCTCATGTTCCAGAGCCTGAGCCATAAGCCCGGTAGCCTTAATTCTAATTGTCTTCCCCTGCCTATCCAAGCCCTTGACAGTGACTGAGACTGACCGTTTTATCTCACCAGCATAGCCGGGGATACTAAGGCAACCCTCGGTCACCTCCCGTTCCCCAGCCCGTTTTACTATTTCAGGATTAATAATAGCCATAGGCTCCTCACCTGGCATCTGGAGTACAATAACTCGGAGAGGCACCCCAACCTGAGGAGCAGCTAAACCCACACCGTTGGTGTGTTGCATGGTCTCTACCATATCGTCAATTAGCCGCTGAATCGAGCCATCAATGGTTGGCACTCTTTTGGCTTTTTGTTTCAGTACGCGGTCATCAGGAAAGCGACACAGCACCCGCATTGCCATGGTGCTAACTACTCCTTTCCCCCATTAATCACCAAGGCATTAATACTAACAGATTTGAGTGTTACTGTCTACGGTTAAGCTAGGGCTCTATTTGCCCTTACTGATAGATTATGCTAGTATGATTAGAGCAAGTCGGGGTGTAGCGCAGCCAGGTAGCGCACCTGAATGGGGTTCATGTTGCATTCCCGCTGGCACTTACTAAAGTTAGTACCCCCGTGGGAAGTGGCGGCACTAACTTGCTTGTGGAACATATTTTTTATCGGAAGAAATTCTTTGCCCATTGATTTCAACGCTTGATTTCTTTCCGCAGTCTTTCTATTTCCTTCTTAGGGATGAGCACCCGTCCGCCGATCCTGACAGCAGCGATTTTGTCATCCCTGAGCCATCGCCACATGGTGGCGATCCCCTTCCCCAGCATCTCCGCCGCTTCCTCAGGCCCGTAGCCATCCTCCACCTCAGCGTCAACCTGCATAGTTATCCTGCCCATTGATTCACCCCAGTTTGCTGCGTATTGATAGTTTAGTCTATCACCCCCGCTGGCTGGTTGTCAAGGGCGGGCTAGAACTCCTACCTGGCCTGTCTCCGCCCTTCCTAGTCGCCCTCAGGGCTGAGCCAGCCGCGCCTTATCGCCTCCAGCACCGCCTCGGTACGGGAGCCAACCCCCATCTTGCCAAAAATGTTAACGAAGTAACTCTTTACCGTACCCTCGGTGAGCCCCAGGTAATAAATTATTAACTGCCACTTTTACCCCCCTAATTTCGCATTCTAGCGCGTTTCCTATATCTCGAAGTTAGGCGATTCTCGTCTCGCACACTGACCTCTTAATCTTTTTCCATTTATTACCCTGTCCCTCGGGGGAGAGAAGAAAATGCAATTGCTTTTTTTAATTTATCAAAAAGCTCTTTTGTTAGATGATGATATTGTAAGCAAAGCTAAATCAAAGCTGAATTAAGCCTCACAAAGAGACAGCCACAGGTTACCTCTTAACCGCAACCTTAACAACTGAATATAGCTCAAAGCCAAAGCCTAAAACGCTTGCCCCACGGGGCAAATAAGCTCAAAGGGGGTAAGCGATGACAACTACGGTAACAGGGCATTGTAGCCAATGCCATAAGGTTTGGACACTAAAAACAAGGCAAGGCGTGTGCCAATGGTGTGGTAAATTAGCAACCTGCCAAACCAGTCGGACACAAGCCTTGCGTAGTATCAAGTCTAGCCCAAAGCGTAGAAAAAGGCAAGCTCCAGTCAACGGTAACGGTTATAACCAGCTAGACGGTGACTGGGCACTATTCTATAAGGTAGGCAAAGGCTTTATCAGGCGGGTAAGGTTTGAGGATAGACAGGACTTTTTACACGACCTCTTAATGGCTATGGCTAGTGTAAAGGCTAGCTATAACACCAAAGGTAAAGAGCTGACAGAAGGCGGGCTAGTCAGAATAGCTTGCTATGAGGTAGCTGATTACTGGCGTAAGTATTATAAGCGGATTAACGGTATAGATTGCGCTAGCTGTAGCAAGACGCAAAGGCAGAAGTGTAAACAGGATGACCTATACCGTGATTGTCCGAAGGCTATCAAGATTGAACGCCTTGATAGACTAGTAGAGGATGGTAACGGGGATAGCACTCCACTACACGAATTGATAGCCGACGATAATGCCATTGACCTTGTGGCTAGGCTAGACACAAGGCTAACGCTAGACGGTTATCCTAGACGGTTTGTCCAGCTTGCCTATAAAAAGGTTGCTGGTTATCCTCTGACCGAGTCTGAGAGAAGCTATTACCGCCGAGAGCAAAAAAAGGCGCAAAAAAGGCTAGTCTAACCGACCAAAAATGGCTACTTTTGGAGACTTATATAGTGAGAGGGTAAAACCTCTTGCGGGGACTTGGCTAATGCCAGCGGGTTGCGGGTTAGGCAAGGCTTCGGACAATTGAATATTGACGGCTATTACTCACGGGTAAGGTTTACCTCGCTTTGGGGATACCCCTCCAAGTGGCTAGCGAGCTAGCTCACGGGGCAAGTGGGCTAGCTCGCAATCAATAGTGCTAGCGAGTCGCAGGCTATTGATAAAACGCCTAGCGGGGGTAGAGGATAAAAACAAGGTGATAATTGCTCGGTTTGATGTAGGGCAAGTTTTGCCTTTTTCACGATAGTCGCTTAACACAGATACAGGCAAAGGTATCCTGTTGATATAGGGATACCTTTGCCTTTTTTGTGCCCATTTTAGGAGTAGTCGGAGATGAATCCGCCTACCCTTTTTTTGTTACCTAACTACTGTCCATCGCAGAGGCAGTCAGGGTTAACCTGGCTGCCTCTTTTTTGTCCCCTGAGAGGGGGTAGCACCCCGCTTTACTTCCCCCCTGCCAAAGGGAAGGGGGAAAAAGGCGCCATTAACCACTTCCTAAACCTGCCCAGATTTTGATTACAGGGCGTCTCTCGCTGTAAAAAAGGGGACTCCGGGCAAAGTCAGCAGCTCGGAGTGCCCTTTTTATACTGTAACTGCACGAAACAAGCTTTGGTTCAATGTGCCGGCGTTGACTCTTCAATCTGTAATGGAGAGAGCCCACGAACTGATTAGGCACCGGGGTTTAGAACGCGCCCAACAAATAGAATTGCCCCAGTCTCAATATCACGAATCAGAAAAATGAACGGACGGTCAATATTAACGGTCACTGGCTCCTCCGGTACAGCAGTTAAGCCAACAATTACCGCGGTGGCAGCAGCCGCTTCTGTTCCAGCCTCATCTAACGAGACAAACGCCTTATGCACGACTTCTGTGATTAATAGTTCTCGGTTACCGGTCATGCCAGAGAAATCAGCGTCCGGCGAAAAAGCAACCGGCATGCCCATCTCTGATAGGGTGTCTTTAAGAGCAAAGCTAGATTCGAATTCAAACTTCGGCATCGTAAGATCTACTTGTCTGTATTCCAGTTGACCAAGAATCCCATTTAGCTTTTGTAAGTCCAACGAACCCTCGAAAGTGTCGAATTCACCACTCTGAGGAAGCAGTATCACCATCGATAGTTCGTTACCATCATAGGGTAGCTCAACCGCCTGACAGTTATCACCCTGAGCATAGCTGAATGATTCAGTCTGCCTCATCATTGGCACTATTACTTCATCCCCGTTAAGTAGATGGAAAGTGCCATCACTGGTTGCATCCTCGTTAAAAGGAAACGCCCAAGCCGCATTGAAGTAGATGGCGTTGGTTAAGACAAGACGGGTCAGTTCGTTTATCAGTCCCTGCGGAATCAGGTCTTCAATTTTACCCTCGGTCTGTTCGCTTACCCAATCGTTAATGGTAATGCGAGACTCCTCAGGGGCTTTAATAAAATCGAGTATCCTGAGTCCAGAACCGTAGTTTTCGGCAAGCACATCAAGGAAATCGGTAAGGAATTGGTAATCCTTCTGGCCCCAGATGGCATTAACAACATTGAGCCTGAAACCCTCACTATCTTTACCCTCCGCACCTTCACCGCGCTTAGCAAGTTCAATGTCAAGGCTATTAAAAGCCGGATGTAACCGGTCCTGTGGAAGACCGAAATGCAGAGCGTCAGCCATCTGCTCTTCTGTGTCACCCCTAGCACCAGCATAGGTCATGGCCAGTGCCACCGATATGCTGTGGGGAGAGTAGAATAGATTGCCATCCGTTGTTCTCAATTGCTGATAAAGGTCAAAAGCGAAAGCGCTATCATCGCTAACTAGGTTATCGAGGTCGCTTTCGGTCACGCTGGGCGAAGTGACTCTGGGTTTATCCGATCGCAATACGCTGGCTACTGCCGGACTTGTTGCTAGCTGGGCACAGGCGGTCAGCCCAACCATCAGGATTGCCACTGAAGCCAAGAGTATTATTTTCTTCATCTCAATTACCTCCCCCATTAGAGTTACTGACTAACATTATAACGGAAAACTTGCCCTCTGGTTAGCAGTCTACGTGACCAAATGAAATGCTAATGTTTAATTAGTTTGAACAGTGCGCCCTATTGTTCACTGCGCGTTGGATCATTGTGAGCAATTTGCTAAGTAGAACCATGCTGCACATGGGAAATCAATTGCGGAGGGTAAACGACCTTTGTCCGTTGTTGACAAGTGATGATAGGACTTTGTAAAATACAAACCCATGAGCACAAAAGAGGTCCCTATAGTTACATTCCTTAAAGAGGTGATGCGGCGGCGGAAATGCTTGCCGAGTCAACTAGCCGCCCAATTAGGTGTGAGCCATGCTACCGTCAGCCGCTGGCTTAGTAGTAAAGACGTTCCCAATATCCGCTCCTGCCAGCGGTTGGCGGCATATAGTGGTGTTCCCCTGGAGAAAGTCCTTGCCCTTGCCGGGTATCTACCCAGAATAGCTGAGAAGGCGCCGGCGGAATGGCCAGAGTTCCGTGAGTATGCTCGCCAGATGTATCCCAATGAGCTCGATGATGACCTGATTACCATGATTGAAGACCTGATTGAGCGTCGAAGGCAGAAAAAATATGGCGGCGAAAATTCCAAAATGGGAAGCTGAACTGTGGTCTTATGTAAGTAGTGGCGATGGTGAGCGGTGTCCCCTGCGCACCCACTGCCGGACTAAGCTGGCGTGTGGTTGGTGCCCTGATGAGAATAAAGAACGCCTCAATCAATTTCTCGATCAAGACGAAGTTACTCTCCAAAGCTGTGATTTTATAGAGACAAATATAGGCGGGCAAACCGGTAGGTTGTTTCTACTGGTGGAACTGCTTGCACAGAAGTACCTTCAAGTGGGAAGGGTTCAGTGCCCACCGGTACCAATAGCGCTTATCGGGTTTATTGTCTACGGGGGTATTACCGAAGTCCGCCACCTACCATTAAAGGCTTACCACGGTGCTATCTGGCATCCGAAGGAGGAATGGATAGTACAGCTTAAGGCTGATGACACATTGGGTATGAAGAGGTTTACCCTGTTCCACGAAGCTTTCCATATGTTAGCTCACTGTAGGACCACCCCCGTGTTTAGAAAAAGAGGGGCTATGCGAGGTTCCTTCAATGAGTTGCTGGCTGATTACTTCGCCACCTGTCTGCTGATGCCCAGGCAATGGATAAGAGAAACGTGGGCAGAAGTTAAGGATTTAGACAGGATGGTAGAAATCTTTGATGCACCAAAAGCGGCAGTGTGCGTCAGACTTAGACAGCTAGGCTTTGTTTAGTAACCCTCTCGTCCGTCGCTTGTCTCTCGGTCGAGCCCGCCTATTTGTAATTACTTCTGTTTACGTTAAACTCGGCTAGGAAGCGAGCAATGTCCTCTCGCCTGAATCTCCGGTCACCGCGACGGCTAATACGGTATGCCCTTATTATCCCCCGCTCGCTCCACCGCCTCACTGTATTGCTATGGATATTAAGAAGTGAGGCTACTTCTCTTACTGTCAGCATCGGCTCCATTTGGTTATTGGCTACCATATCCACTCCTTCTCCTACCAAGCCATCACTATTTTCATTCTAAACTGGCAAGGTTAATTGCCTATAAAAAAGGTATTAAAACTTCATTAAATCTTACTTATCTATCCATTAGCTATTCTATAACCACTGTAACTCACCTTACCTCACCACACAATGACCCAAATGGGCTGACTTCACTGGTAAATAGTACTACGCGAGAAGTTCAAGACTGGCGTGAAAAGTGAAATCAATACTTCCTGCGGGACGGTAGTAGAATAAAGCGAGGTCTAATCAAGGCTTAAGAGGTGATTAGTGGCAATATTTGTCCTGTCAGTTACAGAGCGGCTTGCCCAAGCTGTTCCCTCGGCAAAAGTCCCTCCCTGGCTGCGTAGGCAACAGCCTGATAGCGGTTCTTGAGGTGTAATTTCCCCATAATATTTCGCATATGAGACTTGACCGTATTTTCAGTGATAAATAGGCTTGAGGCAATGTCCTTGTTGCTGGCTCCCTCTGCCACCAGCCGTAGAATCTCCTCCTCCCGCGGGCTCAAAGAGGTGTCAGCCTGAGCTGACCGCCCGGCTTTGCTACTGGTCACTGACTTAAACTCACCAAGAAGCTTTGCTGCCATAGTCGGTGAGATAATAGCTTCGCCTCGGGCAACATGAGTGATAGCATAAGTAAGCTCCTCAGGCTCAGCGTTCTTCAACAAATAACCGTTCGCCCCGGCTTTTATGGCAGCAAAGAGGTCATCATCCCTGTCGGACACAGTCAGCACCAGGATGCCGGCTGAGAACCCGTTGTCACGGATAGAGCGGGTAGCTTCTATACCATTGCAGCCAGGCATTTGAATATCCATCAGGATAATATCAGGGTTTAGCTCCTTCGCTTTCTGTATTGCCTCCTCACCACCTGAAGCCTGCCCAACCACCCTGAGCTGCTCCTCTGAGCTCAATAGTGCCATTAGCCCACGACGGAACATTGTGTGGTCATCTACCACCAACACCTTTATCCGCTCTTCCATCTCAAACACCTCCTCTACTCAGTGGAACCCTGAAGGATATCTTGGTGCCTTGCTCACGGCTACTGCTAATGCTCATATCGCCGCCGAGAGACTCTACTCTTTCTTTCATAACCTTCAGTCCAAGATGCTCACCGCTTTCTTCCTTACCCAGGTAGGCGGTGGGGTCAAAGCCCCGCCCATTATCCCTGATGCTTACCTCAGCCCAGGTCCTGTCAGCTTCAAATCTAACCTCTACCTTGCTGGCGTTGGCGTGTTTCCTAACATTGGTTAGTGCCTCTTGAACCAGGCGCAGAATGTGTAGCTCAGCCAGGTTTGACAGTTTTGTCTGACCATCAGCTACAAATATCTCAGTCTTCAGGCCACTCCTCTGGCTGAATTGCTGGACGTAATCAGCCAGGGTGGCTATGAAACCCAGGCTATCCAGAGTTTTGACCCGTAATAGCCCCAGGGACTCCCTGAGGTCGGCATACATATCATCAACTATAAGCCTCATGTCGCCAAGCTCGGCTACTGCCTGCCTGCTGTTCTCAGACAGTAACCAGTCCTTCACCAGCCCTGTTTTCAGCTTAATATAACCCAAGCCCTGGGCTAGATTATCGTGCATCTCCCGGGCCAGCCTGCTTCTCTCATCAATGGTCGCCTTCTCTTCTATTTGGCGATGGGTGTTGGCATTGATGATAAAGGGAAGGAGAGCGGCTAGAAAACAAAGGATAATGTAGATTATCAACGCGCCCAGATATCCACCGGGCAAAGTTGTAACCGGGGTAATTGGCAGATTCATGGTGCCGGGAAGTAATTGAGCGGCTGCCGCCGACCCGGAAACCACGCCAGCCGCGGAAAGGGCACCCCTCCGGTGCAGGAAAAGACCTGTGGTCAAAATGGGGTTAAGCGAGTAAAGAAGAAAGCCGCTGCTTAGCCCCCCGGTGAAGAAGACCAGACAGGCACAAATGGTGATATCGGCGCCGAGGACAAGGTAGGTCAGCAGGTCCCGCTGATACCAGCGGAAGGGAATGAGAATCTTGGCAACAGTGTAAGCACCGACCAACCCCAGGAGCAGGGAGGTTTGGGGTGGCACCGTGGGCAACGACCTCAGGATTACTATCTGGACTATGGCTATGACGAAAGAGAAACCGCGAAATCCAGACAAAAACAGTCTGGTCTTCCCCGCGCTGGATAGCTTCCAGCCAGGTAACCTCCACCCCCGTTTGCCTATCTGCTTAGCATAAACCCGCATTAGACCTCGGTATTATTGCCACACCCATTATTAGCTAAAAATTGGCCGCACTCTATCCTGCCAAAGGGTGATTTTCAACTGGAAAAAGTATTAATCTTGCCGTTTCATAAGGATTGGTACAGCCGCCTCCTCAACCTTCGGTTATGCGCCTTCTGGTGCGGAGTTTCTTCACGCGCCGCCATATTGCCCATACGCACCTGAATTGTGCAGGTGCGCACAGTATAATTCGCCGTTTGGCAAATGTCAACCAGACATAACCTATCTTTACCCCACTTTTCTTACCCATCTGGTTAGGGATTAATCACAAAGGGTGAGGGAGACCCTTGTGGTCACTCGGAAGAGCTATGCTCAAGATAGCTCTTTTTCTAAGCCTAAATCGCCCCGTTGCAGGATGTTCAGCCCAGCCAATCTGCTATAGCCTTATCTTAGAACCAATTTGATAGTGGAGACGGTCGGTTATCTGCTATCGCTCTTTAACAAGGTTAAAATAAAAATCTAAAAGAAAGGAGGTGAACAGTGAGAAAGATAATCCTTCCCATCGTGATATGTCTGGCGGTGGTTGCCAGCGTGAGTGCCGGCACTTATAAAGCCTACGTCACCATGAAAATTGACCCCGTTGTCGGCAATACCAATGTGGCTGAACTGGCTTTTGCTCCGGGCGGTGGTACTGTGTCTCCTGACTTCGTTCAGACGGACCCCGGGAATCCCATGCAGGTCATAATGGAGTTCGGCAATGTTCAGCCTAACTCCCAGTACTTGTACGAGGAGACGCTAAAGATCACCAACAACAAGCCGTACGCTGTCCAGTTGAAGGTTTCGGCGGTCACATGGCCAATGACCGCAGCTCAGGGTAATTTGGAGATCTGGCACGGCGGCTGCGCCAATAACCTCTATGCGTGGATGTATTCCAGCCAGTTCGGTGGTGTGCAACCCGGCACAATCAACTTAACGGCCGCGGGTACTCCTGGCGATCATGATTACATCAGCTTTTTCCTGCAGACCAACTACGGCTGTCCTGCCGGCACCTACAACGGAACAGTGACCTTCTATGCCTGGGTGTGGCAAGCCCCGTAATGAGCCTAAGGCTAAGTGAAGGTCAGATAAGGGATGGCGTAGGTTTACCACGCCATCCCTTCTTGGTTTGGCTAGTATTAGCCCAACAGTAGGAAAAGTAAGCTGAGGATAAGATAGGTGCGGTTGACTTCGCCAAATGGCAAAGTTATACTGTGCCTGCCTGCACAATTTAGGTGCGTAGACGCAATATAGGGTGGTGTCTATGAAGCGCGCAGCCAAAGTAATCGGCAATATCGCTTTTTATGGGCTTGTAGCCAGCATCATCTTCTCTGTTGTCTCGCAGCAGTTTATCGGGCAAGCCTGGGGGTGGACCATGGTTTCGGGGGAGTCTATGAAGCCTGCCCTGGAGCATGGCGATTTTACCTTCATTGTCCCTTACTTTGCCGGTAAGTCAGGCTCACCCCAGGCAGGCGATATCATTGCCTTTGAGGACAGCATGGGACACAAGGTAGTCCACCGCATTGTTGACACCACTGAGCAGGGGTATGTCACCAAGGGTGACGCCAACCCCGATGCCGACCAGGAAGGCGGTCAGCCACCGGTTACATTAGCCAGGATACATGGCACGGTTCTTACCCTTGGCAGTCAGGTGATAAAGGTCCCGGTGCTTGGCTCTCTGGCGCTCAGAGTAGTAACATCTGAGATTCGCCTGCCTATCATCATCGGCATTCTGGGTCTGGTTGCTGTATTGCTTGTATTCTACTTTCGTGGAGGACAGAGGAAGCGCCCCAGGCTCAGGCTGAAGCTAAGACCAGAAGGCGGGCTCAAGGGCTTCTACTCACGGCATAAAATATTGCTCAAATACAGCGGTATAACCGTCATTGGTGCCCTCATCCTGATGTCGGCTATGGTCAGGATGTCATCAACCATGGACTTTTGCTACGGCGTTTCCCAGGCGAGGGAGAGCCAACCGCTGGTAACATCAGGCGGGATAAGCTTTGGCATCATTCCTGCTGGTAGTGAGCAGAGCCGTGATCTGCCGCTGACCAGTAACTTTCCCATCACCATGGTGACAATATTTGTTGGCGGGGACGATGCCCTTACCTTCCCTCAGAACCCGGTGGTTATCCCGCCCAGGCAGGACATGGAGGTTGAAGCCTTGGTTGCTGGCAGGGAGGATAATATTGGAACTCATACTGTACCGGTTACCATGCTGGTCTTGCCCCCGGTGCTACCGGGTAAAGCATTATATCGGCTGGCACAGTATCACCAGCTACTGGCGATGTTTGCCACCTCGGTGGTGCTGATGCTGGCCCTCACCGTCCCCGCCGGTTTTGCCGAGCACCGGCTGGGGAAGGAAACCAGAGCCCGGATGATAAGGAGGCTCAGGCAAAGGAGACAGGAATAATCAGGGTTTGCTATTGGTGAGACCATGAAGAAGCTACTAATCATACTGCTGTTAGCCTTGCTGGTGAGTGTTCTATTCACCTCCGCCTATCAGGCGCAGGTATCGGCACCGGTCAGCGTTGAGGTGACTGAATCGCCCGAGACTGCCCTTTTGGGCTATGCCATTGCCCCCACCCCCACCCTGGAAGTATGTGAGCCATCAACCTGCCGCGCCTTCACCCTGTACAACAATTTTTCAGCTACAGCAGTGATTGATATTAGCGCCGACAGCGAGCCCGCCGGTCTTAGCCTAACTCTGCCTTCTCTGCCGATAACCATCCCCGCCCATGACAGAGCCAGTGTTCGGGTAACCTGCCACGCAGGGCAACCGGGTACCTACACAGTAACCTACCAAATCTCGGCCGATATTGACTCCAGTGCTTACGTTGAGCTTGAATTTGATACTTCAGTGATAGTGGTTAGTCCCCCAGAGGAAACAGAAGATTCGGGCGAGCATGAGAATGGGGAGGGGTGAGCCAGCTTTTCACGGCATTTTTGGGGGGCAGGCAATAAAAAATAATAACGAGAGCAAGTTTGAAATCTAGTTAATCGGGATTGACTTATGGCATTCTGGAGAACTACGAAATGTCCCAATTGCGGGCGGAGGACTAAGAAAGGTGACCACTGCCAGTGGTGTCGCTACCCATTGATGCTGGGTGGACCGATGAAGAAGCAGAAGGCAGAGAGGGCACGGCAGGAAGCTAAAGCAAGAAGGGAGGCAGAGAGGGCGGCTAAGGAGAAAGCCAAGCAGGAGGCCAGAGCAGGAAAGGAAGCTGAGAAGACGGCTAGGGAGAAAGCCAGGCAGGAAGCCAAAGAAGCTAAGGCTATAGCCAAGCAGGAGGCTAAAGAAGCTAAACAGAGGGCTAAGCAGAAAGCCGAAGCCAGAAAAAAGGCAGAGCGGGCGGCTTGGCTGAAGGCAAGGTGGGAAGCCAAACCAAGACGCGAAGCCGAGAGGGAGGTTAGGGAGAGAGCCCGCTGGCAGCGACCAACGGTTCTCATTATTACTTTAGTTTTACTTGCGGCTTCAATATTTGGTGTCTACAGGGCATTTACCCTGCCTACTGAGATAGAGGAAAATACTACGCTACTTAGTTACCAGCATGAGGGGAATTTTGACTACCTTGTCTACCTGAAGCCTTCCTACCTCTTTGGCACTATCCCACCTAGAACTACGGGAACTCCACTGCCAAACCCAAGATACCCCGCCGAAATGATTGACACATTTGACCTAATCTTTACCTACCGCTTTGTGGCTGATAAACCAGTGGCGAAAACAACTCACCAGGTAGAGGTTACGGCAAAGGTGGAAAGCGCTGAGGGAAGCCAAGAATTTAGCTTGGTGCCTAAAACCACCAAAACCGGGGACTTCACCGTTGACTTCTCACTAGATGATATTGATTTCACTTCAACCGGCGTTATAACTGTCAACGCCTATGTTTATACCGCAGCCGAAACAGATTCGGGGCGCCTATTTGACGTCTTTACCCACAGTTTGGATATACACCCAGACGGTCGGCTCATTGAAGTGGATAGGGATTTGTCTAATAGCCAAACCGGCTTCGGCCAGGGTATAAGCTATGAGCATCGGGGGGAATATGATTACGAGGTTAATCTTAAGTCAGACTCCACCTTTGGTGCCATAACCCTGACGCCACCTCCGGTTACGGCTGCAGCTGGGGCACCGCCCACAATTCTGAAGCCCGGAGACACCATTCTGACTAACCTTGTTGATAGGATGGACATGACATTTGCCTACTATCTGGAGTCCAGCCGCCCAGTGAGCCCGATAACCGAACAGGTAAAAATAGTGGCTATACTAGAGAATCCCGGCTACTGGTCCAAGGACTTTGTGCCCGTGCCTCTCACCCTTAAACAGGGAGATTTCAGCGTTAGTTTTCCTCTGGACATAAGCCAGTTCACCGACTCAATTAAGGCTATCGAACAGGAAACCGGCGTTTCTGGGGTATGTAACCTAACCATCAGGGCTGATGTCAGTACTGCGGCTCAAACCGATTTTGGACCAATAGACGAAGACTTCCAGCAGACATTAACCAGCACGCTGGGGGGTGGCTCACTGAAGTGGGAGGAAGAACTGGTAAAGTCTACACCCGGCTCCATTGAAAGGAGCCAGATGGTTACCAATCCCAATAAGTACTTAGGGCTACCGATTACTGGGGCAAGAGCTCTATCAGCTACAACCGCGGGCGTTATGTTGGGTTTATTCCTCTATTTCCTGAGGCTTTACATGAGATTCAAGCCTGCGCCACTCTTAGGGATTGAGAAAGAGGTGCAGCTAGCCAGGAAGAAATACAAGGAATTAATCGTTGATGTAGAAGAGCTACCAGATATTAGAGGTGAGGAGACCGTAATATCACTGAGTTCACTGGATGACCTCATTAGGACTGCTGAAGAGCTTCTCAAACCGGTGCTTCACAAGGGTGAGAAGGAGAGGCATACATATTGTGCCATTGATGGCTTGGTAAGGTATCAATATGTGAGCCAGCTTGAGCCTTCTGGTAAAGACAAACCGACTTCAGATGGTTAATTTTCACCACGCCACCGGAATTTCCCGTCTACCTCACTATACCTTTCGCTATTCCATGCAAAGCCGTTGTGTTTAAGCAGTCTGGTGGGCTCATAAGCCGAAGACTGTTGGTTTGAATCCAACTCCCACTATCAATGAAAAAGACGAGGCACAGCTCTTGA
>CAYHAL010000013.1:0-3909 GCA_964354655.1 uncultured Dehalococcoidales bacterium
AGCCACCTTGCCATGAGTAGCATTATGCCTCCCATGAGAAGGTAATTGAGCAGCAGCGAAATAAATATCGGGCGAGGCGAGCTTTTTATTGAGGCAAGGTCGTGGTTGGTTATGCTGACGGTGGATAAAGTCATAGCCACTGCCAGTGATGGCAGTAATAGTGGCTCTATCCAAGCTGCTCCCTGACCGGCAGCCAGAGCCAGCACAATAGCCAGAATAAATATGAAATTCCGGTTTCTGAATAGTCTGCTGACGATGGTAAGTATTCCTTAACCTGATTCTTCTATCTTCTTTGCTCGCCTGATTGTAGCTGAATTATGCCCTGCGGGCAAATAATTTTTCTACCCCAGCTTGGAGTTAGGGAAAGGAAGCAAGACTTAGTAACCGAGGGTTATGATGCATAATTAAGGTTAAAACTATAACGCCAACAACCGTTAGTGGGCTTGCCGACCACGTCGGTTAGGGATATAGTAGATGATGATGGAGCCTCTTAACCCTATAGCTCGTGACTTCATCCTTTTCTGTATTCACCGCCACGGGAAGGAATGGCCAGCGCTCTATGACGAGATGTGTTGGGTAGCTGGACGCCACCTGTTTAGAGGGTTGGACTATGCTGAGTTAAGAAAGCTTGGAATATCCCTGGCTCTCAACAATATAGAAGATACCATTAGGATGGTAGATATTGTCACCGCTGAAGAGGAGAAGGTTCACACCGGCGAACCGCAAATTCTACCTCATAATTAAATTAGACTACCCTACTCATATTTTCCTCAATAAAATAACTAATAAATCTTGTTACAAAACACTTTATGGGGGCGTAATCCAATGTCAAGGGTATTAAAAATTACGGTAATAGCTTTATTGGTGGTGAGCCTGGCTGTATCTTTGGGTGCTGGTTGTGCTCTAGGCACCAGAACTCCCCCCGCCGCAAGCCAGGGTCTGGATGTTGTGGGGGAGGCGTGGAATATAATCTTTCAAGATTATGTGGAGAGGGACAGGCTTGATGCTAGCAAACTGAGTCAGGCAGCCATCAAGGGTATGGTAGAGGCACTGGATGACCCTTATACCTCTTACCTAGACCCTGAGACCTACCAGTTGACCTTGAGCAGCCTGGAAGGGAGATTTGAGGGTGTTGGTGCCCAAGTTGCCATTGAGGACAATCAGATTATAGTTATTGCCCCGATTGCCGATTCGCCAGCGGATAAGGCAGGTATTAGGGCTGGCGATATAATCTTGGAAATTGATGGTAAACCTACTTCAGGGATGAGCCTAGCTGAGGCCGTGGCTCTTATCCGTGGTCCACGCGGGACATCAGTCAGGCTTCTGGTTCTTCACCAGGGTGAGACTCAGCCTGAAGAAATTGAGATAGTCAGGGCTGAAATTGAGCTAACCAGTGTCCGCTTTGAGATGAGACAAGACATTGCTTATATAAATATCACCTATTTTTCTGAGAGCACCGATGAAGAACTATCGCCGGTGCTGGATATGATAACCGCTGAAGCGGCTAGTGGCATCATCCTTGACCTCCGAAGTAATCCCGGTGGCATACTAACGACAGTAGTTGATGTTGCCAGCTACTTTTTGAAGGAGGGCGTAGTTGTTGATGTGGTGGATAATCAAGGAAACCATACCACTATGAGTGTTAAATATAAGCCAGTCACTACTGACCTACCATTGGTTGTTTTAGTGGATAGCTACAGTGCCAGTGGCAGTGAGGTATTGGCTGGGGCACTGCAGGATTATGGTTGTGCCACTATTGCTGGCACCACAACCTTTGGCAAGGGCAGTGTCAACATCCTGCGCCAGCTTAAGGATGGCTCAGGATTATATATTACCACCGCTCGCTGGCTCACCCCCAAGGGTCATCTCATAGAAGGCAAAGGGATAGTCCCCGACTATGAGCTTGAGGTTAAGGGAGAAGACGCCATCCAGTGGGCTATTGACTATCTGAAGAGCAGCAAATCATGAGCCGACACCTAGCCCGATACCCGAGGCAAATTTCAAATTGCTTATAAGTGATGACGTAAATGCTATTAGAACGTTAAGTCATGGACAGAGAAAGATTTGAGTGGTTAGTGGCAAGGGCGGTTGAGAGTTTACCTGAGGAGTTTCGGACTAAGCTGGAAAACGTTGACGTGGTGGTTGAGGATTGGCCGACTCAAAGTCAACTGGCTAAGGCGGGGTTAAGGCGAGGTCAAACCCTTCTCGGTCTTTACCAGGGTGTGCCGCTGACCAAGCGGGGCAGGCACTATGGGCTGGTGGCACCGGATAAGATAACCATATTCCAGGGGTCGATTGAGGCTAAATATAGATTTGAGACTGAGATTGTTGCTGAGATACAGAGGGTAGTTCGGCATGAGATAGCCCACCACTTTGGTATTGGTGATGCTAGACTGGAGCAGCTTGAAAAGGGTGAAGACTAAACTTTGGAATCTGAGCCAGACGCTTGACCATATAGTCGCCCTGTGAGCTGTAGCCAAACTCAGCACGGTAGTATTCCTTGGCGCCAACCCCGCTTAAGATGACCATCCATCGGGCTTGAAACATATTGACAGCAATTTGCTCAGCTTCTCTCATTAGTGCCTTACCTAAACCCTTATGCTGAGCTGCATTTGGGTTCCGCCGGGTAAGAGAAACCTCAGGACCATATATATGTAGTTCCCTTATTATGGCTAGATTTCCATCTGCGGGTTCCCAGGAAAATCGTAGATTTTTCTGGGTGCTTTTAGCCTCCAGCCTTAGACTAGATATGGACTGGGATTGAACCCTCATCCGCAACAGGCCAAACAGCGTTTCATTTTCATCCTCAAAGGATAGGAAAATCTCTTTACCCCCTGAAGCTTCATAGTCCATTCTTACCAACCGGGGTTTGCCTATTTCCCAGCCAGTCTGTGCCCGGTGACCATACTCTCGACACCTGATGCACCTACATTCCCTACCTTGCTCCTTCATGCGCTGTCTAGCTACCTCCCGGAGCGAGTCCTTTAGACCACCGACGATAAACTTGGATGGGATGTTGCGTAGCACCCTTGAGATTCTGACATACTTGGGCACAACAGACTTAATCTCAGCAATCAGGTTAATCATGGTGTCATCATCGTAGGGCTGATAGCGCCCATCCCGATACCACTCCTCCAGTTCGGTGCCAGCCACCACCATGGTCGGATATAGCTTCAAGCCATCCGGTCTAAACCGAGCATCCTCAAATAGCCTTTTAGATAGCTCTAGGTCAATTTCCGGGGTTGAGCCAGGTAGTCCCGGCATCCAGTGGTAATGCACCTTAAAGCCGTGCTCCTTGAGTAATGCGGTGGCTTTAACTACGTCGTCTACAGTGTGTCCTCTCCTTGTCAGTCGGTAGATTTCATCATCCAGGGTCTGGACGCCGAGTTCAACCCTGGTGATGCCAAACTCAAGCATTCTATCTATCTCCTCCCGCCCACACCAATCAGGTCTGGTCTCTAGGCATAGCCCGACGCAACGATGGTTCGCCGTTTCATTAATTTCCTTTGCTTCCTCTAATGTAGGCGATTCCTCACCATTCAAGGCGTCAAAGCAGTCCTTAATAAACTGATATTGGTAATCCTTGGGGAAGGCGAGAAAGGTGCCTCCCATGACTATCAGCTCAACCTTATCGGTGGGGTGTCCCATCTCGGAGAGGGCTTTTAATCTTAGCTTAATCTGTTTCTTGGCATCATAGCCACATTCCCTGCCTCGTAACACCGCTGGCGATTCAGGGGTGTAGCTCTGAGGTGTAACCGGGTAGGTAGGACAATAGATACATTGCCCTGGGCACTTCAGAGGCAGGGTCATCACTGCTACTGGCGTAACCCCGGATATTGTCCTGGTGAATTTCTTCATTGTATACTCAGTTTAGCAGATTTGGGTTAGTAGTAACAACCTAACTATGGG
>CAYHAL010000013.1:4009-15763 GCA_964354655.1 uncultured Dehalococcoidales bacterium
GTATTTGATGAGATAGCCCCAAGCTGGTATAATTTCAGGCATTGGTCTATATTCCGCAACGAGCTAGAAGCTTTGGCACAGCGGTGGCAGAAGGGCAAGCTAATTAACCTTGGTTGTGCCCACGGTCCCGACTTTTTACCCTTTAGCCAGGGCTTTGAATTATATGGGGTGGACTTTTCTACCGAGATGTTAAGGTTTGCCCGAAAATACTCCCAAAAATTCAACCTTGCGGTAAACCTAGCGCTGGCTGATGTTGGCTATCTTCCCTATTCTGACCACACCTTTGACTGGGCAATTGTCGTAGCTACCTACCACCATATAAAAGGCAAGCAGGAGAGGCAAGCCGCCCTAGATGAGCTGAGGCGAGTACTAAAGCCGGGTGGTGAAGCCTTTATCACCGTATGGAACCGCTGGCAACCCAGGTTCCGGTTTAAGCCAAAAGAGGTAGCTGTGCCCTGGCGGACAAAGGGCAAGACCCTGTACCGCTACTATTACCTTTTCTCCTACCCCGAGCTGGAAAAGCTGGTAAGGAGGGCTGGCTTTGAGGTGCTTAAATCCTTTGCCGAAAGCTCCTACCATTATCCGCTCAAGTTTTTCTCCGGGAATATATGCCTGTTGGTGAAGGCAAAGTAATCCTGCTGACAATGCCTATAGACATATTGCTAATAATCTGGTTTAATTAATAAACATTAATAAGCTAAGGTGAGGAGTAACAAATGGATTTTTTTGGTGCAGGCAGTCAACAATGGCAGATTATAATACCAATAATTATTCTTATCGTAATCTCTATCGTCATGTCGAGGCGGCGCAAAGTCGAAAAGACAGAGCCAGAGATAGTTGGCAGTCTGTTTCTTGACGTAAATGAGAATCTGAGGCTTATGGGAGGGTTCAGCCTTCGGGGGCGTCCCAAGAAATTTAAGACCGATAGCTGGAAGAGGAACAGTGAAAAGGTAGGCTTTCTGGCTCAGTCGCTACGAGATACCCTGTCCCAAACCTTTGCCCTGGCTGAAGATTTCAACCAGCGGATAGATAGAGCCAGAAAGGAACGGGCAAGCGTTTATCTCACTGGCATTGATGTGCACAAGCTAGAAGCGCCGTTGACCAAGAGTAAACAGGGGCTTGAAGAGTGGATTAGAGCCAATATGCCACTTGAAACGACGGGACGGCGTGGCTGTATGGGTATGGGAGGCTGAAGCGAGGAAGGGGGTAATAGTGAAGAAAAAGGTAGCTGTTATGACTGATACCATCAGCCAGATGTCTCAGGAAATTGCTGATAAACATGATATCAAAATAGTGCCTATGGGCATTGTTATAGATGGCAAGCTCTATCGTGAAAACGAGGTAAATCTACCTGAGTATTACCAGAAATTGCTCCAAATAACGGAGACCGATAAGCTACCTACGTCTTCATCTATCTCTGTAGGAGAGTTCCTGGAAGCGTGCCGAGAGCTGAGTCAGAAGGTGGGGGGTATTGTATACATTAGTCACAGCGTAAGGCTTGGTGCGTCATCTAAAGCTGCCCTGCAAGCCAAACAGATGGCTGAGGAGGAGCTACCCAATATCCAGATTGAGGTAATTGATACTGGCACCTATGGTGGAGCCCAGATGCTTATTGCCCTGGAGGCTGCTAAAGCCGCTGCCGCTGGCAAGAGCTTCTCCGAGGTAGTTGAAGTGGCTAAAAATATGATAATCAGGGTCAAGAGTATTGTCTTGGCTGATAATCTTGAATACCTAGCCAGCGGAGGAAGGATACAGGACGGTCGTGCCTGGGCAGAGGCTAAAGTTAGCACTAAGGCACTTCTGGAGACGGATGCTGCCGCTGGAAAGGTACATGCCCCTCTAGCCAGGTATGGAACCAAGAGGAAGGCGGTGGAAGGATTGCTTGAGATAATGAAGGAGAGGTACCGGGGCAAGAAACTTCATGTGGTGATAAATCACAGCAATGTGCCTGATGAGGCTGAGGAACTTAGAAAACTGGTCTCCTCACAGCTTCAATGTGTTGAGCTTTATGTTACCGATGTTTACCCTGTAGTGGGCAGGCACGGAGGACCGGGGAGTCTCTACCTTAGCTGGTGGTGTGAAGACTGAGACGGCTTATGGTAAATCGATGGGGGTTATATCCCCCCATCGATACGAATAACCTGCCCGGTGATATAGCTAGCTCGGTCGCTGGCTAAGAAGGCTACCAGCTCGGCGACTTCTTCTGGTTTGCCGAAGCGCTGGAGTGAAATCATTGTCAGGATAAAGTCTTTCCTTTCCTGGGGCAGCCTCTCGGTCATATCAGTCAGGATAAAGCCCGGGGCTATAGCATTGGCAGTTATATTCAGTGAGCCTACCTCTCTGGCTATGCTTTTGGTAAAGGCGATGATTCCGGCTTTAGAGGCGGCATAGTTAGTTTGCCCGGGGTTGCCTAGTATTGCGGCGATAGAGGCAATACTGATGATACGCCCCCATCGCTGTTTCATCATTGACCGCAGGGCAAACTTGGTGCAGGTATACACCCCCCTTAAATTAGTATTAATGACATCGTCCCAGGCTTCATCGGACATCCTTAGTAACAGGGTATCTCGGTTAATGCCAGCATTATTTACTAAAATATCAATCTTACCCCACTTGTCAGTCACTTCCTGCACCATGGCTTTTACCGATTCGCTGTCTCTTACATCGGCTACTACGGCAATGGCTTCCCCGCCTTGACTTGTTATAGTGTTAACTACGTCACTGGCGGTCTCTTTTGATACGTCGTTAACCGCCACTTTAGCCCCGAGGCTTGACAGCTTGAGGGCGATGGCTCTGCCGATGCCCCGAGCAGCCCCGGTTATCAGCGATACCTTACCTTCAAATTCTAAAGACATGTTAAGTCTCCTTAAAGCGTTTGAAAACGAGGCAGCAATTTTGCCCGCCAAGACCAAAACTATTCTTTAGGCAGACATTTACCTGTGCCCGGCGGGCCACATTGGGCACATAGTCCAAATCACATTCTGGGTCAGGGGTCTCGTAGTGGATAGTTGGCGGGATAATCCCATTCATTATAGTTAATACCGCAGCAATGGCTTCGACAGCACCACCGGCAGTTATCATGTGACCGAACATAGACTTATTGGAGCTTATCGGGATTTTATACGCCCTGTCTCCAAAAACCATTTTGATGGCTTTAGTTTCGCAGACATCATTTAGCTTGGTGCTGGTGCCGTGGGCGTTGATATAATCAACCTCTTCAGGTTTTACCCCGGCATTTTTGAGGGCGTTTCTCATAGCTATAGCTTCGGTATCGGGGTAGGGAGCGGTTACATCATGGGCATCGTATGTCCAGGCGGCCCCAGCCAGCTCAGCTAGAATTGGTGCCCCCCGCCGCTTAGCATGCTCGTAGGTTTCTAATATAACTATCCCTGCCCCCTCCCCGTAGACGAAGCCGCTGCGGTTGAGGTCAAAGGGTCGGCAAGCCTTATTAGGGTCTGGCTCCTGGGACAGGGCTCCTATCCGGCTTAGGGCAGCTATGGTCATTGGGTCTAGTGAAGCATCAGACGGAGCGGCTATCATGACATCGGCATAGCCTAAGCGGATGAAATTTAGGCAAGTCCCTATAGCATCAGCGCCACTGGCGCAGAGGCTGTTGACACTGGTGTTAGGTCCTCTTGCCCCGAGTAACAGTGCGATGTGTAGGGATACTATACTAGGTGCTGCCTTGGTAAAAAACAGCGGGTCAAGCCTTCTTGGCCCCCGTTTTTGAAGTGTCTCCCACCCTTGGGCGATAAGCTCACATTCCAGCATATAGGAAGTAACAACACCTACTCGCTCTGCCTGCTCCTTGGTCATATCCAGTCTAGCCGATTTTACTGCTTCCATAACTGCAGCTATAGCGAAGTGAGTGGGCCTACGAGTGCGTTCAACGGTTTTTATATCCATGTATTCTGCTGGGTCGAAGCCGTTTACCTCGGCGGCTACTTTTACCGGGTAATTAGTAGCATCAAAATGAGAAATATAATTAACGCCTGATTTTCCAGCTACTAATCCTGCCCAGAACTCATCTATATTTAACCCCAGGGGGCAAATAACACCCATCCCGGTAACTACTACTCGTTGCTTGTCCAATGTCCTCCTCCTTCATCCTCCTTTACTCATAACGCCAAAAGGTACCAGTGAAGTACCTCCGTCAACGATAATTATCTGTCCTCGTATCATGAAAGCCTCCTCACTGCACAGAAAGGCTACCACATTGGCTATATCTTCAGGGGTTACTAGTCTACCCGCCGGTGTCGTTTGCCACGCAAAGGCCTCTCCCAGTTGCTCTTTGGCTATCCTGGCGTAAAGCATGCCAGCTTCGGTGGTGACCAGTGACGCCGCCACGGCATTAACGCAGATGCCTTTAGCGGCTAGCTCTATGGCTAGATAGCGAGTCAAAGCCTCAAGGGCAGCCTTAGATACCCCTATTGCCGTATAACCGGGCAATACCAGGTGCGAGCCTAAGCTGGAGACAGTAACTATTTTACCACCCCTCCCCTCCATAAGCTTAACTGCCCGCTGAGTGCAAAGTAGGAAAGCCTTGGCATTAATGTCCATTGTCCAATCCCAGCCTTTAGTATCCAGGTCTAGAGCCGAACGAGGTAGACCTGAGGCGGCATTGTTAATGAATATATCCAGCCGACCAAAGCTGCTACCGATAATATCAAACATCTCATTAACCTTTTCTGGGTCGCCAACATTAGCCTTAATAACCTTGGCAGTTACCCCCAGAGTTTCAATATCTTTAGCCGTTTGTTCCGCAGCTTGGCGACGGCGAAAGAAATTGACAATGACATCAGCCCCTTTCTCAGCTAGTTTGAGGGCTATAGCTCTGCCGATGCCACGAGAACTACCAGTTACTAACGCTACCTTACCTTTAAGCATTGCCTTTCTTCTTGGCTATCCGAGCTTCCATATAGGCAACAAAATCGCCGAAATTCTGGAATTTCTGGGCGTCCTCGTCGGGGATTTCAATACCAAATTCGTCCTCTAAGGCGACAAGGACTTGAACCATATCTAGGGAGTCAGCTTTCATATCTTTAAAGGTAGCAGTAGGGGTAAGAACTTCCCGGTCGCAATGCACAATCTTAACGACAATATCTTTGATGGTCTCCTCAACAGCCGACATAATAACTCCTTTCACAAGTTGATGTGTTTTCTAATCTTGGCTAGCTCAGATTTTAAGTAGCTCACCACATCCCTCTCCACCGCCATCTTGACTTGAGCTATTTTTATAGTAACATCTGGAGCTCGACTATGCCCATGTATCTTCAGCACGATGCCGTCGACCCCCCAGATGAGACCAGCGCCTACACTATCAGGCAAGGAAAGTGATGCCACTAAACCCTTAACCTTGCCCTTTAACAGGCGGCTTAGTATTAGGTATCGTTTCATCTTATTTTTGAAATATTTACCGATGATTTCAGCTCCACTTTCACTAAATTTAAAAATGGCATTGCCAACAAAAGCATCACAGACAATAACATTAGCTTGTCCGGTGAGGATTCCGTTACCTTCCACATTGCCGATGAAATTTAAGCCGCTCTTTTGTAGCAGGGGGTAGGTTTCCCGAGCCAACTGATTGCCCTTTCCCTCCTCTTTACCAATATTTAGCAGACCTACGGTGGGATTGGCAATATTCAGAAACATTCTGGCGTAAACTGAACCTATGATTGCAAAATTCAGTAGATGCTCCGGCTTGCAATCAATATTGACCCCTAAGTCCATTATTATTGTATTTGGGGCGACGTTGGAAAGAACTCCGCCCAGTACCGGACGGTCTATCCCATCTACCATACCCAGATACTGTATGGCACTGGTAACCATTGCTCCGGTAGAGGTAGCCGCAACCAGAGCATCTGCTTCCTTTGCCTTCAACAACTTGGTGGCTACAGCTATAGAGGAATTAGGCTTGCGGCGAACCACCAGAGCCGGGTGCTCCTCCTCCTTAATAAAGTCATCAGCGTTGACGCAATGGATGGGTAAACGGGAGGTATTATATTTGGCTAGCTCTGATTCTACCGTGGTGGTAGGCCCAACCAAGATAATCTCTACGTTGCCCTTCTCGGCAGCCCCAACCGCACCCTTGACTATCTCACTAGGGGCATAATCACCACCCATAGCATCTATGGCTATCCTTACCCTCTGGTTGGTTCCTGCCATTAAATATCTCCTTCCCCTATAGTATTAGCCAAGCTTAACCACCGCCCCACCGGTAATCACCGTTTCGCCCTTTTGATTACAAATCTCTATGCTGCAATTGACGTGTGGAATGCCCTCTTTATATTCAATGGAGTCAATCTTGCCACTGGTGGTTATAGTATCGTTGGGTCGGACTGGTGCTTTAAACCGTACCGAAAGCTTGCCCCCGTCAAGCCAGCTTTCACCAAAAGCCTCGGTCATCATCTCTGACATATAGGCTAGAATGAGCATACCATGGGCTATGGTGCCACCAAGGGGGGTTTGAGCGGCAAAGGCCTCATTTACATGGATGGGATTAAAATCTCCGCTTGCCTCGGCATACAGGTTAATATCCTTCTGGGTAATATGCTTTACCACCGAAGGCAAGCTATCCTCTTGACGTATGTCTGAGGGTTTCAGTTTCCGGCTCAAAGCAGGTATTCCTCTCCCAAATTCCTAAGCTGGTATAGCTATGGTAGCTTTTCCAGATAAGACCTTTTCCTTGTCTTGGTTCAGGGCGTTGATTTCAAGCGCTAACAGGTGCAATCCACCCCGCTGTACTTTTTGGGCTACCCTGCCGCTACAGCTTATGGTGGTCCCGATGGGCACTAACTTTAGGAACTCGAACTCCTGAGCGGCGTGTATAGCACCCGCTGGCACTGAGAATGACTTTGACAGTGCGGTCATAGCGTAAGCAGCTATAGCTAAAGGGGGAACAATCCCCGGGGTTAGCAAATGCCGCTGCCCGCCCACCGCTTCCAGATATTTGGCAATAACCGATTCGGTCAAATGATAACTAGTCGATGGAAACTCATAGCCTACGACTAATTGGTCAAAACTTGTGGGTAGCATTTTATATCCAACTCCTAGCTATTTGAAGCCAGTTTTAGGAATGAATAACCACCTCTATATCTTCGTAACTATAGAATAACATTTCGCCTAATGTCAAGAGTGTAGCCGGGACTGGTTTGGTAAAACCCCAGTGGGGTGAGTACTATCGGGCAAGTTGGTAGAGGGCAATCCCCCATTTTTGGGCGTGAGCTTTCTTTAACTGGTTCAGGCGTGATTGGAATAGGGCTGAGGTAACGTCTTCAATGGACATTAATATAGCGTCTTCCTTGTTGTTTGTGTAGTAGCCACGGCGAAGACCTACCTGAGTAAAGCCATATTTGTAATACAGGCTCTGGGCGGCAATGTTAGAGGCACGGACTTCTAGGGTAAGTTTATGGGCGTTTAGCCCTATAGCTAGGTCAATAATGGATATAAGCAGCCGCTCCCCTGTCCCTTGGCGACGGTGAATTTCACGCACGGCAATGCTAGTTATATGGGCTTCATCAGCCATAATCCAGAAGCCGGCAAAGCCGAGGATGTATTGTCTAACCGGTGAAGGCAGCTCACTGCCGAAGGAGGGCTCATAGTTAAACCATCGTCCCACCCTCGATGCCAGCTTGGAGGAGCCTTTATTGGGAGCAACTGTTGCCTCGGGCTCATCGCTCATTTTATTGTCATCACAGGCTACAATATAATGGGCTAGCCAGTTTTGTAACTCGCGTTCGTAGTCCACCGGAGGCCACTCGGTAGGGAAAGCCCCACGGTCAATCTTGGTGACTTGGGGAATGTCCTCCCTGCGCATCAGGCGCACATAATAAGACAAGCTCTTACTCCTCGAAGAAATCTTTCAGTCTTAGAATTATTGTAACACATTTTATTGAGTTAGACTTCTAAACTATCTTTTTCTCGTCTATTTCGTTATACTTAGTGCACAGGATAACGCCATCATTGCCGGTCAAACGGCGGGGGGTTGTCAGGTGCAAAATGAAGAAAGCCTCGTTCGCCAAGCACAACAGCGCAACGAACAGGCTTTTGCCCAGTTGTATGAAGCGTATTTCGATAAGATTTATCGCTATGTAACTCTCAGAATAGGGGATAGGATGGAAGCTGAGGATATAACTCAGCAGGTCTTTCTCAATGCCATCCGGGCTATTTCTTCTTTCAAGTGGAGGGGTATTCCCTTTTCTGCCTGGCTGTTCCGTATTGCCCACAACCAGGTGGTTGACCACCTGAGAAGAAAAGCAAAGCGGGCTACTGTTCCCCTAAAGGAGTCTCTAGTCGCCAGCGATTATGACCCACAACTAATAGCCGAGCAGAGGTTAGATATTGAGAAGTTACTGGTAGCAACTAGGAGGCTGACACTGGCACAGCAAGAGGTGATATCCCTCCGCTTTGCTGGTGGGTTGCCTATTGCCCAAGTAGCCAAGATTATGGGTAAGAGTGAAGGGGCGGTTAAGGCGTTACAGCATAGCGCTATAGTTGCCCTGCGCAAAGTATTTTTGGTGGCATAGTATGATAATGAAGAATAGTGAGTTTGAAAATATCCTGGACGAGTGTCTGGATAGACTGGCTAGGGGCGAGACTTTGGAGCAGTGCCTTCACAGCTACCCCGAGCAGGCAGCCCAGCTTGAGCCTCTGCTTCGGATGGCTCAGGCAGTCAGCAAGGCATCAGCTATTTTACCTCGCTCTGAGTTTAAGGCTAGAGCCAGATACGAGTTTCGTTCGGCGCTCCAGGTAGAGGCGACTAAGAAAAGGCTACCCCTGTTTAGTTTGAAGCGGCGATGGGCAATGGCGTTAATGGTAGTTAGTATTCTCTTATTAACTGGAGGCGGGGTAGCGATGGCAGCCAGTAACAGTATGCCTGACAGCCCTCTCTACACGGTTAAGCTAGCCACCGAGCAGGTACAGTTAACACTAACCCCATCTAATATGGGTAAGGCGAGATTATGTGCTAGGTTTACGGATAGGCGGGTTGCCGAAATAGTGCATATGGCGTGTAAGGGTGATGTTAGGCAAGCAGAACTCGCCACCGAACGTTTGGATAGGCGTCTGGCAATGCTGGCGGTATTGGTCTCAGCTGAGGGGGAAGGTGCTCCAAAGGCGATGATGGCACTGCCATCGGCACCTGCGCCGGCACCATCGCCGGCACCGTCTGAGGAGGCTCAGGTTGCCGGTGGTGTCCAGGCTGAGGCTAACGGTCGGGCTGAACTGAAAAGGATGGTGGCATGTTGTGCCGCTACTAACCCAGCTGCTCTCCGTGCCGGGTTAGGGAAAGCTCCGGAGTCGGCAAAGCCGGCTCTACGTCGGGCAATTGCTGTTTCAGAAGCAGGTTATGAAGAAATCCTGGCTGCTTTGGATTAGTCTGAAACTTTTTAGGAATTACCCAATACTAACTAAATGGCAAATTTCCCGTTATAGTTTAAGGGAAACTTTAAAAGGAGGTAGGAGATGAAAAAGAAGTGGTTATGGGCTATAGGTCTGGCGGCAGTGGTCTTCCCGATAATTGCTTTAAGTGGCTGTATGGTTGGTGCTCCAGGTCCTGGCGGTCTAGGGTTGGCCAATGTGCCATCGCCTCTACAGGTCAACTGGGGAGGCCAGCAGGAAGGGATTTGGGTCAACGGGGAAGGCAAGGTGACGGCGGTTCCTGACATCGCCATCTTAAGTTTAGGCATTGAAGCCCAGGAGGCAACGGTAGCTGAGGCTCAGACCAAAGCCTCTGAAGCTATGGATAGGGTGATGACAGCGCTAAAGGATAATGACGTGGCTGAGAAGGACATTCAAACCCAGTATTTCAGCATTCAGAAGGTAACTAGGTGGGATGAGGAAAAACAGCAAGAGATTGTCATTGGTTATAGAGTAACCAATACGGTGACTGCCAAGATAAGAGATATAGACAAGGCTGGTCCCATCATTGATGCCGTAGTTGTGGCTGGGGGAGACCTCACCCGGGTAGATAACATAAGCTTTTCTATAGATGACCCGTCAGTCTATTTGGGAGAGGCGAGGGAAAAGGCAATGGCTGACGCTGGAGCTAAAGCCGAGCAACTAGCCAGTCTGGCTGGGGTCAAGCTAGGCAAGCCAACCTACATTTCTGAGAGTAGTTATCTGCCATCCCCTATTTACCCGAAGGTATACTACGAGGGGGGAATGGCAGTACCAGCACCAGCACCAACGGCACCACCAATCAGCCCGGGAGAGATGGAGGTTACCGCTAACGTTCAGATAACCTATGCTATTCTGGAGTAATGAAGATAAATTTGGCACAATGTGAGGAGGGATAAACGATGAAAGTACCAAAGATAGCTGGCGTTTTGGCACTTGTTGTTGGTTTGGTCTTAGGTCTAGCATCAACGGCGCTGGCGGCTCCTCCCAATTGGGCGCCGCCTCAGGTGGGCAATATGCTACCTGCGTTGTTGATGGGCGAAGTAATTGATACAAGTCAACAAATCTTTGTCATTCAGTCGGGGTGGTGGGAGGTTACGGTATCGGTTGACGGCGAAACTCAGTACTATAAAGCGGCAGTCCCGGTGAAGGCTGTCCCTCTAGCCAAACAACTGATGGAATTAGGGCAGGAGAGCCAAGAAAGGCCAGGGCTTCGGGGGTGGCTTCATTCCATTGTCGGAAAGGCTGGCTCATTGTTTAGAGCGGTGGTGCCTTGGGGTGCTCGTGGCTTAGTCAAACACCAACCGGGGCCCGGAGAGCAAGGTCAGGGGACGCCGGGGCTGGGGAGATGGCTTCGTCCCTTCGGTGAAGAGGCTACTTTTGATGATATTACCGTTGGTTCTTATGTAGTGGTGCGGGCGGTACCGGGGGAAGATAACCCGTTGGCTAAGCTGGTCATTATTGTTGAGCCAACTGGCTATGGACGCGTCGTGGGTACAATTACCGATATTTCCTCAGCCGATAAAACTATCACCATAGCCCCGGATGGTGGTGGCGATGAGATTGTTTTAAGTTACGACGAGGGAACTTACTTTATTCTGCGTGGCATTGCCGGGCTTGAGGAGGAACAAAGGTTACGCGTCATTTATGATACAGAGGATATGATAGCTAAGGTAGTGTTCGCACCGGTAGAGGCTGAATGACCCATCCAGTAAAGAGGGCAAGTACTCAGTAGAGGGAACCTTGGTAACAGGTTCCCTCTTGGTTTTGCCCTAACGGGGGCAGAAAAAGGATAATAGTTAGAAGCCAAATTCTACTGCTCATTTTGCCATAGGGTTGGCTGAGGTTTTCCCTTATTATAGGGTAGGTTGAGGTGTTGGTAAGCCAGCGGGGTGGCTAATCGCCCACGAGGGGTTCGCTCAAGGAAGCCCAATTGCAAAAGGTAGGGCTCGTAGACCTCCATAATAGTATCGGCTTCCTCGCTGATTGAGGCAGCAATAGTATCCAGTCCCACCGGACCACCGTTAAACTTGTCAATGATGGTATGTAGCAACTTAAGGTCTATCTCATCCAAGCCGATGGGGTCGATTTCAAGCTTGTTTAGTGCCTCAATTGCCACTGATTGGGTGACTATACTATTTGCCATCACCTGGGCATAGTCTCTGACTCGTTTGAGCAGTCGGTTAGCCACGCGGGGTGTGCCTCTAGCCCGGCAGGCTATTTCCTGTAACCCCTTGGTTTCAGCTTCTACCTGAAGAATGCGTGCCGAGCGTTTAAGGATGGTTTCAATAGATGGCTGGTCGTAGAAATCGAGGCGGTAGACAGCGCCAAATCGGTTTCGGAGGGGTGGGCTAAGCA
>CAYHAL010000013.1:15863-31602 GCA_964354655.1 uncultured Dehalococcoidales bacterium
ATGGCTATATTCAAATTGTCCTTGATTCTGGCTTGCCCAACGAATTCATTAAGGCGCCGGGGTCGAAGGCTGGTATCAAGCGATATGTCATCAGCACTGCGTTTACCTGATATAATGCGTTCTATTTTAACCTCACCCCCTTAGTAAACGACCTTATTATATCACATCTTGGCTCAGGTCAGCTCTTTGCTGGGATAAAATAGAGCCGCCCTAATCTGATTAGGGCGGCTGACTATTATTAGGTAGCGTTGCCGGAAGACCTAGATAGTTAGCTTCTCTTCATCTTCCTCGCCGGCTTCCAACTCCGGCACTTCCTGATAAGTTGGGTAGCGGGCTGGAATCAGCTTACCAATAATTACATTTTCCTTAAGCCCAACCAGCCGATCTATCTTGCCACAGATAGCGGCTTCAGTAAGCACTCTGGTGGTTTCTTGGAAGGAGGCGGCGGCTAGCCAGCTATCGGTGCTCAGTGAGGCTCGGGTTATACCCAGTAATACAATATGAGCCGTAGCTGGCTCACCCCCCTCAGCCAGTACCTTAGCGTTAATGTCTTCATAGCGGAACCGGTCTATTAGTTCCCCAGGCACTAGCTCGGTATCACCTGAGGAATCAATACAGACCTTGGTCAGCATCTGATGGGCGATAGTTTCAATATGCTTATCGTTTATGTTCACCCCCTGGGAGCGGTAAACCTTTTGCACCTCGTCAACTAAGTATCGCTGGACTGCCTCCTTACCCAGGATGTGAAGTATATCCTGCGGGTTGATGGAGCCATCGGTAAGTTGTTGCCCTGCCTTTATTATGTCCCCATCTTGAACCCGAATATGAGTGGCAGCCGGAACCGTATACTCCCGCACCTCTTCCTCCTCGTATTTGATGGACAATTGTCCATCTTCAATAACTACCTCACCGGTGACACGAGCTAGGATAGGTTGAATTTCAGTAGTTAGGGCTAGCGACTGGGGTGTAGCTTCAGCCTCAGGTGGAGAGGCTAGTACTGCCCCTATATCTACCCACTGACCATTGTCCACCATAACTTGCCAGCCCGGGGGCAGTGAATATTCATCACGGAATACCTCAGAGCTGGTAATCTTAATCCGTTTCCCCTCCTCATCATCAATTACCTCAGCCACTCCATCTATTTCTGAGATGATGGCTTGAACCCTGGGTGGTCTTGCCTCAAAGAGTTCTTCTACCCTGGGTAGACCGCTGGTAATATCAAGTCCGACTACGCCGCCGGTGTGGAAGGTGCGTAGGGTTAGCTGGGTACCTGGCTCGCCGATGCTCTGAGCGGCAATTATGCCTACCGCTGTGTTGAGCTCGACTAGGTGACCACGAGCTAGGTCTCTGCCGTAGCACCGCTGGCAGGCACCCTGCCTAGATTGGCAGGTAAGGGGTGACCTGACATGAACCTTGGTTATCCCGGCAGCAATAATCTTATTTGCTTTCTCCTCGTCAATTTCCTCATTGTGGTTAACAATGGTTTCTCCAGTGTTGGGGTCAACCACTTTACTAGCTGCCAATCGACCGATTATTCGCTCGGCAAGTGACGGTAGTAGCTCCCTTTCTTCTGGTTCAGATATCCATATACCTTCTGTAATACCACAGTCTTCCTGGCGGGTAATAACATCTTGGGCGACATCAATGAGGCGTCTAGTGAGGTAGCCACTCTCCGACGTCCTCAAAGCGGTATCGGCTAGTCCTTTACGGGCACCATGGGTGGAGATAAAGTATTCCAGAACACTCAGCCCTTCACGAAGGCTTGACTTGATAGGAAAGTCAATTATCTTCCCTGAAGGGTTAGTCATTAAGCCCCGCATACCAGCTAGCTGCCTAATCTGGGAAATGTTACCCTTTGCCCCTGAGGTTGCCATCATGTAAATATCACCATAGCGGTCAAGGGTCTCAGAAATGGTGTCGGTAATCTTGTCGGTAGTCTGAGTCCATACCCCTACCACACCGCTATACCTTTCGTCCTCGGTGATTAATCCGCGGTGATATTGGTTTTCAATAATGGTTGCCCTTTCCTCCGCCTCTTCTAATAGCTTGGGTTTGCTCTGGGGGACCTCAATGTCGCTCATAGCAATGGTCGCCCCTGATTTAGTGGCATAATGGAAGCCAAGTTGTTTGAGGTTGTCCAGTAATACCCCCATATCTTCATTGCTCAGTAGCTTATTGCAACTGGTTACTATTTGCTTTAGGATTGACTTATCAATTATTTTGTTGTGGAAGTCTAGCTCCGGGGGTAAGACTTCGTTAAAGATGATGCGACCAGCACTAGTTTTAATCCGCTCACCTGTTTTCTGGTCCCTGACCTCAATCTCGGCTCTAAGGTCGATAGCGCCAACTTCGTAGGCAAGCCTCGCCTTTTCGAAACTGCTAAAGATTGTGCCCTCCCCCTTGGCTTTGGGTCTAATGGTGGTTAGGTAGTAGCAACCGAGAACCATATCTAGGGTTGGGGTTACTATTGGCTCACCACAGCTTGGTAGCAGCATATTGTGGATGCTGAGCATCATCTCTCTTGCCTCTTTGACGGCAGCTTTAGACAAGGGGATATGGACTGCCATCTGGTCACCATCAAAATCAGCATTAAACGCAGCACAGACTAAGGGATGGAGCTGGATAGCACTACCATCAATGAGCACTGGTTCGAAAGCCTGGATGCTAAGTCGGTGCAGGGTAGGGGCTCGGTTAAGTAATACCGGCCGTTCTTTGACCACTTCCTCTAGTATGTCGTATACCTCAGGCTTGGCTCTGGCTACTAGCCGTCGGGCAGCCTTTTCGCTGTAGGCAAGCCCTTGCTCGATTAATTGGCGCACAATAAATGGTTTAAATAACTCCAGGGCCATCCGTCTGGGTAAACCACATTGGTGAAGCTTGAGTTCTGGACCAACAACGATAACCGAGCGTCCACTATAGTCAACTCGCTTGCCAAGTAGATTCTGGCGAAAGCGTCCTTGCTTACCCCGGAGCATGTCTGAGAGTGACTTTAATCGGTGATTACCGCTGGTGGCGACAGCTCTTCCCCTCTTTTCGTTATCAACCAGGGAATCGACTGCTTCTTGAAGCATCCGCTTCTCGTTGCGGATAATAACTTCTGGGGCTCCAATTTCCAGTAAGTGGCGTAATCGGTTATTACGGTTAATGACTCGGCGATATAGGTCATTAAGGTCACTGGTGGCAAATCTGCCGCCGTCTAGCTGAACCATAGGTCTTAGGTCAGGGGGTAAAACCGGCAGCACAGTTAAAATCATCCACTCCGGTTTATTTCCACTGCGGTGAAACACCTCTACTATTTGCAGTTGCTTACTTGCCTTCTTGCGGCGTTGACCCGAAGTGACACGGATTTCTTGGATTAGTGAGTTACGCATTTCATCAAGGTTAATACCCTTGAGGATTTGGAGGATAGCCTCAGCCCCCATCCCAGCCTCAAAAACCTCGCCGAATTTCTGTTTTAGCTCCTGATAGCGATTCTCAGTGAGTAGTCCACATTGGCGGAGGTCTTTCAACTCCTCTATATTGTTAGCCAGTTGCTCTTCAAGTTGTGCCTTTTCCTCAGCCCAGTTTCTCCGGAGCTGGTTTATTTTCTCTACCGTTGCTTCTTTCTGCTCTAACTCGGCAATTTTGGCTTCCACCAGGCCTTGGCGTTCAGCTATCTCTTGTGAGTTCTTCTCCTCAAGTCGTTTAATTGCTTCCCGGCGTGCCTTCTCGTCTATTGAGGTGGTGATATAGTGGGAGAAATATAGGACACGTTCCAGGCTCCGTGGTGACAAGTCAAGCAGTAATCCGATTCGGCTGGGTACCCCCCGAGCAAACCAAATATGAGCCACCGGGCATGCCAGTTCAATATGCCCCATCCGTTCCCGACGAACTTTAGCCCGAGCTACCTCTACGCCACACTTATCGCAAATAACCCCCTTATAGCGTATCTTTTTATACTTACCACAAAAGCATTCGTAGTCTTTAGTCGGGCCAAAGATCCGCTCACAGAAAAGCCCATCCCTTTCTGGCTTCAGGGTGCGGTAATTAATGGTCTCTGGTTTGGTTACCTCGCCATAGGACCAGCTCCTAATCTGCTCCGGCGAAGCTAGGGAAATACGAACCGCATCAAAATCGTTAACTTCAAGCATTATCTTCTTTCACCTCTTTCCAAATTGGGTCGTCAGCAACTTTAAGTTCTGCCTCCAGTTGAGGGGCTTCCTTAGTTTCCTCGGTCAGGGCTGGCTTTTCCTCTTCCTCACTAATCACTTCAACGGCAAGCCCTAAACTGCGCAGTTCCATAATCAGGACCTTAAATGATTCAGGCACTCCAGGCTGGAGAATATCTTCATTCTTGACTATAGCCTCATAGGTTTTGGCTCGACCGGTCACGTCGTCTGACTTAATGGTCAGAATTTCTTGAAGGTTGTGGGCAGCGCCATAGGCTTCTAACGCCCATACCTCCATTTCACCAAAACGTTGCCCACCGAACTGAGCCTTACCTCCCAGGGGTTGTTGGCTAATCAAGGAGTAGGGACCGGTTGAGCGGGCATGAACCTTATCCTCAACCAGGTGGTTTAACTTCATTATGTAGATGTTACCCACGGTTACTGGCTGGTCAAATGGCTCACCAGTGCGCCCATCGCGGAGCACAACCTTACCCACAGTAGGTGGGGGAAGTTTCCTCTCAGTGTTTACCTTCTGCACCGCCTGCGCTAGCTCGTGTTGATTGAGGTCTCGACTGGCTATGCCTAGGTCTTCAAGCCATAAGCGGAGACAAACCTCCTTGGCTTGCCCGGGGTAGGCATCGCTGAATACCTTGTCTCCATCATAGCCCTGGCTGGTAACCCATGCCTTAGCTGCCTCCAATTGTACAGTTTGGTTTTCATGAATTGGGTCAAGGCTAACCGCCCCGGCTTTTTGAACTAGCCAAGCCCTGGCTAGAGCATCCTCAATGGTAATATCATCGGCACCATCAAAGACTGGAGACAGCACCTTGATGCCCAGGCTCTGGGCAGCCCAACCGAGATGGGTTTCTAGAACTTGACCAATATTCATCCGTGATGGGACACCTATGGGATTGAGGATAATATCTACTGGGATGCCATCGGGTAGGAAGGGCATATCCTCAGCCGGGGCGATAAGGGAGATGACCCCTTTATTGCCATGCCGCCCGGCTAGCTTGTCCCCGACCGAAACCTTTCGCTCCTGGGCAACCCAGACCCGCACCCATTGATTAACCCCTGCCGGTAGGTCATCTCCTTTATCGGTAGAGAAGATCTTCACGTTAATCACCTTACCCCACTCACCGTGAGGCATCCGCAGCGAGGTATCCTTCACCTCTCGGGCCTTCTCGCCAAAGATAGCCCGTAAAAGCTTCTCCTCGGCGGATAGCTCGGTTTCTCCCTTTGGGGTGATTTTACCTACCAAAATATCACCCGGGCCAACTTCAGCACCAATTCGGATAATGCCGTTTTCATCAAGCTCGCGGAGGCTTTCCTCACCCACATTAGGTATGTCTCTAGTGATTTCCTCGGGTCCCAACTTGGTGTCCCGGGCTTCTAACTCATGCTTTGAAATGTGAATGGAGGTAAACTTATCCTGCTCAACTAGGCGATTACTAATAATGATAGCGTCTTCAAAGTTATACCCTTCCCAGCTCATGAAAGCACACACCACATTCTGGCCTAGAGCTAGCTCCCCCTGTTCAGTAGCCGAGCTATCAGCCAAAATTTGCCCCGCCTCTACTCGATCACCCTTATCTACTACCGAGCGCTGGTTAATGCAGGTCCCTTGATTAGTGCGAACAAATTTCATTAGCTCATATTTGTCCTCACCACCATCTCTTGCCACTACAATCTGATATTTATCATTACCTTGCTCATCCTTGAAGCCAGCAGCCGAGGTCACCATTCCAGCGTTTTGGGCTAAGAGCACCTGCCCACTGTACTTGGCAGCTTCAGCCTCCATTCCGGTAGCTATCAAAGGCGCCTCAGGGCGAATTAAGGGCACTGCTTGCCGCTGCATATTAGAGCCCATCAGGGCACGATTAGCATCGTTATGTTCTAGGAAAGGTATTAAGGCGGTGGCAACACTGACTATCTGCTTGGGTGATACATCCATAAACTCAACCTCTTCAGGTTTCACCAATAGGTAACGTTCAGCCAGTCTTGCCTCAATCCTCTCGCCAAGGAATTGGTTATTTTTATCAAGCGGGGCGTTTGCCTGAGCCACGGTATATTTGTCTTCTTGGTCAGCAGTTAGGGAGACAATCTCATCAGAGACAAAGGGCACCACCTTTATGGTTCTAGGTGACAGGTGAGACAGCTGGGTGGCAAGACGGGGTGTAATAGTAACCCCGGCCTTGGCTATGGTTTTACCCTCATCTAATACTGCCGCTCTGGTTGTCTTCCCCACCAGCTCGTCATAGCTATTATTTACCTCGGCTATGACCCTCCGGTACGGGGTCTCAATGAAACCATACTGGTTCACCCGGCTATAGGTAGCTAGAGAGCCGATGAGACCGATATTAGGTCCCTCTGGGGTCTCAATAGGGCAGATTCTACCATAGTGGGAAAAGTGGACATCGCGAACCTCAAAGCCGGCGCGTTCCCGAGATAGCCCACCTGGTCCCATGGCTGATAACCGTCGCTTATGAGTTAGCTCAGCCAGTGGGTTAGTTTGGTCCATAAATTGCGATAGCTGGGAGCTGCCGAAGAACTCTCTGATAGCTGCCAGTATGGGGCGAATGTTGACCAGAGCGCTGGGAGTGACTGCCTCGGTGCTGATGATGCTCATACGCTCCCTAACTACTCGCTCCAAGCGCAGTAAACCGATGCGAAACTGGTTTTGAATTAGCTCACCAACAGTGGACACCCGCCGATTCCCTAGGTGGTCAATATCGTCAGGGGTATCACTACCATTATTAACCATAATAATGTGCCTGACTATCCCTACAATATCTTCATCATCCAGGACTCGCTTTTTCTTTGAACCATCAAGCCCCAATCGCATATTAAGCTTGTGGCGACCTACATCTCCTAGGTCGTAGCGTTGAGGGTCAAAAAATAGGTTCTTTATTAGTTTGTTGGCATTTTCAATAGTCAGGGGGTCTCCAGGGCGCAATCTTTTGTAAATATCGAGCAGAGCGTCGGTCTTATTCCTAATCAAAGGGTCACGCCCCATAGTTGACTTAATAAATTGGTGTTCTAGGGAGCTGTCCTCTTGGACAAATAGGTTGAGTAATTCCTCATCACTGCTATGGCCGATGGCACGCATAAGTGTCGTAATAGGGATCTTTCGTTTACCGTCTATCTTGGTTGAGATTACATTCCGGTTGCTGGTCTCAAACTCAAGCCAAGCCCCGCGGGTAGGAATTAGCTTAGCGTGGCACAATGAGCGACCACTAGTAGCATCCTCTTCAGCCGTGAAATAGACGCCAGGGGAACGGAGTAACTGGCTTACCACCACCCGTTCCGCCCCGCTGGTAATAAAGGTGCCTTTAGCTGTCATCAGGGGGATATTGCCGAGAAAGAGGTCTTGCTCTTTGATTTCCCCGGTTGTTTTAACCAGCAGTTTGGCTTTGACATAAATCGGGGCGGAGTAGGTCAAGTCGCGGTGGCGGCACTCTTGCTCCGAGTAGCGGGGGGCGCGGAACTCATAGTCTTCAAAGCTAAGCTCCAGCCTGTTCTCGGTGAAGTCCCTGATGGGGGATATCCCCTCAAGTAGCTGCTTTAGCCCCTTTTCTTGAAAACAGCGGAATGATTCTAATTGAATCTCAATCAGGTTGGGTACATCTAGTATCTGGGGTAGCTTGGCATAAGATTTTCTAGGGACAAGGATCATTCTTTTTTCAGTTTGTGGTAATGTAAAAACCATTTCTAGTTCTACTCCTCAAACAAAAAATACAGCAATTCTTCGCCTTACTTCAGTGCTACATCAAGCAAAACCTGTGGCTAATAATGGGAGTATAATAAGTGAGAATTGGGAGGCATAATAACAAACTTATAATATACCACTATTCTAAATATTTGTCAAGAGATTTTTTATAAATTTTTATAATAATTCTCCGACTGATAAACCTCAACGTCGGAGTTGTCCAAGCGGATTAGCTTTGGCTTGACACTAGGTATGTGGCTCGGCTTATAATAAGCAGATTTTAGTTAAGTGAAGGTGGAATATAATGCAGATAAATGTATCTCAGTTGCTTAAGTCACCTATAGGCGCAACACGGGATTATGAGGTGAGGGAGGTTGTTGGTATCGCCGGTGGCGAGAGCATGGTCGAGGGTAAGGTTTCGCTGGTGCGTACCGACCGGGGTATCTTGGCTAGGGCTGAACTACATACCGAGGTTGAAGTTACTTGCAGCCGTTGCTTAAGCCTGTTTAATTGTCCGCTAACACTGAATATTGAAGAAGAGTATTTCCCTACTATAGATGTAGTTAGCGGTATTTCACTGTCCTTGCCTGAGGAGCCAGAATGCTTTACTATTGATGAGCATCATGTGCTTGACTTAACTGAGGCAATACGTCAATATGTGCTGCTGGCTATCCCGATGAAGCCTCTTTGTCGTGAGGATTGTGCCGGGTTATGTCCTTCTTGTGGTCATAACCTTAACCAGGGGCCCTGTGGTTGTTTGCCCCAAGAGGTGAACCCTAGCTGGTCTAAGCTAAATAGATTGACATTACGGAAAGGAATGGAGGAATAGCATGGGAGCTTTACCCAAACGGAAATACGCCAAGGCGCGGCAGGGCAAGAGGCGTAGTCATCTCGGGCTTTCTGCGCCGGCTCTAGATTATTGTCCTCAATGTCATACCCCTAAATTGCCTCATCATGTTTGTCCCGTCTGTGGAACCTATGCTGGTAGGGAAGTTATTGAGATTAAGACCAAGACCCCGAAGAAGAAAGCTAGCTAAGGAGGCTATTCTATGCTCAAAACTGTTATTTGTGACCTTTTTGGCATTAAGTATCCGATTATTCAGGGGGGGATGGCTCATGTGGCTACCGCCGAGCTTGTCTCAGCCGTGTCCAATGCTGGTGGACTAGGTATTATTGGTGCTGGTGCCAGCGAACCAGGCTGGGTGAGAGAGCAGATACGCCTGACCCGAAAGCAAACAGATAAACCATTTGGGGTAAATATTCTACTAATATCCCCTTTTGCTGCGCAGGTTATAGATTTAGTTCTGGAAGAGAAGGTGGCTATGGTTACTACTGGTGCTGGTAACCCTGGGCCTTACATCCCCCGATTTAGGCAGGCGGGGGTAAAGGTAATGCCAGTGGTAGCCAGTGTTGCCCTGGCTAAGCGTCTAGAACGGGCTGGGGTGGATGCCTTGGTCGCCGAGGGCATGGAGTCGGGAGGGGAGATAGGGCAAATTACCACCATGGCTTTAGTCCCCCAGGTGGTTGATGCTGTTAAGCTACCGGTAGTGGCGGCTGGGGGTATTGGTGATGGTCGGGGCTTAGCTGCTGCCCTGGCTCTTGGGGCTCAGGGGGTTCAGATGGGGACGCGTTTTGTTGCTAGCCAGGAGTGTATTGCTCACCCCGCTTATAAGCAGGCGATTGTAGATGCCCACGACCGTTCCACGGTAATTTCTGGTCAGAGCACCGGTTACCCTATACGTGCTCTGGAGAATAAGTTAATTCATGAGTTTTGGGAGAAGGAGAAATCCGGCATCTCTATAGAAGAGCTTATGGAGTTTGGCATCGGCAAGGTGCGGTTAGGCTTGATTGAGGGTGACCTTGAAAATGGCACGCTCTTGGCAGGTCAGATTGCCGGGATGATAAAAGAGATTAAGCCGGTTAAGGCTATTATAGATGATATGGTAGCTGAGGCTGAGGCAATAATCGCTCGGCTTAAGAGTTCGGTGGGGGGCGGTTAAAGGTTGGCTGATGAAGGTAGCCTATATTTTCCCGGGGCAAGGTTCTCAGAAAGTGGGGATGGGGCATGACCTCTATGATAACTTTGCTTCAGCTAGAGCAATCTTCGAACAGGCTGACGAAGCTTTGGGATTTCCCCTTTCCCGGTTATGCTTTGAAGGTCCAGATGATGAGCTTCGCCAGACTATCAATACCCAACCAGCCTTGGTAACGGTCAGCTATGCTTGCTTGAAGGCTACCTATGAGGTGGGTGGTAATGGTTTACCACCGCCGGCTTTTGTTGCTGGTCATAGTCTGGGTGAATATACAGCACTGGCAGCAGCTAGTGTGCTTGATTTTCCTACCGTTGTTTATCTAGCTCGAGAGAGGGGGCGGTTAATGCATGAAGCCGGGCTGAGGGAACCTGGCGGTATGGTGGCAATAATCGGGCTTGACGAAGCTCTATTGATTGAGGTGTGTGCTCAGACTGGCACTTGGATGGCTAACGTTAACTGTCCCGGTCAGCTAGTAATCAGCGGGGCGAAAGAGAATTTAACTAAAGCTACAGAATTAGCTAAAGCCAAGGGGGCTCAGCGCACCATTCCCTTACCGGTAAGTGGTGCCTTTCATACGCCACTGATGCAGTCAGCTGTTGACGGTCTGTCTGAGATTATAGCTGCTCTCCCCTTTCGTGACCCCCTCATTCCCATCGTGGCTAACACTACTGCTCAGCCAATAACTAAGGCTGAGCAGGTGAAGGCAGAATTGCTTAGCCAGTTGTCTAATGGCGTCCAGTGGCAGCGCTCTATTGAGTATATGATAAATGACGGGGTAGCTATCTTCATTGAAATAGGACCGGGGGAGGTGCTTACTGGTCTTGTAAGGCGAATAAATAAAGACGTTAAAACGGTGAACATAGGTGATGTAACGGCTATTAGACAGTTAGCTAGTTTACCCCTATCACCTGCTGAATGAATTGGAATGCGAGCCGTTATTTTCTTTAATAAATTTACTGGATTGGCTGGAGGTAATGTATGGCTGGGGCACGGCGAAAGGCAAGGGTGCTGGCTCTCCAGGCACTTTATGAGATTGATTCTGTAGGGCATGAGGCGGAAGAGGTAATAACCCGTCTTCTAGTTAATGAGGTGTTGTCTGAAGAAAATGCTGCTTTCACTCGTGAGCTGGTTAATGGTGTTATCCACAATAGGGAGAAGATTGACCAGAATATTCGGCACTTTGCCCCTGCCTGGCCTATAGAACAAATACCGGTGATTGATAGGAATATTCTCCGGCTGGCAATATTCGAACTCTTATTTGACAATAAAGCGCCGGTTAAAGTGGCTATAAATGAAGCCGTTGAGCTAGCCAAGAGGTTTGGCAGCGATAGCTCACCAAAGTTTGTTAACGGGGTTTTGGGCTCGGTTAGCCCTCTTGCCAATAGATAGAAAGCGATAAGGAGAGAAGTAGAAAGTGGCAACCATTTTTGAGCGACTAAAAAAGGTGGTTGTGGAGCAACTGGGGGTAGAGGAAGACGAGGTAGTGCCCACAGCTAGCTTTGTTGATGACCTGGGCGCTGATTCCCTAGATTTAGTGGAACTGAGAATGTCTGTGGAAGACGAGTTTAGTACCCCTTATCGGAGGATTGAAATACCAGACGAGGATGCGGAAAAGATAATAACTGTCCAGGATGCGGTTGATTACATTAGAGACCTAGGCATTGAGGATGAATAGGTAAGGGGGAATTATGATTAAAGCAGTATGTTTTGATTGGATGAATACCTTAGCCCACCCTGAACCCGACAGGCACGAGCAATATTGTCAGGCTGCCCAGGAATTGGGCATTAAGCTATCTCCGCAGAAGGCAATGAGGGGCATCTATGTTGCTGATAGTCAGGTGCCGGCGGGTATTCCACCGAAGTGGAGCGAAGAAAAAGACCCAGAGCCATTTATCCGTTTTCAGGAGATACTATTGGCCGAGGCTGGGATTAAGCTTCCCAGGGATATGATTTTGAAACTCATTAAGAGGTTTAAACAGCTACTTGAAGAGGCAAGTTTTGTCCTCTATGATGATGTGCTACCAACCTTGAAAACCTTAAAACAGCGGGGCTTGATTTTAGGTGTGATTTCCAATCTCTATATAGGTAGAGTTGGAGCTAGTCTAGACCCCTACCTGGACTTTGTGGTTACCTCCAAGGAAGCCGGGGCTAATAAGCCTGAGCCGCCCATTTTTCTACTGGCACTAGACCGAGCCGGGGTAAACGCCTCGGAAGCAATTTATGTCGGTGACCAGTATGATATAGATGTGGTTGGTGCCAGAGGGGTAGGTATTAAACCTATTCTTATCGACCGCTATGATTTAATACCCAAGGTCAGTGGCTGCCCACGAATTCACAGTTTGACTGAGCTGGCAGAATATATTTAAAAGGAGAAGGAGGTATTGACTGTGATTAAAGCAGTATTCTTTGACTGGATGAATACCTTGACCCATGCTGAACCCGACAGGCACGAACAATTTTGTCAAATTGCCCAGGAGTTGGGCATTGAGCTATCTCCCCAGAAGGTGATGCGAGGCATCTATGCTGCTGGGACTCAACTGCCGGCGGGAGCCCCATTTCGGTGGAGGGAGTCAGAAGACCCTGAGGTTTTTATCCGTTATATAGAGATAGTATTGACCGAGGCTGGGGTTAAGCTCCCTAGAGACACGGTTCTGGAAATATTGAAGAGGATAATCCAGACGGCTAGGAAAGAAACCTATGTTCTCTATGATGATGTGCTACCAACCTTGAAGAAATTGAAGAAGCGAGGTCTTATTGTAGGTTTGATTACCAGTTTAACCAAGGACATGAATCTCATCTGTGGTGACCTTGGTTTAACCCCCTATCTAGACTTTGTGGTTACCTCTAAGGAGGTAGGGTCTGATAAACCTGAGCCGCCAATTTTCCTGGCAGCATTAGAGCGGGCTGGGGTAAGCGCTTCCGAAGCGGTTTATATTGGTGACCAGTATGAAACCGATGTAGTTGGTGCCAGAGGGGTAGGTATTAAACCCGTTCTTATTGACCGCTATGATTTAATGCTTGAGGTCAGTGGCTGCCCACGAATTCACAGTTTAACCGAGCTATCTCAATACCTTTAGTGGTTAAACCCCCTCCCTCTTTAAGCCTTTTGGTTGTCTTGATAATAGGGCGTCATCAATTTTGATATCTCTAAGGTTCTCGTAGATTTTGCGGAAATGAAACCCCTGGGCGGCAAGGGTTATGGCTAGACTGAGGCGCCTCGGGTATTTCACCAGGGTGGAAATGACCAGCTTCCAGAAATACACCCTGAATTTGTCCTTAATCCCCAAGATAATGACCGACTTAATGAGCCCCGTGATAAGGTAAGCTTCAAGTTTAAATTTGGCGCTCAATTTTTCATTAGGCTTATACTCCTTGAAGAAGGTCCTAATCCGCTCGTAAAACTGCTTGGGGGCATAGATGGTATGCAGGATTTGCTTATAGCCATTAACCAGCACGTCAAGGTTCATTTTGGGGATGAAATTAATGGTGAATTCTGAGCTATCCCCCATCATCTCAGGCAATAGACGGTTCTCCTTCTTCAGGCGATACCATAGTTTGCTTTGGGCTGGGGCAACTAGCAGATAGACCATAGCGGTAACAATACCACTTTTTTGAATAAAATTGATTTGGCTCTTAAAGATTGAAATGGGGTCGTGGTCAAAACCAACAATAAATCCCCCCATTACCTCAAAGCCGTGGTTCTGTAACTTCTTGACCGAAGCTACTAAATCACGACCCTTATTGGCAAACTTATTGCACTCAGCTAGACTTTCTTCATTCGGGCTTTCAATGCCAACGAAAACCTTGTTAAAGCCGGCGTTGGACATCAATTGCATTAACTCTTCGTCATCGACTAGGTTTATCGATGCTTCAGTGAGAAACCCAAACGGGTATTCTTTCTCTTCCATCCATTGAATCATTGCCGGCAGAATATCTGCCTTTAGCTTTTTCTTGTTACCTATGAAATTATCATCAACAATAAATACACCGCCCCGATAACCCTGGTTATATAGTGTCTCTAGCTCGGCTAGCATCTGGTCTCTACTCTTGGTTCGTGGTGTATGTCCATCCAAGATGGTAATATCGCAAAACTCGCAGTCATAAGGGCAGCCTCGGGAATATTGAATAGCGACTTGGGCATATTTGTTCAAATCAATAAGCGACCATAGAGGGACCGGGGTCTTGGTTAAATCTGCGTGTTGGTCAGTTTTGTAAATATGCTTGGGACATCCCTTCTCCAGGTCTTCCAGGAAGAGGGGGAGGGTAATTTCAGCTTCATTAAGCACCAGATGGTCTACATCTTCAAAGCTGAATTCTTCGTAGCCTCTGGTGAAAAGGGGACCGCCGGCGACAACCTTGGTATTGAGTCTCTTACATCGGTCAACCACTTCCCTGGCTGATTTCTTCTGCACAATCATGGCACTGATAAATACATAATCAGCCCATTCGATGTCGTTATCGGTCAGCTTGGTTACATTCATATCTATAACCCTTTTCTCCCACTCCTTGGGAAGCATGGCGGCTACGGTTACCGCGCCTAAGGGAGGATTTAATGCCTTCCTGGGGGTGAACCTCAAAGCATGTTTAAAGCTCCAGAAAGTGTCTGGATACTGGGGATAAACCAAAAGTATTCTCAAATCAGGCTCCTTTCAACCCTTTTCTCAAAATGTCTAGATATTATATCACCTTTGTCAAGGAGTTATTGCCAAATGGAAAAACCTCGCTGTCTTAAACTGCCTTTTTACTTGAGAGTAAGGTAAAAGGAAGACCTTAGCCTTAAGTTTTTGGCTCGATGGTAACCTCTGCTCCCGAGGCTACCTGTCTAAGCACGCTGGCGTCGCTGATAATCTTGCCGAATACATTGACCGGGCTGGCAGGTCGTATTTCCTGCCCCTTGCTGATAGGTGTTGGTCCGAAGAATATACAAAAGGCGTTTCCCGGCGGCCAATAGCCTAAGTCTCCAATGGTTACCAATTCCTGGGCATTTTCTGCTTCCAGGCTAACCGGGATTGAGAGGTATATCTCGTCTCCCCAGCGGTCTGCATATCCCTTGATGGGTAAGGCTTGCCAAATCGCCTCGGCGGTCTTGGTTGTATTCAGTCCAGCGGTTACTTCAACACTACCGGCTTTGATTCTAATTTTTTTGCCCATACCCAGCCAACATTATACCACTTTATCTCGGTTAGCGCTTGTTTCAGTAGTCTCTTGACAAGGAGAGCCAGCAAAACTAGGATTGTTTATTACAATGGAGGTGCAGGGCTATGGCTATTCTAGACGTAATAAGGCAGCGAAGAAGTGTCAGGCATTTCCTGGATAGACCGGTTGAGCGGGAGAAGATAATGATGTGTCTTGAGGCGGCGAGGCTAGCCCCCTCTGCCTGCAATTCACAGCCGTGGAAGTTTGTGGTTGTGGATGATAAGCAGTTAAAGGATAGGCTATGCCGGGCGGCTTTCAGCGGCATATATTTGATGAATTCCTTTTGTAAGGAGGCACCAGTTATAGTGGTGGTTGTCTCGGAAAGGGCTAAGTTTTTGGCTATGATTGGCGGGCTGTTTCGGGGCACCAAATACTACCTCATAGATATCGGCATAGCCGGCGAGCATTTTGTCCTCCAGGCTGAGGAGCTGGGTCTGGGCACTTGCTGGATAGGCTGGTTTAATGAACGGGCGGTAAAATCAATATTGAATATCCCGCAGCATAAAAAGATAGACATCCTGATAGCGTTAGGCTATTACGCTAGTGATAAGGTACGTCCAAAGCATAGTCGGGAGCTGATAGACAAAATCGCCTCCTTCAACTCCTATTAAGTTTGGTAATGGATTATCAACCTCACCCCCTTAATCCCCCTC
>CAYHAL010000014.1:0-31415 GCA_964354655.1 uncultured Dehalococcoidales bacterium
CGACAATATCTTATCTAACTGTTCCTTGACATCAGGCTCCATCTCACCAGTCCTATACAGCCTAAGAGGGATTACTATACTTAATCGGTCCCTTCTACCAAACAGCTATTATACCGACCGACGCAAGAATTGTAAACCCTGCTATTACTAAAAAGACCCCTCACTTGGGAAAGGTAGTGCGTTGGTGGTATACTGGTAGCTGCCGATTTTAAGGGGATGGGGAGTGATAAATCATCGTGATGAGGTATTAAAACCGACTAATTCCACAGGTATTATGCCCTGTATGTCAACCCTATCCCGGCTGGCATAGACTTTGAGGTCCAGCGCCTTGAAAGCGAGCCGTTTGGTTTCGCTGTCAGAGTAGTCGATGTTATGCCGTGCTATTTCATACCATTCGTCTAACCTTAATTCAGCGTCTTTGTATCCTTGGAGCTTCCCCTTCATGTCTAGTAGCTCAGCAATTTTAGCTTCGTCAGCCGTCTTGTCTGTCTTGATGCGGTTGATTTCATCCAGCACATCGTCCTGTGAGAATTCATCATAGCGTAACAAATTGATTAGCCGCCTGTGCTGCCCCTCATAACCCTTTAGTTGTCGCTTTAGCCGGCTAATTTGCTGGTCAATTTGCTTTTCCGATTGCGATGTGCCTTTTTGACTGTCTAGTGTACGCTTTACCTGCTCCATTAGTAGGTTCGGGTCTGCTAATAATGTCTTGACACTATCCCACGCGATAGATTCCAGCCAATCCGCATTGATGTAACCCTCGTGGCAGGTGGCTGGCATTATAGCAGTTGGCTTGGCATGGGCACACCGGTAATAGCGCCGGGTGCGCCCCAGCGTAGTGCCGGTTAATCTACTGCGACAACTAATACAGTAAACATAGCCTCTTAGTAAATAGTCAAATAAAGCCTTACCTGGCTTGAACTGGGGCTGCTTGAGCGCCTCTTGCGCTTTCTCCCAGAGTGCTTTGTCGATTATGGGTGGTGTTACATTCGATAAGGTAATCCATTCGTCTTTGGGACGTTTGACCTTTCTTGTTTTACCAACTCGCCTTGTCCGGTTAAAGAGAGTCTCCCCGCAGTAGGCAGGGTTGGTCACTATTTTTCTAACCGTTGGGGGATACCAGGCCAAACCCCCCTTGGTAGGTACCCCCTCAGTGTTTAACTTCTTTGCGACACCTAGTACTGAATTCCCCTCGGCTATAAGCTCAAAGATACGCTTTACTACTAGGGCTTCGTTCTGCCGGATTACTCGTGATTTACTTTCGGGGTTCCAATCGTAGCCAAAAAGACCGCGACCGGTGCCTTGGGGAAGCTTGCCCTCTTTGAGCCATGCTCTTTTGCCCCGCATGGTTCGCTCTCGTATTTTTTCAGCTTCAAGCTTAGACGCAAAACCACGGATGTAGTTAATTAGCTTACCTAATTCAGAACTATCTACTGTTTCTGTAACAGCCTCTAAGATAACTCCGTGCTTTTCAAACTCCTGGGTAAGTATGACGCCGTGAGTGGGGTCACGTGACAGCCGGTCAAGGCAATAAACAACGATAATATCGATATTTTCTGAAGCTACCAGGTCGCGGAGTTGGCTTAACAGTGGCCGCTCTAATGTTAGTCCTGACTCTGCCTCATTAAACTGATGAACTACATCATAGTCTTTGTCCCGGCAGTATTTCAGGCAAGCCTCTAATTGCGTCTTTAGGCTCGTGCCTTCCCTTTCTTGGTCCTCAGTTGATACCCGGCAGTATATTGCTGCTCTCATAATAGTCTCACTTCAAAAAATACGGCCCCATCCAGCCTGTTTAGCTACAATGCCAAAATCCGAACGAGCTATTAAAACAACAGTACCAATTAATGAACAGCCATTAGGCCATAGATAACGGCCATGATTTGATTCAAGTAAGGTGTCCTCTCCATTATTCCGATAACGTTGCAGAATATATTCTTTGTCATGGGTGACTAACACAAAATCGTTATCCCTTGGTGGCCAATCCGGTGAAGCAAAAACCATATCCCCAGGCAAAACATCGGGGCTTAGGCAAGTACCCTTAATAGGCGGGTATGCTCTTATATCAGTCGGCAATCCCTTATCTGTTACCTTTGAATTCACAAAGACTATCTTAAATTTTTGCTGGTTATATTCAAAATTACCATTCTTTTCTATTGTCAGCCAAGTCGCCATGGTTTAATCCCCTTTACCTCCATTACTTAGGCTTATTTTAATTTATCGAGCCACCAGGAGTTTAGATAGTCTATCCCTTCTTGCCCATCAAACCTGATCCCATATTCTACTTTGCCAGGACCACGCTCCATTACAGTGCCAAATTTCCCCGCATAGTCGCCCGGTGCCTTTTCATTTGCCACTACGCGGTCTTTTAAGGCGAACTTCCATTTCCACTTAAGTTTATTCCAATAAGGGCTCCCGCAACGTGGGCATCGTTTAGGTTCTACAGTTTTACGCGGAGGCCAGTCATATTGACAACGAAGGCAATGCAACATAGGCAATTTGATGCTTTTCCTCATGCCTTAATTATATCATTATATCAGTATAATGTCAATACCTTTCGCACTTAAAATTTTGACGTCCAGAACGGCAAAAACTAAAGCAGGAAGCTATCAGCCTGCGGTATGACTATGGGTTGTCCATTCCTCAAATTGTGGCAGGACTTAATCTCCCCCATCGCACAATTTATCGCTATTTGTGCCACAATTTACATACGGGTTTATGCCACAATTCCGCCAAAATCACCCTCTTGGAAGGCGACTGCCTGGAGATTAAGGTATCGCTACAGTATCCATATAATATTGATATGGTATTGATATACTATGATGCCTTGGGGACACATCAGCAAACGGTTAGTTTTTGGTTAAAAATTGTTGGTAATGGCACGGCTAGCAAAGTTGGTAAGTTATTCTGTTTACCAACAACTCCACTCGTGTCTCTACCGACAATAGACATGAAAAAGTAATGAATTTGTAATAGAAGTAAATAGGAGACTATTACAAAATGGCTAAACAAAATGGACTGTACCAAGCATGGCAAAGTGACACATGCCAAGCGTGGTAAAGTGATACCCAACACGCAAGAGTATCAAATTCTTCCGACTAATGGGTATCACTTAGACATCACCCTTCTGGAAGGCGACTGCCTAGAGACATTGAAGTCAACCTGAAGTAACTACGGCGCATGGAGCTTGCGCCTGTTGTTCTTTAACCAGCTTGACCAAGCTGTTCACGGTAAGAAAGTATCTGATATCCTTCGGGTAGTGTTTTCCAGCTACCCAAAAGCGAAGGGTCCGAGAATAAACACCGAGCAGGAGAGCCAAGTCTTTTTCTCTAATGCCTGCCTTTCTTAAATATTTCAGGTTTCGTGTAAAAGTAACTGGGTCGGTTACCTCTGCCACTTTTGTATCAACACGTCCAAATAGCTCACTGACCCTTTCTGGGTCAAGCTGTATTCCCCTTCTCAGATACACCCGAGCTATAACCATTTTCTTTTCTCTTTTATTAGAGACTATTATTAGCACCAAAAGGGGTAATGAATTACCCCCATTATAGCTAGTTTAGCCTTTTAGCTTTTGGTTTCAAAAGTTTTGTTACAACCATCCGAAAGGCAATGCCTTGGGCGCCGTTATGCGCATCAAGTATCAAGCTTTCACATTTCGCTCTTAAAGAGGCAGAGGTTAGCTGTCTCATTTCCCTCTGCCAGACTTTAGTAACCAAAAAACCCACGAAATTATCATCGCGCCAGATTACAACCTTGCCTTCTCGGGCAAGTTCGGTCAATAATTGCAGGAGCCAGATGCCGGTTATTGGAACATGATACCCAAGGCACAAATCTAATTCTTCGGGGTCAATTAAATCAGATGAGAGCACAGCAATACCATGCCGACACAGGCTTCGGTACAGCCTGTGTTTAAGGCTGGCGGAGCTAAGCTGCTTTATAGCTTTCATGTCTAATTTTTATCTACTCACTGACTATTAAGCAGGCGTAACCGTCTCCCCAAAATCTATTGGCAACTACAAAAGCGAGCCCTGCCCTTTTAAATTGGGGGGCTAACATGATTTCCCTATGTCCCATCTTAGATTTAATCCATGCCTCAACTGCTCCTTCAGGGCTGCCGCCTAAGTATGCACAAGAACCTGTCTGGGGGTAGTTATAATCATTTTTACCTTCTTGAGAACGGATAAAATCATCCCACTCCCAAGTATGCGGATGGGTCATGCGATGTACTTCCTTCATATGAAGGCACTCTTTCATTGCCAGTTCATCCAGCATGGGTTCTTCTGTGAAGGGATTTGCCCCCTCTTTTGCTCTTGCCTCGTTCATCATATCAAAAGCAGATGCTATGTCCCTCTCGTATGATGCCTGAGTTTCTTCTGGGGTCTGGTAGAAAATCATCCTGAAGCCGTTTAGTTTCGCAAGGGTATAGTCTTTATAGGTTACCAAAGGATGAACACCCACAAAAGCCAAGATGGTAAGGGTTAAAAGAATTATGCCAGCTATGACCTTGCGGTTCACGGGCTTTCGGGTTTTCTTGCTGGCATAATTACCTGACCTACCTCTATAGTGATGGGGATAATACCTATGTCTGATTTTCCCTTTTTTCACTGGAATTATCCCTTTTAGATACTGTCACGGTAAAGTAACAATTCGGGCTCAGGATATTTTGGTCTTTTGGCTACTGGTATTCGCTCTGGCTTGGCTGTTTGTGATACCTTTTCGGAAGTGATTTCTTTTCCCTTTTGTAATACCTTTTCAAATGTGATGTTCTTCCCCTTAACTACTTTGACATTTTCAATCCCCATATCCAACAAAATTTCTTCAGGGGGAGCACCCCGCCAGGAATAGCAGGTCTCGAAGGGGTCGCCAGTATATCGTCTGGCTAAGGGTGGGGGTGTTTTCGAATAGATAACATAAAGACGCTGCCCCTTAATAAAAGGCAAGGCATGGTATACTGTTTTCCCGTTTCGCTGGTAGACATGATATGGAGGTAAAATTGAAATCCACCAAAGCCCTTGTCGCCAACTCACGATGCCCGGCTTCTTTGGGGAGCGCACTACTTTTTTAACTGTGACTTTTTCCCATCTAATTTTAATCCCAGGCTTAGGATACGGATATGGCTTAGGATACGGATATGGCTTAGGCAATAGACTTAGTGGGGGTACTGATGGTGGTGGATAACGTGGTGGCAAATAGGGGTATACTTTATTTGGTGTATAAGGATAAACTTTAGATGAAGGAGCGTATTTTATTCGGGATAAGGGGCTAACCTTAGAGGTACTTCGTGAAGGGCTTTTTGATACGCTAACCTTGGAAGTCTTAGCCGAAGTTTTTGAGCTCGGGACAGTGCTACCCGCAGCCTTAGATGAGACCTTTGCCGATGGGCTGGTTTTAACTGAAACCTTACCCGAAGGGCTGACGGAAACCGAGACCGGGGTGGAAATCCTCTGTTTGGTGCTTACCGAGAGAGAGCGAGATAGTGAAGGCAGAACTGAAATTTTGACCACTGGGAATCCACTGACTGCTTCACTGGTTGGACCGCTGGGGTACCAGGTAAGGCTGTCAGCCCGGTTCGGCAGGTCCTGCGAATTGAGGATACCTATTCTGTCATTCGGTGCCATCCTGGTAATGTCATCGGTGCTGTAGCCGAGTGATTTCAGTCGGTTCTCTATCTCATGAGTAATAGCTGGGGGTTCGTCGAGCTGGTTTAGCTTGTTTAACAATTCAGCGCGGGTATTCCCCAGCTTAGTTAACTGGTTGTCTATTTGCCCTATGGTTTTGGTATTGCCAGCCGCTTGTAACTTCACCCGGCGTTCCAGTAACTGGTTTGCCTTATTGCCATTGGCTTTTAGCTGTGCCTGTAGTTCCGCTTTTGTGAGATTAGGCGCAGGGGTTTTTCCTTCCTTTGGCAGTAGTTTTCCCCAGTCATCAGCGAAGCTTTTAGCCTCATCTTTCCCTAAGTAGGTCCAGACGGCAACGTACTCATCAATTACATCCTTCATCCTGTGGGCTGCCGGCGTGAAGAATACTTCTTCTTCACCCATTGGCGGCACTGGGAGAGGCTTGCCCCGAGGGGCCTTGTCTATCATATTGGCGACTTCCCTAAGTACCTTCGCTTTGGCCCCCTGTCCCATTTCATCAAACGCATTAGCCAGGGCTTTGTATTCCCGGACGAGTTTAGTAATATCCGGAACCCTCCCCGGGTGTGTCCCAACTTCCAAGCCGCCTACAACTTCTTTGCCGAGCGTCTTTACCTTTGGTCCCATCAATCCGAGAGATTCCTCAACCCCTGGGGATGTTATTGAAACAGTCTGATGGTACATCTGCTCGGTTAATGGCTGAACGCTGATGCCATCAATTTTAATAGGCTCCTTAGCCTTCCATCCATAGGGCAGTTTACCGTATTGACCTTCTGCTCTGACATCAACCAACCCTTTCATTTTTTTGCCTAATATCTTGGAGAGGTCGGCCTCTGCTTGTTTGGTTGTATATTTACTCCCTTTCATGATTATGAAGTCAAGGTCATTGGGAGTCGGCATACCTTTTACATTCTCTGTCTGGAGATAAACGCCTCCGCTGCCGGTGAGCTTGACACTATTAGCATGGCGTTGTGCCCAGGCTTTTACCCTTGCTGCTTCATCGGGTGTTATTTTGCCCTTCAACATTTCAGAGAAGTCTGCCTTAGACCTAATCATAGACTTGGGTACATCTATGTCATCCACTAGGTCTATACCCTTCATGGTTGAGAGGTAGACCTTCCCAGTATCTTCATTTAAGCATGCTAAGACAGCTCCCATCTGTTCCTCTGGGGTTAGGTTAGATTGGAAGATTGCCTTGACCTGCTCGGTGTTAAGTTGCTTAAACCCGGCTTGCCCCCGCCACTCTAAAATAGAGGCTGCTTTTTCCAGGGTTGTCTCATCCAGACGGAGAAGGGTTAATTGGCCAAACCCGGGGCAGTCAACCGTGATAAAGGGGTCCTTAAACCTATAGCCGTAGGCGCCTTGCAGGGCAGCCGATGAGCTTGATGGTGTCCCTGGCAGTTTAGCATCAATATAATGGTGGGGGATGCCGTCTTGGGCTACTCCCCAAGTCAGCCCGGGGTTCTCGGGGTCAAGCCATGCCCTGTTTGCCCCCTTGACTTTTTGCAGCATGTCGGTGGTTTCTTTAACCATTGCTTCTGCTTTTTCTACCGATACCCCTGCCTTGAATCTAATATCAAAATCGCCTATTTGCCGACCCAACCCTTCCCAAGCTTCCTTAGCGGTAGTCGACAACTGTGGCTTCAGTGAACTACTGCCTCGCAGCATCCCCACATTCTCTATCATGTCTTTGTATTTAATGACCTGGCGAACCACCACGGCGGCGCCGTCATCCTCTAGGGTCATCGGGGCTATGTCTTTAATACCAACGGTTGTCGGGACTTCAGGTGGGGCTTTGCCAACAATCCTAGCGATTTTGTTTAGGGTATTATAGAGTTTTGCTACTTCTTTTTCAGGTATGCCCAATTTAGTCAATGTAGACTCGCGGGTAAAGACATAAGTTTCCAGTTTACTGAACCCGGGGTGCCAACCTTCTAGTATACTGGTCCGTTCAGGGAATTGTATCCCCTTCATACCGATAGTGGGGCGCCTCTTAGAAATGCCAATTAGTGGCCTGTTATATAGTTTAAGACCCCGCCAAATTACCGCTTGCTTAACATCACTCGGTACATCTGTAGTAACCTGATATGCAACTTTCCCCACTGGTTTAATCGCATCCATAATTTCCGCTGTTGTCTCACTTGTTCTTACACCGGCGGTTGTTGCGATCCTACCAGCTTTCCCTAGCCTTGCCAGTTTGCCAGCCGAACCCAGTTTGCCAATTAAGCCAAGGCCACCCAGCACTATTGAGGCATCTGAGGCGATAGAGCCAGCCATTATGCCTATTTCCGACCAGCTCCAACCCCCCTCTTTTGCCTGTTTATAAGTTCTATAGGTTCCATAGAAAGGGACCATATTCAAGCCAAAATTCTTGGCTACTGCCTTCAAAGTCCCTTCTTGAGCAAGACGCCATTGAGTGAATTGCTCCTTATTGCCAGTGAATATCTTTTGCGGGGCTTCAACTGGGGCCGTAGGCTCATAGAGGGTTAATACATCCGGCGGTTTAGTTAGTTTTGAAGGTATAATCCAGCGAATGTTTGTACTTCCTTTGTACTTCGGGTCATTTCTCAATTCGTCGATATTCTGGTTATAATCCTCTAGATACATCTGCTGGAGGTCTGACCATTCCTTCTCAATATCGGCTTTATTAAAGCTGTAGGTATAGGCTTGCCCCATGGTCATTATCTCCATAGCCATATCATGGGGCAAGCGGTAAGTTGTATTGTATTCGTATATCGGCAGGTCAACACTTACACCTTTAAATCCTGCTTTCATGGCTTCCGCTAAGCCTCTGCCCAATATTCTACCCTGCCGTCTGAGCTCGGTTGTTAGTTCGATTTCAGGCGATACGGTATATAATTCCCCAGTCTGGGTGAAATGAGTGCCAGCCGCCTTTTCCTTCTTGACGACACCCTTGATTCTTTCTCCAAGGGGGGGCAAATCAAAAGGTATGTAGGTCTTACCCTTGGCTTTTGCTTCTTCTTCCGCCTGCTTTATGGTTTTTATATCCTCTGCCGAATAGTAGCCCCATTTGCCGCCTTCCCCAGCGGCATAGACGCTACCCTTTGGAATATACCCCAGCTCGATAGCCTTGTTAAACTGTGCTTCCCCTCTTAATTCCTGGAGCGTCTTTACCTGCTGGTTTAATCGCCGGACATGTTCCCGGGTCCCGCTTTGAAACGACTGCCCAAAGTGGCTGATGTAGTCCAGTTGAACGGCTACAGGTGCGCTCGCTTCCTCAAGGTGTCGCAAGGTATCAGCAGAGGCATGACCGGATAAGTTTATCTGCTCATCGGTGAGGTAGCTTTTGTATTTTGTGGGGTCACGCTCTATCCTGGCCTGCGTTTCTGGGGTTCGAGCCTTCTCCAGGGCTATAACTTCTTTTTGCCTCTCCGCCAGGGAAGTCTCAGCTTTAACCTTGGCCGCCTTCTCTTGGGCTACGACTGCCTTCTGTCTCTCTGCTAAGCTTGTCTTGGCTGCCTGCTCGCTGGCCAGCACTGTTTTCATCCTTTCGCTCAGCGGTAAATTCATTCTGTTCTCCTTCTTTATTTTACCACGAAAATTTTTTTACCACCCAAAATCGACTTTTTGCTGTATTTTTAGGGATTCGTCAGCAGATAGGGTCTTTAGATAGCGCATGGTCATTAAGGCTGATTTATGCCTTAGCTGACTTTGTGTAGCTCTCGGATTGCCGGTAAGCCGTAGGCGCTCAATAGCGCCGCTATGCCTCAGAATATGGACGCCGCCCACGTGGTCACGTTCCTTTGACGGCCTCGGTATCCCCGCCTTGTTAAAAGCCTCAGTTACTACCCTGAAAGCCTGTGAGCGTGATACCGGGAATATGCGCTCACTTTCGCCTATCCTGGCCCGGTAGCAGTAGGATTGCAGCTCAGCCGCTATACTGGCGGATATTGCCACCACGCCTGGCTTACTACCCTTGCCAAGTATCTTTACCGTCCAACCGTCCGGTGTTCGCTGCAAATCAACTGGCCTTACCCCTAGTGCCTCGGACACCCTCAAGCAGCCGTCAAACAAAAACTTGATTAGTAAGGCGTTTCGCTCACCATGCCGGCTATTCTGGCCGGCTACTACCGCCATTAACTTAACCTGGCCCGAGCTGATATGCGGCACATAGTCGGCGGCTCCGGCTTCCGCCCGCTGGATTGCGGACACTTTTTCAGTTTTGTTGCGTAAAGCGGTATTATCCCCCGTTACCGTCAAAGCCGTCTCATTCTTACCGTTAGTCATTTAATCCCCCATAATGCAACAAACTAATCAATTCTGTTGCGTTATTGACTACCCTTGTCTGAACTAATGGAAAACTATCGATAAAAGCGACCAGCCCACAGTGGGGACAAGACAAAAGTGAATTTCGCCGCCTTTTTTGTCGATTTGGATAAAGTGGGTGCCGGAGAAGGGTTTCAGCAAATAAAGTATGGCAACGCCGGCAGCGTCTAAACTTTTCCCCAGCGATTTTATCTATTACCCTTTGCATCATTTTTTACCCCGTTTTTTACGGCCAAAACCCTTAAAAATCCTCGCCTTTAATACCAAACTACCTAACCTAAAAACCATTCTCGCTAGTGCTTTCTAGCGCTTGCTGGCGCTTGCTGGCTTACCCCTTCATAAGCCCTTTTAGCCAACCCAAGACCTCCTCGATTAAATAAACCCGGTTATTCCGGTTGAGTGGGACATACGGCAACTGCCTTGTGCGCCTTAAGTCGTCCAGGGTTGAGGCGCTTATGCCGAATATCACGCACAAGTCGTATTCTGAGATTACCTGGTCGCTCAGGCTTGCATGCGCGCAAGTTGGCTTTAATTCCTTCGATTCTTCGCCCATGAATTTCTACCTCCGTTTGATATATTCCCTTAAGTATATTTCTCTCGGAATTGATAATTGCATCTATATCGGGGTTACCCGAGTGAGTTTTAGGATTAACCACGGCAGCCCTAACATCAACTTCACGCCCCAGGCATATCGTTTTAAGTTCATCATTAATCCCATAAGCGTAACCGTCAACATAATATACTTGGCCCTCTTTGCTCCATGATGTTTGTTGTGTTGGCGATGCTACCGCCGGCTCGTTATCCTTCACTTTAGGGACTCGCACAGTGGTACCGTTCTCATAAAGAACTAAGAACTCATCCAGTTTTATCTCCCCATCGCGCCGGCAGTCGTAAAGTAATAGTGCCTGGTCAGTCATTTGCTATCTCCCTCAGGAACCTCTCATTGGCTTCCATTTCTGATTCACTAATCCATTCGCCGAAAAGAAATATGTATTGGGTGTATTGTGCCCCTGAGGCCATTGAACAACAGAGCTGCCGGTCCTGGTATTCCTCGCATAGCTCTTGCAGCCATTCCCCGCATTCTCGGCAAACCCGGACGACATCACCATCATTGTCAAGCCAACCTTCGGATTCCTTCCCACACCTAATGCACGGCGGTTTTATTAAGGGGTCCGGGTCTAAGTAAACCGAGCAACGCTTTATATCACCTGCATCCATCAAATCAATCCCTCCCTTTCTAAGTCCCGAAATGCGGCCGCTAAATCATCAAGGTCAGCCTGGGAGATATGTCTTTTAAGCCGTATGTGTCTAACCCACTGGTCCCGCTGCGACTCACTCTGGCAAGCGGCTAAGTCAATCCAATACTCAAAATAGGGCGTGAGCATGATATTGAGGCTTACTGGCTTTTTTGTGTCGAGGTACCACCGACCCCAGCGCCTAACTTTTATTGATTCCTTTGTCTTAGTCATATGTTTGTCCCTCTTTAGCACATAGTTCGCAACCTACAGGATGTAAGAATCCACATTCCGAACAATAATATTGTCCCTTGGATGATAAAGCCCATTCCGCACCACATTTAGGGCATGGGTGAATAGGATATTGCCCGGGGTTTTCTTTAGTAGATAGAGTAGATGACAGGGGTAGTTGTGGAGTAGATGAAGTAGCCGAAGTAGGCGGTTTTCCTATATTATTTTCTATATTTTCCTTTATAATGGAATAACTAGGAAATTCATCAACAATATCTACTTCATCTACTTTTGGTGGTTCTTCCCCTTCTCTTAACAGTCGGATAAACCGCCACTTCATTTGCCCCCCACTAATGAACTTTCTAGCGGTATCTTTCTCTTTTAGTCGTCTACTGAATGTTCGAGAGGTTACCGGATCCATAGAATTTCCCTCGCACCATTTTTCATAACCGGCGTATATGCCCTTGTGGGAAATGACACACTCGGCATTTCGGGGTTCAAGAACACAACATGCTTTTAAGAAGTCCGACAGCACATCCTGTTCCTGCCGATATTCTGCTACAGCCTGTGTTACCTCTCTCGGCTCTGCCAACCCTGATTGCTGCCAATCCAAACACCCCTGCACTGCCCAGGCTAGTATTGCCGGGTACTCATTCTTCATCTTCTCCCTAAGCCTCTTATCCTGCTCCGCTACGGGGATAACCACATTGAACGGTATGAGTTTCACCCTACGCCAGATTGAGTAGGTTGTATCTGTTATATCCGGCTTATGGTTACTGTTCAGCCAGATTTTATAAGTTACTTCATACTCAAATTCCCTTTCATGTTTATGGCTGGCGCGTATGCGCTCTCCCCCAGTCAAGTGTTTTAGTTTGGGCACCGCCAACCGCCGTCCCTCTTCAATCTCGCTGGCAGCCACAAAACGCTTGCCAGCTAGGCTAGCTATATCTTCACTGTGGCCCGATTTACTCGGTTTGAAGCTGGACAAAAATATCTCTATGTCAGCTTGGGCAGCGTAAGGGGCCATCACGTCCATGAAGACGTTTAAAAAAGTGCTTTTGCCGTTCATCCCAGACCCATAGCAGAAGAAAAGCGTTTGCTCACTGGTATTGCCAGTCAATGTGTAACCTATGCACCGTTGAAGGTAAGTGATGAGGTTTTTGTTATTGTCAAAAATTCTATTAAGAAACTGGTCCCATAAGTTACTTTGGGCTGTGGGGATATATTCAACTGGGGCAACCACGGTCAGATAATCTTCTTTATTGGCAGGTCGGAGTTCCCCAGTATGCAAGTCTATAGTGCCATTCTGAGCGTTAAAGAGCCAGTAATTGGCATCCAACCGGTCCAGAGATATCTTGGCTAGCGGCTCCGCCTGGGCTACTATGGCATTGAGCCGCATATTGCTTTCGCTAGTCTTACCCCAATCGGCTAATTTTTTCCGCTCATCTTCATCATCCTCATGAGCAGCCTCTTCATAGATGGTACGCACTGTTTTTTGTGCTAATCTCATAATCTCGCCGCCATAATCCCACTGCCAATGGGTGCCTTGCCAGATTAGCCATAGCCGACGCTCATAGCAATAGCGTATGTCATCACCATAAAGTGACATGAGACGCTCCGCATTACCTAGGTCAGTTCGGTTATGGGTGGTAGGTATGCCAGCATCCAATGTGCTAGTGGTGGGTTCCCAAGGGGGAGCAGCGTTTATTACCTCAAGCAACTTATCCCGGTTGAGGCCAGCATTTAGCCAGTCGCTTATGTCCCGGATTGCCCCTGGCATTTCAATTACTTTTACTAGAATCCCCGTATCTCGAAGCGATTGAGCCACTTGCCGAGCGTGCTTACGCCCTGGACCGTCATTGTCAGCAAAAACGACAACTTCTTTGGCTCCCTTTAGGCTCTCGGCATAACTAGAGCGCCACTTCAACGCGCCCATCGGATTGCATGTAGCACAGAAGCCCATGGCTCGTAAATTATCCGTGTCTTTCTCACCCTCACTCACTAAAATTCTTTCCCCATCAGCGATTGCCTTTAGAACTTCGGGAAGATGGTAAATGACCGGCGTGACACCACGTAGCCCCCAGGACCCGTCTGGGCGTCTCTGGGCAAATGATTTCGGCTTGAACCGTACAACTTCAAAAACAACCTTTCCTGAAGAGTCATGGTAAGGATAACTACAAACAATCTCCCTCTCGGGATAATTACTGGATGGGCCGTGGGTATTGTCTAGATAAAGACTTGCCATAGTGAGCCCTACGGCTTGCACTATGGCGTTGGGAAGACAACCAGCTAGGCAATGCACTAGGATTTTATGGTCTACTAACTTAATATTCAGGCTGGGCTCATGGTCACTATGCGCCGGACATAGGGCTTGCCACTGGTTTTGTCCAATCGGCTTTACCCTTGAAAATAAAACCAAGAACTCATCTATACTGTGGAGACGAGTTTCAGCTACCATTATTGCCCCTTTGCTGTTTTGAGTTATTAATTAGCCTCTTCCACAGCTGTTCCCAAAGTCCCTTTCGCCCATTTGAGCTGGCTTCTGGCTGGGGTTTGAATTGAACGTTAATCACCGGAGGCTGTTTAGCCTTAGGTCTAGCCACCCTCCACCCCCTCGCCATTATCTTCCGCTTGCTCATCAAGTAACCCCAAGACGGCTAAAATGCGTTGCTTGGCAGCAGGATAGATTTTTAAGTCGCGCTCTAATGCTGAAACTACACCTTGAGTAACTAGAGCTTCATAGGCAAGGTCGTCTTGAGTCCAACGTCGTGTAATGCGAGCAATCCGAACTTTTTGCCCTAATGTAAGAAGACCATCAAAAACAAAAACCTCAGGCATTGTTTTTTCCTCTACCTGAGATTGTAGAATAGGTTTTTATAAAGTAAGTAGGATTTTAAAAATCTGAGTGCCGGAGTATTGCTTGAATCTGCTTAAAAATTTCTTCGCTTCGGCTTTTTTTCCAATGGGGCCGGCCTTTTCGGGGATGATATTCTAATGCTTGATTGATTGGACTCAATATCTTTGAAGAAAAGTCCTGCGTGGACGGCCCACTCTTTAAGTCTTGGTCTATGATTTCTAATACATCCTTTTCTAAGTAACCCAGGACGTAAACCATTATCCAGTATCGAGCATGGATTAATAGTGCCCTTTCTTCCATGTGATAGTATCTCATATCTTGAACTGTGCGCCTAGCAAGCTCTCTTTTTGTCGCTTCTAACCGGTTGTATTCCCCACTTAGAAGTAATTTCCATGCCCAGGCTAGTTCAGGGGCAAATTGCATTGCGAAATCCACTAGGTTATCTGCCGCTTTTCCATTAGCTTTTCTTAGTTGTGCGCGGTTTAATCCCAGTGGCTGGCTAATTGCTTTTAGTACACTTACGGCAATGACCCACTGAAGCATCGGTTTGCTGCCTATTGCCCACCGTTTAACCCAAGGGGTAAATATGTCGCAAAGCGAATTGATATCATATCTATTTATCGGTGCAGTATTAAGTTTTAGAGCCTTGAGAGTACCTTTTGTTAATACAATGGCCTTCTGGTGGGCTATCCATTTAAGTAAGTTCGGAGCGAATTTAGTCATAACTCCCTGGTAGCACTCTTCCAATTCGGCTAGGGCCTCAGGTATCTCTGTTAATCCTAGATACACTGCTATTACTCTAAGTGCTGGCCCGAGCTGTTTATGAATCCAAATTCCCTCTTTGAGATACCAACCTATAGTAGGGCTAATGTTGATTAACCAGTGTTGAGGCGTCTTTTCTATTATCTTTTCTGTCATGTCTCTACTCATATTTTATCACACCCTCTCTCTCACTCCGCCTTGACTAGTTGTAGTGGTTGAAGTAAAATTTTGTTTTGGTTCCCAGGATAGGAATTAGTCCAAATGAAACGACATAGTTATAAGCTTTTAGTAGTCGATATAGACGGCACGCTAGTAGGCAAGGACGGAAACATTTTACCCCAGGACAGAGAAGCCCTGACCAAAGCCGGTGACTTGGGGATAAAGGTTTCTTTATCTACTGGGCGAGCCGCCCAATCCTGCTTGAGCCTTATTAGCCAATTAGCATTAGATAGCTATCATATATTCTTTGATGGCGCTTTAGTCAGCAATCCCGCCCAAAATCAGGAAATTTATATTCAACCACTTAGTAAGGGGATAGTGAAGCAAGTGATTAAATTTGCTCAGCTAAATGACATAGCCATTGATTTATATTCCACGACCCATTATTTTATCGAGCGGGAAACCTGGTCATCTAAGGTTCACCGCGATTTCTTCGACCTCAAGCCTATTCTGGTAGATTTCGACAACATATGGGAGCGGGAGAGGATTATTAAATTAGGGCTGGTAACCACCTCCCCCCAGGAAGCAGCCACGGTGAGAAAATTCCACCACAAGTTCAAAGACAACCTTCACTTCTCCTGGGTAAGAACCCCGGCTTTCCCTGGAGTTGATTTTATCAATGTAGTCGCTCCCGGGGTGTCTAAAGGGAAAGCCCTAGAAGCACTAACTTCGCATTTGGGGATTGCATTGACTGAGGTTATAGCCATAGGGGATGGGATGAATGACATCCCCCTTCTTCCCCTAGCTGGTCTAGGCATTGCTATGGGTAATGCCCCGGCTGAGGTCAAAGCCGCCGCCGACTATATAACCCTAGATATTGACCACGCTGGTCTCGCCGAAGCGATTAGAAAGTTTCTGCTGTAAGATTGCACATTCTGGCTTAATGTTGTGCCATTACCAATGGCTGGCTTTTAACGACCGGGCTACGAGCCAGGCTGCTCTATTATTTGAACACCTTCTGGCAACTCAAACTCGCTGTCAAGGATATCAACAAATTCTATGTTTTTGTACTCGACTGTAGTCGTACCTTCAGATGTCGTTACCTCTACTCGAATAGGGAATCCATGCTCTTCCCATATCCACGCTTTTGTTGCTGCTCCCTCGGCAGTATATTCAACGACCAGGCAAACTTTTCCGTCTATGGTTTCGGTACCAACAACCGTTGGATTATAGTTTTGGATAGACGCAGCCTCTTCCGTAGCTGATTTTGCAGCCTGGGCGAAATTCACTTTCATAGCCATGTTTTGGTCCGGCATATACATATACATAGTCTGCGCATCAATGTCTATTAGAATAATTTGGGCAGTCTGTCCTTGCGTTATCTCCATTCTCATCTTGTTTTTCTTAACCCATACCTTCTGAGTCATCGTTGGAACCCCGGGCCCGGTCATCACTAAATCATATTTCATGGAGGCTACGCCTGCTGCCCGGCCAAGAATTTCGCCTAATGTTTCACCACCCGCTGGTGCAGCAGGGGCTGTTGGGGCAGTTGGTGCGGCAGGGGTTGTTGGCGCAGTTGGCGCGGTTGGGGCTGTTGGCGCAGTTGGCGCGGTTGGGGCAGTTGGGGCTGGTTTAGCACAGGATGCCAGCATTAGGGATAGTACTACCAAGCAGCTCATCAATAGCCAGGCAATTCTCTTTTTCATTTCTCCCTCCTAATTAGTCAAATTCTGTATATACAGCTTAAATAAAAAGATACTAGCCACCATACATTAACCAGCGGTGCTAGTATCCCCTTTCATATTCTCGCCTCCTCCAAAACGATATTTCCATCGTTTCAGTTTGAGGCTAATTTGGGTATTAGAGTTTAAGTTTAGCATATCCCTGTAGCTTTGTCAACGCACCAGTTAGAGATGAATTGCCATTATCTCAAAGATGCAGCTCTATAATATCTCCGTCCTGGAGGACGTGGTCTCTTTTTGCCATTATGCCATCGTGCTTCCCCGAACCCCAGATGCGGGCGTACTTCAGCTTAGCGGCAAAATCTTTGTGAACTGCTGCCGCCGCATCCTCTAGCGTGCTTCCCCGTTGGAGAATTATCGGGTCGGTAAGGTCTGGCTTCTTCCTTGGTGCCTTGGTGTATACCCGGATAATATCAAGCATCTGATAGATTTTAACCTTCAGCTCTTCCAAGCCTGTCCCTTTTTTGGCTGAGATAGCAATAACCGGTAATTGCTCCCCATATTTATTCTTCAAGGCAGCGTAATTCTGTTTGGCATTATCCAGGTCTAGCTTATTGCCAACGATTAGTGCCTTTTTATGCCACGTAATAAACTCAGAATCCTCTTTAGCCTCGGCATCACCGATTATTATCCTCATATTTTCCAGTTGTTTGGTGATAGCCTCCATTTGCTCTTCTGGGGCATTAGCTAAGTCCACCATAATCAAAAGGGCATCAGCCCGTCTCAGCAGGGGTGGTAGCCAGAAGTCAATAGCCTGCGGCACCAAGGGTGGGGTATCAATCAACTGTATCTTTATATTCTCAAACTCCATCATTCCCGGGGTGGCATTCTGCGTAGTAAACGGATATTCAGCTACCGTCGGGGAGGCATTGGTAACACTGCAAACCAGTTGAGATTTGCCAGCGTTGGGCAGACCGATGACTACTACCTGGGCAGCTCCCTCCTTGTCAATAAGCATTGATGCCCGCTTGGTGGCTAGCTTCTTTTCCGCTGCCTCAGTCAGCCTGGCAATCTTTTTCCTTAGTTCAGCATGCAGGTGGTCAGTCCCCTTGTGCTTGGGCATAATAGCCAGCATCTCTTCCAGGGCGACTATCTTATCGGCAGGGTTTTTAGCCAGCCGAAGTTTCTTTTCCGCCTCAAAGTACTGGGGTGGTAAATTAGCCGGCATTGCCTAAATTCTCCTTTACTCTTTTAGCCAGGCTTTGGGTCATCCCCTTGGTGGCGGCTAACTCCTCTTCAGAAGCCTGTCTGATACCCTGAACCGAACCAAACCGCTTCAGCAGGGCACGCTTACGCTTAGGTCCAATACCGAGAATAGTATCAAGAGCCGAGGTAAAGGTTTCCCGTTTACGTATTCTCTGATAATAACCTATAGCGAAGCGGTGTGCCTCATCCCTGAGGCGCTGTAATAATTGAAGCCCGGGGGAACTGCGGGGCAGAATAACAGGCTCCGCCTTCTGTGGAACGAAAACCTCCTCATTTTCCTTGGCTAGACTAGCTGTAGGCGCTGAACTCACCCCGGACTCGTTTATTGCTGACAGGGCAGCATTGAGCTGCCCCTTGCCACCGTCAATGAGGATGAGGTCGGGCAGGATTGCCCAGCTATCTGTAGCCGAGGCGTCGCTACTACGCTTAAATCGCCGCCTGAGCACCTCGTGAAGCATGGCATAATCATCAGCCCCCGACACCGTTTTGATTCTGAACCGCCGATAGTGGGCTGGCTTCGGCTTTCCGTTCTCAAAGACGACCATACTACCTACCGCCGCTGTTCCCCGGATATTAGAAATGTCATAAGCCTCCATACGAGATGGGAGGCGGGGCAGGTGGAGTTCCCGCTTAATCTCAGCCAATGCCTCCGCCAGCGCTGTAGCCGTAGCCAGTTGCTTAATTTTAAGTTGCTCTAAGCCCTGCTGAGCATTCTCGGCAACAATATTGACCAGTTGCCGCTTACTACCCCGGCGGGGTACTTGAATATTAACCTTGGCCCCCCTTTTGCCCTGGAGCCAGCCCTCAATAATAGCCTTATCTTCTACCGGATACTGGAGTAGTAATAATGGGGGTATGTGAGGGCTAAAGCTGTAAAATTGCTTAATGAAGCTAGCCATAATCTGAGGTGGCTCCTCAGAGCGGGTGCCCTGCAAGACAAAGCTCTCCCTACCAATTAGCTTACCGCCACGAATAAAGAAGACCTGGACACAGGCTTGGTCTTTATCACTAGCCAAGGCAATAACATCCTGCTCCCCTTTAACTTTAGTGGCAATCATTTGCCCTTCAATAACCCGGTTTATGGCCTGGATTTGGTCTCTAAGCAAGGCAGCCTGCTCAAAATTCAAGGCTTCAGCCGCCCTATTCATCTTGCCCTCAAGCTCTTTAACCACTAATTCCTGCTTCCCTTCAAGGAAAAGGACTACCTGGTTTATTACCTCGGCGTATTCCTCCTTGCTTGCCACGCCGATACAGGGGGCAAGACAATGGTGGATGTGATAGTCAAGGCAAGCTCGGGAATCGGTGCCAGTAATAGCCCTGGAGCAGGAACGAAACGGGAAGATTCCTTTTATCACCTTTAGCGTCTGGCGCACCGACTTGGCGCTGGCAAACGGTCCGAAGTAACGCCCCCCATCTTCTTCCAGACGCCGGGTAATATGCACCCTGGGCCAATCCTCATTGAGGTCTATCTTGAGGTACGGGAAGGTCTTATCGTCTTTGAGCCGGACATTATACCGAGGGTGGTGCCGCTTTATCAGGTTTAACTCAAGGATAAGCGCCTCTTGCTCCGAACTGGTAATAAAGAAATCAAGCTCACTAACCCGGGCTACCATCCGTTGCAGTTTTGGCGATAGCTTTTGCCCGGCGCCAAAATATGACCTCACCCGATGGTGAAGGTTAGCTGCCTTACCGACATATAGAATATTCCCCGCCCCATCCTTCAAAAGGTAGACGCCAGGACTATTTGGTAGCTGCTTTAATTGCTCGGCTATAAGATTGCTCACCAACCCTGCTCCACCCCCCGCCAACTCTGTAACTATTCCAGCACTACACCGGTTCCGTAGGCTAGTATCTCAGCAGCAAACTGCATTATCATTGCTGTGGAAAATCTCATGCTGATTACCGCATTGGCCCCCTTCTTTTCTGCGTCCTGTATCATCCTCTGGACAGCTTCCTCCCTAGCCTCATTCATCATCTCGGTATATTCAATTACCTCGCCCCCGACTATACCCCTAAACTGAGCCATAATATCCTTACCTATATGTTTAGCCCTAATGGTGCTCCCGCTGACTAAACCCAAAGTCTTAACCACTCTTCTCCCCTCTACTTGCTCGGCAGTAGTAACAATCACTTCTTTACCTCCTTAAATTTCTCCGCTTTCATCCTTGCCAACCTGTCCTTAATAACCCAAATAACAATTATTAATACCCCTCCCCCAATGGCACCGACTACTACCCTGAGCGCTAAGTGAATATCAGGATTAACAAAAAAGCCTCTGCACCCCCAGCCAAGTAAGACTAGGATAGCAATGCCCACTATAATGATGCCCAGGCTTGGCATGTTAACCTCTCTTCCGTCTCCATACCGTGCCTTTAGGGGTATCTTCAAGGGCGATGCCTAACTCGCCCAGCTTAGACCGAATCTCATCCGCCAGCTGCCACTGCTGATACTGCCTAAGACTGGAGTGAACTTCAATCAGAAGATTAACAAGAGGGGCTACATCCGGAATAATTAGCTCTCTAACATGTTTCCATATTGCTCTCGTCTGTCCACGTTCATCTTCAAGGACTATATCTAGGTCGCCCAATTTTGTCCGTATTTTATCAGCAAGGTTAAATTGTTTGACTCTTCTGAGAGCGTGTCTTGCTTCAATGAGAAGATTAACAAGTCGTTCACTTTGTGGAGCCGGTTCTCTCATAATAAGGTCAAATGGGTCAAGCTTTAAGCCCAGAACATTACGTGCAAGCTCAGAAAGAACGTACCTAGCGTCTATGAAACTAAGACCGGAATCACCAGCTTGGTTTATTTCCCGAGCTAAATCAAACACAGTAGCCAGTGCCTGTGGCATATTAAAATCATCGTCCATCGCCTCTTTAAACTGCTCACGGTAAGGCTGGGCATCAAGAGCTTTCCCTGCACCACCAGTGGGGTCGTCTCTCAAAGTCACCCGTGTCAACCTCTCAGCTCCCCTCTCTGCCGCCTCCAACCCCTCTTCGGAGTAGGTGAGGGGGCTGCGGTAGTGGGAACTGAGGACAAAGAGGCGGATAGCATCAGGGCTGTACTTCTCCAGCGCCTGTTTTATGGTTATCAGGTTGCCCAAGGACTTGCTCATCTTGTCCTCACCAAACTGCAATAGCCCGTTATGCAGCCAGTACTTCACAAAGGGTTTAACCCCGGTAAAGCTCTCCGACTGGACTATCTCGTTCTCATGATGGGGGAAAATCAGGTCCTGCCCGCCGCCGTGGATATCAAGGGTATCACCCAGGTATTTCATAGACATCGCACTGCACTCAATATGCCAGCCCGGTCTGCCCTGACCCCACGGGCTTGCCCACGATGGCTCACCCGGCTTGGCTGCCTTCCACAGGGCAAAATCCATCGGGTGCTCCTTCTCCTCCCCAGCCTCAATTCTCGCCTCGGCTAGTATAGATTTCAGACTACGATGGGACAATTTCCCGTAATCGGGAACATTCCTTACCCTGAAATAGACGCTCCCTTGGGCTGAATAGGCGTACCCCTTATCTATTAAACCCTGTATTACCTCAATGATTTTGGGTATCTCCCCGGTAGCCCTGGGGTAAATATCAGCCCGAGCAATATTCAGAGCATCCATGTCTTCAAAATAGCTATCGGTAAATTTCCCAGCCAGCTCACTGGCCGAAATACCAAGCTTATTGGCTCGGGCTATAATCTTGTCGTCAATGTCAGTAATATTCTGGACATACCTCACCCTATAGCCACGAAATTTTAGGTAACGGGTGATAACGTCAAAAACGATATAGCTCAGGGCATGGCCGATATGACAATCAGCATAGGGAGTAACCCCACAGACGTACATCTTAACCTCGTTACCCTGTGGCAGAAACTCCTCCTTTTGCCCCGAAAGGGTATTATAGACCTTCATTATTCACTCCCCTTTATTAAAGCTACGGCAAAGGCAGCCATTCCTTCGCCACGACCAACTGGACCCAACCGGGCTGAAGTGCTAGCCTTGACACTAACCTGGCTAATAGCAATACCCAGCGTCTGGCTGAGCTGCTTTCGCATCTTGTCAATAAAACCGCCAAGTCTAGGCTGCTCAGCTACAACGGTAGCATCAACATTCTCTACCTGCCAGCCGCCTTCCCTCAGCTTGTCCCTCACCTTCTCAAGCAAAGTCAGGCTGGAAATGTCCTTGAATTCTGGCTCACCGGGTGGGAAATGGTTACCGATATCCCCCAAAGCTGCCGCCCCGAGCAGGGCATCAATGATGGCATGGGTCAACACATCGGCGTCGCTCCAGCCACTAAGCCCCTTACCAAATGGTATGTCTATACCCCCCAGCACTAACCGGCGCCCTTGAGCTAAGGGATGAATATCATAGCCTATGCCGATACGCATCTTATTTTCCATGCTTCTGCCACAAAGCCTCAGCTAAAACCAGGTCATCGGGAGTGGTTATCTTTATATTATCATAAGAGCCCATATAAAGCTTAACCTTACCGCCCATCTGCTCGACCAGCGAAGCATCGTCGGTTACCTCACCCTTTGCCCGACGGTAGGCTTCAGCTATTATGTGGTAGCGAAACACTTGAGGAGTCTGAACTGCCCATAGATTTTGACGTGGTGGCGTCTGGTGCACTATTCTATCGCCCCCCACCGCCTTAATGGTATCGGTAACCGGAACGGCGGCTACAGCGGCACCTGTTTCCTTGGCTTCTACTAGTCCACGGGAGATTAAATCCTCAGTCAATAATGGCCGAGCGCCATCATGGATTACCACCCAGTAGCAGTCCTTGAGTCGGCTAAGTCCAGCTACGACTGAATCCTGACGACGCCGACCGCCAGGACAAACCTCGGTTACCTTTGACCACCCCTCCTCGGCTACCAAACGCTTCCCCAACTCCAGGTTCTGCTCACTCAGGACAATAACAATCTGGCCAATAGCGCTACAGCTTTGAAAGACATCAATCACCCGAGCCAAAACCGGCTTCCCGCCTAATAATGCCATAACCTTGTCCACCCCACCCATCCGCTGGCTCTCACCAGCAGCCACAATAACCGCCCCCACCTTTTGTTGGTTATCCATTCTTACCCACAATTATAAAGCAAAACCAGCGCTATATCCTGAACCTCAATCTTGGCTAGCCTTGTCTCTTGGCTTGCCTTTGACCAGCCCCAGTCCTACCGCCTCTCTTAAAGTGCTGACTGAGAGAAGTTCAATATCTTTAGGCGCTGGACTGACTTTAGCTCCGACCTTAGGCACCAGACAGCGCTTGAAACCTAATCTGGCTGCCTCGTTCACCCGCCGGTCTAGCTGAGAGACGGCTCTTAGCTCCCCACTCAACCCCACCTCCCCCACTGCCACTAGACTAGGGTCTACCGCCATATCACGGAAGCTGGAGGCAATAGCCAGGGCAATGCCCAGGTCAGCCGCTGGCTCGCCAATTTTAAGCCCACCGGTAACATTGGCGATAATATCTTGATTGCCCAGCTTCAAGCCGACCCGCCTACTTAACACTGCGGTGATCAGCAACAACCGACCAAAGTCAACCCCGTTGGCGGTGCGTCGTGGTAAGCCAAAGCTGGTGAGATTAGTCAGGGCTTGTATCTCCACCAGCAGGGGACGGCTACCTTCAAGGGTAGGCACTACCGCTGAGCCCACTGCCTCACCCCACCGCCGCGACAGGAATACCTGTGATGGGTTATCCACCTCAACCAGACCCTCACTTTTCATCTCAAAGACGCCAACCTCATTAGTCGAACCAAAGCGGTTTTTGACACAACGCAGCAAGCGGTAAGCACTAAACGGCTCGCCCTCAAGGTAGAGGACGACATCAACGATATGCTCTAGAACCCTTGGACCGGCAATAGCCCCATCCTTAGTTACATGCCCGGCAATAAAAACGGGTGTGGCGCTGAGCTTTGCCCAGTGCATCAGCCGCAGGGTGCACTCCCGCACCTGACCGATGCTACCAGGGGCTGCCTCTAACTCAGGGAGATAAACCGTCTGAATAGAATCAATGACCACCAGGCTGGGTGACAGCTCCTCAATCTGGCTTAAGATGACCTCAATGTCAGTCTCAGCCAGAAGGTAGAGCTTTTCGCCCGTTACCCCAAGACGCTCTGACCTCAGCTTAATCTGACGCAGTGTCTCCTCACCGGAAACATAGACCACCTTCCCCTGAGCCTGGGCTACTAGGGCTGAAACCTGAAGCAGGAGGGTTGATTTGCCGATACCCGGGTCGCCAGCAATGAGCACCAGCGAGCCAGATACCAGCCCCCCACCCAGCACCCGGTTAAACTCAGTCATGGGAAGTGAAAAACGGTCTGACGCCTCAATACGAACCTGAGATAACTCTTGAGGTGGGCTAATCACGGAAATGGATTGGGAAGTAGCTGGAGCGGTTACGGTTGTCTCGACAAATGTATTCCACTGCTGACAGCTAGGGCAGCGTCCTAGCCACTTCAGGCTCTCTTTGCCACACTGCTGACAGACAAAGATTGTCCTAGTAGACTTATCTGATTTCCTCACAGAATAACTTTACTTCATTCTGGGGGTCAAAGCAACCGCCGTTTAGGTTAAAAAAGAGGGCTTTTGGCTGAGTTAAAATGATTAATGGCCCAGCATACCCAAGAATATACCAGCGGCAGCAGCCGTGCCAATAACCCCAGCCACGTTAGGACCCATGGCGTGCATCAACAGGAAGTTCCTCGGGTTTGCCTTCTGCCCCATTCTCTGCACCACCCTAGCTGACATCGGCACCGCCGAGACGCCGGCAGCGCCTATCATTGGATTAATCTTCTCCTTAAGGAAAAGATTCATGAACTTGGCCACTAGCACGCCAAAGAAGGTAGAACCAGCAAAGGCGGTTATTCCCAGACCGAACACCATCAGGCTTTTAGGCATGAGAAATGATTCGGCACTCATAAAGGCACCAACCGAGACACCAACAAGGATGACAAGGGTATTCATAAAGGCGTTAGCCGCGGTGTCAGCCAGCCGGTCGGTGCCACCACACTCCCTTAACAGGTTACCGAACATGAACATACCCAAAAGGGGAGCACATCTGGGGGCAAAGAGGATAATAACAACAGTGCCGATTACTGGGAAAAGAATCTTTTCCTGCTGAGACACTGGGCGCAATTGCGGCTTCATGTATATGGCGCGCTCCTTTTTGGTAGTGATGGCTCTTATCACCGGGGGCTGGATAATAGGCACCATCGCCATATAGGTGTAAGCAGCTACGGCGGTAACCCCAATCAAATGCGGGGCAAGCTTGCTCGTCAAATAGATGGTAGTTGGCCCGTCAGCGCCACCAATGATACCGATGGAAGCCGCCTCCCTAACACTGAACCCAAGCCGTAAAGCGAGGAAAAAGGCAAAATAAACGCCAAATTGCGCCCCGGCACCAAGAATTAGAGTTTTAGGGTTAGCTATAAGCGGACCGAAGTCGGTCAAAGCCCCCAAACCAAGAAAGATAAAGCAGGGTATTATATCGGTGAGGATACCGAAGCTGAAGATATAAGCAAGCAAGCCAGCGGGCTGACCACCTATACCATATGCCTCCTGCACCTTACCTTGAACTATAGACTCCATCACCCCGCCGAAAGGCATGTTAACCAGAACTACCCCAAAGCCAATAGGCACCAGTAGCAGCGGCTCCATCTTTTTGACGATGCCCAAATATAGCAGCAAACAGCCGAAAGCAATCATTACCCCGTTGCCCCAGGTAAAGCCAGCAAAACCAGTTTGAAAAAGACCAAACATCAATCCACCCTACTAATATTCAATAATGGCTATCGTCTCACCGGGCTTAACTACCTGTTCAGCAGTAACCTTGACCTCGGTAATGGTACCATCTACCGGAGCCAATATTGGGTTCTCCATCTTCATTGACTCCAGCATGCAGATTGTGTCCCCCTCCTTAACCTTATCCCCCGGTTTGACCTCCACACTAATAATCTTCCCGGTTATGGGGACTTCTATAATTTCCTGCGACAATGCTTAATCCCCTTTCTTTTCTCTATTAGCTTCACCCCCACCACGGCCGATTCTTCTAACCACTAGCCCTACCAGAAATACAGCTACCGCCAGAATGATTAATATCACAAACACAAAACCAAAGCCGATACCACCGATGCGAAAGGCTTCTCCCCAAGTTATGTCCATATCCTCAACTCACTCCCCTTTTCCAATCATTTTGGGCAAAATTAGAGGGCGGTTACCTTAGCCACCTTCAGTTCCACCGCCCTCTTTGTGACTCGCTTGTGCTCTCTTTCACAACTTATGGTTTAACATCCCCCGGTATGGCGCCTATAGGTGCCGGGTGTACCACAATCTCCCCATTCTCCAGGTCAACTAAAGCCGTATCTCCCGGTTGGAATTTACCACTGAGCAAAGCCCCCGAAAGTTTATCCTCAACCATATCACGAATCACTCGGCGTAGCGGTCGAGCCCCGAAAACTTCATCATAACCTTTCTCACCCAAGAAATCCTTAGCCGCCTCGGTCACCTCCAGCTTTACCTTCTTCTCAGCCAGTTGCTGAGCTACCGTCGCCAACATCAAATCAACTATTTGCCGAATATGTTCCTTGGTCAAGGCATGAAATACCACCACACCATCAATACGATTGAGAAACTCGGGACGGAAGGTCTTCTTTAATTCGCCAAGCAACTTCTCCTTCATCCGCTCGTAAGACTCCTGTCGAGCCTTAGTGTCATCATGAACAGTAAATCCAATGGTACTCCCCTTCCTGATAAGCTCAGCACCTATGTTGCTGGTCATAACAATAATGCTGTTGCGGAAGTCAACACGCCGACCCTTAGCATCGCTTAGGTGACCGTCATCAAATATCTGAAGCAATATATTAAACACATCAGGGTGAGCCTTTTCAATCTCATCAAGGAGGATACAACAATACGACTTGCGCCTCACGGCTTCGGTTAACTGTCCGCCTTCGTCATAACCAACGTATCCTGGTGGTGCCCCAACCAGTCGGGATACAGCGAACTTCTCCATAAACTCAGACATATCCAGCCTAATTAGACTATCCTCGCTGCCAAACATAAACTCAGCCAGGGCTCTAGCCAACTCTGTCTTGCCAACACCGGTGGGGCCAAGGAAGATAAAGTTGCCTATAGGATGCCTCGGGTCCTTGAGCCCAGCTCGGGCTCGCCTTACCGCCCTGGCTACAGTACTAACCGCCTCGTCCTGACCAATAATGCGTCGGTGCAGTACCTCCTCCATTTCAAGTAGACGAGTAGTCTCCTCCTGAGCTATCTGGACCACCGGAATCCCCGTCCACATACTCACCACCTCAGCAATATCCTCAGCGGTTACCTCTGGCTTACGTTGCTCTTGCTCACCCCGCCACTCCTCACGCAGCCGCTTTATTTTCTCCTCAATTTGGAGCTCACGCTCACGCAGTTCAGCAGCATAATCATACTGCTGTGCCGCCAAGGCAGCATCTTTATCCCTATGCACCCTATCCCCAAGCTCTATAGCTTCCTTCAAGCTGACGGGCATACTGGTATGCCTAATCCTCACCCTTGATGCCGCCTCATCGACCAAATCAATAGCCTTGTCAGGCAAAAAACGGTCAGGTATATATCGAGCCGCCAATGTCGCTGCCGAACTTAGTGCCTCATCACTAATTGTCAGCCGATGATGCTCCTCGTAGCGCCCCTTGACCCCGCGTAAAATCTCCAGTGTTTGGTCAACTGACGGTTCTTCTACCAGAACCGGCTGGAAGCGGCGCTCCAGGGCAGCATCCCGCTCCACATACTTACGGTAGTCGTCAAGGGTAGTCGCCCCAATGCACTGCAGTTCGCCCCGTGCCAGTGAAGGTTTGAGGAGATTAGCCGCATCCACCGCCCCCTCAGCCGCTCCGGCACCCACCATAGTGTGGAACTCATCAACAAACAATATACAATTCCCGGCAGTCTTTATCTCGTCAATAATCTTCTTTAACCGTTCTTCAAACTCGCCACGGTATTTTGTCCCAGCTACCACCGCCCCCATATCCAGCATAACTAGCCGTTTCCCCTCCAAAGTCTCGGGGACATCGCCGGCAACAATACGGTGAGCCAAGCCCTCAACAATTGCCGTCTTACCTACCCCTGGCTCACCAATAAGAGCCGGATTGTTCTTAGTACGACGGCTGAGAATTTGAATTACCCGCTCAATTTCCTTAGTCCGCCCGATAACCGGGTCAAGTTTTCCCGCCCGGGCTGCCTCTGTCAGGTCCATGCCCAACTGGTCTAAAGCCGGGGTGCGACTGGCACTGCGGGCAAGCTTGGACTTAGGCACCCCTTGACTTAAAATGCGAGTCGTTTCAGTTCGCGCCCGGTCGAGGGTAATCCCGAAGCTATCCAATACACCAGCCGCTATCCCCTCCCCCTCACGCAGCAAGCCTAGCAAAAGATGCTCAGTCCCAATATAACTATGACCGAGGTAACGTGCCTCATCTATTGCCAGTTCGATGACCCGCCTAGCTCTAGGGGTAAGCCCGGTTTCTCCGGCGCTAGGTTTCTCACCACGACCAATAATAAACTCTACTGAAGCCCGTACTTTGCTTAAGCTTGCACCCAGGTTAGTCAGAACCTTAGCTGCTACCCCATCCTCCTCCCGCACCAAACCAAGCAAGATGTGCTCGGTACCAATATAGCTATGGTTAAGATGCTGTGCCTCTTCTTGAGCATAGGTAAGAACCTTACGGGCTCGCTCTGAGAATTTCTCAAACCGGCTAGCCATCTTTTCTCCTCGGAATTACTTCCTACCTCGTAACCCTATGGCTACCTAGATAATTATAAAGCAACTAAGGGTAAAGGTCAAAAGCGAATTCGCCAACCAAGCCTCCTGGCAGTGACATATTTTCCACAAAGGGTTGCCCCCTCAGTATCGTCTGCGCTGAGGCGTTTCACTTCCGTGTTCGGGATGGGAACGGGTGGTTCCACCTCGCTCTAACCACCAGAAGGCTCTATTATTTTACCACACTAATTAGCCCAAACAGTAGTTTTAGGCCTCGGGTGGAGCCGGTCGCTTAAACAGGGGTTTGCCTAGAGACACAACCGTCCGACGAAGCGTGCCGTTAACCAGCTCAGCTATTCCCATATAGAGGAACCATATCCCCAATAAGAAGATAAGGTAGCCACCGACGATACCTACCGCATGGCTGGCTTTTCCAAAATCAACTACTGCCAGCATCCAGACGCCGACATCAGCCAGCCAAATAAACGCAGCAAAAGCCTTTGACCGGTAACCAGCCAAATATCCTATGGGGATAAGGACAATAGCAATAGCCACCCAGACCATAGCATCGGTAATCAGACCACCAGCCGCCAGTGGCGGCGGCGCTGTTACATTGTTTAGCAGCATCAGCAAGCCCTGGACCGCCTTTAGGGCTATTGCCCCGCACAAGAGGACACCCAAGACACCAAAGGCCGTTGCCGCCATGATGTCTCTATTCCGGAACAGGATTACAGTCACAATAATAAAAGCGATTAATGCCGCTATACCCCATGGAACGGTAGCAATAGCTGACATCGGATGTACCCAACCACAGAGGAACGGTGCTGCCGAAAAAATACCAACGCCAAGAGCAATGAACCCTAGTGCCACAGGATTAGCCCAGACTGGTAATGGTTGTTCAACTTCCCGTTGCATGTGTTACAACCTCCTTTAGATTATAAATCTATATTAAGCCTTACCAAATACAAGGCAGAACATAAATTTATACCACGCCTTACCAAGTACAAGGCGGAACATAGTAATTAGTCTCAACATTGTAACGGGGCAAACTAGCCCTGTCAAGCCCTCTTAACCATGAATAGTTCACCTAATAGTCAAAATATCTGGTAACCCCATCCCCCTTTGTCCCCCTTCCCCTGGGAGGGGAAGGGGGAAGAAAAAGAAAGAGGGGCTCCCGCCCCTCTTAAACGCCCTATAAGTACAGAATCTGTTGAGGCATAAGTTCAAGACTAGGGAGCCTTCTGCTTCGTTCGTCTCGGGCGGATGTGCTCCCACTCATCTTCTACTGAGTCTACACATGCCTCGATGTTTGCTTTCAACTCAGACTCATGAAAATGTAACACATGGTAATGCCGGGCCTTAAGATACGTATCTTTACGTTTATCACGCTTTTGCCTGTCCGGTAATCCATGCCAGTAGTCACCGTCACATTCAATGACGATTTGTGCTCCTGGAATTAGCGCGTCTACCACATAAAGTCCATCTATTGGTTGTTGTCTCATAAAAGGAATACGTCGCCGTTCAAGCTCAGCATAGAGAAGACTTTCAGGTGTGGTTTCTTGCTGTTGCTGGTAATAATGTTGCTTAATCTCAATACCCGCCCGCGCCATACGGCGCAGCACAGTATTACAACTGCATTTGAGCTGTGAAGCCATCGCACTGGCAGAAAGTTTCTCCACTTCGTACATGAATCGCAATCTATCTTCGTCCAGCTTCACCCTATCAATACCCTTGTTCCATCCTCCTATGGCGGGCGGTGGATGTTTTGGAGGTGGCAGATAACCCAAAGCTTTGCAAGCTTCAGGCCAACTATTATTGCCAAACCGAACCGCAATTGTTGACGAACTTCCCATCTGCTTGTATTTAGTAAAATCTTCACAGGTTGGAGTACGTCCAAGTAAGTCGTAAATCCTGCGAAACTCACTCTTAAGCTCCTCATCAGGTATGCGAGAGCGAGTAGCATCAGGGTTCAGGCCTGCTTCGGTGAGGAATTGCTTCCAGCTACCGAACTTGTTTATGCAGGTTGTAGAGCAACCGACTTTTTTCCAGTGGTCAAACTCTGCCACTGTCGGCGGTTTACGCAATTGATGAGCAATCCTTCGGACTTCATCAAAGAGAGCTTTTCTTGGTATCTCCACAGAAAGACCTTGATGGCTATCCATTTTTACTAAACCACTCCAAGGTTACCCCTGATACTACAATGCTTATTATATCACGGATAGCTCAATAATTGACACACTGGCACTCTGAATTGCCCACTCAACGCGGGTGAGCCTCCGAGAGAGGCGCTAGCCCCTCTAAAAAAATTTACCCCCTTCCCTTAACAAAGGGAAGGGGGTCAGGGGGATGGGTCACCACATAAAAAGCCCCTTAAAACAAAAAATCTACGGCAGCATAAAACCACCGTAGATTTTTCTTTTGGCTAATATCAACTCTGAAGCAGATCAAGCCCTCGACCATTAGTACGGTTAAGCTAAGGACATTACTGCCCTTACACCCACCGCCTATCAAGCAAGTAGTCTACTTGCGGTCTTACCCCTTCCGAAGAAGGGTGGGAGATCTAATCT
>CAYHAL010000015.1:0-3867 GCA_964354655.1 uncultured Dehalococcoidales bacterium
AATCCCCCTCTCCTTGGAAAGGAGAGGGGAAATAGATTTAGTTCCTTAGCTGTTGTATACTGGTAGACAAGGAGGCTACGGTATGGAGCAGACATTTGAAGCCACCATTGAGAAGCGCGACAAATGGTATATTGGATGGGTAGATGCTGTTCCCGGGGCTTTCAGTCAGGGGAGGACGATTAAAGAAGTGGAGGAAAACCTGAAGGAGGCGGTGCAGCTCATACTGGAAAGCCAGCGTCAATCAGATATATCTTTACCCAAGACAGGAGCCTAGCCGGAATAAGGAAACCTCACCCCCCTTAAGTCTTTTATTTGGTAACCCTCCCCCTTTATCCCCCTCCCTTCAAGGGAGGGGGAGATATAAGAAAGAGGGGCTCCGCCCCTCTTAAACTGCCCCATGTGCTTCAGTCTAATCTAGGCCCACTTGTCTCCTGTTGATAGCGCTCTCTTAGCAATTTCAGCTCTTCTTCTGTGAATAGGTATTTTGTTTTCAGTTCCCCTTTCACCTTATTAAGCCTTTGGTATTTCCTCGCAAGAATGTCTTCACACTCCCTAAGAGCTTTATCAATGTCTATTATCAGATTTGAGATATTAGTACTATGAATTAGTGCCATGATTTCTTCTTTGTAATTCTGCCAAAAGGAGTCTACCTCGCTTGACCATAAATAGTACCTGTCATAATCTGGCCGTGGCACTGTTCTCCCTGAGATAGACAACAATTCCCAGAAGGGGAGGTATTTAAAAGGGATTTTGGAGTTTGAAGGGAAAGTAGATACTATCTTAGCAAGGCTGCTTGCGCTCAGGCGGATCTCTATATCCTGTAGTGTTTGTTCTATAAGGTCTTGGGCTTTGCTTATGCTTTTGCCATAATCTGAGAGATAGTTTTTGAAGTCAGGGAACCTTTTTATTAGTTCCATATAATGTGGATGATGCGCGAAAATATCTCGCAAAAATAGAGTTTTTATATCATACAGTGTACGTGGAATCATATTCGGCGGTAGGTGGGGAAGTGGTATATCATATAGATAGATTCCCTCACCACGTATTGTCTCATCGTCTTGTTCAATTTGCTTCTCAACAGGTTCAATAGCATATACTATTATCTCACCGATAACTGGTTTCTCAAGTGAGAGTCTAGTTAGCTCTGTTAGTTGAGAGTTTTTTCTTGCCATGTAATAAGTGGCTAGAGCTAGCAAACCGGTACCTAAAGCAGTTCCATACATGGCATAGGCTGCGAAGCGTTCCGTATTAAAAAGTCCTTGCCTGAAAGCTATCCAAACAACCAGAACCCATAAGAAAAGAAACACTGCGGCAACTATAATAAAATTGTCTCTAAACCAACTCTGGGCTCTTGTCCACCAGTGTCGCAACGTCATCCACCAATTTCGTAACTTCATTGTTTACCCCCTAATTATATCACTCTATCCTCCAAAGCACCTCTTCCAGCACCTTTTGCCAGTCTTTGCCGAGGCGTTTGGGGTTGAGGCGGAGCTGGGTGGTGCCTGCCATTATTCCGTCTCTTAACAATGGCTGGAGTTTTTGCTTATCAAAAGGCATGCCCTGGAAGCGCCTGATTACAATTTGCCTGTCCTCAATATCAATGGACTCAATCCGTGCTTTAACCGCCAGAATTTTGATTCTGAGCGCGTACAGTAGGTTTCTGACCTCAGGTGGCAGGGCGCCGAAGCGGTCGCCAAATTCTTGGGCTAAATCGTCTACCAGCTCAGCCTTGTCCACCTTTACCAGCCGCTGGTAGAGGGATAGCCTGGTATTCATGTCGGGTATATAGTCTTCGGGTATATAGGCACGAAGGGGCAGGTCTATGGTTGGGGGTGGCAGGCGAGACGGCTTGGTTACTTTAGCACCAGCCAGTCTGGCTTTCTGCTCCTCTACCGCATCTGTCAGCAGCCGACAATAGAGGTTAAAGCCAACGGCGGTTATATGCCCGCTTTGTTTTACCCCGAGCAGGGTTCCGGCGCCTCTAATCTCAAGGTCTTTCAGGGCAATGCTAAAGCCGGCACCAAGCTCGGTGGCTTCAAATATAGTCTTTAGCCGTTTCTCAGCGGTATGGGTCAATTGCTTCCCCCCCTCATAGAGAAAATAGGCATAGGCGAGGTTGGCGCCCCGACCCACCCTGCCCCGGAGTTGATACAGCTGGGTCAGCCCAAATTTATCGGCCTGGTTAACAATCAGGGTGTTAACATTGGGCATATCCAGTCCCGATTCAATAATGGTGGTGCAGACCAGGATGTCGCTTTTGCCCCGGGTGAAGTCAGCCATTACTTCCTCTAGCTCCGCCTCTGGCATCTGACCGTGGGCGATGGCTATCTTAGCCTCAGGCACTATGGACTGGAGCTTACTGGCGACGAAGGCGATGCTTTGGACCCGATTGTGGACAAAGAAGACCTGCCCGTTTCGTTCCAGTTCCCTGAGTATGGCTTCTCTGATAAGCCGGCCATCATATTCGGCAACATAGGTCTTGATAGGCAGGCGGTCTTCAGGGGGAGTCTCCATGGTGCTCATATCCCTTACTCCGACCAGGGACATATGGAGGGTACGGGGGATAGGGGTGGCGCTGAGGGTGAGGACATCTACCTCCTGCCTCATCTGCTTTAGGTGCTCCTTGTGGGCGACGCCAAAGCGCTGCTCTTCATCAATGATTACCAGCCCGAGGTCTTTGAAGCTGACGTCCTTTTGCAGTAGCCGATGGGTGCCAATGCAGATGTCTATACTTCCGTTAGCCAGTCCGTCAAGGATAGCCTGCTGCTCTTTTTCTGTCCTGAACCGGCTTAATACCTCAATCCTTGCCGGGAAAGCCTCCAGCCTCTGGCTGAAGGTGGCAAAGTGTTGCTCGGCGAGCACCGTAGTTGGCACTAGCACCGCTACCTGCTTACCATCAAGCACTGCCTTGAAGGTAGCCCGAATGGCTACCTCGGTCTTACCGTAGCCGACATCTCCGCAGACCAGCCTATCCATCGGTTTGGCTTTTTCCATGTCCACCTTTACCTGTTGCTGAGCCTTAATCTGGTCGGGGGTCTCAACATAGGGGAAAGAAGCCTCAAGCTCCTGTTGCCACACGGTATCGGGGGAGAAGGCAAAGCCGGGCACTACCTCTCGGGCGGCGTAGAGGGCTAATAGCTCCTGAGCAATTTCTTCTACCGCCTCCCTGGCTCTCTGCTTAGTTCGTGTCCATTCCTGGGTGCCCAGTCGGCTCAACACCGGCGGCTGTTCACTGGCCCCGATGTAGCGGTTGACCCGGTCTATTTGGTCGGTGGGGACATAAAGCTTATCACCGGCGGCATATTGCAGGACTAAATACTCCTTTTCGGTGTTGTCGGTGCGCATGGTGGTAACGCCGGCAAACCTGGCAATGCCATGCTCAATATGCACCACATAGTCGCCGGGAATTAGCTCAATGAGTAGTTTTTGATGTGGCACCGGGCGTTTCTTGAGTAGCCGCCGTTGCTTGGTAAAGCCGAAGATTTCACTATCAGTAAACAGGTAGGTATTATTCATGACCCAGCCCTCAGCCAGTGAACCCTGGATTAGGGTTAGCGAGCCAGGTGGGGGTATCTGTTTGATTTCAGTAAGGGGCGGGGCAATAATGTCTTCTTCGTCAAGTAGCTCTGATAACCTGGCTGCCTGATGGCTGACAAGGATAAGCCTGCGTTTTTGGCTTAGCAGTTGCTTAGTCTTGTTAATAAACATGGGTAGCTGCCCGGCATAGCTGGGGGTGGGGGTGAAGTTTAGCCGGTAGGGTTGTTCTTCGGCAGTAATATCCCAGGCGGTAAGTGTCAGGCAAGGCTTTTCTTTCATTCCTGGCTCTAAGTCGTCCCAGGTGAAATATGGTCTCGGGAAGTTAGGTGA
>CAYHAL010000015.1:3967-30174 GCA_964354655.1 uncultured Dehalococcoidales bacterium
TCATTCCTGGCTCTAAGTCGTCCCAGGTGAAATATGGTCTCGGGAAGTTAGGTGATAGCTCACCCCGTTTTAATTTCTCGGTACGCAACTCGCTAGCTTTAGCATCTAGGTCGTCTACGGCTGATTTGACCTTTGCCGGCTCATCAAGTATTAGCAGGGTATCGGGGGATAGATAGCTTAAAATGCTGTCTGACGGGGCGGTTAGCCCCTCTGTGGCTGGGGCAATAGCTATTGCTGATACCCTGGTTTGTGAGCGCTGATTTGTTGGGTCAAAGAGGCGGATGCTATCTACAGTGTTACCATAGAACTCTAGTCTGGCTGGCAGCTCGCTGGAGGGCGGATAGATGTCAACGATTCCTCCCCGACGGCTCATAGTGCCTGGCACTTCTACTATGCTTTCTACCTTATAGCCGATGGCTTGCCATTGACCCAGTAGCTTAAGCGGCTCAATATCCATTCCCACCTTTATGGTGTGGCAGGCAGAAGTAAAATCAATATGCGGGATTGTTTTCTGCATTAAGGCTGGGGCGGAGGCAACAATCAAGGGGGCGTCTGTAGTCGGTTCTATGTGAGTTAGAGCCGACAGGGCTTGGAGCCTTTCCAGCTCGGTGGAGGTATCTGAAGCCACTCGTTGATAGGGCAGGGTATCAGGCTCAGGGAGAAGCTTTATCCGATTGGAATGGCACCAGGTCAAAAGTTGTTCATAGAGCTTTTTACCGTTTTCTGGCTGTGCAGTGACGATAAATATAGGTCTTCTTAGTTCGTGGTATAGGGCAGCTATGAGGTAGGGCTTGGCGGCATCAAGCACGGCTACTCTGGTGCTGTCATTTGATTGCCGTAATCTGGCGACAAGCTGGCGGTAGGCGGGTATCTCCTCAATCAGATGTAATAATTGAGTCAGGTTTAACTCCATTTTGTTCCCCAAACACCTCTAGGGCTAGCCCAAATGGGATAGCCCTCCGTTAAATTTTAGCACACGACAGAATACTAGGGAAGTCATATTGCCTTGTCCAATTAGCCAAGGCTTGCTATAATGGAGCAAATTTAATCAGGTTTTAGGTTAATGGCTAAGGCTAGTAGTTTGTCCTATCACCGAATAGTGGCTAAGTTTGGCACCAGTCTGCTTACTGGTGGTAGTGACCGTTTGAACCAGGAGATAATATCAAGCCTGGTTGACCAGGTGGCACAACTCCATCAGCAAGGTCTGGAACTCATCGTCGTTTCTTCAGGGGCCATAGCCTCGGGGAGGTATAAGCTGGGGCTAACCAAGAAGGTCAGGGGTATCCCCTTTAAGCAGGTGCTGGCTTCAGTGGGGCAAAGTCGCCTGATGTATGCTTATGAGCAACTGTTTAGTCAGCACGGCATCACTGTAGCTCAGGCTTTACTTACCAAGGCTGACCTTGCTGACCGGGCTGGTTATCTCAATGCCCGTAATACCCTTCTGGCTCTGCTTGAGCTGAGGGTATTATGCATTGTCAATGAAAATGATGTGGTGGCGGTAGATGAGATTGAGGAGGCTAAATTTGGTGATAACGATAATCTGTCAGCTATGGTGGCTAATCTGGTTGATGCCGATTTGCTGTTGATTCTCACCGATATTGGCGGGCTGTATACTGCTGACCCGCACCGCAGTCCTGATGCGCGGCTCATTCCACAGGTGGACAGGATAGATTCAGAGATTGAACGCCTAGCCGCTGATACGCCGAGCCAGCTTGGCACCGGCGGTATGATTACCAAGATAGAGGCAGCCAAGCTGGCTACGGCTTCCGGGGTAACGGTGGTTATAGCTGATGGCAGGGAGCCAGATGTTATTTTGCGACTGGCTGGCGGTGAAGCTGTGGGCACTCGTTTCCTGTCAACCACCAGTAGGCTTGAGAGCCGTAAGCGCTGGATGCTCAGCGGTCTTTCTACTAGGGGGAAGCTGGTAGTAGATTCGGGGGCAGCCCTAGCGCTAAAGAAACAGAAGCGTAGCCTGCTGGCAGCCGGCATTAAGCAGGTTGAAGGTAATTTTGAGCGCGGTGACATTGTCAATATCTATAGTCCTGATGGGTATCGCCTCGGCTGTGGCATAACCAACTATAGCTCAGCCGATATTGAGGTTATCAAAGGGGCGCACTCTGGGGAAATTGCCACTCTCCTTGGCTACGACTATGGCTCAGAGGTGGTGCACCGAAATAACTTAGTAGTATTATAGGAAGGAAAGCGAGTTAATATGGGGAGCGTACTCAAGTGGCGTAAAAAGAAGATGAGCAAAAAGCACCATAGGAGGGTGCTTAAGGAAACCCGAGCCCAAAGACGAAAGTATAAGTGAGAATAGTTCAATGAAACCGTTGTTAAGGCACAAAAAGATACCCCTAACGGAAGGGGAGCAATTATCAATGGGGTAGAGTTTATAGGGGAGTTTTAGAGGGGCGAAGCCCCTCTAAACAACATCTCCCCCTCATGATAGGAATATATATCCATATCATGGAGAGGGGGATAAAGGGGGTGAGGTTAATAAAAATGAAATCCCCAATAAGAGAGTTGGAAGAAAAAGCTAGGGCGGCTAAGGCGGCGTCTCGGCGGATGGCTTACCTTTCTACCGAGGTCAAGAATAAGGCATTACACAATATTTCTGCCGACTTATTAGCCAATAAAGACAGGATACTGGCAGCTAACCAAATTGACTATAAAGAAGCTGAAGCGTCAGGTATGAGTGCGGTTATGCTCGACCGCTTGATGCTAAACGCCAGCCGGCTTGAGTCCATAGCCCAGGATGTGCTGGCAGTAGCGGCGCTTCCCGACCCGGTGGGTGAGGTGTTTGATATGCGCACCTTGCCTAATGGCTTACAGATAGGCAGGAAGCGGGTGCCTTTAGGCGTAATCGGCGCTATCTATGAGAGCCGACCCAATGTTACCATAGACATCTCTGCCCTCTGCCTGAAGTCGGGCAACGCTATTATCCTCAGGGGGGGCAAGGAGGCAATCCACTCTAATAGCGCCTTAGCCGAAGTGGTTCAGGAGGCGGTAACCAGGGCTGGAGTTCCTGACGGTGCGGTGCAATTTATTGAGAATACCGACCGCACTCTGGTTAATCACCTGCTTAAAATGAGTGGCGTCATTGACCTGATTATCCCCCGGGGTGGAGCCGGGCTGATAAAATTTGTTACTGAGAGTGCGACTATGCCGGTGGTGAGTGGTGGGGTTGGTGTGTGCCATACCTATGTAGATAGGAGCGCTGATGTAAATAAGGCAGTGGCAATAGCCTTTAATGCTAAGGTACAGCGCCCCACTGTTTGCAATGCTTTGGATAGCCTGCTGGTTCATGTTGATATTGCCGAGCGCTGTTTGCCCTTGGTAGCGGCTGAGTGGGCGAAGGCTGGGGTAGAGATGCACTGTGACGAGCGGGCTTTGTCCATCCTCAAGTCATATCCTTCTTTAAAGCTGGTCCCGGCTACCAACGAGGACTGGGGCAAGGAGTTTCTGTCACTGGTGGCAGCGATAAAAGTGGTCAATTCTCTAGATGAGGCGCTGGAGCATATTGAGCGTTATGGCTCAGGGCATTCTGAGGCGATAGTTACTGAGGAATATCAGGCAGCAATGCGTTTCCTTAATGAGGTTGATGCTGCCTGTGTCTATGTTAATGCCAGCACCCGGTTTACCGATGGTGGTCAGTTTGGTTTGGGGGCTGAGGTTGGTATTAGCACTCAAAAGTTTCATGCCCGGGGTCCGCTGGGACTAAGGGAGCTAACCAGTTATAAGTGGATTATCTTCGGTAGCGGGCAGGTGCGTGCTTGAGTGGTTATCCTGTCCCTGGTGCCTCCAGGGCAGCCTGTTGGACTTCAAATAGTTGCTTAATGCCCTTTTCCGCCAGGGCGAGTAAGGAATCGACGGTCTCTTTGGGAAAGGGCTTGCCTTCAGCGGTGCCTTGAATTTCAACAAACTTGCCCTTGCTGGTCATTACCACATTGAAGTCAACTTCAGCATTGCAGTCTTCATCGTAGCACAGGTCTAGCATCATGTAGCTGTGGACAATGCCAACGCTGGTAGCCGCCACCGCAGTCTTTAGCGGCATAGATGATATCATGCCTATATTTGTCAGGTTTTGTAGCGCTTGGTATAAGGCTACGTAGGCACCGGTAATGGCAGCAGTCCTGGTGCTGCCATCAGCCTGAATCACATCACAATCTATAATTAGGGTTCTTTCGCCTAGTGCGGAGAGGTCGGTTACAGCTCGCAGCGAGCGTCCAATGATGCGTTGTATCTCTTGGTTTCGACCAGCAACCTTACCCAGTGATAGATCGCGTGGGGTGCGGGTAGTAGTGGAGCGGGGTAGCATGGCATACTCGGCGGTAATCCAGCCGCTGCCTACACCTTTAAGGAAGCTTGGCACCCTTTCATCGATGCTTACCGCACATAGCACCCGGGTCTTGCCAAGTTCTATTAGTGCTGAGCCTTCGGCAAAACTCTGGTATCCAGGTATTATTCGTACTGGTCGTAGCTCATCCCAAGCCCGCCCATCAGCCCTTTTCACCCCGTGCCTCCTTTATTACTTATTTAATAAGCTTATCAAAGTATAGCATTCATAGACGAGATTGACAATCAAAGGCGCTTCAAGGGTGGGAAGAAAAAGTTGCCACAAAAATTCTCAATCCTAAGTCTACCTCACCCCCTTAATCCCCCTCTCCTTCAAAGGAGAGGGGGAAGGATATGAAAAAGAGGGGCAAACGCCCCTCTTAGACATCTCTTACTTTTAGTAAGCTAAATAAAGGAGGGGCGAAGCCCCTCTTAAACACCTCTTCTTGCGGTTGTTTAACAAAGGGATTAAAGGGGATGTGGGTCTCTTTAAGAAATTCTCCCCCTCTCTCAAAGAGAATCATAGAGAGGCGAAGCCTCTCTTACTAATCCCTCCCCTTCCCCTTGTCAAGGGGAAGGGGATAAAGGGGATAGGGTTACCATTAAACAGGGGGGAGCCCCTCTTAAATACCCTTCTTATTCTCTAGCCTATTTCAGGCTTAAAAGATACTCTTTTAACCAGCCTAAGGCTGCCTTGGCAGCGGCTAGCTTGTTTTGCTCTCGGTTTCCATCAAAGTTATATTTTTGACTAAAGGTTCCAGCTTTATGGGATAGTCCAATGTAGAATAGCCCCACTGGTTTTCCCGGTGTAGCCCCGGTAGGTCCGGCGATGCCGGTATCGGCTAAGCATATATCGGTAGCTAGTATCTTTCTGCCGCCCAGTGCCATCTCCTCAGCCACTTGGTAGCTAACGGCACCATATTTACTGATGGTATCCGGTTTCACCCCAACTATTTTAATCTTAACCTCATTGCTATAAGCAGTAATCGCTCCCTTATAGTAGTCTGAGCTTCCGGGGACATTGGTTATCAGATGGGATATTAGCCCCCCAGTGGCTGACTCAACCACTCCCAGGGTTAGCCCTTTCTGGCGAAGTAGATTTCCCACCTCTTGCTCAAGGCTGGTCATGACTTTAGACAAATCCTTCTAGAGTTTTTTCAGGTAAAGGTATAGACTATTAGCTAACTTCGTGCTATTATCGCTTGTAGCCAAATTATATAGGAACTAGGGGACAAAATAAAGCTAAGGTATGCAAATTGCCTAGCTAATAGATAAGGAGGTTTAATAATGAAGACCGCAGCTATAGTTTTTGGTGCCCTGGGTGGGGCAGCGGTTATAATGGGTGCGCTCACTGTAGGAAAGGTAATACCATTATTTACTGCCGACCTTACCTGGATGTTCTGGTTTGCGCTTAGTGGGGTTTTGCTATTAAGCTCTATCGCTTTTGCCGTTTGTGGCGGTCGAGGCGAGGAATAGTCTTATTTGGTTCTATTAACTATCACCAAGGGTCACACCAGCCAGAGTAAGACGGTAGTACTTGATGTTTTGAGCCAGGAAGAACTATTGAATCGGCTTCTGGATAAAGGCTAAACTTTTCGCTTGCGGCGGCGCCGCCATAAAATAACGCCAAGTATAGTTCCCCAAATCGGGCTGTAGATTGCTGCCCCGATAGCTGCTGTTCCTAACCCTTGCCCGAAGGTGGTAAGTCTACGAATAGCCGACTTGGCTGCCTCCTTGGCACTCCAAGCCGGAGAAACTAACGGAGCCGCAGTAGCTACCGGACTGAGATTTACTGAAATTTGGCTCATGGCTGAGGTTCGCTCCAGATATTGCATCCGACCCTTGATTTGCTCTATCTCATAGCGAATTTGGGTCAGCGCTTCATAGACTTTGAGGGCATCCTCCACCTTTACCGCTTTTTCCAGAAGGGCTAGGTATTGGCTCTCGGTTGCCTCGGCATTCCTTAACCTGGATTGTAGGTCAACATACTCCTCGGTTATATCCTGGCTGCTGGTGCTTTCTGAGATTACCCTTACTGCCAGCCCTCTGAGTTCGGTTATTGTCTGGTCAAACTTGTCAGCGGGGACACGGATAGAAATATATCCTGTTTTCTCCTCTTCCTCACCGTAAATGTTGGATTCGACTACCCAGCCACCCAGTGTTACTGCCAGTTGGGCTATCTCATCCCGGGTTTTAACAACATCCCCTACTATTAGCGACATATCTCCGGTGCGGATTATCATTCGTTCTTCTGGAATTGACGGTTGAGTTATTGTTGGGGCTGGTAGAGCTATAGGTTCCCTATAGCTCTCTTCCGCCCCCGGCGCCGATGGTATTGTTATTTCAGGCGGTGGCATTGGCGGCGTTGGCGATGGCATTACTTCGCCCAGTCTCCCACCGGCACAGGAAGTAAATACTAGTGGGCAAATGACCAGTATAACTACTGTTATTAACTTCAACCTTTTCATAAGCAACTTCCCCCCGTGTATTTTATGCTTTACTATATTATAACGCTGGTGATAAGGAAAGGGTTAGTATTATTTTCATTGGGTCTTACCCTTTACCAGTGAGGCAAATATGCCTCCGGAACAAAGGGCGGTAAAAATTATAAAGGCTATTTTGGTACTGCTCAAAAACAATGGATAGTATTCAGGTATGATTTCGACCCTCCCGATGTAAATGGCGAATAGCAGCATGGTAATTCCCATGCTGAAGCTCATTCCAACCTGTCGCATGGTTGCCAGCGTTGCTGAGGCTACCCCGTAGAATCTCTGATTAACCGAGCTCATTATGGCATTGGTGTTGGGGGAGGCAAAAAAGCCAAAGCCGAAGCCTATAAGGATTAGACTGGCAATAATAAACCCCAAACTTGTTTTTTCACCGAGAAAAATAAAAAGGGAAAGCCCTATTGTGATTAGTCCCATGCCTACTGAGGCAAGTATTCGTGGTTCAATTCGGTCGGAAAGCCTGCCAGCAACTGGTGAAAAACCAGCCTGGACTGCGGGCATAGCGACTAGAGTTAAGCCGGCACTTTGTGGGCTAAGCCCCTTTATATATTGCAAGTAGAGGCTCAACAGGAAACTCACGGCATAGGCAGCGCTGTAATTGAGGAGCACGGCTAGGTTGGAGAAAGCAAAGACCCGGTTCTTCTTAAACAGATTTATGTCCAGAAGAGGGCCCCCCACCTTGGCTTCTCGCTGAACAAAGGCAAAAATCCCCGAGGCACCGATAATAGTTAACCATATGCCCAACTTTGTCGGTAGCAGAGAAAAGCCGTATATTATCCCGGTGAGGGCGAGACCATAGATTACCGAGCCAGTAAGGTCAAACTTCTCTCCCCTCGCCTCAGCCCACTCCCCCTTCAGTTTAGTAAAAATAAGGGCAATTATTGTCGCCCCCAGAGGTACAACCACTAGGAATATACTTCGCCAGCCAAAATGCTGGGTTAATAGTCCGCCCAGAACCGGACCTAGGGAAAGCCCTAAATATGTCGCCGCCGCATTTATGCCTAGGGCTTTACCCCTCTCCCCGATAGGGAATACCGAAGTCAGGATGGCTATTCCAGTGGTGAATATCATGGCACCCCCGATTCCCTGCAACGCCCGTAAGGCAATCAGTGCCGTGGCCGAAGGAGCAAATGCTAAGAGGAGTGAGGCAATGGTAAAAATAAATGTGCCATAGGTAAGGACCCTTTTTCTGCCATAGATGTCGGCTAGTCGACCAAAGGGAAGAAGGCATGTTGCCGAGGCTAAGATATATGCCGTAGCCACCCAGCCCAGCAAAACGGCATTCATTTGAAATTCACTGCCGATTGAGGGAAGGGCGATGTTAATAGCAGAGCCCATAAAGGCGGCAAGGAAAGGGCTTAATGCCAAAATAAGCAAAACCGCCCTTTTATTTATACCGCTATTCATACTCATCTCGCCCTTTTATAGTAACACAGGTCTAACTTTTGTAGCCTCCTTACAGCTTTCACATTGGCGCTGAATTCACGCCCTTCGTCCTAACCTTTTAGGCTAATTTACGTTATAACTTACAGTACTAAACGGGGTTAATCTTATGTTCGTGGCAATAGTTAACCGCATGAAGCAGATTTCTTTCAGGATAAGATGGCTTACTATGTCCGACAGGAATAGATATACCTACCTGTGGAAGCGGACAAGAGAAAGTCTACAGGCTTCGTAAATACACACACTACAGCCTGTGGTCAGCAGCATTCAAGTTTTTGATAGCTTTGTTTAACGGTTTGCCTTATTTCTTGGCATCTAGCTTAGCTAGCATTCTTTCAGCAAACTTACCAAGCCCAAACAAGCCAACCTTATATAGCCGACCGTGATAAGTCCGGTACATCAGGATTGCCCACAGTATCCACCAGATGGCGAAGAAAATCCCGAAAATGACGGTGCCGGCAATATAAGTGGGGCCGGCAATTCCCCAAAGACCGGGATAACCATACCCACCCCTCCAATATCCCCCACCCCCCCAAAACCCCCAAGCCCCCCAGCCAGCAATGTTGTTAGCCACACCCCAGATAATATTAAGAATACCGAAGACGACCAGCGACTGCATGGCGTGGAACCGGACTAACTTATTTTTCCTCTCGATAATAAGGAAGATGATGCCGGTTACCCAGAAGCCAACATAGCATAGGAATCCAGCCTTATTTGTTGCTAGCTTGGTGGTTGCTTCGCCTTCCGGTGCCTGCTTCTCCGCCTGAATCCGTGCCTTCTCTTCTTCATAAATTTTCTTCTTTTCTTCTGGTGATAACGCCATTTTAGACCCTCCTATAGTTTAAGATTCTCTGGGTCGATAACGGATTGCCCATTCAGCCCATCTTGGCAATATTAGCCTACTGCCTACCGACTGTCAATACCTCTTTTCTCCACCTTCATCCACAGCCTCTCTCCATCGGTGATGAATTCTATTGTGCCCTGCTCATCGGTTTGGTATATATTTTCCGAGCCCAGTTTTTCGGTAAGTCGGGTTATAACCTCATCGCTGGGGTGACCAAAGGGGTTATCTTTGCCCACCGAGATGACGGCTACTTGGGGATTAACCGCCGCCAGGAATTCTGGGGTGGTAGAGGCATTAGAGCCATGGTGGGCGACCTTGAGCACAGTGCTATTTAAGCTAGCTCGGCGGGCAATAAGCTCAAACTCAGCTTCCTGCTGAATATCGGCGGTGAGGAGGAAGCTCACCTTGTCCCGGCTTATCCGTAATACCACGCTGTTATTGTGTATATCGGACTCGGTGTTACATAGAAGTGGTGTCTGAGGATTGAGCACCTCTATTACTACCCCATCGCCTAAATCAATCTCTTGCCCAGCTTGAGCTATGGTGTATTTAATATCCTTTTCCTCAACCAACCTGAGCCACGCATCATATGTGGACGAGTCATAATCTAAATCGGGGTAGAGCACCTGCTTTACCTTGTACCTGTTTAAAACCTCTACCAGACCGGTAACGTGGTCAGGGTGGGGGTGGGTCAATACTACTAACTCAATAGTTCTATCCCAGAAGGGCATTTTCTTGCCCAGTTCCAGGGTTATTGCCTGTGGGCTGGGACCGCCGTCAATCAGAACCTGCTGATTTCCTTTATGAATAAGTATGGCGTCTCCCTGACCGACGTTCAAAAAGCTTACGTGGAGATTATTATCAGGCATATTGGCAGCAGCCACCGATACCAGAATAGCTGCCGCCAGTAGGGGTGGGATAACCCACTTCTTAGGTAATTTGGAGACAAAATTGTTCATCTTATTCATGCCTAGCCGGGCTGAAGCTATGCCCTTGTTGGTTAGGGTGCTGGCTTGCTGGTGGTGACTATTAAGCCACAGGGCTATGCCTAGCGTCAAATAATAAGCCCAGAGTATATTAGTGTTATGGAGGGATACCTGTAGGAAAGATAGCGGGATGGCAGCGAAAGCCTTGACCACTAGCAGTAGGTAGTAGAGAAAAAACCAAGCCAGCCAGCCGATAACTTGGGCAGCAGGTGGGGCAATGAGTCCTAAGCTACCGGCTAAGACTCCGGTAATGATAATCCATGGCAAAGCCGGCAGGGCAAGGAAGGTGGCTGGAGGGCTAACAAATGGAATAATGCCGAAGTAGTAGGTAACCAGCGGCCATACGCCTATAACTGCCCCAAGACTTACACCGAGGCTATCGGTGATGGTGTTGGCTATGGGTACTCCTGGTCTATCGCCCAGGGTGGCATTAACTGCTTTCCTGCCCAAGGTTTGGAAAAGGGGAGCAACCAAGATTAGACCGACCATAGCCATAAAGCTCATCTGGAAGGATGCACTCCATAGGACTTGAGGGCTGATGCCCACCATTATCGCTGCGGCAAAAGCAAGGGAAGTAATGGCACTACGCTGCCTGCCTAAAAGCTCAGCAGTTAAAAACAGGCTAGCCATAATTGCCGCCCGAACCACCGGTGGGTGCATACCGGTGATTACGGCATAGAGCCAGATTGTGCCCAGGGCTAGCCAGATATAGAGGTAGCGCCTCCGGCCAAAGAGCCATATACCGGCACTAATCAGGATGCCGGCTAAGATGCTGAGGTTAAGCCCCGAGATAGCTAATATGTGGGCGGTACCGGTGCGGGTGAAATCGTCTCTGACTGACGAGGGAATATTGCCCCGGATGCCTAAAACAATGCCTTGGGCGAGTGATGCCTGTGGCTCGGGCAAGACCTTAGCCAGGCTTTGAGATAGGTGGTCTCTGGCTGAGTAGACCCAGGCTAGCGGTTTAAAACCCTTCCCCCTTTCCAATATTTCTATTTTGGGGTAGGGCATAGTGGAATAAATCCCCTGTTGGGCGAGATAGCCTTTATAATCAAAGTCGTTAAGCTGGGTAGGCGTCTCCAGTCTTCCAGTTACTAGGAGCACATCACCATACTTATAAGCAGGGTATCTGGGCACAGATAGTAGAGCGGTTCCTGATACTTCGTGCCACGCTTGCTCCAATTTTATTTCCGTAGCTGACAGCTGGAGGTAGTTAGTCTTGTCTCCAACCTCTGGGTCGGCATTGACCATCCCCTTGATTTCTACAATTTCTTGGTCGTTATAGAACTGCAGGCAATTCTCATTAACAGTGGGCTGGCTTGACTGAAAGCGGAGGGCGCCGCCAAAAAGGACAATGAGGCATAGGCTGATTAGGATTATTGTTTTCCGGTGTTGACGGAAAAAGAAAAGCAGGGGGAGGGGGATAAGCCCGGTGAAGATGAGGGCTGAAGGCGGGTGAAATGCCCCCAAAAAGATACCAGCCACCCAGGCACAGCTTAGGTAGATAAGTGGCACTACCTTCCATCCTTGGGTATTAGTCGGCTACGGTAATCAGCTGTTTAATCTGTTCGTAGGTAGCAATTCCGATGCCTTCTACCTTAGTTAGCTCGCTAATATTTTGGAACGGTCCATTTTGGTCACGATACTCTACAATGGCTTTCGCCCTGGTTTCGCCAATTTCAGGTAGAGCCTCTAGTAGCCAAACTTCGGCTCGATTAAGGTCTATTTTTTGTGGTTGCTCTTTTTCCCCAACCTCAGGGATGTAAAGTTTAAGCCCACCGAGGTCAGCACTGGCGACGGTGCCTCCGGCAGCTTGGATGGTGCCTCCGGCAGCTCGGATGAGAGCCTCTATGTTATCCCCGGCTCTTAAGGGATAGAAGCCAGGGCTATTGACCGCACCGCCGATATAAATCTTGTTTAGCTGCTCTTGGCTAGGGGGTTTAGACAGGGGAATCTCTATCGGCTGGCTGCCGGTATATCGTGACCAGGCTACTATACCACCAACGGCGATAGCCGCTACCAGTAGAATAATAAGTAGTGTCCAGTACTTACTAACCCCACTTGTTGTCATGGGAAGCCTCCTGATATTAGCCCTACCGTCAAATGCTGACAGAGAAATTGTTTATCAAGAGAGGTTTAATCGCCTCTCAGGACAGCTCGCAGTGCCTCTTCCGACTCAGGGGTAGTAACCGCTATTACCCGGTCTCCGTCATGAAGAATAGTATCAGATGAGGGCACGCGAGGTTTATTTTCCTTAGGAATAATTAGCACCAGTCTGCTTCCCTCTGGTAGCGAGAGCTCCTTTAGCGATTTACCTATTGTAGTTGAGTCAGGTGGGATTTTTATCTCGACAATCTCCAGCCCCTTGTCTCTGATGGTTAATAAATGTGTCAGGGGGTGCGTTGGCAGTTCCTCTTTTATGTTTTCCAGGATGATGTTAGTGCTGCTTACGGTAACATTAATGCCTAGTTTCTTGAAGATAGTTTCATTTTCTGGGTTTCTAACCCGGGCTATAATCCGGGGGACATTAAATTTATGCTTGGCTACCTGGCAAGCAACTAGGTTATCTTCGTCGTCACCGGTTACCGCAATGAGCATATCGGCTCGGGCAGTGCCTATGTCAGCTAAAGTGGCTGTCTCGCAACCATCGCCACGAATACAAACACTGCCCAGTTCATCGTTGATGTTTTGACATATGGTGGGGTTCTTTTCCACTATGACTACTTCGTGTCCTTCGCTTAGCAGGGCTTTAGTTAGGTAGTAGCCTAACCTACCGCCACCAACAACTATGATGTACATATTTCCCCTCTTTCCCCTCAGTTCCCTAGCTTTTCCCTTAGTATCTGGGCAAATATTGTGGTTGGGCTAAAGGCTTCCAGCCCTAAGGTGCTGTAGAGTTCCTGGCGCAAGGGGTCATAGATTCGGCAGATCACCCTAGGCACATTGAAAATATGTTTGGCGATTTGAGATGCCATAACATTGCGGTTGTCCCCCTGGGTTACCGCCACAAAGGCATCTGCCTCCTCTATCCCTGCCTTTTTAAGGACTTCTTCATTGAGGCCATTGCCAAGCAGGGCTGTGCCACTAAAGGTGGGTGGTAGTCTTCGGAAACTGTAGGCATCGGTATCTAGGATAGTAACTGAATGCCCGTCAGCGTCTAGTAGTTCGGCTAGTTGAGCACCTACTCGTCCGCAGCCCATAATAACTACTTTCATACGGCAAGCTCACCAGGGCATTGGTATATTATAACCGGGCAGGGGGCATTTTTTAGCACATAAGGCACCACATCACCCAGGCTAAACTCGCCAAAGCGCCTTTTGTAGCCAAGACCTATTAGGATTAGGTCAAACCCCTGTTTCGCTGCTTCATCAACAATAGCTTGTTCTACTTGGCGGGCTTGGAGCAGGTCAGTATCTATCTTGTAGTTCTGTTTTTTAGCCACAGTCTCAACATGGCTTAGGATGTCTTCAGCTTTCTGAATTTCAGATTCAATCTCAGCCTCTAGCGGCAGGTCGCGTTTTACAGTAATGATATGAAGGGCATGAATTTCACTCTTATCCTGCCTAGCCAGCCTACAAGCTAGCGCAATTACCTCTTCATCAACTTGGCTACCAATTACCGGTACCAGAATTTTACGAAACATTAATTTTTATTCCCTTTATTATTCAGTAACCGATATTATAACTCTTTTCGCCAAAAGGTCAACAACATTCTGCCCTATTAGTTAGCGCCACTTCCAAAATGAGGGGGCAAGGAGGGCGAATACAGTTAAAAGCTCAAGGCGGCCAACCAGCATACATATTATAAGGACAACCTTACCCAGAGTAGGAATAAAGAAATAGTTTGCCATTGGTCCGACTAAACCCAAGCCAGGGCCGCAATTTGCCATACAGGTGGCAACGGAAGAGAAGGCAGTCACCTGGTCTAGCCCCACAGCACTCATTATCAAGAAACTCACAAAAAGGACGGTAAGGTACAAAATAACCATGCCAATAATTCTAGAAATAACTTCCTCTGACAACACCTTACCGCCAAGCTTTATCGGGATGATGGCTTTCGGGTTAAAGGCGAGCAGGATTCTACGGTAGATATACTTCATCAACACCAAAAACCTGATAACCTTTATTGCTCCCCCGGTTGAACCGCTTGAGGCACCAACTATCATCAACATAAGTAAGGTCGCTTTAGCGAAGGCTGGCCAAAGATTAAAGTCAGCGGTGCTAAAGCCGGCCGTGCTCATGATAGACACGGTATTAAAGCCCCCATATCTGAAGGCATCACCAATAGATAGCCCCATGCCCTTAATTAGATTTAAGGCAATAAAAATAGACGCCCCGGTGAGGAGACTAATATAGAGGCGGAATTCGGGGTCGCTGAAGAGGCGCTTAGGTTGGCGCTTCCAGAAGAGAAAGTAATACAGCCCGAAATTGACTGCGGCAATTGTCATAAAGGCGATGACGATACATTCAACGGTTAGGCTGTTATAAGCACCGATGCTCAGATTCTTGGGGGCAAAGCCGCAGGTAGCCATGGTGCTGAAGGTTACTGTTATGGCATCAAATGGGGATATTCTTCCTGCCTGCCAGAGCAAGATAAATTCCAGAGCTGAGAAACCAAGATATAATAACCATAGAGACCTTACCGTATCCCGGATACGGGCGGTTAGCTTCTCGATTAGAGACGTCTCAGCTTTAAACAGATAGGCTGCCCCCATGCCGAATATGGGGAATAGAGCGACAAACGAGGTTATTATTCCCATTCCCCCCAGCCACGCGGTTAGGTGGCGCCACAGCAGGATGCCATGGGGCTGGCTTTCAATATCAGCCAGCACTGAAGCTCCGGTGGTAGTAAAGCCTGACATAGCCTCAAAATAGGCATCAAGGTAGCTGCGAAAGGTACCAGCTAGCACATATGGTATAGCGCCAAAGGCTGAGGCTAGTACCCACCCCCCAGCCACCAGCATTATCGCTTCCCGCTGACTGAACCTTAGCTCACCGCCAGGAGTTAAGCGCCAAAGTAGCAAGCCTGAACTAAGGCAAATGCCTAGTGAGATGGCAAAGGCTGAAGAATCGGGCTCGCGATAATAGAGGCTGCAACCCAGGGGGAGGAGCATAGAAAGTCCTAGGCCTGTTATTAACAGCCCTAGGTAGTGGAGAACGACCTTTATTCTCATTACTTTTTACATGAAAAGCTTTTCCACGGCCGGGGTAACTGAAAGCGGGGATATCATGATAACATGGTCACCGGGTTGTACCACATTATCATTCGGGGGGATGATGACTACTCCGTTGTGAGTTATAGCCCCGGCTATCGCCCCTTTAGGTAAGCCCGCCTCTGAAATCTTTCGTCGGGCAATAGGTGCCGTTGGGCTAACTACAAATTCGATAGCTTGTATCTGTTTGCCCCCAAGCAAGGCTACCGAAATTGCCCCACCATGGAGGACAAAGCGGGCAATCTTACTGGCAGTAAGCAGCGGAGGTGATGCAGCCACATCAACCCCAACTGCCGTAGCCAGAGGGATATTTCCCGGATTGCCAATTAGGATTAAATTTCTGGTTACCCCCAGGTTCTTAGCTAGTAACCCAGAGAGGATGTTAACTTCATCGCTCTCGGTGGTAGCCACAAAGGCATCGGCTAACGGGACCCCCTGGTCGGTAAGAAAATCACGGTCAGTGCCATCACCTTGCACTACTACCGCTTGCTCTAGCTTGGCGGCGACTTCTTGGCACCGACCGATATCCTTTTCAATAAGTTTAACCGAGACCCCGCGGCCCTGTAGTCCTTCAGCCACCAGAAACCCGACACGCCCCCCGCCAAAGATGACCACACTCTTTACCGGGCGTTGTGGCTGGGCAAACATCTCGCCTAATTTATCCATATGCTCTCTGGAGGCAACCAGATAAACATGGTCATCTTGTTTTATGACTTCATCACCACTTGGCGTAGTAATCTCTCCACCCCGGAGAATGGCGGCAATAACACACGGTTTGGGGAAAGTGATATCACTCAAGGGTCTATCCACCATTGTTTCTCTTTCCACCCTAAATTCCCTTATTTGCACCGCACCATCGGTGAAGTTCTCCACCGGGGTAGGATAAAAGCCAGACAGGGTGCTTATTATTTCCTTAGCTGCTTCAGCCTCAGGGTTGATGAAAAGGTCTATCCCAAAGCTTTTGGGTCTAATCACCTTGCGGGGGGCGGTGGGGACTTTAGCCGCCCCAATAAAGTAGCCCGAATAATCGGGGTTACGGACTCTGGCTACCGTTATGCCGGCACCTAGCTCCTTAGCCATAAAGCAGGTGATGATATTAGTCTCGTCACTATCGGTCACAGCAATTACTAAATCGGCGCGAGAAGCTTCTGCCTCTCTCAGAACTTTAGGTGTGGCTGCGTTTCCTGGGATGGTGGCGACATCAAGTTGGCTGCGGACATTGTCTAGTGCCTCCGCAGATTGTTCCACTACAGCTACCTCATGTTTCTCTTCGGCAAGCAAGGAGGCTATGTGGAAACCTACTACGCCGGCACCGGCTATGATAATATACATTATTTATAATAGTGGCACTAATTTAAAAGATGGTCAAGTTATTTGTTGCCACAATTCAGGGATTTTACTTCTCCATCTGGTGGCTGTCAATAGCTTGTGTTGGCTTGACAATCATATACGTCTCATCTAAACTCACTATGAAACTAGGTTTATATTAAAATTCGTTTCCCTTTCTAATTTCAAGCTCAATGGCATTAATGACTTTCGGCTGAGAAAGGAGGATAAGTAGTGCCTAGATTTCCTTTTATTCCTAGAGAGGAAAGTTTTTTTGGGCTTTTTGAGCAGAGCGCCCAGAACATGGTGAAAGCGGCTCAAGGGCTAAAAAACCTGGTTGATACCGGTGAAGACATTGAGAGAAGAGTTGGTGAAATAACCGAGCTTGAGCACCAGGGTGATACTATTACCCATCAGATTATGGCCCAGTTGCACCGCACCTTTGTCACCCCGTTTGATAGGGAAGATATAGCTCTACTGGCTCATACCTTGGATGATGTGACCGACTTTATTCATGCCGCGGCTGATGCCATGCTCATCTATAAAGTAAAATGCTCCACCCTCAGGGCAAGGGAGCTGGCTGATATCATAGTCCAAGCGGCGGCTGAGGTAGAAAGGGCAATGCCTCATTTGCGACGTCCGGCTAAGTTGAAGGGGGTTCTCGAACGGTGTGTAGAGCTTAATCGTTTAGAGAATGCGGCTGACCGGGTATACCGCTCGGCGATAGGCGAGCTTTTTGATGATTCTACAGATATTGCTGAGATTATTAAGTGGCGCGAGATTTATGAACATATGGAGGAGGCGACTGATAGGTGTGAGGATGTGGCTAACGTCCTTGAAGGGGTAGCCATCAAGCATGGCTGACCCTTCCCTCTGGCCTCTAGTCCTTGTTATTGCGACTGCTCTCGTCTTTGGCTATGTTAACGGCATGACCGATGCTGCCAATGCTGTGGCTGCTTCTATCGGCTCTCGTGCTCTTTCTCCCCGAAACGCCATAATACTGGCTGCCTGTTGTAATGCAGTTGGTGCTGCCACCGGTTTGGAAGTTGCTAAGACCATTGGCAAAGGGATTTTAGTCCCTGAGGCAATATCATATCCGGCAGTGATTGCTGCTTTAGCCACGGTTAGTGTCTGGAGCATGGTAGCTTGGCGATATGGACTGCCGACAAGCGAAACGCATGGGCTTGTGGCTGGCTTGGTCGGGGCAGGGATAGCTACAGCAGGCAGTGGCGTCATCGTCTGGAACGTCCTGCAACGGATTCTGGTATCAGTGGCTATTGCGCCAGCACTGGGCTTTGCCGGTGGCCTCGGCCTGATGGTTATTCTATTATGGGTATTCCGGCGCAGTGCTCCGGCTAGGATGCGGGTTATTTTTAGTCGTCTGCAATGGCTTACTACCGCTTTTCTGGCCTATAGCCACGGCAAGAATGATGGTCAGATGCCCATCGGCATCATCACTATGGCGCTGGTAATTCATACCGGGCAGGCTAACCTGTGGGACAACATTCCGTGGTGGGTAATAGCTATATCAGCGGCAGCCATTAGCTTGGGTACGGCTTCGGGCGGTTGGCGTATTATTAAAACCCTGGGGATGAAGGTTACTGCTCTAGAGCCAATCCACGGCTTTGCTGCTGATTTCTCAGGGGCGGCAGTAATTGAAGGAGCTTCTCGGTTAGGTATCCCGGTAAGCACCACCCACTGCGTCAGTTCGGCTATCATGGGGGTAGGGGCTACCAGACGGCTTTCAGCAGTGCGCTGGGGGGTGGCACGCCGGATTGTCCTTGCCTGGGTAATAACCTTTCCCGTCTGTGGTGGGCTGGGTTATTTAATTGCCCGGCTATTACGTCCGCTATTCTAAGTAAGCCTATAGAGCAATCTTCCGTGGGCTTACCCGGCGTTTTTCGGCAGTAATAATCGCCTTAATCTCCGATACCGCTTGGTCAATCTCACCCCGCTTGTTTATTACTACATAGTCAAATAGCGGTAGTTGTTTTATTTCTTCCTCAGCGGTTTTTATGCGTAAAGTTAGGTGAAAGGGTGGTTCAGTATGGCGCCGCTTGAGCCTGGTGACAAGCTCTTCCATTGACGGTGGCATTACAAAGATGAATACCGCTTCAGGCAGGATTTTCTTAATAGTAGCTGCTCCTTGAGTGTCAACCTTAACTATTACATCCCGCCCCCTATCCAGCGCTTCTTTGACTGGCTGCCTAGGCACGCCATACCAGTTGCCGTAGACATTTGCCCACTCTAATAATTCATTATTTTTAATCATCCCCTGGAACTTTCTTGACGAGACAAAGTGATAGTCCACATTGTCTGTCTCTTCAGCACGCCGGGTTCGTGTGGTTACCGTGGTAATATATTCAAGGGGGTAGCCTGACTCTCTCATCCTGGTTAAAAGGGCATCTTTACCTGCCCCTGAGGGTCCAGAGAGGACTATGAGTAGTGGCTTTGTCGCCAAGCTGAATGGGGACTGGCTCTCATGGCTCATCTTTTTCATCGATGGGCTCTAATCTTAGCCCTGAGCCTAATCGGCTGGCTTGCAACCGTCCGGCGATAGTTTCTGGGGCGAGGGCAGCCAGAATGATGTGCCCACTATCGGTGATGATAACAGCTTTCGTTCTCCTACCATTGGTCATATCAATTAATAGCCCCTTGTTTCTCCCGTCTTGGATGGTGCGTTTGGTAGGTGCCGAGTTTGGTGAAACTATGGCGACAACTCTATTCATGGCTAATATATTGCCAAACCCAATATGCACTGGTTCTATGCTCATTATCATCACCTCGAAAATTAATTAATATCCTTAGTAGATCGGGCAGTTATAATGGTTACTACGCTTATTATCTTATACCCATAATGGGTGGTTGCGCAATACTTAATTGCTTAAATGCTATAACTTTTTGATGGTAAATTAGTCCTACGGTTTTAGTCCATGTCGTGGTTGAGGCCTTTATTGTTATCAGGCTTTAGGCACCGATTTTGAGTATACCAATCAGGCTTAGCCCGCGAATAATCATGCCGACCCCTATGGCGGCAAGTAATAGGCTAAATACTTTGGAGACTGCGGCAAGTCCACCCCGTCCCATAAACTTAACAATTTTGTTACTCAGTTGAAAGACACCCCAGGCGAGAAGTAGATTTAGGAGGAAAGAGAGCAAGACCAGAGACAGTGAGAATTGAGTCACCAGCAACAACAGGGTAGTTATTGTGGCTGGACCTACGGTTAGCGGTGTGCCGATAGGCACCACAGCGACCATTTCCTCCTTGATTATTTCTACCATCCTGCCCGTCGTTATATACTTAATGGCGAGTACTAACAGGATGAGTCCGCCGGCAATGGCAAAGGAACCTACCGAAATACCCATTACCTTTAGGATAAATTGACCGAAGAATAGAAAACCCAGACCCACGGCGGCAGCGGTGGCGATGGCAATATGGATTGCCCTTCGTCGTTCATGGCTGGACATACCCTCGCTCATAGAGATGACGAAGGGCAAGTTGCCTAAAGCGTCAATAGCTATAAACAGGGGAACGAAGGTCAATACGAATGAGGGCCAATTATCCATAGTAGATTATTCTATCACTATCCGTAGTCCTGTGCCATAGGGATATTTATCAAGGGTGTCTGAGAGGGGCTTTGCCCCTCTTTTTATATCTTCCCCCCTCCTTTCCTCTCGTTTAATAATTAGGTAACCCTATCCCCTTTATCCCCTTCCCCTTAACAAGGGGAAGGGGAGGTAATAGAAAGAGGGGGCACCAGCCCCCTCTAAACTCTCCCAGTATTTTGGGGCGTATAAGAGGGGCGAAGCCCCCCCCTTTTTAATATTTCTCCCTCTTCTTTAAGGAAGAAAAAGACCAAAGGAGAGTTGAAGAGAGGCGAAGCCTCTCTTAATATAACTAGTCCCCCTTCCCCTTATTAAAAGGGGAAGGGGGATAAAGAAAGGGGGATGGGGTCACTAGATAAATAATATCTATTCCTTTTAGCCCGAAATTCTAGTAGAATAGGCTTAAGATGAGGCAGGGCTCAACCCCTATTCGGCAGCAATACCTCAGGATAAAGCGAAAGTATCCCCAGGCTATTGTCCTCTTCCGCCTTGGCGATTTCTATGAGACCTTTGATGACGATGCCAGGCTTGCCTCCCGTGAGCTGGACATCGTCCTGACCTCTAGAGAGATGGGCAAGGGGTATCGGGTGCCTATGGCTGGCATCCCCTATCATGCCCTGGATAACTATCTTGCCAGGCTCATCAATAGAGGGTATAAGGTGGCTATCTGCGAGCAGATGACCCAGCCGGGTCAGACCAGGGGTTTAGTCCAGCGTGAGGTTGTCCGTTTGGTAACCCCGGGCACAGTAATTGAGCCCAGCCTTCTTGATAGCAAGAGTAATAACTATCTGGTTAGCTTGGTTTTAGGTGACGAGGCGGTGGGCATTGCCTACGTTGATATAACCACTAGCGAGTTTGCCGTTACCCAAATGGCATCCCAGCGGGCTACTGCTGAGCTGGAGCGGCTCAAACCGTCGGAGATTATTACCGCCAACAGTGCTGAATTGTCCGGTTTAGAATTGTCGGCTCCGGTAACCCGGCTTGATGATTATTGGTTTGAGCTTGAGGTTGCCCGCCAAACCGTGCTCGACCACTTTGGCGTCGCTGCCCTTGATGGCTATGGCTGTGCTCACCTCCCCCTGGCAGTAAGGGCTGCCGGCTCTATTCTTTACTATATTGGGGAGACGCAGAAAGGGGTTCTGGGACAACTAACCCGGCTTTCTACCTACTCTACTGACTTGTTTATGGCGCTGGATTTCCAGACCCAGAAAAACCTGGAGCTATTTCATAGTAGTCGTTTGGGGACAGTAGAGGGCTCACTACTATCGGTTATTGACCTGACCAAAACAGCTATGGGGAGCCGGTTGTTAAAACGGTGGTTGGGTCAGCCCCTGGTTGATGTCGCCGAACTGGCTAAGCGGCAGGATGCCATTGGTTGGTTCTGTGATAATACCCTGGCTCGTAACCAGATAATTTCTTTGCTCGGTGACGCCGCTGACCTTGAGCGATTGATTAATCGGGTGTGGGGTAATGTTGCTACTCCTCGTGAGTTAATAAGCCTGAAGCATAGCCTGGAGGTTATACCCAAGCTGACAGAGGTAATTGAGGCTGGTCAAGAAAGCAGTGCCATTGCTTGGCTCAAGGATGAATTTAAGCCCCGCCAGGATGTTATTGATTTAATTTCCGAGGCGATAGAAGAGCCGCTTTTATCGGCTTTGGGTGAGGGTGGGGTAATCAGGCAGGGTTTCTCTGAGGAACTAGACAGCTTTCGCCTGGCATCTAAGAATGCTAAGCAATATCTGGCTAATCTGGAGCGCCAGGAGCGAGAGAAGACGGGGATTAAATCGCTGAAGGTGGGTTTTAATAAGGTCTTCGGTTATTATATTGAGGTATCTAAATCTAACCTCAGTCAGGTGCCCCAGCACTATATTAGAAAGCAGACCCTGGTCGGTGGTGAGCGCTTCTTCACTCCCGAGCTAAAAGAGTATGAGTCGCTGATTCTGAATGCCCGGGACAGGATTAGTGAGCTTGAGACTAGTATCTTTCATCGGGTATGCTGTCAGGTAGCCACTGCCAGCGAGCGCATTTTAGCTGCCGCCAACGCCTTGGCTCATATAGATGTGTTCTCTAGCTTAGCCGAGGTAACGGTGCGTTATAGCTATATCCGACCTAAGTTGACCGCCGAGGACGAAATAATTATTACTCAGGGACGCCACCCGGTAGTAGAGAGGAGTCTGTTTGACACCAGTTTTGTGCCTAATGATACCTACCTGTCCAATGATGACGCCCAGCTTATTGTTCTCACTGGTCCCAATATGTCAGGCAAATCAACCTACCTGAGACAGGTAGCCTTGATTGTCCTTTTAGCCCAGACAGGTAGCTTTGTCCCTGCCGATTCAGCTACTATCGGCGTGGTTGACCGCATTTTTACCCGGATTGGTGCCAGGGAAGACATCACCGCCGGTCAATCTACCTTTATGGTGGAGATGGTGGAGACAGCCAATATCTTGAATAATGCTACCCCTCGCTCATTAATCATCCTTGATGAGATTGGGCGGGGCACCAGCACCTATGATGGGTTGTCTATCGCTCGGGCTGTTGCCGAGTATATCCATAACTATTCTAGGCTTGGCGCCAAGACCCTGTTTGCCACCCATTATCATGAGATGGTAGAGCTGGCTAGCTTCCTGCCTCGGGTGAAGAACTTCAATGTTGCTGTAGCCGAGGAGGGGGGCAAGGTCATCTTCTTATACAAAATCGTGCCCGGTGGTGTTGATAAGAGCTACGGTATCCATGTGGCTCAACTAGCCGGGCTACCTAAATCGGTGGTGCACCGCGCCCGAGAGGTGTTAGTGGAGCTAGAGGGGGATAGTAGCCGAAAGGCGGGGACGGCAAAGCGGTGGCGGAAGAAGGAGGTAGCTCAGCAGCTAACGTTCTTAGAGCAGAAATCACCGGTAGTAGAAGAGCTTGAGAAGCTGGACATTGATTCCTTGACCCCGTTTGAAGCGCTGACCAAGCTCTACGAACTGCAAAAGAAGGCTAAGGAAGGAGGTAATATATGGCTCGGTTCAAATCAGAAGAAGTAGAAAGGGAAGCGGTGCGAATGGTCGGAGCCATGATGGCATCGAGTGCTAGGACGGCTCCTAAGGGTAGAGGTGTTGATGCCATAAAGACACTGATTATTGATGGTAGCGACCTTGAATTGCTAGCCAATGCCATGGAGGATAAGGCGAAGGAGCGCCCACCCTATTTATTTTCTGCCTTTAGCCGGGATGCGGGCAATGTCAAACATTCCTGTTGTGTTTTGCTAATTGGGGTTACGGGGGAGCCCAAGAAAATTGAGCAACCTTTCGACTGTGGTGCTTGCGGGTATGGAACGTGTAAAAAGTTGCTCAATGCGAGAAAGCGACAGGGAAATGATTTTATTGGTCCAATTTGTATGTTTCAGGCAATTGATTTAGGTATTGCTCTAGCTTCAGCCGTCAAACTGGCTAGTGAGCTTAACGTGGACAACCGCATGATGTACACAATCGGGGCTGCGGCAAAGAAATTAGGGCTTTTGGATTCTGACGTCATTATCGGTATTCCGTTATCTGTATCCGGTAAGAATATTTATTTTGACCGGAAGTAAGCCAACATCCCTACACCCTCTTACGGCGTCAAAGCTTCGTGAACTGCAAAAGAAGGTAAGGGAGGGGTAGGGAAAGTTATTGTGTGTTATAAAGGAGGCAACTAATGCTAGGAGAAAGAAGACATTATCGGGTAACGCGAAGAATGACCTGGGCGGGGCGGGTAATTGGGTTGGGTACTGTAGGTTTCGTCTTGGCCTTTTTGATTGGCGAGACCAGCGCTGAATTTCTGGCTAAAGGCTGGGCGGCGGTCACCGTAGAAACTATTATAGTAGGTGTGATTACTGTAATTGCCCTGGCTGGCTGTATTGTATCCTGGGGGAAACAGCGAGCCGCTGGTGTACTGCTGATTGTCAGTGCTTTTTTAACGGCCACCAATATACCGCCACTTCAGCCCCTCATTCCAAATAATGTTAGGGTCTGGTTAATAGTAGGTCTGCCGTATCTTGTTGCCGGCACTCTCTTCCTCAACTCGTGGCGGCTGTCACGGGGATTCTAAAGGAGGTAAATTATGATAGCGGGACGAATGAGGTTGGCAGCGCGAATAATTGGTTTTATTTCAGCAGGGCTTGGTGGAGAGTTTATTGGTGAAGGTGCTTATGTTTTGGTGCGTGCGGCTAGGGGTTGGCCAGTAGTTATAGATGCAGGTGCTCTAACTGGCGTTCTAGCAGGCATGTTTAGTGGAATTGGGCTAGCTGCCTGTATTTTGTCCTTTTGGAGGGAGCGGGCGGCTGGCATAATGTTGGTTTCAGTGGCTGCGGCGATGGGCATCTTTGTAAGCATCTTTTCTGCGCCTGCGATAATCCCTGATCGGCTGATAATCTGGTTATGGATGGGCTTACCACTTCTCGTTGCCGGCGTGCTATTCCTCAACTCCTGGCGGCTGTCAAGAGAGCTAGCCTAGCCAGAGCGCCCTGCGCTTTAGTCGAATATAGTGCAAACTGGGCACTTCCAGCCTGTTCCAGCAGGGCGGCTTGGATGAATTTTATTGTCTAGCTTTTCGCTACCACCGAAGTCGTGATAGTTATGACACTCCTTTTCAAAAGCAGCCTTCGAAGAAGTTGTGTAGCTATATTTGAAATGTTTGTATTTGCTAGTTAGCCTCGCTTTAAGTTCTAGGTTGACGTCGCTGTCTGACCGCCCAACATACTGAACGATAAAAGTGCCGTTATCCTTTGTGTACCCCAGAGCGTAATTGCCAGGTGATGTTCTTGTAACAACCCTGTCAATCTCTGAAGAAGTGAAGACATATGGACCTTCCATTCCCAAAGTAGCCATGATTCACCTCCTTTCTATTTGAAATTATCTGGTTATTGCTCAAGTAGCTATTTCCTCGCAAACGCTCCAATATATACCGCAGTTAAGGTCTTTTCAAACACAGTCCAACGATAAATATTGGCACCGTAGTAGAAATCTGCAGTCCATTTCCCTCCCCCAATATATGTAGCACACCAGCCCTTTTGACTAGACCGGGCAAGTGCGGCGACCACATTATACTCAAGATTAACGGCTTCTTGCTGAGCTATAGCTATAGCCTCTTGGGCTGAGAGGTATGGTTCGTCAATAGTTGGAGCAGGAGTTGGCTGTGTTTGTGATTCTGGGGCACAACCTCCTGCGATGAGCAATACCATGAATAACAAGACAAGCAGTAGAGTTTGCCAGAATTTCATTCGGGCCTCCTTATTGGCTCAGCCTCTACAGTGAAGGCTTGGCAATCTTCAAGTTTTACCTTCAAGTCTCTAAGCATTATCCAATTCGTTCGTTATACTTTGGGAGCTTACCATGCTTCTTTTTAAATTGTTCTAACATCTGCTGCTCTAGTTTTTCGTGCGCTTTCGTTTCTAGGAAACGTATGAATTTGACATCTCTAGGCATAGATGGCATCTGCTGGTCAAGTCGCTCTTTTAACTTCTTACCTTCGCCAATCTTTACTATGTTCTTTCCTGCATTTCCTAGCTCATATACTCCAGGTTTTTGAGGAGCAATTTTTACTTTAGATAGCTTCGACCACCTTTTCTGGATTGGCATTATAGTCACCTCCTACTCATACAAATGTGCGTTATCCTATATCAATATTCTACCACTGTCTGCTAGCTCGTGCTATACATGTCCTTTATTGAATGAAGGGGTTAAAGGGGCGTAGCCCCTTAAAAAACAACTTCCCCTCTCCTCACCAAGGAGAGGGGGTTAGGGGGTGAGGTACCACATCAAATTCGGGTTCCCTGAAAAATCGCAGATTTTTTAGGGTGAAAAGGGGGTGAGGTCACAATATATTAGAAATGAACAAGGCTCAGCTAAGTAGAAACTTGACTTGATGGTGTTGTCCAGTATATTTTAAGTCTAGAGGGGGTGGAGCAAATGTGGAGGCGGGTTCTCTTT
>CAYHAL010000016.1:0-25991 GCA_964354655.1 uncultured Dehalococcoidales bacterium
CCAGAATGGCCCATTTTTGTATCTAAAAGACGACGAAATTGTGGGTGGAGGGGTGGTGTTGAGCATAGTCTTTAGCGCCCTATGGCAGTTCGGGCCCTCATTAACGATGACAACTTCTTTGTCTGGCATATCATACCTCCCAAAGTCACGTTATTTATTTGGAGAACCCTAGTCACCGACCTTGAAAAATGGGGCTGCGTTTCTCTAAGAAGGCGGCCACACCCTCTCTCTTATCCTCGCTGCCGCATAGGATGGCAAAGTTTTTTTGCTCATACCTAATCCCCTCAGCTAGACTAAGATTAAGGCCGGTATTGATGGCATCTTTGGCAATCTTGAGAGCCAGGGGTGATTTGATAGCCAGCTTCCTCGCTAGTTGCTTGGTATGATCCATCAGCTCGGCTAGGGGGACTACTTGGTTGACCAATCCAATGCGGTATGCCTCGGCGGCATCGATGAGTTCCCCGGTAAGGATCATCTCCATAGCCCGACCCTTACCCACCAGTCTGGGTAGTCGCTGGGTCCCTCCATTTCCAGGCATTATACCCAGGTTTATCTCCGGCAACCCAAACCTTGCTGTATCAGCAGCTATCCTCAATGTACAGGCCATGGCTATTTCCAGTCCGAGGCCGACAGCAAAACCATTGATCGCGGCTATACTGGGTTTCGGCATAGTCTCCAGTAGATTGGCCAGCACCCGCCTTCTCTTTGAGCGTTCCCCCAGTTCGGTCAAGGTATTGCGCTGCTGCAATTCTCTTATGTCCGCCCCCGAGACAAAGGCCTTGTCTCCAGCGCCAGTGACGATGAGTATTCTTACTGCCTCATCAGCCTCAGCTTTTTTTGCTGCATTTAAAGCCTCATCGATGGCGAGGTAATTAAGAGCATTGCGCACCTCAGGTCGATTGAAGGTAATGATAGCAAGCTCGTCCTCTTTGTCATAGATGATATGTTTGTAGACCATCCCTAACCTCCTATTCCGTGTAATCGTAGAAGCCCCGCCCGCTCTTCCGTCCCAAATGGCCGGCCCTGACCATCTTTCGTAGAAGGGGGTGGGGGCGGTACTTAAGGTCTCCCAGCTCTCGACAGAGGTTATCGGAGTTGATCACATGGATATCAACCCTGATAAGGTCAATAAGCTCTAGGGGGCCCATGGGGAAGTTGGCGCCTAGTTTCATGGCAGTGTCAATGTCCTCAGCGCTGACCACTCCTTCGGCCAGAATATCAACCGCCGCGTTGCGCATGGCATTTAGAATCCTGCTGACAACCCCTCCCTGAGACTCGTTCACCCGAACCGGAATTTTCCCCACCATACTATACGGTAGACAGGATTTCTACCTTCTCCTCCAGTATCCCTCCGGGTGGCAGTGGCACACTATAATTCTTGGGCATATTTGACGGCGTTGGCGAAAATCTGAAAACCGTCTCCGTATCCCTTAGCCCCTTCTCTCGTCCAGCGGGGGTGTTGGGTGCCCCGAACATGACGCTCCGGGTGGGGCATTAAAGCAAAAACTCGCCCAGAGGCGTCACAAATACCAGCAATATTACCTACCGAACCATTTGGGTTATGTGGATAGCCAGCGTTAGTGTTTCCCCGCTCGTCAGTGTAATACAGGACTATATTTAAATCCGATAGAGTCGAGGTGTTAGTGACTACCTTCCCCTCGGCATGAGCCACCGGCAAATACATGCGGTCAATACCTTTGGTAAATAGGCAGGGGCTGTCCTTATTCGCCTTGAGATATACCCATCGGCACTCAAATTTACCTGAGTCATTAGCCGCCAGGGTTACTGGTGGTGCCCCGCCATTAGTTCTGGGCAGAATGCCAGCTTTGACCAGCACCTGAAAGCCGTTGCAAATACCTAGGATTAGCCCCCCATTATCAATAAAATTCTGGACATCCTCACCCAGCGTTAATCTAAGCTCGTTAGCCAGCACCTTGCCAGCGCTTATGTCGTCGCCATAGGTGAAACCACCGGGAATAACGAATATTTGGTAATCAAACAGCCGTTGCTCACCACGAATTAGTTGGCTAATATGAATTAAAGACACTATAGCTCCAGCCTGCTGGAAAGCAAACGCAGTTTCAGCATCGCAATTTGTCCCTGGGGCACGCAGTATCACCGTTCTTACTTTCGCCACTTCTACTACCACCTAATTGGCTTTTGCCATGCCTCCTTGAGTTGGCTGAGCGACTTAAGCAGAACCTGACGACCGTCTAGGCCATATATTTCCAGTACTTCAGAATTGGTAACTTGGCCGATAGCGGCAAAGCTAATGCCCTTCATTACCTCTTCAAACTCACCCTTATTCTCTGGGGCTACTTCAACTAGGAACCGACTGTTTGATTCTGAGAAAAGGATAAGGTCGTCCCTGTCTATTGGCTCACCCAGCGGCACCGACTTCAAATAGACAGTTGCCCCCAGTCCCCCGGCAAATGCCATCTCAGCCACTGCCACCCCAATGCCACCCTCACTACAGTCATGGCAGGCTCTAACTAAGCCTCTCTCTGTTGCCATACTCAATCTATCCATCAACTCTTTCCCTTGATGTGGGTTCACCTTGGGCACACTGTTGCCGGTGAAGCTGTGAATCTTAAAATATTCAGACCCTCCCAGCTCATTGCGGGTTGTGCCAACAATGTAGATTAGGCTACCTGCCTTCTTGAAGTCCATTGATATGGCTCGGTTCACATCCTCCGTAACACCGATGGCTGAGATAAGCAGGGTATGGGGGATGGAAATAACCTCGCCCTCATGTTCAAACTCATTATATAGGCTGTCTTTGCCGGAAATAAATGGCGTCTGATAGATAGTAGCCATATCGTAGCAAGCCTGGGCTGCCCTGACCAAAGCGCCGAGTATATCGGGCTGCTGGATATTACCCCAGCTGAAATTATCAAGCAGGGCTACCTTTGATAGATTACCGCCAACAGCAATAATCTGTCTCAAGGCTTCATCAATCGCCGAGGCTGCCATCCAGTAGGGGTCTATCTCTCCATATCTGGGGTTTATACCGTTGGCGACGATTACACCCATGTCTGAGTCTAAGGTCGGTCTGATGATAGCGGCGTCGCTCGGACCGTCATTATCCTTTCCCACCAGAGGCTTGAGAACGCTAGCCCCCTGGACTTCATGGTCGTATTGGCGTATTACCCATTCCTTGCTGCACACATTCCACGAGCCAAGAATAGTAAGTAGCGCTTTGCCTAAGTCCCGGGGGCAGGAAAAGTCAGGCTCAATATGGTGGGGTTGGGTCCAAACCGCTTCCCGCTTAACCTGGGGACGACCATTGTGAAGGAATTCCATGTTAAGGTCGCATACCAGGTTACCTTGATAGAAAAGCTTGAGCCGCCGGTCGCTGGTAAACTCGCCAATAACCACCGCCTCAACATCTTCGCTGGCAAAGAAGTGTAGCAGTTCGTCAATATGCTCTGGTGGAACCGCTAACACCATTCGTTCCTGGGATTCTGATATCCATGTTTCGGTATAGGAAAGCCCGGCATATTTTAGGGGCACTCTATCCAGGTAGACCCTGACCCCGGTATTAGCCCCCATCTCACCTACTGCCGATGAAAGTCCCCCGCCCCCACAGTCGGTTATTCTAGAGTAGAGCCGGCGGTCTCTGGCTTGAAGCAGGACATCAATAAGCTTTTTCTCCACGATGGGATTACCAATCTGGACTGCACTATAGGCAGCGGTGCTTGACTCTTCGGTAAGTTGTTCCGAGGCAAAGGTTACACCGCGTATGCCATCGCGCCCGGTTCTACCCCCGACCAATACCACCAAATCACCCGACTGCTGCTGACCTCTCTGGGCAAGTTCCTTTGGCAATAGTCCTAACGTGCCACAATAGACAAGGGGATTAGTCACATAGCGGTCATCAAAGATTATAGCGCCATTAAGCGTAGGTATCCCTAGGCGGTTGGCATAATCGGCTACTCCAGCCCGGACCCCCTTAAAAATACGCCGGGGATGTAAAACACCCTTAGGTAGCTTTTCATAGGGAAAATTGGGAGGGGCAAAGCAGAATACGTCGGTATTTAATATTGGCTTGGCGCCCAAGCCGGTGCCAAGGGGGTCGCGAACCACCCCACCGATACCTGTGGCTGCTCCCCCGTAGGGCTCGATTGCCGACGGATGGTTATGGGTTTCAACCTTAAAACATAGTGCCCACCGACCGTCAAAATCAATCACTCCAGCATTATCAACAAAAACAGACAGGCACCATGGTTTCCCCAGCTCTTCAGTTACCTTCATAATGGTATTCTTAATCAAGTTATCTATAATTTTTTCACCAAACTTGATTCTGCTCTTGAATGTTTTATGGACACAGTGCTCAGACCAGGTTTGGGCTAGTGTCTCAAGCTCAGCATCGGTGGGTTTTCGCCCCTGCTTCTGAAAGTAGGCTAGAATAGCCTGAAGTTCATCTTCAGTAAACCCAAACTGCTGTCCAGCCTCTTTGCTGTCCACCTCTTTCAAGGCAAATTTATACTGGGGATTTTCTGGAAAGCCTACCGGCTCCTGTTTTACTACATGCTGGATAATCGGGTTTACCAGCAGTTTACTGCATATGGCGTCTAACTGTGGCTTGTCTAATTGACCTTCAATGAGGTATCGTTTGGCTGTCTTAACCCCCCTGACCCCGGCCACACCCAAATCCTTAAGTGCTTTGATGATAGTGCCTTCAACCGGGTCAGTAACCCCGGCATTATAAGCAACCTCAACGCTGTGATAGTTGATGCCAGCTTCACCCTCGGGGCGGGGGCACTGCCCATACCAGTATTCTTGGGTCACCGGGTCGGCGAGAAGGCAGCGGCAAATGAGTTCCAGCGTATGTGGCGTCAAATCGGCATCCAGCCAATATATGTCAACCACACGGATATTGTTGACCGAGACTATCCCTAGGTCGTTTATATCGCGTAGGAGACTCAGCCCCCTAACATCAGGTAGGTCGGCTTTGAGACGAACTTCTATCCTGTGCATTAATTCAACCCGTTATCCAAGCTCGAAAATGCAGGAATGGGCTAATCTGTCTCAATTAAAGCGATTCTTAGGACTAATTATCGCGGCTACTAGAGCCCACTCTAGGTGATATCGTGAGACTAGTAGGCTAACATCACCTCGTTGCCAGCGGTTCTTCAGTCGGGGTCTCCGTCGTATCAATCCGGCATGGCTTAGAGTTGCCAAAAGCTCTTTAGGTGTTGAAACTCGATGAGCCCGCTTTCGGCTATATTTTCAACCTCAATCCCTGCCTCAACTGCTGCTGCCACCGGATTCAGCCCGCCCAGTAGCACTATGCCAACCCGGTTCACGCCTACTGCAATTTGACAAATTGGCTCGCTTGTATTACCTAGGGCATAAATTCCGTTGACCCCAGTTTCCTTCAGTTCAGCAATCTTTTCTTCAACAAGCGCTCTAGACGCAGCTGGTATTTCACGGAAATTAGCCAGTATCTTGCCATTGCCGGTTTTGATAACCCCATTGACAGCTGTCATCCTGGCGCGAATGTATTGTTCGGAGGGGTCTAGAGATGTCCCGGCGTAGTTAATTACAGCCACAAATCGCTTTGGTTTTGAATCTCTGACTTCAAGCACCCCCCCGAACCTAGATTCTATGGGGACGCCAGCCTTAAGAAGTACCCCGTTTATAACTATGCTACACACGGTGGCTAAGCCAATTTTCCCACTTGGGACAATTACTGAGCCAAGTTTTTCGCCCTCAGATGCCGTAGCCACCAGTTCGCTTACGCAAATTCCAGCCTTAAATGCTTCGCTCATCGCCGATAGTGCTTCTTTAAACTTGTCCGCGTCAATGAGAGAGGTATTTATAGGCACTTGGCCAGTTCGTTTTTGGGGGTCAAAGGTGGTGTGGAACGCCAGCAGCTCAAGCTTCTCGAGTACGAAGCCGACTTGTTCGGGGGCTAGCGCTATCCTGAGTTCCTCGAGTCCTTTTGTGGTGAGCATTCTACCGTCACGACCAAGCGGCTCGGTATACCCTCGTTCGTCTGTTATCCTCAGATGATATCTGACTGCTCTCTCACTCAAAAAGATGCCGTGGCGCTCAAGTTCCCGGGCAATTATAATTGACCCCACTGGTTCAGAGGATTCGCTGAGAACCTTTAGAATGGATATTATCTTCCGTTCTGTCTCGGAGCTAGCACCTTGTACCATGTAAATGTGCCTTAACTCTTTGAAATGAACCATGGCTATTATACCACCTCCGTCTCAAAAGCTAAATAGTGCGCTAGCGCCGTTATTTCCTTCAATCAACAGCGGCAACGGTCTTTAAGAAGTAGCTATGCAACCTCAGGTCACCAGTTAACTCGGGATGAAAACAGGTAGCTACCAACTTTCCCTGCCTAGCAGCAACAGCAACCCCGCTCGGTAACCTAGCCAGAATCTCTACTTCTGGTTTGGCTGTCTCAATGAATGGCGCCCGAATGAAAATGGCAGGAAATGGTTCCCCGCCTAGAGCTGGGATTGATACTTCGGTCTCAAAGCTATCTATCTGTCTACCAAAGGCGTTGCGCCTGACCACCAAGTCCATAACAGCTAACGTCTCTATATCATCATTAGAGACCCTCTTAGCCAGACAGACCATCCCGGCACATGTCCCAAAAATAGGAAACCCTGCCTGAACCAAGTCTTTAAGAGGCTGGAAGAAGTCGAAGGTTTGCATCAACTTAAGTATAGTAGTGCTCTCCCCACCTGGAATGATAAGTGCATCTAAGCCGTTAAGCTGATTGGGTAACCGAACGGGTGCAGCCTCTACTCCTAATTGTTGCATTGCAGTAATATGCTCTATGTATGCTCCCTGTAGAGCTAAGACTCCAATCCTCATACTGGGTTCCCGCTTCAAAACTATTCACTAATTGCTGGTGGATAGAGGTTTAACCCTCTAGAATCTCCATCGCCTCCTGTCTATAGGCATCCATTACATAGGGTATTCCAGTGACTTTGGCACATTCTTCGGTCAGGGACATAAGCTCGCGCTGGGTAATTGCGGGTACACTAAAGCATCTTGCGCCTGCCATTAGTTGCTGTAACCCTACCTTTATCTTTTCACAGAAGCTGTAGATTCCCACAGCGCCCAGGGGGATGTTTTTCATTTCATCAGCGCCTACCATATTCTTGACGTCTTCGTAGCAGACAAATATCTCTTCCGGTGTTGAGCCAAATTGGCTGACTGTATTTGGCAACTTACCCTCCCTCAGCCACTGTTGGATATTCTTGCCAACCATACCCGGAATCATCAAAGCCCGCCCCATGCATACTGCTTTGGTAAAAGGTGCGCCAAGGGCAAGTGCTTTGAATACACCGTCTTCGCTGCTGAATCCGCCAGCGAAAGCCATATCAGGTACTCGTTCCCTTCTGTCGGACAACTTCTTGCCAAACTCATAAGCTGCAGCATGGAGGTAGAGGCTTGGTATACCCCATTCCTCCATCATTCGCCACGGGCTCATGCCAGTCCCACCGGAGGCACCATCTATTGTGAGCAGGTCGATTTTAGCTTTCGCACCCCACTTGATGGCCATAGCTAGTTCGCGCAGACTGTAAGCGCCAGTTTTCAAGGTAATATGTTTGAATCCTAGGTCTCTTAAGCGCTGAACCTCAGCATAAAAACGTTCTTCATCAATAAAACCAAGATGACTGTGACGTTCAAATTCCTTAAAAGCGCCTTCCCTAAAGGCAGCCTGAGTAACAGGGTTTGACGGGTCGGGGGTAATAAAATATCCTCGTTTCTGGAGTTCTAATGCCCGTTCCAAACCATCGACCTTGACCTCTCCGCCAATACATTTCGCACCTTGCCCCCATTTCAATTCGACGCTGTCCAGACCGTGCCTCTTGATAATGTATTCAGCAACACCCAGTCTCGTGTCCTCTACGTTCATCTGGACTAGAATTTGGCCGTATCCTTGATGGTAGCGTCGATACAGCTCAATTCTCCTGTCCATGTCTGGTGCTGAAGTGACTTTTCCGTTTGAATCAATCCGAAGTTCTGGGTCCATACCGCAGACATTTTCGCCACAGACGAGGGTAATGCCGCTGATGGCAGCACCAATGGCGAAATGTTCCCAGTTCTTGCGGGCTATCTCTGTTGAACCTAAAGCGCCGGTAAATACGGGGACTTTCATTTTGACCTTGATGTCCCAGCCATATTCGGTCTCGGTATTTACCACGGGGAAAGTAGCCGTATCAGGATTCCCCATCACGCCAGCGGGCAGTCCTTTGGCTCCCAGTGCGTATCCCTGAATATTAAGATGCGAGTAATCAACAGGATAGTCCTTGTCGCCTCCGACAGTAACCTCGCCGAAGGGTCCGGGGTAGATTACTTCCCGGCCACGAAAGGTTGCCTTGAATATCTCACAGTTTCCGGTGCAGGTATCAATGCAGCGGGTGCAGAGACCACTCATGGGCACCACACTTTTGGAACGATTGGCGGTTCTAGTGGCATCATTTGAGTTTGGTCGTTGCAGATTCATTTTCCATTGCTCCTTGCTTTTTAGTTGGTCTACGGCAACTGTCCGCCGTATGCCATAAGTATCATACCATTGCATTTTGTGTCTTGTCAATACCTGTCTTTGGGGACTTTCTGATTACCCGCTACATTAATGCGCATGCGATTAAGCGGCAAAGTAAGGCGGCATTTCTGCCGTAATCGCTGGTCACCTTTTAACTGTTTGCTCGGAGAATCGCAGTCTGAATTGGCTATGGCATAATCTGGCTTAGCCTGCTTTCCATAGCCTTTTTAGTGGGGAAGGCGCCAATTACCTTGTCTTGAATTATGCCATCCTTATCAATGAAGAAGGTAGTTGGGAAGGCTCTGATGCCATACTTCTGGGCTACAACTTTCTTGGTATCGAGTAGCACTGGAATAGAAAGGTTGTGGTTTTGCATGAACTGCTCTACTTGGGAAGCACTCTCACCCCAGTTAATAGCCAGCACCATAAGCCCCTCGCCTGACCGCTCATCGTATATTTCCTGAATATAAGGCATTTCAAAGGCGCATGGTCCGCACCAGGTTGCCCAGAAGTTGAGTATCACCGGCTTACCCTTGAGGTCACTAAGGGTGATAGACTGTCCATCAAGATTTTGAAGCTGAAAATCTGGCGCTGCGTTAGTTACTGTGGTTGGTGTTGGCTCAGGGCTAGCAATGCAGCCGGTTATTACTAACCCGGTGGTCAGTATCATTACCAGTATTGCTATAAGCCTTTTATTCATAATTACACCTCAAGCTATTATTTTATCACTAAATTGTGGCCATAAACAGAACCAGCCTATTGGTCAGGATAAGTATCCCCACGGTTATGAGCGCAGCACTGCTAATGATATAGATTGTGGTGGAGTAGCGGCGGATACGCTTTATTAATGGGGTGATAGTATCAAAGGCGGCGCCTATTATCAGGAATGGAATCCCCAGTCCCAGAGAATAGATGGCTAGCAAAGAAGCACCACGCCAGGCGGTAGCCGAACTCCCAGCCAGGGTTAGTATACCTCCAAGTATAGGCCCAACACATGGAGTCCAAGCTAGGCAGAATATGCCCCCGGTCAGGAACGAACGCAGGTAACTGGTAGTCCGGCTTTGGGTTGGGGTTAGGCGCTTTTCAAAATTTAGCCGAGGGATTTTTAGGGCGACCAGCATAAATATTCCAAAGGCTATCAGCAGGATGCCAGAAATATTGCGAATTAGGATTAGGTGGGTGTCGATGGCAAGGCCAGCTAGCCCAGCGCCAGCCCCCATGATAGTGAAAACTGTGGTAAAGCCGATGACAAAGCTAAGCGAGTGGAGGAATATAGTGATTTGCCTTTTGCTAGCTTTAGCCTCAAATATTTCGGGACCAGCTAGACTAGCCAGATATACCGGCACCAGAGGCAGAACGCAAGGGGATAAGAAGGAGAGCAGCCCGGCGACAAAGGCAAATACAAATGAGAGTGATATATTTTCCATTATCTAAGTTTGATAGCGACCTTAATTTTAAATTAATTTGACTGAGGTATCAAGTTCAGCAGTAATAGAGGCTTGCATTTTCTTTGCCATTGTTGTATCCTGTTATAAAATTTAATAGGCGGCTCAGAGGGTGCCTGAAGCGCGGTTCAGGCACAAATCGGAGAGCAAGTCGGTGAGAATCCGACGCAGTCCCGCCTGCTGTGTGTGGTAGATAATCTCTACCACGAGTCAGAACGCCGAACCTCTGGCTATTCTTGAACCTCCGCGGAGAAAGGGGGTGGGATAATGACCAAGTTTAGGTGAGAAATCCCCCTTGCTGATTAAGCGAAGGGGGATTTTATTTTGCCCAAACATTAAATCGGAGGTATCTAATGAGGTTGATGCGACTTGGTATTATTGCCATTCTATTGAGTATGTTTGTTACGGTGTTTACCGGGTGTCAGCCGGAATTCTCACCCGGAGCCTATACTGATGATATGGGTAGGGAGGTAAGCATAGATAAAGCCCCACAGCGGATTGTGTCCCATGTGCCCCCAATCACTGAGATTCTTTTTGCCCTTGGTTTGGGGGACAGGGTGGTTGGTGTCAGTGACTATTGCGATTATCCTGAGGAAGCCAAGTCCAAACCAAGTGTCGGCAACTATTTTAACCCTGCCATCGAAAATATTGTTGCCCTGGAGCCGGACTTGGTTCTGACTGATGGACACAGTGAAAGCATTAAGCAGCTTGATACCCTGGGGATAAAATATTTGGTTATAGACCCTCAGGATATTGAGGGTATTTTTAAGGATATTGAAATACTGGGGAAAGTTGCTGGTGTAGAGGACAGAGCCAAGAAACTTGTTGATGACATGAAAAGGGATATATCTAATGTTGTCTCGCGGGTGGAAGGTGCTCCAAGGGTCAGGGCTTTCTATGTGATTGATGCCACTGACCTAAACAATCCCTGGACAGCAGGTCCCGGCACCTTTGTTGATTCTCTTATTACAATGGCTGGCGGAGAAAACATAGCGGCTAAAGCTCCAGCCCCCTGGGTTCAATTAAGCATTGAGCAAGTAGTCAGCTCTGACCCTGAGGTTGTCATACTCCCGGCTGAGCATGGAACAGCTTTTACATCACTGGAGGTACTAGAAGAGCATCCTGCATGGCGAGAGATAACCGCAGTCAAGCAGGGCAGAATTTGCATTATCGATGGCGACTTGGTTGATGGCTATGGACCTCGCATTGTCCAGGGTTTGGAGGTGATAGCCAAAGCCATTCATCCTGAGCTATTTGAACAGTAGAATGCGTGCTTGTCGGTATGAGCTTTATTCTACCAAGAATGCCGGCAAAGATAGAAAATTATGTATGTAATTGCTTCAAGCGGTGGCAAAGATAGTACACTTGCCTTATATCGAGCACAGCAAAGTGGTTTTGCCGTGACACACCTTCTTCATCTGTATAACGCTGATACCACGCGAGTGAGATTTCATGGATACAAACCAGGTATTGTGGAAGAACAAGCAAAATTGATAGGATTAAAAAGCATTATAATGCCGACAAGGTCACAAGAGTTTGATGCTGATTTTAAAATCGCACTTGAGAAGGTGAAGCAAGAAGGTCTAAAGGGGATAATCTTCGGGGATGTATTTCTTGAGGATGTGAGGGAATATTATGAAACCAGGGTAAAATCCGTCGGATTAGAATATTATGACATCTTGTGGGGGCAATCAACAAAATTGCTTTTAGAAGATTTCATTCAAAGCGGCTTTAAAGCCATTGTTACATCTATATGGCTGAAAAAACTAAGTAGCAAGTATCTAGGTCGGGAAATTGACAAAAATTTTTTAATAGACCTTGAGAAGGAGGGAGTAGATGTTTGTGGTGAAAACGGTGAATACCATTCCTTAGTGTATGATGGCCCTTGCTTTAAGAGACCGTTACCTTATAGAGTATGCGGGGTTCATGAAGAAATAGAAAATATATTTTTGGATGTTAGATATGGAACAGATGACACCACTTTTAGCCAATGTAATCGGGATGATAAAGCCACTAGATGAAAAGGCAATGGCTGAAGCCCAAGCTAGGCAGAACCTGTTGACCAAACCGCAGGGTAGTCTGGGCAGGCTGGAAAGGCTGTCAATTCAACTGGCTGGTATTCAGGGCAGACCCATTCCTCAAATCAGGCACAAGGCAATTATCACTATGGCTGGCGACCATGGGGTTGTAGCCGAGGGGGTGAGTGCCTACCCTCAGCAGGTTACTGCTCAGATGGTTTATAATTTCCTTAGTGGTGGAGCCGGGATAAATGTTATCGCCCGTCAGGTAGGGGCTAGGATTATTGTGGTGGATATGGGGGTGGCAGCTGAGCTGGCAGCTAACCCTCGGCTTTTGTCTAGGAAGGTTGCTTTAGGCACCCGAAATATGATTCTAGGTCCGGCTATGACCAGCGAGCAAGCAGTTAAGGCAATGGAGACCGGGATTGAGGTAGTGACGGACGAGGTGGCTAAGGGTCTGGATATAGTGGGCACTGGTGATATGGGTATAGGTAATACCACCGCCAGCAGCGCTATCTATGCGGTTATGCTGGGAAAACCGGTGGCTGAGGTAGCTGGTCGGGGCACCGGTATAGCCGATAACCAGCTTAAACATAAGATAGAAGTAATAGACAAAGCCCTGGCGGTGAACCGGCCCGACCCAAACCAGCCCTTGGAGGTGCTGGCAAAGGTGGGTGGTTTTGAGATTGGTGGCTTGGCTGGGGTAATGTTGGCAGCGGCGGCTCACCGTATTCCGGTGGTAATCGATGGCTTTATCTCTGGGGCAGCAGCCCTTATTGCCACTGCGCTATCACCCGGATTGAAGGACTTTTTCATTGCGGCTCATGTTTCGGCTGAGACAGGTCACTCCCTTTTACTCAGGCATTTAGGGCTTAAGCCCTTGTTGGATTTGGATATGCGTTTAGGTGAGGGCACGGGTGCTGCCCTGGGGATATTTCTGGCGGAGACTGCTGCCAGGCTTCTGGGTGAGATGTCCACCTTTGCCGAAGCTGGAGTATCGGAAAGGAGTGAGCTAGGCGATTGAAGTTTTTAGCCGCGCTAAGCTTTCTAACCATTATACCCATGCCCCGGCGGCGTGAGGTTAGCCCTGAGCAATTAGGGGGCTCCATAGTCTATTTCCCGGTAGTTGGTATAATTATTGGTCTTATTTTGGCTGGATTATACTGGCTTCTCCATTTTGTCTTACCTTCAGCGGTGGTGAGTGGGCTGTTGTTTATTTGCCTGGTGGTGCTCACCGGTGGGCTCCATCTTGATGGCTTTGCTGATACTTGCGACGGAATAGCCGCTCATAAGACCCCTGAGGTTCGGCGGGAGGTAATGCGCGATAGCCGGGTTGGTGCCTTGGGTGTGGTTGGTGTCTGCTGCTTGCTGATAATCAAGTATGTTTCACTAAGTAGCGTGCCTGAGAGCTTAATGATGGTAACCCTGGTGCTTATGCCGGTAGTGAGTCGCTGGGCAATGGTCTACGCTATTTTTGCCCATCCCTATGCCAGACCATCAGGTCTGGGGAAGGTATTTAAACAGGCGGCCAGTCGGCGTAGATTAGCCATAGCCACGCTGGTAGCTTTGGCAGTGGTTATTGCTTTAGCTCGTTTGCCAGGCCTTGCTATAATGCTCGGTGTCTGGGCTATAGTAGTGGCTATGGCAGCCTATTTAAGGGTTAAGTTTTCTGGTCTTACCGGCGATACCTATGGGGCGATAAATGAGGTAGCTGAGGTCAGTGTGCTTATTCTGGTTTGTCTTTTGGCTTATACCGGTGGTTGGGGTTAGCCTAGGGGAATATTATGTCTAGAATACTTTTGGCAAGACATGGTGAGACTGAATTAAACAGTGCTGGGAGGTATTGGGGGCACAGTGATGTAAAGCTGAGCCCCCTTGGGCTTAAACAGGCTGAGAGGTTGCGTGACCGCTTGGCAACAGAGAGGGTTGATGCTGTTTACTCCAGCGACCTGCAGCGGGCTTTGGTAACGGCAAAGACTATCGCCTCAAGACACCGCCTGGATGTTACCACCTGTGCTGAGCTACGTGAGATTAACTTCGGTGAGCTTGAGGGTCTGAACTTTGAGGAAATTAGCCAGCTTTTCCCTGAGTTCACGGCTAAATGGAAGGTTCAGAGGAATACTGATATAGAGTTTCCCGGTGGTGAAAGCCTTAAGGGGCTTCATAACCGGGTGGGTATTTTCGTGGGCAGGCTGAAGAAACATAAGGCTGAGGAGACGGTACTTGTTGTCGCCCATGCTGGGGTCTTACGTAGCCTCATATGTCAGCTAATGAGGATAGGACGACAGTATATATATCACGTTCGCCTTGATTTGGGGTCACTTAGTATACTGGAGACATATCCCACGGGGGCAATACTGACCCTGTTAAATGATATTTCTCATTTAAGAGAGGATGTTTTGGGGGATTAGTATGCATCAGGTGTTTATTTCGTGGAGCGGTGGGAAGGACAGTTGCTTTGCCTGTTACCAAGCGGCTGGGAGTGGTCTAAAAGTCCGTTATTTATTAAATATGATAAGCGAGGATGGCAAACGCTCACGCAGTCATGGGCTATCTGTCGAGGTATTACAAGTACAGTCGCAGGCACTTGAAATTCCGCTAGTTCAGCGGTGGACTACTTGGGATAACTATGAGGATGAATTTAAAAATATGCTCCGTGCCTTCAAAGCAGAGGGGGTTGAGGGCGGTATCTTTGGTGATATTGATTTCGATGAACACCGACAGTGGGTTGACAGAGTGTGTCAGGAAGTAGATATTACACCTCATTTGCCCTTGTGGGGGCTATCTCAAGAGAAGATACTGAAGGATTTTATAGGGTTGGGGTTTGAGGCGGTGGTAGTTACCACCAAGGCTGACTTGCTTGGTGAGGAATGGTTAGGACGGAGAATAGACCTGGATTTTCTTAAACTACTAGATGAACTGAGGAAGACAAAGGAGATTACACCATGCGGTGAAGCCGGAGAGTATCACACTTTTGTTACTGATGGACCTCTATTTAAGCAGCGGATAGAAATCCTGGAAGCCAATAAAGTATTCAGAGATGGCTACTGGTTTTTAGACATTTTGAAATACGCTTTGAGGTCTAAGTGATAACCGGGGGAGTCTTAGAGGGGCAAAGCCTTCCTTATATAATTGATTCCCCTTCCCCTTATCAAGGGGAAGGGGATAAAGGGGATAGGGTTGGCGAATATTCTAATAATTGGTGGCGCTCGTAGTGGCAAAAGTCGTTTTGCTGTTGAGCTTGCCCTAAAGTTAGGTGGGCGGGTGCTCTTTGTGGCTACAGCGGTGGCTGGCGATGAAGAGATGCGGCAGCGGATTGAGGAGCACCAGCGGGCAAGGCCATCAGCTTGGCGCACCCTTGAAGTTACCACCCATGTAGGTAGCCAGATTTCTCAGCAAATCGGCGGTGCCCAGGTGGTGATTGTGGACTGCATCACCCTCTTGGTCAATAACATTCTCAGCCAATATAGCCCCCGAACTGCTGCCTCTATTATGGAGCAAAAGGTTACTGGCGAAATTAACGAGTTGGTAGAGTGCATCAACCACACTGATGCCAGCTTCATTATTGTTACCAATGAGGTTGGCACAGGCTTGGTGCCGGCTAATAGAGTGGGCAGGTTGTATCGCGATTTACTAGGTAAGACAAACCAGCTACTGGCTCAGCAGGTTGACGAGGTTTATCTCATGGTTGCCGGCTTACCAGTCCAAATAAAGCCTTAAGTGACAGACTAGAGGAGTGCCTCAATTTTTGGCTGAAGAACTCGTTCTGGTACAGCGCCAATCACCGTATCCACCACCATCCCATTCTTGAAGAACATTAGCGTAGGTATGGACATAATCCTATATCTGGTAGCGGTCTGCGGATTTTCATCAACATTTAGTCGGCAGAACTTGACCTTGCCGTTATACTTTTCCGCCAGCTTATCAATGACCGGGGCAACCATTAGGCAGGGACGGCACCAGGGTGCCCATAGGTCAACCAGTACTGGCAGGGCGGACTTTATGACCTCGTCTTCAAAATTTTGGTCAGTAACCTCTATTACCATTACGCTTCTCCTTCTAATGCTAACATTTATAGTAATGCTTTGATTCTCATGCGTCAAGGAATCGGCTCATCTCCTAATTGTTGACCTTCAGGTGGAAAGCGATTAGACTATCATTGAAGGCTGGGGTTCTCATGTCAGCTATTATTCCCACCAGGACTGGTATTGCCAATCTGCCCCTCCACTATGGTAAGGTGCCACCCTGGCTGTTTGAGCGCATGGTTAAGCTGGCTCGAGAGATTGTCATCGCCATCGTGGCTGACTTTGGCTCTGAGGAGGTACTAAGGCGACTGTCACATCCTTACTGGTTCCAAGCCTTCGGTTGTGTTCTGGGCTATGACTGGCACTCAAGCGGCGTTACCACTACCCTCTGTGGTGCTCTTAAGGAAGGGATAAGGGGGTTGGAAAGAGACCTGGGCTTATTTATCGCCGGTGGCAAGGGCAGGACCTCACGCAAAACCCCGACTGAAATAGAAGGCTGGGGGAACCTAATTTCACTAAACCCCGCTCCGTTGGTATATGCCAGCCGTATGTCAGCCAAGGTGGATAGCTCCGCTATTCAGGACGGCTATCAGCTTTATCATCATACCTTCCTTTTCGCTACTAGAGGTTCATGGGCGGTGGTTCAGCAGGGGATGAACGAAGCTACCCGCTATGCCCGACGCTACCACTGGCTGGGAGAGCGGGTAACCGACTTTGTCAACGAGCCTCACTCCGCTATCCTTTCTGAGGCAAGGGGGCAGGCACTAAACCTGGTTGCCAGTGAATCTAAGCCAGCCCGAACTACCATCACGGATATAGCCACTAATGAAAAGCCACAAAATATGTTGGCTGAACTCAAAAGGCTAAAGACATTGGACTTACCTTCGCGCTCCTACCTGACCACCCAAGACCTCCACCCTGATAGCCTGAGTCGGATTCTGTTAGCTACCTATGAGCGACAGCCAAACAACTTTGAGCAGCTATTAGGGCTGAAGGGGGTGGGTCCCAAGACCATCCGTGCCCTGAGCCTTATCTCTGAGCTGGTCTATGGGGTTGCCCCCAGCTACCGCGACCCAGCCCGCTACAGCTTTGCCCACGGTGGTAAGGATGGTATCCCTTATCCTGTGGATAGAAAGACCTACGACCAGTCAATTGAGCTTCTAAGCCGAGCTATAAACCGGACCAAGCTGGGGATTGGTGAGAAAAGAGAGACACTCAGTAAGTTGAACCGGCTAAGGGTGAGATAATAAAATAGTTTAGTCCGGCTTGGGCAGGGGATATTTTTATCAACATTAGACCGAGGAGGCTTTTAATGAAGGCATGTGAAGGAAAGGTGGGTCGAGTTTTCATTATCCGGCTTGAGGATGGTGATGTTGTGCCCGGGTGCATTGAGCGTTTCGCCGAGGAGAATGGGGTATCTGTAGGGCAGGTTATCTTAGTCGGTGGAGTCGGAAGTGGCAAGGTTGTAGTTGGGCCGGAACGCTCTGACGAAATGCCGCCGCAACCAATGCTCCTCCCCGTTGATGGTGCCCACGAGGTGCTGGGGGTGGGTGTGCTTGCCCGTGATGAAGACGGGAAGCCAGTGCTACATATCCACGGTGCGCTGGGACGGTCAGGGCAAACCATGAGTGGCTGCTTACGCCCCGGCGTCACCACTTGGCTGGTGGGGGAGGTCATCCTATGTGAAATCCTTGGTGTAAAGGTCACACGGGTAAGGGATGAGGCGAGCGGCTTTGACCTTCTGGAACCTAAGGCTGCCTGATAAAACTGGTAACAAAAGCCATAAATAAGCTAAATAGATTAGACAAATTGAGAATTTATATTTAAAAGTGTCAATAGAAGCTCTTATTGGAAGGAGAAAGGGATGTTTTGTCTAGCATCGTGTTATCAGACTCAACCCCAGAGTGTCGGTGAAGTAGTCCGAATCTTTAGGACACAGGCTGTTCCCTTGGCGTCGCGTCAGCCGGGATTTAGGGGCGTTTACCTAATGACCAAGGGAACTGGTGAGTTCATGGTATTGAACATCTGGGACACTGAAGCCCAAGCCAATGCCTGGCCACAAAACCCAGAGCACCAGAAGATAGTAGCTCAACTGAAGCCGTTCTTGGATGGCGCGCCACAGCGTGATGGCTACGAGGTGCAAGCCCACGCTGTTGCTTAGACCGAGCGTGTCAGAGATTTAGCCCTTCTTCTCATAGTCCACAGATATCCCCCAGCCACCCCGCCCAGAGTTACTGCTATACCGATAACGATTTTGGCAAAGAGCATAGCCATATCATACTGGAAGCCATCAGGGACAAGCATTATCAGATAGTCCTTGGTCGGATCAAGCATCCAGAACTCGTTGGTGAAGGCTAGGAAGTGAAATTGGGTATATAGCTGTCCGAAACCCTGGACTGTTGACCCTATGCCCAGAGCCAGCATCATGCCCAGGGCGATGCTGCTACCGCCAACCACCCCCCACGCCAGCCGTCGTCTTCTTCTCCGCCAGAAGAGGCAAATTCCGGCATAAGCCCCGACATAAATCGCCGCCCCCAGTAGAAGGCGGTAATCTAGCCGAACCAGTCCCTTAACATCCTTGAGGTGGGCTACCTCTCGCTGATTGAATAGCTCAAATGGCTTGCCATCCTTTATTACGGTTAAGCTAATATACTCCTCATCCGAGTTAAAATAGTTAATCAGCCCTCTGGCTGCTTTCTCTAGCTCCACTTCAGATAAGCCGGTAGTCTGGCTGACGTTATATTTTTCAAAGCCATTTTTATACAGCCACAGGCTGTTGAACTCAAAGGCAATGGTAGCTGTCACCAGCAGCATGGGCAGGCAGACCATAAATAGCACATTAGCTACAATACCACGAGCCCTCAATCTTATCTCCAAATTAATTGTATCTAGATTTTACACCGCCAGGGCAAAAAAGCATAGAGGTTTTTAGTAACCCTATCCCCTTTATCCCCTTCATGCGAGGACTTCATCTACCTCTCTCAGGGGAAGGGGAATATAATTTTTGAATGGGCTTCGCCCCTTAAACCCCCTTCAAAGAATGGAGGAGAGATTTTAGAGAGGGGTGGAAGCCCCTCTCTTATCTATATTCCCCCTTCCCTTGTAAGGGAAGGGGGTTAGGGGGATAGGTTGCTAAGCAGTCTAAATAATTTTTTGCTTAGCTTTTATGCTGTTAAGGCTCAAAAAGCATACCCCAAAGACTTTCCCTGTGTTATAATGAAGCCAGCGCCGGGTGTAGAAGTTGTTATGTTTGTTCATCTCCATGTCCATACTGAGTATAGCCTGCTTGATGGCATGTGTCGCATCCCCCAACTGGTGGCACAAGCCAAAGAGCTAGGGATGGACAGCCTAGCGATAACAGACCATGGTGCTATGTATGGTGCCATTTGGTTTTACCTGGCAGCCAAAGAGGCAGGTATAAAGCCTATTATTGGCTGTGAGCTTTATGTAGCCCTAAATAGTCGCTTCAGTCGCAACGTCAGTGATAAAAGTAACTACCACCTTGTTTTACTAGCCAAAAACCAGACTGGTTACCGTAACCTAATCCAGCTTGTCACCAAAGCCCACCTTGAGGGTTTCTATTACAAGCCAAAGGTAGATAAAGAACTCCTTGAGCAGCATCACCAAGGTCTTATTGCTCTCTCCGGCTGTACCAGTGGCGAGGTGCCTCGCTTAATTCTGGAAGGACGTCTTCAAGAAGCAAAGCAGGCTGCCTTGTGGTATCAACAAACCTTCGATGATTTCTACCTGGAGATACAAAGGCATCCCATTCCTGAGCTGGAGCAAATAAACCAGTTTCTTATTCCTATGAGCGATGAGTTAGGCATTCCGCTGGTAGCCACTAATGACGTCCACTATGTCAACCAGGAGGATGCCCCAGCCCATGACCTCTTGCTATGTATCGGAACCAACTCTTCTATCTACGATGAGAAGAGGTTGAAGATGGCAGGCGACTTCTTCTACCTCAGGAGTCCTCAGGAGATGATGGAGCTTTACCAAGACATCCCTCAGGCACTGGAGAACACCGAGCGCATTGCTGAAAAGTGTAACCTGAAGCTTGAGTTTGGTCGCCTTCACCTCCCTGAGATAGAGCTACCCGAAGGGAGGACTGCTGACCAGTTTCTGGCTGACCTCTGTTATCAAGGGCTACCCCAATACTACCCTCAGCCCACCCCGGAGGTAAAGCAGAGGCTTGACTATGAGTTAGAGGTAATAGAGAAGACCCAATTTGCCAACTACTTCCTTGTCGTTTGGGACATCGTCTCCTTTGCCAGGAAGCACGGCATCCTGTTTGGGGTTAGAGGTAGTGCCGCTGCCAGTATTGCCCTTCGCTGTCTGGGTATTACCGGTGTTGACCCTATTGCCCATAAGCTAGTCTTCGAGCGCTTCCTTAACCTGGAGCGCCATGAGATGCCAGATATAGATTTAGATTTTGAGGATGACCGCCGTGACGAAGTCATCGCTTATGTGTCGCAGAAATACGAAAAAGACCACGTAGCCCAGATTATTACCTTCGGTACACTAGGGGCTAGGGCCGCCATCAGGGACGTAGGTCGAGCGTTAGGCATGTCCTATAGTGATGTCGACCGTGTGGCTAGGCTTGTCCCTTTTGCCCCGGGTATGACCCTACAAAGAGCCCTGGATGAGAATAGTGAACTGAGGAATATTTACCATGATGACCCCATAGTTCGCAAGCTGATTGATTCAGCTAGGAGGGTGGAGGGCATTGCCCGTCATGCAAGCACCCATGCTGCCGGTGTGGTTATATCTAAAGAGCCGCTTACTAGGTACGTGCCACTACAAAGGGTAAGCAAGGGTAATGGTGAAGCCACGGTTATGACCCAGTTCACTATGGAAGATATTGCCCGGATTGGGCTCTTGAAAATGGATTTCCTTGGCCTGGCTAACCTTACTATCCTGGGTAGGGCGAGGGAGATTATTTACCAAAACCGTGGTATTGATATTGACCTGCACGATATCCCGATGGATGATGCTAAAACCTTTGCCCTGCTGTCGTCAGGGCAAACCGCCGGCGTTTTTCAATTGGAGGGGGCTGGCATGCGTCGTTACATTAAGGAGCTCAAACCGACCACCTTCAATGATATCGCAGCTATGATAGCCCTATATCGCCCCGGACCTATGGAGCACATTCCTACCTTCATTAAAGCCAAGCATGGGCTTGAGCCTATCCGCTATCCCCATCCTGTCTTAGTTAGTATCCTTGAAGAAACCTACGGGGTGATTGTATATCAAGAGCAGGTGCTGTTTATTGTTCAGACCCTCGCTGGCTATAGCCTGGGGCAAGCTGACATCTTCCGCAAGGCAATGGGCAAGAAGATTCCTGAGGTTATGAAGAAAGAAAGGCGTGGCTTTATTACTGAGGCTAAGAAAAATGGGTTCTCAACCGAGGTCGCCGCTGAGGTCTTTGCCCTTATTGAGCCCTTTGCTGGCTACGCCTTCAATAAGGCTCACTCGGTTAGCTATGCCCTTATTGCCTATCAAACCGCCTATCTTAAGGCGAATTATCCGGCAGAATATATTACCGCTTTCCTGATTACTAATGTCGGTCAGCTGGAGAAGGTAGCCAGTGCCGTTGCTGAGTGCCGTCGTTTGGGCATTCCGGTGCTACCGCCTGATATAAACCGTAGTCAAGCTAGCTTTTCTATAGAAAGGGATAGCAATAATACCCCAGCCATCCGCTTCGGGTTAACCGTCATCAAGAACGTGGGGCTTGGGGCTATAGAGCCTATCATTGCCGAGCGCAATAAGGGGGGCGAATTTAAGTCTATTGAGGACTTGTGCCGACGTTGTGAGCTGCGGGGTGTTAATAAGCGGGTGATGGAAAGCCTGATTAAGGCGGGAGCCTTGGATTGCCTGGGCAGCCGTGGCACTTTACTCCAGAATATCGACCGTATCCTGTCTCTGGCTCAACGGGAGCAGTATCTTCGGCAGACGGGACAATCCACCATGTTTGACCTGTGGGGTGAGGCAATGCCGGTTCCCATGCCCAGCCTTGAGCTACCGGCGGCTGATGTCTCTACTAAGGAGAAATTAGACTGGGAGAAGGCGCTACTGGGGGTATACCTCTCTGAGCACCCCTTTAGCTCGATTGCTGCTGAGGTGACCTCATCAAACATCACCTTGTGTGGTCAAATTGATGCCGAGCTGTTTGGGCAGACGGTAATAGTTGCCGGGATGGTAGCCTCGGTTCGTCAGCTATTTACTCGGGAGCGAGTCCCCTTCGCCAGCGCTATTCTGGAAGACCTTGACGGCAGGGTTGAAGTCATGGTCTGGCCTAGGGTCTATGCTGATACTAGAGACCTGTGGCAGGAAGGGAATATACTACTGGTTGAAGGTGAGGTAAGACTAAGGGATGACCGGGTGCAGCTAATGTGTGATAGTGTGCGCCGCTACCAACCTGAAGCCGCCCAGGGTGAAGAGGTGGCTGCGGTTAAACCTACTGAGGTGCCAGTAGTGGCTGAAGAGACGGTTAAAAGTCGTCGGCTGATAGTAACCATCACCCAGACCGGTGACGAGGCTAGTGATGTAGCCTATCTACATAAATTGATTGACACCCTTAAAGGCTTCCCTGGGCAGGATGAGGTAAACCTGCGGGTAATCAGTGAGGAAAAGGTTATCAAGCTTAAGCTGTCCAATTTGTATGCCAATTATTGCCCTGGGCTTCACCAGCGGCTGGTAGAAATGGTGGGGGAGGAGGGGATAGGGGTAGAGTCAACTAATAGCGCTTAAAGGGGGATAAGATTGCCTTCAAATGACGCCTCACTAGGGCATAGAAAAAGGCTGAGGGAAAAGTTCATTAGGTCGGGTGTGGCAGGCTTTCATGACTATGAAATTGTCGAATTGCTCCTGAGCTTGGGCACCCCCCGTAAGGACTGTAAGCAGCAAGCCAAGGAGGCTATTAAGAGATTCAAAACCCTGAGAGGCGTCCTGGAAGCTTCCCTTGAAGAGCTGCAGGAAATAGATGGCATTGGTTCCCATTCCGCCTTTGGCATTAAGCTGGTGCAGGAAGTAGCCAGGGAGTTTCTCAAAGCCAGGATTATTGACAAGCCCATTTATAAATCGTCTAAGGAGATTTTTGATTATCTCTACCACTCAATGCGAGACCTTAAGAAGGAAGTATTCAAGGTCATCTATCTGAATAGCCAAAACCAGATTATTGACACCGCTGACCTCTTTGAGGGCACCGTAGATAGCAGTGTTATCTCCCCCCGTGAAGTTATGGAAGGCGCCATTAAACATAATGCTACCTCCCTGATTTTTGTCCATAACCACCCTGCAGGCAACCCTGAGCCCAGCGGCAATGATAAGGAGGTAACCAGGGATTTAGTCTATGCCGGAAGCATTATGCGGATTAGGGTCTTAGACCATATCATAATCGGTAATAATAGGTACTTCAGCTTCGCTAGTGAAGGGCTGATTGAGGAATATGAGCTAGACTTCCTGAACTTGAAGGTGAGAGGAACTGCTGAAGGTAAACGAAGACTATATAAAGCCAAATTACCCCCCAAGCTCTATTAGCCGCTATAACTGTCCGCAAGGTTGAACAAATGTACTAGAACATTGTTCCTTGACATGTAGTAATAGACTGCTATAATGGACTTCGGTGGACTTTAAGGGACAATAAAGGTCAATTATTAACAATCTTACCTAGCATAATGGGAATTGGTGGAAGGGAGTAATATATGACAGGGCTTATGACTGTTGAGGAAGTAGCTCAGTATTTGCGGGTTACTGAGAAGACTATTTATAGACTATTAAGACAGGGCAAAATCCCGGCAACCAAGGTAGGCCGCCAGTGGAGATTCAACAAGACCCTGGTTGATAAATGGTTACGGGGAAACTCAGTCAAGGCAAAGGCAAATATCCTCGTCGTCGATGACGAGGAGACAATTCGGTTACTGTTTAAGGATACCTTAGAGGAGTTGGGCCACAGAGTGATAGCTGTTGAGACTGGTTCTGAAGGGTTAGAACTGGTGAAACAGCAGGATTTTGACCTGGTTTTTCTTGACCTTAAGATGCCTGGAATGGTTGGTGACGATTTCTTTGGCCGGCTAAAAGCCATCAAACCCAGATTACCGGTAACTATCATAACTGGCTATCCTGATAGTGGCATGATGGCGCGGGCTTTGGCTCAGGGTCCTTTCGGGGTTATGAATAAACCCTTCGGTGAGTCGGATATTATTGCCGCTGTCAACGCTTTTCTTCGATTTGCCACAGCGGGAACACCACATTAGAGGGGAGTGGTCGCATGATTGGGGAGAAAAGAAAAACCGGAATCGATGTTATAGGTGATGCTCCCTGGGGCACCCACCTCTGTCAATTCTACCAGACTAAAGAAGATTTAATTGATATTTTAGTGCCTTATTTCAAGGCAGGGTTAGAGAGTAATGAATTCTGCATGTGGGTTACTTCAGAGCCTCTTGGTGAAAAAGAAGCCAAAGAAGCAATCAGAAGGGCTGTGCCTGATTTTGACCGATACCTAAAAAGAGGACAGATAGAGGTCATTCCGCATACTGAATGGTATCTCAAAGACGGCGTTTTTGACCTACAAAGAGTTCTTAATGGCTGGATTGATAAACTCAACCGAGCCTTGAGCAAGGGTTATGAAGGCATAAGGTTGACAAGTAATACAGCTTGGCTTGAGAAAAGAGACTGGAGAAACTTCACCCAATACGAGGAAGAGGTGAACAATGTCATCGGCAAATATCGAATGCTGGCTATTTGCACCTATTTCCTTGATAGATGTGGGGCGTCTGAAATCATAGACGTGGTTAGCAACCATCAATTCGCTGTTATCAGGAAGGGGGGTAAGTGGCAGCTTATTGAAAGATCTGAGCGCAGGCGAATGGAGGCGGCGCTAAAGGATTCTGAAGACAGATATAGAAGCCTGGTAAAAAATGTTAAGTTAGGGATATTCAAGAGTACCCCAGGAGCCACTGGGAAGTTCCTGGAAGTAAGTTCAGCCATGGAAGAGATTACCGGCTACTCCAGGGAAGAGTTGCTACAGATGAATGTTTCTGACCTGTATGTGCATCCCGAAAAAAGAGAAGCGATTCTTGCGGAAATAGCCTCGGCTAAAGGGAAGACAACAAGGGAGCTGCCTTTCAGGAAAAAGGATGGAACTGAAATAGTGGTATCGGACACAAAGGTTGCGGTGAGAGACGATGCTGGCAAGGTTTTATATTTTGATGGAATTATAGAGGACATCACTGGGCGTAAGCAGGCGGAAGAGAGGGAGAAAGGGCTCCAACAGGAGCTTTACCTCTCCAGTCGGCTGGCTGCTATTGGTGAGCTGGCAGCCGGTGTTGCCCACGAGATAAATAATCCCCTTACCGGGATACTGGGATTTTCTCAGCGCCTGTTGAGGAAGAGTACTGACGAGAAACTCAGCCGGGATTTAGAAGTAATCCATAGCGAAGCTCAGCGGGTGGCTAAGGTGGTGGAGAATCTCTTGGCCTTTGCCCGCCGCCGTGAGCCGAGGAAGCAATATGCCGACATAAATGATGTCTTACAAAAGGCTCTGGAATTGAGGGATTACCAACTGAAGACTGGCAATATGGAGGTTGCTTTAGACCTTGCCTCTAGCCTCCCCAAGATAATGGTTGACTTTCGTCAGATTCAGGAGGTTTTCTTGAACATCATCTTGAATGCCGAACAGGCTATGAGCGAAGCCAACGGTGGGGGGAGGCTTAGCATTAAAACTCAGCGGGCGAGGGACTATATCAGAATTTCCTTTGCCGATGATGGTCCTGGGATTCCAGATGAATACTTTGATAAGCTCTTCGACCCCTTCTTCACCACCAGAAGGGAAAAGGGTGGCACTGGCTTAGGGCTTAGCCTCTGTCATGGGATTGTGGCTGAGCATGGTGGCAAGATATATGCCAAAAGCAAACCGGGAAAGGGGGCTACATTTTTTGTCGAGTTGCCGCTGGCAACTGAAAAGCTATAGCTATTGACAAAAGTC
>CAYHAL010000017.1:0-25687 GCA_964354655.1 uncultured Dehalococcoidales bacterium
GCGGCGAGCCTGACTAATATCGCTAACCGAGATAGACCGGGGCAGGCTTAACCTCTTGCCCAAAATGGCAGACAACATCGCCTCCCCCATATTCCCACCACCAACAAAGGCTATTTTCATGATATTAAACCTCATCCCCTTTATCCCCTTCCCCTTGATAAGGGGAAGGGGGGAGTTTTTGAAGAGGGACGAAGTCCCTCTTAGACTCCCTACCACTGCACTTGCTCAGAATCCCTCCACCGGTTTCGGTCTTTCACCCAGGGCACACCGCTTTTTACCTGACCTCGATATAAATTACAGACCTTTATCCTATCCGTTGGAGGAAGTGGGCACCATTTACATAAACCATCGTACTTAATTTTAATTGGACAACCACGAGGCGCCATAAACCCTCCTTCTACCCCATAGGCAGTTGCTCGCCTTCCTTTTTGGAAATCTTTGGCGCTTTGGCAATCGGCGCAATCCAGGGTGGGATATCAGGGAGTTTCCCCTGTAGAATCTCCTCAATGGTGAGTATTTGTATTCGAGGGTAGTCCTTGCCCAAAGGTGAATGATAAAAGCCTTTCATGGCTGCCTCTTCGAGCATCGGGCGAGTTGGCTTTTCCAGCAGAATGAACACGCCGATATCAGACTTCTCCCTGTCTATCACATGACCTAAATCCCGTATCATGCTGACATTGGGATTTTTGCCACCCTTTACTGAGATAATCGCTTTCTTAATCTTGTCCTTCTCGTCCATATAGTAAAGGTAGCCATCAATGCCGGTGTCCGCCCCCTTCTTCTTATTACCATAAGGCTGACCACCGACTGTGTGGACTGCCCACCACTGGAACTGGTATTTGTTCTGGTCAGCCAGTTCAACGGCGCCAGCCAAGTCTTTCGGTTCTCCAACCACATTAAAGGACGGCATAGGGGTCATATTCTTAAGACGCCATTTCATCAAACCGATAGCCAGATGGGTAATATCAATTCCAATCCATCTGCGGTTTAGTCTCTGCGCCGCTACTATGGCAGTGCCACAGCCGCAGAACGGGTCAAGAACAATATCACCTTCATTGGAACTGGCTTTGATGATACGCTCAAGTAGAGGTTCTGGTTTTTGGGTGGCGTATCCAAGTCTTTCAAGCTTGTTGGCACCAAGCCCCCCTAGACCACGTATGTCATCCCACATGTCCTGAACTGGCTTACCAAGCATTTCATCCAAATAGCGTTTGTACATTGGCATTCCAGTGCTTGAATAGACAATTCTGCCTTCTGCTTCGAGTCGCTCCATGTTAGCCTTAGAATATGCCCAGTATCTGCCAGGTGGTGGCAGCTTCCCCTTCCATTCATACCGCGTATCTCCCCCGGGTTTGGCTGCCGTCAGATTGTCTTTCCAGTACCTACGTCCTTGCTCATCCACATACTTATAGTAGGTGTCAACGTATTCTTGGTCATAGGGCATGTATTGCTGGTTCCAAATGAACTTATCAGTCTTTGTGTAACGGAGAAGTACATCATGCACGCGTCCAAAGTGTCGGGAGCCTTGCCGTGCATCCGCGTGGGCAAAAGTTCTTTGCCACACAATCTCGTTTCTAAAGTTTTTCGCACCAAAAATGGTATCCATAAGGAGCTTCAAATAGTGGCTAGCGGTAGGGTCGCAATGAAGATAAAGCGAGCCAGTATCTTCCAAGACTCTCTTTAGCTCCAAAAGTCTGATGCACATCATGGTCAGATACGCCGCCATATCCGTCCTCTTGCCTACCAGTTTTGGCAGGACTGACATGAACTCCTTAACCTCTGCCGAGGCAATAGGTGAAGCAGCGATTTCCTGTAAAGCCCGCTCCGATTCCAGCCCCCAGTGCCAGGTGTCCTCAAAAGCAGATATCTGGGCTTGGGATGGCTTGCCGGTTGGTTCTTTGAACAGGACATTGTAGGTCGCCTTGCTGTTAAACGGCGGGTCAAGATAGATGAGGTCAACAGAGCTATCAGGAATATATTTTCTAAGGATTTCTAAGTTATCACCATAGTAAAGTACGTTGGTATCCATCTTTTCCTCCACACATACGTTACTTGACAGGCGTTTAAGAGGAGCTTCGCTCCTCTTTCAATATTCTCCCCCCTTCCCTTATTAAGGGAAGGGGGTCAGGGGGATGGGTTTCTATTTCACCACCAGATTCACCAGTCTCCCCGGGACATATATTGTCTTAATTAACTTTTTGCCCTCGATATGAGCTTTCACCCGCTGGCTTTCTAATGCCAGCTTTTTGGCTTCAGCCTCAGTAATAGATACCGGGACGGTAAGCCGGGCACGCAGCTTGCCGTTAACCTGAATGACCAAGGTAATCTCCTCATCCTTGGCTAGCTCCTCATCCCACTGCGGCCAGCTTTGATTATGAATGCTATAGTCATGCCCTGTCCCCTGCCACAACTCCTCTGCCAGGTGAGGGGCAGTTGGCGCTAGAAGCAGGAGCAGGGTATCTATAGACTCATTCCAAGCTGAATTGGTAACAGCCTTGGTTTCTTTCACCTTAGCCAAGTAATTGGTGAACTCCATAAGCGAGGCTATCATAGTATTGAATCGCAGCTTTTCCAGGTCATTAGTTACATTCCTGATAGTCTGGTGAGTAATACGAAATAGCTCCCGTTCTGCCTTCTGCCTGATGCCAGAACTAATCGCCCGGCTAGAGGTATATCCCTCCAGCACCAAGTTCCACACCCGGTTAAGCCAGCGACTCATGCCACTAATGCCGCTATCATCCCACTCCCCACCCTGCTCCCAGGGGGCAACAAACATAAGGTAGGCACGTACTGCATCAGCCCCCAGCTCAGAAACATACACATCGGGAGTAATCACATTACCCCGCGACTTACTCATCTTCTGATGCCCAGCAATAATAACCCCCTGATTGAACAGGCGGGTGAACGGCTCACCAAAGTCAACCAGCCCCATATCCCGAAGCGCCTTAATAAAAAAGCGGGCATAGAATAGGTGCATAACCGCATGTTCGGCACCACCAGTATAAAGGTCTACCGGTAGCCAATACCTTAGCTTGTCGACATCAAATGGAGCAGTATCACAATAGGGACTGGCATAACGCAAAAAATACCACGAGGAGCACATGAAAGTATCCATGGTATCCGTCTCCCGCTTAGCCGGGGATGAGCATTGTGAGCAGGTAGTATTGACAAACTGCTCACAGTATTTCAACGGGGACTCACCAGTAGGCTTAAACTCAGCATTCTCAGGTAGTAACACCGGTAAGTCCGGCTCAGGGACAGGGACAATGCCACAGTTAGGGCAATAGATTATCGGTATTGGTGCCCCCCAGTAGCGCTGACGGGAAATAAGCCAGTCGCGAAGCCGGTAACTTACCGCCCGCCTCCCCCACCCTTTCCCCTCTAAGAAATCAGAAACCGCTTCCACACCCTGCTGGCTGGGGAGTCGGCTAAACCGCCCTGAGTTCACCATAGTGCCTGGCTCGGTATATGCCGCCTCCAATTCCTCCCCCCGCCACCCCGGCGGAGCTATTACCACCTTTATCGGCAAGCCATATTTTTTAGCAAAGGCAAAATCACGCTCATCATGAGCCGGCACCCCCATTACTGCCCCGGTGCCATAGCTCATCAACACATAGTCGGCAATCCAGATAGGCACTGGTTCACCATCGAGCCTATTTATGGCATATGCCCCGATAAACACCCCCTCCTTTTCCCTCTCCGTTGACTGCCGCTCAATCTCACTTAGCCGCCGCGTCCGAGCAATGTAGTCCTCAACCTTAGCCTTTTTCTCCAGGGAGGTTAGCTTATCTACCAGTGGGTGCTCTGGAGCCAGGACCATAAAGGTAACCCCAAAGACAGTATCGGGGCGGGTGGTAAATACCCGGATCTCCCTTTCTTTTATCCCAGGGTGGTCAAGGGCAAAGGAAATCTCGGTGCCTATGCTCTTGCCCACCCAGTTCCGCTGCATTGTCTTTATCCGCTCCGGCCAGTCAATGCCATTATGCTGCATAAGCTCATCGGCATATTTGGTGATACGGAAGAACCACTGCTCCAGGTCCCGCCTAATAACCGCTGTCCCGCACCGCTCACAGAAGCCTCCAGCCAATACCTGTTCATTAGCCAGCACTGTCTGACAGCGGGGGCACCAGTTAACCGGGGCTTTGCCCCGATAGGCTAGCCCAGCCTGATATAGCTTCAAAAAGAACCACTGCGTCCACTTATAATACTCAGGCTGGCAGGTAATTACTTCCCGACTCCAGTCATAAATAGCACCAATGCTCTTGAGCTGACGGCGCATATTGTCTATGTTTTGCATCGTCCAGGTGAAGGGGTGAATGCTACGGCTGATAGCGGCATTCTCGGCAGGTAGCCCGAAGGCGTCAAACCCCATAGGGTGAAGCACGTTATAGCCCTGCATCCGCTTAAACCGGGCATGAACATCAGACGGAGCCATAGCATACCAGTGCCCGATATGAAGGTCACCAGAGGTATAAGGGAACATGGTCAACGCATACCACTTGGGCTTGGTGTTGTCCTCAGTAACTTCATACAGTCTATCGTCAGCCCACCTCTGTTGCCACTTTTGTTCTATTTCTTGCGGGTTATATTTAGCTACCATAGCAAGCATATTGTAACAATAAAGCGTAGAGGGCGCAATGTAAGGACTGGACACTGCAGTATAGAGACTCAAATCCGGCTTAGAGAGGCATTCGTAGCTCTAGTGGGACTGACCAAGCATTTCCGTTAATTCTTCTACATTTACACTGAGAGCCAGTGCCTGTTCCCGGGTTATAATCCCCTTCCGGTAGAGGGTTAGTAGTGCCTGGTCTAATGTCTGCATACCGAATTGAGCCCCAGTCTGTATGGCGTTAACCAGTTGGTAAGTCTTTCCTTCCCTAATAAGGTTCCTAACCGCTGAAGTAGCCAGCATTACCTCTACCACAGCAACGCGTCCCGAGCCATCGCTCCGGGGCACTAGAACCTGGTAGAGTGCCCCTTCAAGGGTGGTAGATAGCTGTACACGCACCTGGTGCTGGTGGTGGGGTGGGAAGATGTCAATGAAGCGGTCAATGGCTTGGGCAGCACTGGGGGTATGGAGGGTGGTAAGGACCAGGTGACCGGTTTCAGCCGCGGTCAAAGCGGTAGCCATCGTCTCCAGGTCTCGCATCTCCCCCACCAATATAACATCAGGGTCCTGTCGGAGGGCATGCTTCAGGGCGCTGGCAAAAGACCTGGTATCGCCGCCAAGCTCTCGCTGGGAAAATACGCACTTCTCATCTTGATGGATAAACTCTATAGGGTCTTCTACGGTGATTATCTTGCGCCTCACCTGGTGATTAAGATAGTTCATCATCGCCGCCAGGGTGGTCGATTTACCACATCCGGCTGGGCCGGTAATCACAACCAGTCCTCTAGGTTTTAGAACCAGGCTTTTACACACCTCTGGTAGTCCTAATTCCTCAATGGTAGGGATTTTTGTTCGAATTGGGCGGCAGGCAAGACTAATGGTGCGTCCTTGAAGATAGGCGTTGATGCGGAACCGACCAACACCATTAGCGTGATAAGCAAAATCCAACTCCAGTTCTTCAGCAAAGGAGATTCTCTGGGCATCGGTAGTTGCTTGCTCAAAGAGCTGCTCCATATCCTCCGGTGTCATCTCAGGCATTTGCGTTTGAGGGACAAGTTCCCCGTCAATGCGGAGAACGGGGGCGCCTCCTGCCTTGAGATGCAGGTCTGAGGCACCTTTATCCACCGTTAGCCGAAGTAGGTCGTGGATGTGCATCTTTCTATCTCCAGGATTTCCTCACTTTAAAAATGGATGACCCAGCCCTATTTACTGATAACAATGGTGAAGGTTAGCCGGGTGCTCTCAGTCTCTGCGACTCCAGCTTCGGTACTCTCAGCAATTTCAGCAATACGAACCTCAGATAACCCCCCTTGCGCCTCTAGAGCCCTTACGTAGTCAATAACAGTTAACGGGCTATCAACCTCGCCCTTTATCGTGATTTGGTCGGTGCCCATCTCTATAGAGGTAAAATAGGCTTCAGGCGGGATAGCAGTGGTAACCAACTCCAGATTATTGGCAACGTTATCCACTTTACTCAGAATGTATTGATGCTCCCGCTTTAGGGTTTCTAAATTAGCGGTTATTCCACCTATAGTATACTCAATTTGCTTTGCCTGGTCAGAAACTAGACGCAATTGATGTAGTTCTTGGCTAACCCCACTTAACTCGGCTTGCAAACGTATAGTTTCAACATCAGCCTCACTCTTGAGCCGATACATAGGATATAGAAAACCGATAGCGAGGGCTAGAACTAGAGATAAGAGTATGAATTGCCACGATACCTGAATGACTCTAGCCTTATGTTTAACCGACAATACATCAAGATTTATATCGTGAAAATGGGTGGCTCTCTTTTGTGGTACCCGTTTAAGAGCCAGCCCCATATTAGCTGCGTACAAAGCGACGGGTAACTCAGGCGGGAATTTCAATGATGGGACTAAGAACTCTACCGGATATTCTAGCTCGGCTTGAATGAGCTTGCTGGTGGTAGCATCGGTTGCCAGTTCTCCGGTCAGCAACAAGGGTGTGGTTGAGCTAAGGGGGTTCTCTGGGTGGCTACTGTTATAGAACTTCACCGTTTTTGATAACTCGTCGATTAGCCGCCGAATGTTGTCCTCTATACTGGCTCCTTCCCCTCGTGGAGTTATGGTATGCATAATAGCCGGAAGACCATCGGCTACTAAAACAATATCAAAATAATCAGCCTCCAAATCTACGATTAAGGCGTCCTCTCGACTAGCTGCTCTAGCCAATGCCAGTGGCTTTAAGTCCATGAGGTAAGGCTTTATCTCAGCCTCGGCTAATGTCTTAACCACGGCATCAACCAGATTTCGCGACACCCCCAAAACAAAGAAATCCAGCTCGTCACGCTCCCCACCGATAGCCTGCCATAAAAGGTACAATTCCTCCAGAGGTAACGACATTTCCTTCCCTGCTGCCCGCTGGATAGCCTCCTCCGTAAGGGCAGACTTCATCCGCGGTAAGCTCAGAATGCGGTAAGTAAAGGACAAACCAGTCACGCTAATAATGACTCGTTGTTTGGGGGCTTTAGTCGATTTAAACAGGTCATTAATAGCCGCCCCCACCGCTTTCGGCTGTAAAATAAGACCATCCCTGACCAGCCCCGGTGCCAGAGGTATACTTCCCCACTTCTTAACTTGCCTCCCCTTTACCCAGAGGAGTCTTATACTGGTGGCACTGATATTTAGCGTGACATACATTTTGGATAAGCTCCTTAATCGGAATTAAGAGATTGAGTATAGATAGCTAAGTCCAAGTTAGCCGTGATAAGCATAATTCCCTCAGCCACGGTTTCGTCTTCAAACTGCTGGCTAAGCCTAGACACGCTCAGCTTCTCTACAATAAGGGTGTTAAACTCCCCATTTTCCAATTTCTTAACGAAATCAACCAATTGCGAGAAACCGCCGTCAACTGCCATGCTTAACCGAAAAACATCATAGCCGTGTTCCCCTATTTTCTCTTCTGTCCACGGCTCAGTGGCTAAGGGAATAGCTTTAACCCCGCAGTCATCAGCTAATCTGAGAATGGTATCAATGACCTGGGTGGTGTCTACCTCGCTGGGGAGTTTACTTTGCTCAGCAGCCAGCGTTGCCTGAGCCAGCTCTAACCGCTGCTCTAAACCCTGAGGGGGCTCAGGTATTTGGCTGAGGGTTGGGGTAACCTCAGCGAGCTGGGAAGTCAGCGACTTTTGCTCCTGGCGCTGGCTCAGGTAGTCGTTGCCAAAGAGGTAATAGACCACTGACAACATAATAATTAAGATTACGATGGGTAGCTTGCCTTTCACCAACTCTTTCATCAGCTTATACTCAGCATGCTAAAATTGCTGACGGCTTATTGCCCATGTTTGGATAACTATATCGCCAACGCCAAGCAACGGGCACCCCTCGTAAGGGAGAGGATAATCGCCTTGGATTACCGCCCCTTGACCTAGCTGGACATTCCCTCCAGCATAGACATCGCCAGTGATGGTTGCATCTCGACTTAGCTGGACATTCCCCCCAGCATAGACATCGCCGTTGATTACTGCCCCTTGACTTAGCTGGACATTCCCCCCAGCACAGACGCTGCCGTTGATTACTGCCCCTTGACTTAGCTGGACATTCCCCCCAGCATAGACGCTGCCGTTGATTACTGCCCCTTCACTTAGCTGGACATCCCCCTCAGCATAGACGCTGCCGTTGATGGTTGCATCTCGACTCAGCTGGACATTCCCCTCAGCATAGACGCTGCCGTTGATGGTTGCATCTCGACTTAGCTGGACATTCCCCCCAGCATAGACATCGCCGGTGTATTCATCACCTCGGTCTAGAATGAAATTACCTGGAAATATAGTAAAGTCACCGTCAAAGAAACCTATGGTTAGCGAGATGTAGGATTCAATTGTAGTGTTACTGCCGTCATCGCTGGTAGCTGTAGAGGTAACCTTATAAATCCAGCCACCCTCGTTGGCTATAGTAACACTCACCGTCTTGCCATTTAGTGTGAATTGTGGCAATTCCAGCTCCTCGCCTTCTGGCACTTCCGATTCCCCGCTTCTTAGATGCCAGATAGCAAACTCAACTCCGGCATCGGCGGAGTACTGCTCGCCTATCGCCTGCTCGTAGATTCGAGAGCCGATAAGGCTGCTACTGGCATGGCTGAGGAAGGGGGCTATGACCAGCGTACCTATAGCTAGTGCAACTAAGGCTAATGGAAGAGCTTGACCCTTTTGGCTATTCATCATCCTCCCTCCGTGGGGCGAAGACAAACCTTATATGTTCTTTGTTCACTTACGTTCGGTCTCCCCTCGGGAGACGAGGTTATAGTCATGGTGATAATGTGGTCTTCAACGGAGAAGGAAAGGGCGCTAATGTTTCGGGCTAGCATCATCTGTGAGCCACCGGCAGTACGGCGAAGTTCAGAGTCCACCACAGCATAGGTGATTGAAGAGTCATCGGGTAGGGTCAGTACCAGCTCATTACCACCAATTGCGGTACTCGCCATCTGCCCATCACGGCTGACCCAGTGGGCTACGTTTTGAAGCTCATGCATGGCTATCACCCTATCGTTGCTGTACTCAGTGATAGTAAGAATTTGATAGATAGCTGTACCCAGAAAACTGACGATAAGGCCAGTGATAGCCACAGTTACCAGCAGCTCAGGCAGTGTAAACCCCTTTTGCCCTTTCATCATCGGTTCACCTTGTAGTCCTCAACGGTCAGTATACCCTCCTCACCTCGGGAGACGGTTACCGTTATTTTTTGGATATCAGTATCGGTATGAGAGATAGAGCCGACCCCGACGGAGATAGAATAGCCTTCCGGCGTATCCACAGTGGGGTAGGTAGTTGCTCCAGGCTCATAGGGGTAGTTTTTGATATACTCCAGTTGAGTCTGCGCCAAGCTCTGTACCACCGTTTCCTGGTTACCCTCACGTACCGTAACTGAACCTGTTGACAAGCCGATTACCAAAGCCACCACAGCCACCCCCAGGATGGCAACGGCAGCTAAAGACTCGACCAAGCCAAAACCCCTTTCGCTCTTAACCAAGAAGGCTTTTGCCTTCGCCAGCCATTGATTTATAACCATTGCTAACACCTGCAATACAGTCATTGTATAGACCCTAATATGGAATAAAGTGGCGTTATCAGCGACAGGGCAATGAAGGCAACTATTAGCCCCATGCCCACTGTCAAAGCCGGTCCTATCATCGAGGTAAGCGTGTTGACTCCCTGGTCAACCCTCTGCTCATAATAGTCAGCGAGGGTGGCAAGGGTAGAGTCTAGGTTACCCGTTTTCTCGCCTACTGATACCATCTCCACTAGAAGTCGGGGGAATAGGTCAATCGTCGCCATCGGCTGAGACAGACCTTGCCCCTGAACCAGTTTCTCTCTAACCTCCCTAAATGCCTGACGGACAATGCTGTTGCCCACAGTCTGAATGACGATGTTCATTGCCTGCGGTAACAGAAGCCCAGCCTTTAGCAGCATTGAGGCGGTTCGGCAGAAATGGTACATATTGCGCTGTATAGTGATGGGAGCAATCAACGGAAACCTTAGCATTAACCTGTCCATGGTCAGTTTTCCCGCCGGTAGCCTCAGGTAGCCAATAATTGAGAAGATTACAATAGATACTCCCCCCAGAAGGTAGAACTTGTAATTGATAAGGAAACCGGCGGTAGCAATAAGCAACCTTGTCATCCTCGGTAACTCAGTGCCAAGCTCAGTGAATAATCCAACCAGTGGTGGCAGGGCTACAGTAATAAGTACGACAAATACCCCGATGGCCATAATTAACACCGTGATAGGATATGCCAGGGCACTTTTCACCCTTCTCGCGGTTGCTACCTGTTTCTCCATATAGCTAGCCATTTGCCTCAGCCCGGCTTCGAGGTTCCCCGCCAGCTCGCTGGCTCTCACCACTTGGCAGTAGGTGTAGGAGAATGCCTGCGGGTACTTACTGAGCGCCTGAGAAAAGGAGCTACCACCCTGAAGCTCGTTGACCAGACCAGCGATAACTTTCCTGAAAGCAGCCCTAAACGCCTGCCCCTCAAGCAGTCGCAGCGTAGTAAGGATGGTAATACCGGATTCAATCAGGGTAGCTAGCTGGCGCGAGAAGTCAATCACATCCTGAGCCTTAACCCCAAAGAGGGTTGGTAGCAACTGCTGTAAACCTGCGCCCCGGCGTATTTCCCTCAAGCTGAGGACACGCTGGTAGCCTGCCCGGTATAAGGCTTCCTCAGCCATACCTTCGGAAGCAGCATCAATCGTGCCTTGCACGACCCTTTTATCAAGAGTATAGGCTTTAAACTGATATGCCATGGTTTCCCCTAAGATGGTTAGCCGATGGAAAATACATTTCGTAGCACCTCACTCACCGAGGTGATGCCTTCTTTTACCTTAAGCATCCCATCACGCTTCATGGTTATCATTCCTTCCCTGAGCGCCTCGGCTCTAATATCGCCGGCACTGACATTACTAAGCAACATTCGTCTAATCTCCTCACTCATAACCAAGAGCTCAAAAAGTCCGGTTCGTCCCCGGTAGCCGGTACTGGCGCAGAGATTGCAACCTGCCCCACTATATAAGATAGTTGGCGGTTCCTTCATTTCCTCCTCGTAGGTTATTTGCTCTTCTACCGAGGGTTGAGACGGGGCCCGGCAGTGGGTGCAGATACGGCGAACCATACGCTGAGCCACAATACCAACCAGTGTCGAGGAGATAAGATATGGCTCGACACCCAGGTCTATGAGTCGAAAAAGCACGCTAACGGCATCATTGGCATGAATTGAAGACAGTACCAGGTGTCCGGTGAGAGCAGCTTGAACTGCTGTCGATGCCGTGTCTCTATCCCTTATCTCGCCTACCAGAATAATATCAGGGTCATGCCGCAGGATTGCCCGCAGACCAGTGGCAAAGGTAATCCCTGCCTTAGGGTTGACTTGGGTTTGGTTGATGTCCAGGAAACGGTACTCAATGGGGTCCTCCACAGTCAGGATATTACGCTCATTGGCATCAAGCTGGTTAATCGATGCATATAGGGTAGTGGTCTTACCTGAGCCGGTAGGGCCACCCACCAGTATCATGCCGAATGGGCTGTTGAGCAGCGCCCGATACTTCTTGAGAGCATCAGCCAAGAAACCCAGCTCAGGCAGGGTGAAAAGAGACAGGGACTTATCTAGAATCCGTAATGCTACCCCCTCCCCATAGACTGTTTCCATGGTGGCGACACGAATATCAACCTGCCTATCGCCGACCTCAATCGAGAATTGACCATCCTGCGGGCGTCTTTGCTCGGCAATATTCATCCCAGCCAGGATTTTGACCCTAGATACCAGCGGCGCATGACCAGTCAACGGCAGGGAGAACATATCATGCAGAATACCATCAATGCGGTAGCGAATACGTAGCCTATCCTCCTGTGGTTCAAGATGGACGTCTGAGGCTCTATCCCGTACTGCCTGGGCGATAAGTAAATCTAGACTTTGAGCCACCGGCGTCCTAGCAATGAGCTCTGAGGTAACCTCAGTCGCCTCTTTGACGGATGGGGCAAACTGGCTTACCTGTCTGTCTATTTCACCACTAGACCGGTAGTTGAGGTCAATTGCTTGCTCAATGTCAGAAAGAATACCAAGTGCCACCTCAACCCTCATCCTCGACTGAGCCTTAACGTCCTCAATGGTATGGATGTCCTCTGGGTCAGCCATAACCACTATTAGCGAATCGCCGACTATGTCCAGCGGAATCAGGGTATGTTTTCTAGCCATATCTTCAGGGATTAACCGCAGTGCCTCAGGTTGAACCTTATGCCTCTGGAGGTCGATTAAAGGCACATTTAGCTGGACGCTAAGCACCGCCGCCAACTCTTCAGGCTTGACTAGCCCTTGGTTTACCAAGAGGTCACTGAGTTTACCCCCCTGCCTCCGCTGTAGCTCTAGGGCTTCCTCCAACTGTTCGGCAGTAAGGAGGTTCTCCTCAATCAGCATTTCGCCCAGGCTTTTTCTGGTTGCTCTATCTATAAATGTCTCCTCTTTAGGTCTGCCCATGCTTTTCCTCACCGCATTTCATGAAGAATTTGTTGAGCCGCCTCCTCATTGTCCAAGCCATTGGGTGGCTTGGCAGTTTTCTTTGCCAACAGACTCTCTACCCGGCTTACAATCTCCGAGGGGTCTGCCGGCTTGGTCATATAGTCATCGGTCCCTACCTTGAACCCGGTGGCTTTATCTATTTCTCGTGCCTTGACTGAGAGCATCAAAATGGGCAATCGGGCAGTTTGAGGCTCAGCCCGCAACCGATAGCAAATCTCAAAACCATCTACGCCCGGCAGCACGATATCCAGAATGATGAGGTCTAGCTCCTCGTTTTTGGCCTTTCTCAGCCCTTCCAGTCCGTTTGGCGCAGTTAGCACCTGGTAGCCCTCTTGCTCGAGGATATACTTTGTTAACCTCAAAGTACTTGGGTCGTCCTCAATAACTAAAATCTTCCTACCCACCGGAACCACCTCGCCTACAATTGGAGTTCAAGGCGACACTGCTTCGTTGCAACATGACTGCTATTTTGGTCAGTAATTCAGGGCGGTGCCACGGCTTAATGATATAGTCATCGGCTCCCATCTTGAGCCCGGTGGCTTTATCTATCTCCCGTGCTTTGCCCGAGACCATCAGAATGGGTAGCTGGGTAGTTTGAGGTTCAGCCCGCAACCGATGGCAAATCTCAAAACCATCTATCCCAGGCAGCAAGACATCCAGAATAATTAGGTCTGGCTCTTCCCTCTTAGCTGTTCTCAGCCCTTCCAGTCCGTTTGGGGCAATAAGCACCTGGTAGCCCTCCTGCTGGAGGGTATACTTTATTAACCTCAGGGTGCTTGGGTCGTCCTCTATAACTAAAATCTTCTTACTCATAAGAATCACCCCCAGCCTGATTTAAGGGTAAGGTGAAACTAACCGTAGTGCCTTTCCCCACCTTGCTCTCTGCCCAGATACGTCCACCGTGTGCCTCAATAATCTGCTTTGAGATATGAAGACCCAACCCTGCCCCACCCCTTGCCATCGAGTCTTTAGCCCGGTAGAACCGCTCAAAGAGGTGTGGCATAGCCTCCTCAGGAATGCCAATACCATGGTCGGTGACCTGCACCAGCAGCTCACCATCCTTGACCTCACCCTTCACCGTGACACTACGACCACCATTGCTGAACTTGATGGCGTTGTCCAACAGATTAGCCATCACCTGCCTCAGCCGTTCGCCATCTGCCTCCATCTCCGGCAGGGTTGCCGGAATATCCTCACTGATTACGATACCCTTGTCACTGGCTAGACTATAAAAACTTTCTACCGCCTGATGGATTATGTCCCTTATCAACAGGCGCTGCTTTTGAATAGTAAATCGGCCAGATTCAAGGCGCGACATATCAAGCAAACTGTCAATCTGCGTACTGAGGCGCTGGCTCTGCTCACATACAATGCCCAGGAATTCCTTCTGGGTCTCAGGGTCAGGAACCTTACCCTCAAGCATCAACTTAGTGAAGCCCCTAATGGCATGAAGCGGGCTACGCAGCTCGTGCGAGACATTAGAGATAAACTCAGATTTCATCTGCTCACGGTCAAGTTGGCGTAGTGTCTCCTCTACCCGCTTACGCCCAATGGCATAGCGTATAGAGCGCCCCAGCAGGTTGCTATCCACCTGCCCCTTAACCAGATAGTCCTGCGCCCCTTCCTTTACCGCCTCAACTGCTAGCGCCTCATCGTCCAGAACGGTCAGCACCACAACCGGCACGGCTAATGCCTCAGCCTGCACCTTGACCAGCGTGCCAAGCCCCCGACTATCAGGCAACCCAAGGTCGAGTAAAACAACATCTATCCTTCCCTGGGCAAGGCACGCCAACCCTGAGGAGAGCCGGTCAGCGCACTCCAACTCAAAAGGAGTGCCCCTAGCTTCAGCTAACATCTCCTTTACTAGTCGGGTGTCGCCGGGATTGTCCTCTATCAGCAGGACTTTGATGGCTTCACCTTTCATATCGCTTTCTCACTTCGGTGGCAGTTCCACGACGCCTAACCAGAAGTGCTGCACTGACTTGACTACGGTCAAAAACTGCTCTAGGTCGACCGGCTTGGTGATGTAGCAGTTGGCGTGCTGGTCATAGGTCTTAAGGATATCCTCTTCAGACTTTGAGGTCGTCAAAATTACCACTGGGATGCGTTTCAGATTCTGGTCAACCTTAATCTCAGCCAGCACCTGGCGACCATCCTTCTTGGGTAGATTCAGGTCTAGCAGAATGAGGTCGGGGCGAGGAGCATCAGTGTACTTTCCCTCCCGACGCAGGAAAGCCATAGCCTCCGCCCCATCCTCCACCACGCTCAGCTTGTTAAGCACTTTTCCATCTTTCAAAGCTTCCCGTGTCAGGCGTACATCGCCGGGGTTGTCTTCCACCAGCAAAATCTCAATCAGTCTAGCCCTCGCCTGACTACCCACGGCTATCTATCTCCTTTCATCGGGATGGTAAAGTAAAAGGTGGCACCCTTCCCTGGTTCCGACTCCACCCAGATTCTCCCGTCGTGGCGCTCTACCGCTTTCTTACAGATTGCCAAGCCAAGGCCAGTTCCAGGATACTCTGTCCTGCTATGCAAGCGCTGTGATATCTCAAAGATGCAGTCGCGATACTGCGGGTCAATGCCAATACCATTATCGCGAACAGAGAAAAGCCATTCGTTTTCCCTTGGCTCAGCGGCAACATGAATGCGTGGTAACTCCGTGCCGCGGAACTTGATGGCGTTGCCAATAAGGTTTTGAAAAACCTGCGTCAGTTGTGAAGCGTCAGCCATCACAGTAGGTAGGGGAGCATGAGTAATTACAGCGCCACTCTCGCTAACAGCCTCCTTGAGATTGGTGAGGACACAGTCAACAACAGCCTCGCAGTCAGTTAGCTCTAAGGTTAGGGCATTCGTTCCCACCCGCGCATAAACCAATAGGCTGTCAATCAATGCCCGCATTCTGGATACTCCGTCCTCAATATAGTGGATAAACTCATCAGCATCAGCATCAAGCTTGCCTTTATATCGCCGCGCCAGTAGCTGGGTGTAGCTTGCGACCATTCGCAACGGCTCTTGAAGATCGTGGGAGACGATATAGGCGAAGTATTCCAGCTGCTGATTGTAAAGCCTTAGCGCTTCTTCCAGCTGTTTGCGCTCGGTTTCCAATGCTCCCAATTCAACAATCCCACGGCTCATACCAGCCAAAATTCGCCCGCCGGTCTTCCCCAAATCAGCCATTGTTTGCTGCTCTGTCTGTTTCCTATCTTCCACCTTTAGTAACCTAACATAGACAGCAATTTACCTTGTCATCAAGCCATTATGCTTCAGCTCAAGCGCTACTCATAACCAGTAGTTGCTTGCGTAACATTTCCGTATACATCACAAGAATAGGTGCCCTTGGTTGTTGCCGTCCGCAGGTAGCCCGCTGGAAGTGAGTATAACGGGTTGCCGGTGGGAAAAGCCGCCATACTACTGGTGGCTGAGGTAGCTGTCACTGAAGTTAGACCTTCCTTAGCCATCATTGTATCCATGGCTGTCTGAACAGTTACTAACTCAGCCTTTGCCGCCTCTGTTCTGCCATGCCCAATGAGTCCGGTTACCCTGGGCAGAACCACACCGACCAGCACCCCAATAATGGCGACAACAATAAGTAGCTCTACCAGAGTGAAGCCCGTTTTGCCCCGATGAATCCTTTTTAGAAATTTCATAGTTCGCCTCCTTTTCCTGTTTGCTTACTTACAGCATCAGCCAGATGCTGCGGGGTGAGACTAGCAACCCAACCCAAAGAAGAAAGGGGCTAGCCCGAACTTCTCCGGTCAGGTTGCTAGCCCCTTTTCCCCGCCTTAAACAACCGGCTAAGATTTATTACTTGCCAGATTGCCAAATATTGTCCACAAAAGTGCCTATTGTCAGTTTACCACTAGAAGGAAATTTTGTCAAGACCTGGCCAAAAAGTCACTAAAATTGACCAAAAGTGGCCCTAGCTTACGACTTGAAAAGTCAGAGCCGTCTATCAGCGGCTGGCTTATAAAAATTGACCTGGCTCAGGGACAGTTTATATCTAATCCTTAAGCTAGGCCTTTAATGATGAGGGGGAGTTTCGCTAAAGTGACGTTTGGTGGAGCTGGAGGGATTCGAACCCTCTACCTTTTGACTGCCAGTCAAACGTTCTCCCAATTGAACTACAGCCCCACATTTAAATAATAGCAAAAAATGAATTAGTTAGCAATAAACTAAGGTAAGACTCAGCTTTTCTTTGATAGTAGGGTAAGGTACTGAAGACCCAAGGCAAGAGTAAATCTACTTTCAACATGGGAAAGAGAAGTGCCTTCAATAAGTTGTTGAACCCTTTTCGGAGTCAGCCTATGTAGATGTATTTCCCTTGCCATGAAAGGATTCTTGTATTGCCTCACCGCGGCTAATATAGCCTGGAACCCTCTAATCGGTTCCCAAGGATAAACAATAACAGCTATGCCTCCTGGTCTAAGGACTCTAGCCACTTCCGAAAAGAACTGCCTTATATTTGGTATATGTTCAATGGTATGGAGTGAATAGGCTTTATCAAAACTGTTGGCTTCAAACTTTAGGTTGGTAATATCACCGTAGGCTACCTTCCGGGTAACGGCCTCCTTTAAGGAGGTTTCGCTGATGTCAACCCCTATCACACCGTCGGTATAGCTTTCCAGTTCCCTCACATAGAAGCCCCGACTACATCCCAGGTCCAGGATTTCTTCCCCCTTATTAGGCTTCAGATACTTCAGAAGGACTCTAAACAGGGCGGAGTTGAAATTATGTGTCATCTTATAGCTACCCACTCCCCCTCCTACATACAGCACCGAGCTCAATTAAGTGACACCTCTTCATCTTTAAGATTTCTAGGCCGCTTGATTCTAACGCCGTTTTAAATTCCCCTTTGGAAATAGCTGTCTCATCAGGATAAATCCACAGGTTCAGTTTCTCGAGAAACCCCCTCCATGACCTGTAGGGTAGATTTGGCGTAGGAACCAGGATTACAGTAATCCCGTTTGGGGTTAGAAGGTCTCGATGTAAACAGATTAGCTTTCTCTGCTCGTCAGGGGGGTAATGCTCAAGTAACCCCTGTGAGTGAACGATATCATATTTCTCATTTAAATCAAGGCTAAATAAATCCCGTAGCAGGAACTCCTTCTCGCAATTAAGGCAAGACAGCCTTCTTTGGGCGTCTTTTAGCACATTAGGATTGAAATCTACCAGGGTTACTTTATCAACCGGAAACAATTTGGTCATTTGTAAGGTGTTATGAGCGGTGCCGCAGCCCAGCTCGATTATCTTAATTGACTCTGGGAAATGGATGTCGCGTAGCAAATCGGCATAAGCTCTCCAAATGACCCATAGGAATCGCTGACTGATTCGGACACGCTTATGATATCTATTCCAATCAGTAACTACCCTCATATAAACACCTGAATTGCTGGTTCTGCTTAAATTATCTGTAACCAGCGGAGGAAAGTCCCTAAGCCCAGATAACCACAATAGGCAATAGCTAGACTCTTAACTGTTTGCCCTGCACAGCACATAAGGAAGAATTTCCACCAGCGGTAACGGAGTGTCCCCATAGCAATAGCCATAGGCACAAAAAAGGGGTTGATTGCCGCTGACATTAAAAAGACGACCAATGAACCTCTCCGCTGGGCTATATTCAGGATTTGAGGTATTCGCGCCCACCTCAGCAGACGAGATACTAGCCGAGATATTCGAGAAGAAGGTACATCACTAGCTGGATTATTAGCAAAAACATTACCCCATGGGAAAAATCTACGCCCACCGCGACCAGTTAAATAAAGGAGTGTTCCACCGATACCAAGACCCAGCCCACAGGTTACCCCTACCAAGGCAGGATGTAATATCCCGCCAAAGATGAAGGTTATTACCATGTAGGGAATCGGCAGTGGCAAGGGGCCGCCGGCTAAGAAACTGATAAGGAAAAGACCTAAATAGCCAAAAGTCCGGAAACGGCTTATTGCCTGCCAGTGATAAACTATAACCACAGAGGCAGCAATAATCCCACCCAGAAACAAGCCACCAAAAATATATCTTTTCCTTTTTGAGCTTACACTAGTTACTGCCATGCCAAGAATTCCCTAACTAGGCGCCTACATCAGCCCTTCTCCCAACGCTAAAGGTTAAGCCCGCTTCGCCAAGGTCAACGATAATCCTGTCACCCTGGCTAAATTCGCCCCTAAGTAGCTTGGTTGACAGCGGATTTTCCACATACCGCTCTATAGCCCGCCTCAGCGGTCGTGCCCCATATATTGGGTCATAGCCTTCCTTAACCAGCCACGATTTAGCCCCTTCAGTTAACTCTATCTCTAGCTTACGGTCAGCCAGACGCTTCTGCAAATCCTCCACCAGTAAATCAACGATGCTCCTAAGTTGCTCCTCAGTTAGCTCGTGGAAAACTATAATCTCATCCAGCCGGTTAAGGAATTCAGGGCGGAACATCCTTTTTACCTCTCCCATCACCTTTTCCTTCATCGCCTCATAGCTCTGCTTTTCCGCCTTGGCACCACCTTTGGCGGCAAAACCAATACCTGTCTCACGCCTGATGAGTTCAACACCGGCATTACTGGTCATAATAACTATGGTATTCTTAAAATCCACCGTCCGCCCGTGACCATCGGTTAACCGCCCGTCATCCAGAACCTGGAGCAGGCTATTAAATACCTCAGGATGTGCCTTCTCAATCTCATCCAGCAGGATTACCCGATAGGGGCGCCGCCTCACCGCCTCGGTAAGCTGCCCCCCTTCCTCATAGCCAACATAGCCCGGCGGGGCACCAATAAGCCGCGCTACCGTGTGCTTCTCCTGATACTCTGACATATCCAGACGCACCATAGCGTTCTCATCATCAAACAGGAACCGGGCTAAGGTGCGAGCCAGCTCGGTCTTACCCACACCGGTTGGACCCAAGAACATGAAGCTGCCAATAGGTCGCTCCGGGTCTTTTAACCCAGCCCGGCTTCTCCTGATAGCCTCACAAACAGCACGAACCGCCTCTTCCTGATTTACCAATCGCTCGTGAATCCGCTCCTCCATATGAAGCAGCTTCTCAGCCTCACCCTCCAGCATCTGTGATATCGGGATGCCTGTCCACTTAGAGATTAGCTGGGCAATATCTTCGGCATCAACCACACTGTCAATCTTTTCCCGCTTAAGCCAATTGCTCTTAGCCTGGTTATACTCATTTTCCAGACGTAACATTTCACTCTTGAGCTTGGCTGCCTGCTCATAATCCTGCCTCTGGGAGGCGGCTTCCTCCTCATTGGTTAATTGCTTGAGGCGCTGCTCTAAAGACTTAACCTCTGGCGGCGCGCTCTCAGTATCAATCCTAAGCTTGCTGGCTGCCTCATCAATAAGGTCAATAGCCTTATCCGGCAGATACCGATCCGAGATATAGCGCTTACTCAACCGAGCCGCCGCCTCTAGAGCCTCATCACTGATTTTAATCTTGTGGTGGGCTTCATACCGGGGACGGAGCCCGCGAAGCATCTCAATGGTAGCCTCAACGCTAGGTTCACCAATAAACACCGGCTGAAGGCGCCGCTCTAGAGCCTTGTCCTTCTCAATAAATTTACGGTACTCATCAAGGGTGGTTGCCCCGATACATTGTAGCTCACCATGAGCCAATGCTGGCTTGAGCATATTACTGGCATCAATAGCCCCCTCAGCCGCTCCAGCTCCAACCACGGTATGAATCTCGTCAATAAACAATATAACCTCACCCTTGGCTTGGCGAACCTCGTCCATAACCGCCTTAAGCCTCTCCTCAAATTCACCACGGAACTTACTCCCCGCCACCAGAGCCCCCATATCCAAAGCCACTATCCGACGCCCCTTAAGCGAATCAGGAACGTCATCGGCTACAATCTTCTGAGCCAATCCCTCAGCAATGGCAGTTTTGCCTACCCCGGCATCGCCGACAATCACCGGGTTGTTTTTGGTGCGCCTGGTGAGTATCTGTATCACCCGTCTAATCTCATCATCCCGACCGATAACCGGGTCGAGCTTACCCTGACGGGCAAACTCGGTGAGGTCACGACCATACTTCTCCAGAGAGCGGTACTTACTCTCTGCCCTGGCATCGGTAACCCGGTGACCGCCACGAAGCTTCTGAAGAGCCGAATACACCTTCTCCTGGTCAATGCCAAAACGATGAAGAATAGCCGCCGCCTCACCCCTCTCCTCCCCAGCCATGGCAATCAGCAGGTGCTCGGTGCCTATGAACTCGTCCTTAAGCCGGTCAGCCTCTTTACCAGCCCTTTCTATTAGTTGGGCAATGCGTGGCGTAGCATAAATCTGAGCTGCCTCGTAAGTAATGCGAGGGGTCTTATCTAAGGCAGCCTCAACTTGTTGCCTCACTGCCTCAGCATCAACCCCAAGCTCCTTCAAGATATCACCGACCAGCCCCCTTTCTTGCTGGAGCAAGGCTAACAGAATATGTTCCACATCCCATTGGCTGTGGTGATACTGACGAACTAGCTCTTGGGAAGCAGCCAATGCCTCCTGTGCCTGCTCAGTAAATCCCCCCTGCCTCATAAGTAATCACCTTCCTCAATCTCTTCCACACTCCGTATTATGCCAATTTCCTCATAATAACACAAGGCGCAAGCCTGAACATAAAGCACCCGTCAACTACCTTACCACATAGCTAGTTCAATATTGCCCAGCTCAATAATAGCAATAATAGCAATTTTTGCCAAGATATGCTATAGTATTTAAGTTTAAGTAGCAGTCTCTCAGCTTTACTTTCCCTGGAATAGTGTTCAGCACTTGACAACTAATGTTTACCTGATTATAGTTAGATTATAGAACAATTTTCCCTCTACTCCCTCCAAACAGAAATTGCTCTATTGAAACTTTAGCCGATTTCTAAAATCTTTATTCCCTAGATGACAAAGTATATTTTTGTTACCGGTGGTGTAGTTAGTTCAGTAGGCAAGGGTATTACCGCTGCTTCTATTGGTACTATCCTCAAAAGTCGCCAAATCACGGTATCGGTTCAGAAGCTTGACCCCTACCTTAATGTTGACCCGGGAACGATGTCACCTTATCAGCATGGTGAGGTATTTGTCACCCAGGATGGTGCCGAGACTGACCTTGATTTAGGTAACTATGAGCGTTTCATTGATGTTAACCTTACTGCCGAGTCCAATGTTACCTCAGGGCAAATCTATAGTGTGGTTATTGCTAAAGAGAGGCGGGGTGATTTCCTGGGGGGCACCATCCAGGTAGTACCTCATGTTACTACCGAGATAAAGAACCAGTTCAAGAAATTAGCCGAGAAATCTAAGGCTAATGTAGTTATTATAGAGGTGGGGGGCACGGTAGGTGATATTGAGGGGCAGCCTTTCCTGGAAGCTATCAGGCAGATGCGAAACGATGTTGGGCGGGATAATATACTCTATGTGCATGTTACCCTCCTCCCGTACCTCACCTCCACTAAAGAGCTAAAGACCAAGCCCACTCAGCACAGCGTTAATGAGCTACGCCGCATTGGTATCCAGCCCGATATTATCATATGCCGTAGTGACTACCCTATCTCAGAAGGGATTAGGGATAAGATATCCCTGTTCTGTGACGTTGACCGGAAAGCCGTTATCCCCTTGCCTACAGTGGAGACTATCTATGAGGTGCCGCTATGCCTAGAGGACGAAGGATTAGGTCAACTAGTTGTGGATAAGCTCGGTCTAAAAGCCCGCAAGTCAGATCTAAGCCAGTGGCGGGAACTGGTCAGGCGAATTAAGGAACCCCTTGAGCCGGTTAACATCGCTCTGGTGGGCAAGTATGTTGAATTACAAGATGCCTACTTTTCAGTCCGCGAAGCATTATGTCACGCCGCCCTCTACCATAATAGGTGCCTTGACCTACATTGGGTTCGGTCTGAGGACCTGGAAAGGGATGGCACCGATACTCTACTTCGCTCAGCCCAGGGTATCATTGTCCCCGGCGGCTTTGGCATCAGAGGTATTGAAGGCATGGTAAAGACAGCCAGCTATGCCCGAAACAATGATATTCCTTATCTAGGGCTATGCCTGGGAATGCAAGTAATGGTAATCGAGTTTGCTCGTTACGCCCTGGGCTCAAACAAGCCCAACTCTACCGAGTTTGATGCCTCTACCCCCTACCCGGTAATTGACCTTCTCCCCGAACAGGAAGGGATAGAAAACAAAGGCGGCACTATGCGCCTAGGTAACTATCCTTGTCAACTGGTAGATGGTAGCCATGCCGCTAGAGCCTATGGGCAGACTCTGGTCTATGAGCGCCATCGGCACCGCTATGAATTTAATAATCAATTTCGTGATATACTACAGAAAGCAGGAATGGTTTACAGCGGATTATCCCCTGACGGCAGACTGGTAGAACTCTGCGAGCTAGCCAACCACCCGTGGATGATAAGCTGCCAGTTCCACCCTGAGTTTGGCTCTCGTCCTAGTCGCCCCCACCCCCTATTCCGCGATTTTATCGGCGCGGCTAAGGATGTATTAAGGGAAGGGGCTCAACCATCATTACCCCTTATTAAAGAGGACTAAATGCGCATTTTCCTAGACACCGCCAATATTGACCAAATCAAGCAAGCGGCTAAACTGGGCATCATCAGCGGGGTTACCACTAACCCCAGCCTGATGTCTAAGGAAGCACCGGCTGACTATGAGGCTGCCGTCAAGGAGGTTTGCTCCATTATCACCGGACCAGTTTCGGCTGAGGTGCTGGTAGAGGAGGCTGGGGCAATGATTGAGCAAGCCCGACGCATCTCCACCTGGGCACCTAATATCGTGGTTAAAATCCCGGCTACCACCGCCGGGCTAGAGGCAACATCGGTCCTGGCTAAAGAGAATATAAAGATAAACTTCACCCTGTGCTTCTCACTGAATCAAGCCCTATTGGGGGCACTGGCTGGCGCTACCTATGTTAGCCCCTTCGTCGGCAGATTAGACGATGCCGGGCATGATGGCATGCAGTTAGTCAAAGACATCGTTGATGTCTTTAAGCACTATGAGTTCCCCACCCAGGTGATTGCGGCTAGCATCCGTCATCCTCAACATTGTGTGGCGGCGGCTAAAGCCGGAGCTCATATTGCCACTGTCCCCTATAAGGTATTAATGCAGATGATACACCACCCGCTTACCGATATCGGCGTTAGCCGCTTCCTTGCCGACTGGCAAGGCATCTCACGAAAATAGAAAATGGTAATAATTAAAAATAGGGAAACAATTCGTATCTGATTAGCTTTGAGAATTGTTTTTCGAGTTATGTTAAGTGGTTACCAAGGGGGAGGTTACAATGAATATCGCCGAACTAGAAACCAAAAACCGAGACGAGTTGATTGAGCTGGCTAAGGAAATGGGCATCTCCAGCTATACCAACCTCAAGAAGCAAGACCTCGTCATGCGCCTGCTCCAGGCATATACCGAGCAACAGGGCAATATCTTCTGCAGCGGTATCCTAGAGATTATGAGCGAGGGCTACGGCTTCCTCAGGCAAAAGACCCTGCTGCCCAGCCAGGATGATGTCTATGTCTCCCAGTCTCAAATCCGCCGCTTTGGTCTTCGCAGTGGTGATATGGTTGCCGGTCAGGGCAGACCACCTAAAAGCGGCGAAAAATATTACAGCTTGCTCCGGGTAGAGGCAATTAATGATAACAATCCCGAACTAGCCAAATCCCGACCCTACTTCACCTCACTTACCCCCACCTTCCCTGACAAATTGATTAACCTGGAGACCTCAGCCGATGACCTGTCCACCCGACTCCTGAACTTCATCGCCCCTATCGGTCGCGGGCAACGGGGCTTAATTGTGTCACCACCTAAGGCTGGTAAAACAATCCTGCTCAAAGCCATAGCCAATGCCACCACCACTAACTATAATGATATTCACCTTATGGTGTGCCTTATTGGTGAGCGGCCGGAGGAGGTTACCGATATGAAGCGCTCAGTCAGAGGTGATGTGATAAGTGCCACCTTTGACGAGCCGGTAGAGAACCATACCCGTGTCGCCGAGTTAGCCCTGGAGACAGCCAAGCGACTGGTAGAGAGCGGGAAGGACGTACTTATCCTCCTTGATGGCATTACCCGCCTCACCCGGTCATACAATCTGGCTATGCCACCCAGCGGTCGCACCCTGTCCGGGGGTATTGACCCGGCTGCCCTCTACCCGCCCAAACACTTCTTTGGCGCCGCCCGCAATACCGCTGAGGGTGGTAGCTTGACTATTATCGCCACCTGCCTTATTGATACCGGCAGCCGCATGGACGAGCTCATCTACGAGGAGTTCAAGGGGACGGGCAATATGGAAGTCCACCTCGACCGCCGACTAGCAGAGCGCCGAATCTTCCCCGCCATAGACATTCAGCGCAGCGGTACCAGGCGAGAGGAGCTACTCATAGACGAAAACTCGATAAAGCAGGTCTGGCTGCTGCGGCGCATGGTGTCTATGGTTGCCTCTGACACGGTCAACTTTACCGAAACTACCGAGCGAGTCATTGACCGCCTTCGCAGGACAAAGACCAACGCCGAGTTCCTGGCTAACCTCACTAAGGAAATGTAAATAACTTTCGAGATTCTTTTAACCTCACCCCCTCAATCCCCCTCTCCTTAAGAAGGAGAGGGGGAAGGTATTTATAGAAGAGGGGCTAACGCCCCTCTTAAACACCCTATTAAATTAGGCTCATTATCAAAGGGAAGGGGGAGTATGAGTCAGAGAGGGGCGAAGCCCCTCTCTAGAGTCTCTTCTTCCTCTCCTTCCGAAATAATGGGGAGAGTCAAAGGGAAGCGAAGCCTCCCTTATATAACCAATTCCCCCTCCCTTCATAAGGGAGGGGGATAAAAGGGGGTGGGTTGGTGGGTTAATAAACAATCTCAATATAAGGGCTTGAGAAGTGTAAAATTATTCGCCTATTGACAAATGACGCTTTTATGCTATAGTGTATAGCCACTAACAAGGTATGTTATAGTTAGATTCAGGAAAGGGGGTGATGCCATGGTAAAGTCCCGGAGGGATTAGTCCTGAAGGGGAAGCTCAATAAGAGCCCACGGAAATAAATCGCAATTTTATCTCCACGGAAAGAGATAAAATAAT
>CAYHAL010000018.1:0-25475 GCA_964354655.1 uncultured Dehalococcoidales bacterium
ACATAACTGCCCTGAAACAGGAGGTGGATACCCTGCTCAGTGCCGGGGCACCTCCACCGGCAGGTCAATTACCCCTACTTCCCGATGATAGGTCAAAGGAACTGGTCAAGAATCGCAGAAGGAGTCGGAAATGAATACGGCTGATAACCAACAAAATAAACGATTACCCAATCGCACCCAGATTGCTAGGGCTGTCTTCGCTGCCGCTGAGTCTATGGGCATAGCCGATAGAACGCTCATTGAACAACTCGCTGCACAAGTGATTAAACGTCTGGAAAAATCGAAACCACTACCTCAAACGGAACAGCCTCTGCCCGGAATGGAAGATCTGGTGCCCAAGTCCCGGCGAAGTCAGCAACAACTCCCCAGTGGGTCTGAAATCCAGGCTATAGTGGAAGAGATCTTGACGAGTAAAGAAAAAGAATCAGTTAAAGAAAAGGCATCAGTTAAGGAAGAGGGGGTCGAACCTAAAGCGGAGGTTACCAGAGTTAAGCCAAAGGCTAAGTCTGCTGACGTGGTTCATCTTACTGAAAATGCCCTTCGTGTTCTGGAAAGAAGGTATTTGAAGAAGGATGCCCAGGGGGAGGTTATTGAGACACCCAACGAGATGTTCCGTCGGGTGGCACAGGCTATTGCCTCGGCTGAGCTCATCTATGACCCTAAGGCGGATGTAAAGCCTATAGAAGAGGAGTTCTACCGATTGATGGCTAACCTAGAGTTTCTGCCTAATTCCCCGACCCTGATGAATGCCGGGAGAGAGCTAGGGCAACTGTCAGCCTGTTTTGTCCTGCCCATTGAGGACTCAATGGAGTCCATATTTAATGCCGTAAAGTATACTGCCCTCATTCACAAAAGTGGTGGGGGGACTGGATTTTCCTTCTCCAGGCTAAGACCAGAAAAGGATAGGGTTGGCTCTACCGGTGGCGTCGCCAGTGGTCCGGTCTCCTTCATGCGGGCTTTTGATGTTGCCACTGACGTCATTAAACAGGGGGGGATGCGCCGGGGGGCAAACATGGCTATCCTCAATGTTAACCACCCCGATATTATGAAGTTCATAACGGCTAAGGATGACCCCATTGCTTTTACCAACTTTAATCTCTCAGTAGCCGTAACCAATGAATTTATGGAAGCAGTCAAGGCTGGCACCGACTATGAGCTGGTAAATCCACGCACCCACCAGGTGGTGGGTAAGCTCAATGCCAAGGAGATATTTGACCAGATAGCGGCTATGGCTTGGAAAACCGGTGACCCGGGCATTGTTTTCATTGACCGGATAAACCAGGATAACCCCACCCCCTATCTGGGCAGTATTGAAAGTACCAACCCTTGTGGTGAGCAGCCCTTGCTTCCCTATGAGTCGTGTAATCTGGGCTCTATCAATTTAGCCAGAATGCTACGGACCAAAAATGGCACTACTGAGATTGATTATCCCAAGCTGGCCGAGACGGTGAAGATTTCGGTGAGGTTCTTGGACAATGTTATTGATGTCAATAAGTTCCCGCTACCTGAGATAGCGGAAATGACCAAGAAATCCAGGAAAATAGGGCTTGGGGTGATGGGTTTTGCCGATATGCTAATCAGGCTGGGCATTCCTTACGATTCGGAAGAGGCGCTAGAGTTTGCCGCTGATGTTATGCATTTTATCCATGAAGAGGCGTGTAAAGCCTCAGCGGAATTGGCAAAAGAACGCGGCGTCTTTCCTGCCTTCAAAGGTAGCATATATGATGTCCCTGGCGGTCGCAGGCTGAGGAATGCCTCATGCACCACTATCGCGCCTACTGGCACCCTGAGCATAATCGCCGGCAGCTCCAGTGGCATTGAGCCCCTCTTCGCCCTGAGCTACACCCGCCATATTCTGGATGGCGCCCAACTATTAGAGGTAAACCCCTATTTTGAGGAAGTGGCTAGAAGCCAGGATTTCTACTCTGGGGAGCTTATGCAGCGGCTAGCCGACGGGGCTAAACTCCGCGATGAAGAAGAAGTCCCTGATGGAGTCAAACGACTATTCGTTACTGCCCACGAAATAAAGCCTGAGTGGCATGTCAGGATGCAGGCAGCCTTCCAGAAGTCCACCCACAATGCTGTCTCCAAAACAGTCAATTTCCCCCAAGAGGCGACTCGGGAAGATATAGCCAAGGTGTATATGATGGCTTATGAAGCCGGGCTGAAGGGAATAACTATTTACCGGGACAGAAGCCGTGAAGCCCAGGTATTAACCATCGGCAAGGCGGAGAAGGTTGAGGGTGTTGGGCTTGTCCCGAGGAAGAGACCCAAGGCGACCTCGGGGGTAATCGAGAGGGTAAATACCGGATGTGGTTATATCTATGTAACCGTGGCTTCTGATGAGCACGGAATATGCGAGGTCTTCTCCACTTTAGGCAAAGCTGGAGGCTGTGCCTCAGCCCAGCTTGAAGCCACCAGCCGACTCATCTCTTTAGCTTTAAGGTCTGAGGTAGACGTCGCCTCAATAGTGAGGCAGCTCCGCGGTATCCGCTGCCCATCCATTGCCTGGGAAGAGAATAAAGCTATACTCTCCTGCGCTGACGCTATTGCTAGCGTGCTGGAGAAGCATATAAGTGGTGAGGGTAAGCCTAAGCTGGAGGACTACGGTTTAGCCAAGAACCTAGCCGGGCAGTGCCCTGATTGTGGCAACCTCCTTGTCTATCAGGAAGGCTGCTTCATCTGCCCCAGTTGTGGCTATACCAAGTGCTAAGATACAAAATCTAAGAAATTGAAGGAGGAAGAATATGGCAGAGAAGCCGACTAAACAGGAAGTAAAGGTTGTCTTTCCGGAAAGCATTAGAGGCGGGGTGTATGCTAATAATATGATAGTTGCCCATACCAAGGAAGAGTTTATCCTGGATTTTATGATGATATCGCCTCCGGTCGGTTCGGTAACAGCGCGGGTGGTTGTTAGCCCGGGGCATATGAAGCGGATGCTTTCTGCACTTACCGAAAACCTGAAAAAATACGAAGAAAAGTTTGGCAAGCTGACCGAAGCCGCCGAGCCCCCAAAGTCAACACTGGGATTTCATCCTCCAGAATAATAGGCAGAGTAAAAATGGAATTTGACCTTACTACCTATGGGATTAGATATTCCGCTACTTTAATTTTTGAGCTGCTAATAGCCAAATGACGTTGGCTCCCCGCTCACAAGTAGCTTCTATCTCTCTGATAATCCCTATTCGCAATTTTAGCTCGGAGGCTTTATAATTGGGTCAGTGGACATAATGCAAATAATTATAAGGAAGGTGATATATGGGAGATAGTACAGACAGGGTAATGATATTCATTGATGGCAGTAACCTGTACCATTCGCTCAAGAATTTTTTCAAAAGGACTGATATAGATATTGGCAGGTTGGGTAATAAGCTGTTGGACAGGCGGCGGTTAATAAGAATCTATTACTATAATGCCAAGGTAGGACTTAAGGAAGAGCCCCAGCGATACCGCGACCAGCAGGCGTTCTTTGCCAGTGTAAGCGCCATACCTTACTGTGAGTTGCGTTTAGGGCGCCTGGTTTACATCAATTGGCCTAATGCCCCGCCCTATGAAAAGGGGGTTGATATACAATTAGCTACCGATATGATAACTCATAGTTTTAAGAACAATTACGATGTGGCGATTCTGGTGGCTAGCGACAACGATTACGTGGGTGCCCTCCAGGCAGTAAAGGACAACGGTAAGAATGTTGAGGTTGCCTTGTTTGGTAAAGAGCGGACCTCCCGGCAGCTGAGAGTGGCAACCGATAGGGTAATAACCATAGACGGTCGATTTCTCAGGGGCTGCTGGAAATAAAAGTTAGTCAATAGCCTTATGGGTTGGGATGAAATCAAAAAAGCCAGACAGCAGCTTTCCCGGGAGCAGGGGGCTATTATTAAGGATTGGGGAGGTAGAATCCCCATCGCCCTTATCTACCCAAACTCCTACTATGTCGGCATGTCCAATCTGGGTATCCATACCATCTATAGCCTGTTAAATGCCTATGGCGGGGTCGTTTGTGAAAGAGCCTTCTGGGGACGAGACGACATCCGGCAACAAACCCTAAGTCTGGAGTCCCAGCGACCGCTTTCAGATTTTGCTGTCCTTGCCTTTTCTATCACCTATGAGGTTGATTACCTCAATGTGGTGCAGATTCTTAAAGCCAGCGGCGTGCCCCTATATGCTGCTGACCGTGATAAACGGCATCCGGTAGTCATCGTTGGTGGTCCCTGCATTACGGCTAATCCTATGCCCTTAGCCCCATTCTTTGATTGCTTGTGTATTGGTGAGGCGGAGCCAATACTGCCGGCTCTACTTTCGGTATTATTTGAGGGCATTAGCGGCAGGCGCGATGAACTGCTAAAAGCGCTAGCCTCACTGCCTGGCATTTATGTGCCCCAACGTTACTCTGGGGCGCCGGTGGTTCGGCAGTGGGCAAATAATCTGGACGACTTTCCTACCACCTCCACCATACTTACCCGAGATACCGAGCTAGGTGACCTATATCTCATTGAAGTGGAGCGGGGCTGTAACTGGGGTTGTCGCTTTTGTTTGGTGAGCAATGTCTTTTCCCCGGTGCGCTTTCGTTTCAGGGATAAGCTGATAGAGCAAGCTAGGCTGGGGCTTAAATATAGGCAACGCTTAGGGTTAGTCGGGCCGGTGGTTTCAGACTATCCCCAGCTTGAGGAGTTGCTGATTAGTCTGCGCCAAATGGGGGCAGGATTTTCGTTAAGCTCTCTAAGGGTGCGACCTCTTTCCCAGGCTTTATTAACAGAAATAGTTGAGGGGGGAGCCCAAACCATCGCTCTTGCCCCTGAGGCTGGCTCTCAGCGCCTGCGCCAGCTTATTAGAAAGGGTATCTCGGAGGACGATGTTTTGGCGGCAGTAAGCAAAGTGGCTGAGCTGAAGATAAAGCAGCTCAAGCTCTATTTCATGGTTGGTCTGCCCTCAGAGACTGATGAGGATATTGAGGAAATTATTACGCTGACTCTTAGGTGCAAGGGCATTCTTGACCGACGACAAAGTGGCTGTCGTATTAGTCTCAGTATCGCCCCCTTTGTGCCTAAGGCGGGGACACCCTTCCAATGGCTGCCTATGGCACAACCCTCTACTCTTAATCGTCGTTTGTCTCTACTCAAGAGGGGTCTGTTGCCCAAGGGGATTAAGCTTAAATGTGAAAGCCCAGCCTGGAGTCAGGTTCAGGCGGTTCTTGCTCGGGGAGACGCTAAATTAGCCGGGGTGCTGGCTAATGTTGAAGGGGTATCATTGGCTGGCTGGCGCCAAGCGGTTAAAAAAAGCCGTTTAGATGTTGATTTTTATGCCCATCAGAGATGGGATACCAGTCAAAAGCTACCTTGGGCAATACTGGATTCGGGTGTTAAACCTGGTCATTTGGAGCTTGAGCTAAACCAAGCCTTGGTGGGGTTATAAACTAAGCAACTCAGTTACTACAGCATTTATTTCTCGCCCATCGGCTTTGCCTTTAAGCTGGGCGATAAGTTTGGGCATAACCTTCCCCTTATCGCCGGGTCCCTTTGCTTCCACCTCCTCAATAACCTGGCGAGCGGCGGCTATAATCTCTTCCCGAGTCAGCTGTGGGGGTAGATACTCCTTTAGCACTGCCATCTCGGCCTCTTCCTGAGCTACTAGGTCTTGGCGGTTTCCTTGCCTAAAGGCTTCAATGCTCTCCTGGCGCTGCCTTATCTCCTTGGCAATAACGCCAAGTATATCGGTATCATTTAGAGTGGCTTGCCGGGCAATTTCAGCGTTGTTAATGGCTGCTATCACCAGTCGGATAACGGAGCGTCTTACCTTATCCCTGTCCCGCAGTGCCTGTTTAAGGTCATCGGTTAGTTTTTGTTTTAGGTTCGCTTCCACTTTACCTACTACTATCGTCTCATTACTCTGGCAGATTTGCGTCTTTTAGATGCCCTCTTCCGTTTACGCTTAACACTAGGCTTCTCATAATATTCACGGCGACGTATTTCAGATAGGACACCTTCCTGTTGTACCCTTTTGTTAAACCGTCTAAGCAAACTTTCGAAGCTCTCATTGTCTCCGGCTACTACAGTACTCACATGGCATCAGCCTCCTTATTATGTATGAAGGGAAATTGAAATAACCAATACATTTTAGTGGTCATGGGTTACCTTGTCAAGAAGTGGAAGGCAAATCGTGCCCTCCTCGGGTTCACCGCAGAGCTCAGTCTTACCCTGAGAGCGTAAAAAGGCAGTATAAGCAGCTATTGCGGCATCGCACATATCGTGGTTAAACCTATCTATATAGGTAGTAATATTGGGTAGCAACTGACAAATATGTTGCTTTAAGAATGCCAGACCGTCCGGTTTTAATTTAGATGGAATTGGCTTGCCAAATAGGCGGAGCTTACTGGCATAGGGGTAGACCTCAATAACCTGATAACCCATAGCTTCAAGCTCAGTCTTAAGTCTTATGCCTCGGTAAACCATAGCCTTGATAATAGATTTTTTGGTAGTGAAGTAGCAGGGGATGCCTAATTTAGCTAACTCCCGCTCACAATTTCTACCTTTAACCTCAGATACTGGCTGACAAGAACAGCCGTCTTCAAGGCAGCATAGCCCTTTAGGTAGGCTGAGCGGGGCATCAATAGCTATCAACTCAAACTCGTACTTCCTCACAACTTGCAGAAAGTCTGAATCCCTATTTAGGAATCCAAGATATATAAGGTTTAGCTCCCTACCTAGCCCGAGGCAGGCGCTAGGCTTAGCCTCCTTTGAGGTAAGGTCGATGCCCAAAAAACCAGCCCCTTTTTGAGGTTGAAGGTTGTTTATTAACCTCACCCCCTTAATCCCCATCTCCTTATTAAGGAGATGGGGATTTGTTATGTAAGAGAGGCTTTTTGCGGGGTAAAAAGCCTCTCTTTGACTCTCATACTCTAGAGTAGTCAAGGGGTTCTAGAGGGGCGTTAGCCCCTCTTTATTTAGCTTTCCCTTTGAAGGGGAAAGGGATAAAGGGGATAGGGTAGATAGACAAGCCTAATGTCCGCTTCTCTTTAATATCTCGCGAGCTGCGACTACACCAGAAGCCGATGCCTGGATTAGACCACGACTAATACCAGCGCCATCACCAGCGGCAAACATGTTGCTAACCTCGGTCTCCAGGAAAGGACTAAGTTGAAGTTGGCAGGAATAGAATTTGACCTCAACCCCATAGAGTAAGGTATGGCTGGAAGCAACCCCTGGCGCTAGTTTATCCATTGCCTGAAGCATCTCTATAAGCCCGGTGAGGTGACGGTAGGGGAGGACAAAACTAAGGTCACCAGGGGTGGCTGTCCTTAAGGTGGGCTGAACTAACCCCCGTTCAATGCGAGCCGGGGTAGAACGGTGACCGTTCATCAGGTCGCCTAGGCGCTGAATCAGCACCCCGCCACTGAGGATATTAGCCAGTCTGGCCAGGTATTTACCATAGGCAATAGGCTCACGGAATGGCTCGGTGAAGGTTGTGCTTACCAGCAGGGCAAAATTGGTGTTGTTACTCTTGCGATTGGCATAGCTATGCCCGTTAACTGTGATTACTGGGTCGCAGCCACCGGTAGTCTCCATAGTGACTTCACCGGCGGGGCACATGCAGAATGTTCTAACCCGGTCGTCAAAGCTCTTTGACAGGAACTCCAGTTTTGCCTCGTATAGCACACTGACCAACTTCTCCATCACTGCTACTGGCACCTCTACCCTAATCCCAACATCAATAGGGTTATTGGACATGGTTAGGTTGAGTCGTTTAGCTTCCTTGGATAACCAATCCGCCCCTTCCCTGCCTGGGGCTAAAATTAGATAGCGGCAGTCAAATCTGTCCCCGGTCTCAGTTTCAATCCCCCTAACCTCACCATTATCAACCAGGATTGTGGAAGCCATTGTTTCAAGCTTAAATTCCAAGTGTGGAATGAGGTGATCTCGCATCGCCTTGAGCACCGAGCGGCAACGCTCAGTGCCTAAATGCCGAATAGGCACCGGTGTCAGGCGTAATTCTATCAGAGAAGCTTGGTGACGTATGTTATCCACCTCGTCCCCTATGCCGTAGAGCTTTTTAGGAGCGCCAAACTTGAGGTATATATCATCAACGTACTTAATCAGGGCTTGAGTATCATCTTCCCCGAGGTAATCCCGCAGCCGACCGCCTACCTGGGGGGTTAATGTTAGCTTGCCATCGCTGAAAGCACCAGCCCCGCCCAAACCGCAAACTAGACTACTGCGTTTATCAATGTCCTTTCCTTTCTCCATAAGTAGGATATTGAGGTCAGTTGCCTGGGATAACTCTAGAGCGGCAAAGATGCCCGCCGGACCACCACCAACAATGATGACGTCGTATTTCTTAGTCATTTTATTTCAACCTAGGTGCCTAAGTGTCATTGTATAACCCCTGGCTTTAGTCGTCAAGGAATAGATTTTAATGAAATTTTAATGCTATTTTTATTGACATTTTGCCAGTTGGCGAATTATAATTCAACCAATGGACACAAGTAGCAGGAATAGTTTAGGCGAGGTAATCAGGCAGCGAAGGGTTATGATGTCGCTGACGTTGCAAGAGTTGGCGAGTAAATCAGGGGTATCTTCATCCCATCTTGGTCGTATTGAGCGGGCGGAGCGTTATCCCTCAGCCCGTATTCTGCGACGGATTGCCACGCCCCTAGGCTTGGAGGAGGATGAGTTATTTACTTACGCTGGTTACCTCTCCCCTCGTTCTCCCAGTGTAGGTGAGGAGAGCCCACTCTATAGTGGCGGACGAGTTGACCCTTATGTTGCCATGGTATTGTCACGGGAGCCGGTTAGTGTTCAGCACGCTGTGATTGGAATTCTTTCCATCTTAAAGAGTATTGCCAAGGGCGTGACTAAAGAATAAGCCGTGGATATATAAAGAGGGTAGGTGATTGAGGGGACATAAGAGGTAGTGAGCGGGTTTTTATCAGCTTATCCTCTGTGAGCTTAAGGCTTCTCTGGTTACCATTATTGCTTCAGATGAATTCCTCAATGTTGAGCCTTGCTAAGCCTAGGATTACCTAGATTTTATGCCTTTAGCCAAGGCAAATAGGTAGTATCTAGAGCCGATTCCGCTAACTTTTAATCGCAGTAGGTTCATTTAGAAAAGGTCAAAAAGGTCAAATTGGGTTTTAACGATGAAAAGGGTATGGCTTAAGATTTGCATGGTGCTATTAGTGGTGGTGGGGGTACTGTTTGCCAGTGGAGGGGCATCATCGGAACTAATCGCCCACCAGCAGAGTGTGGAAGATGCCGGAGATGGGGTGGCATCTGCCGAGATAAATGGTCAGTATATCCCCAGCCAGGTTGAAGGGGAGCCTGAACCCGCCCTAACCCCAATGGTAACTGTTGAAGTATCGCCGCCCAAGCCTTTCTGTGGTGTGGTGATGCCAGCCAGTATGGGACATGGGTGGCACCGGAGACCGCCGGAGGAGAGCTGGGAGCTTGAGTGGGTAGCTTTTGGTGTCAAAAGCTTCATTCCCGAGCCTGTGCGTCTGGACAAGGCAGTTGTTGAAGTTGGTGGGAAAGTGGAGGAGGTTTCTCTAGACGTGGAACTACACTATGGGGAATACAAGGAACAGACACTGCAGTTACACTCCATTAGTGACATGCTTAGCGGTGAGTATGAACTTAAGGTCTCACTGTGGAGCGGAGGGCAGCTCTTGTGCTTCAGGTCTGATACCGCCAGGGTGTATTGGACGGAATCGTAAAAATCTAGCCTCTTTGGCACTTCAATTGTACTAAAATTAATCTATTTCGCCACTTGACATTTGCCAATTGTCTAATTATAATACAATTATGGACACAGGTGACAGGGATAATTTAGGTGAGGTAATCAGGCAGCAAAGGCTCATGATGTCGCTGACGCTGCAGGAGTTGGCGGCTAAGTCGGGGGTATCTTCATCCCATCTGGGCCGTATAGAGAGGGGGGAGCGTTATCCCTCGGCTCGCACCCTGCAGAAGATTGCCAAGCCCTTAGGCTTTGGTGAGGACTTGTCCCATAGTTTTGGACGAGTAGATCCTTATGTGGCTGCGGTGTTATCGCAAGAGCCGGTAAATGTCCAGCGGGCTGTGATTGGGATTCTTACCATCCTGAAGAGTATTGCCGAGAGCGCAACCAAAGAATCAAACGCACATAACTAGAGACAGAGGGTTGGCAATTAAGGGTGCAGAATAGGTGGGGGTGGAATCTAGTAGCCTATACCCTGGAAGTTAAACTAGCTACTGTTATTATTGCCTTAGCTTGCCGTCCTAAATAGCCGCAAAAATCCTTAAATCATATGGGAATGCCCCCTTTGTAATTCTTTACAAAATCTTTATCACATTTTTACAAAACTTTTATGTTTTTTATGCCTATCTTTATGACTGTCTGGTAATTTAGTTTAATAATTGTTTATCTTTGGAGGAGCAAAGTGGGTATCAGTGTTTTTCTAGCCGATCGGCAGGTATTATTTAGAGAGGGAATCCACTTCACCCTTTCCAGTGAAGAGGACATTGAGGTCATTGGTGAGGCTACTGGTAACGGAGAGGCGCTTGCTTTTGTTGAAGCTAATCCACCAAGCGTAGTTATTTTAGATGTAGACCACGGCGAGATTAGTGGTATTGAGGTAACCCGCCGCATTCAGCAGACCCTGCCATCAGTAGGGGTAATTTTAATTATGGACGGTGACAATGAGGGGCAGCTTTTTTCAGCAATGAAGAGCGGGGCGAGGGCCTGCCTGGTCAAAGACGCTGACCCTGCGGACTTAGTCAACATCATTAGGGAGGTTGCTCAAGGCAAATACCCGATAAGTGAAAGTCTGCTCAGACCAGGGATTGCTTCTAGGGTTGTGGAAGAATTTGAAGTCTTCTCATTATTAAGTAAACAGGTGGATGGTGTGTTGACTCGCCTTTCGCCCGGTGAAGCTGAAATTTTGCGCCGCATTGTTGAGGGAGGCTCGTCTGAGCTGGTTGCCCAAGCTATGGGTATCAGTGAGGGGACTCTCCGGCATCGACTTGGCTTGATACGGGCTAAGCTGGTGGCTAATGAGCACAACCGAGTGGTGATTGAGGCAGTACTACGGAGCTTGCCGTCGATAATCTCTGGGGTAGCATTTAGGGCGGACTGAGAACTAGGTATAGACAGCGAGCACTACTGCCTCTTTGGCATTATGCTCATCAAAGAATACCACTGCTACCTTTCTGCCCACTGCCATCTCGGCTGCAGGCAGGCTTCGAGCCACAGGAATGCCTTCTAGGTAAACCTTGTGGCTGCCAGATAGCTGGATAGTGGCGGTGTAGTCACCAGGGTTAAAACTCTTTAGTACCGCTTTCCTCAAGCTCATTTGCATCGCTCTCCTTAAAATTTATACCTCACCTAGTAGCAACTGCTGCTCATATTTACCATAGCGAGGGTTATAAACTAGAGTTAGCCCTAGCACCCTCTTTGTCTCACCACTGAGCCCAGCCCGGCTATCGGTTATATCAATGACGTCATATAGCTGCTGTCCGCAATTAGCCGGAATCCGAATAGCCCCGCTGCCGGAGTCTATCTCGGCTTGTCTTAAATGGGCTTCTCCTCTCTGCTCAGCTTTAGACACGCTATCTATATTCCTGTCTTCAAGTTGGCTCAGCCTATCATAGAGCTTGGTTACCTGAGTCCAGGAGAAGGAATCAACGACTACTGGCTCATCGTTTACCGGGTCGTAGCCCTCAACTTGGGCATGATTGAGCTCCCAGGTTTGCCTCCGATATTCCCCTTCAAGCAGAGGATGAGATGAACCATAGGAATAAACTGGGTTGTCTGAGGAGCCAGGATTCACCACATAGGCTTCATTGCCTTCAATGAATATTATATCGGGGATAAAGGATAGCAGTTTTGTGATGACTATATTTCCCCTATTGTTGGGCTGGATGGTGAAATCAGGGTAGTAGCTAGTTATAACCGATGACTCAGATTTAACCTCAAGCTTTATGCCAACCCTAGCCAGGACAAAGGCAAGGAGAGCCTTAACACACATTTCGTCGCTCCCCTTATTCCATCGGAACTGGTGCCTGGCTGTCCAGTTTTCAATCAAGTTCCAGCCGTCTGAGGCATATAGAATAAGACTAGCCTTGCTGCCAGAGCTGGTATGCTCGTAGGCATTAACCCAAAAAGCAAGTCCTGAGCTAGTCTCATTGCCTTGAGGGGTGGTATAGCCAGGGCTGACCTCTAACTGACAACCGATATCAAGAACCTTAAGCCCACCTTCTCCCGGTGAGGCATATTGCCCCTGGTTATTGTTTAGCTCAACGATTAACCTGCCTGCCTCTTTAGTCAGCTCCTGCCTTAAACTCAGGATATCGGCGGTTAGGTCAAGGCTTTCCTCGGTGAGCTTTGCCCTCCATACGCCGCTAGGATTTGACAACCAGCAATAGTCGCCGTGATGGGCTATGGCTAGTCTGTATTCGCTTGATAGATTAAACGGCACTGGCTCATGCCACAGGCTATCAATGAAATTGGTGTCGGGGACAGAGTGGGACCAGGAGGGGCGGTTATAGGCTTTGGTGCCGGTAAATTTCTCGATAAAGAAACACCGATAGACGTCTGGCTTATCCATAAATGCCCTATGGTATTCAAAGTTGCCGTCTAACGGGGCTGAGGCAAACTGCTTAAGCTCTGACCAGGTGCCGGCAGCTACGTGGTAGCCATCGCCATAGACAAGCGACCACAGTTTAAAATTACCATCCGAATCCTTCCCGGTAACAAAGAGATTCCAGTCGCCGTCATAGACAGTAGCCACACCCGATAGCTCACCGGTGGTTTTACCCCAGGCGACTTTACTCTGCCAGTTACCGCTTACATACTTCTTGACATAGAGGGTTGACTGGTCAGCAAAGAACAGGGCGAGGTCACCATTCGGCTTATAAGCGGCAGCTATGCCGTTGATAGCGGTGGTAGGTGAATAATCAATAAGCTCAGGGTTGCCAAAACTTGCCCCGTAGTCGGTGCTTTTTAGCCGGTAGATCCCCTGGTCGCTCTTTATCCAAAAAATACTGACCTCAGCCCCCAGGGAGCAGCAGGTGACGATGACGGCGTTATACTGGTTACAGTATGTCCACTGGCTGAAGTCTGACTCCGGGCTGGGGTTAGTCACCCTTTGTCGGTAGAGCTTCCTGGAGTCGGCTGGAGGGGTAACCCTGACCCTAACCAGGGAACCGTCACCGGGGATAGTCAGGGCATGGAAGTAGTCAGTCTCAGAGCCGGTGTATAGCCTTGTCCAGTCTAACCTGACAACGCCAGCAATCTTGTTCTTGGCTTCAACCTTAACATAGGGGACGCGGTTAGCTTCTTTCTGAGCAGTTAGTAGTGTTGACGATAAGCTTCTCATTCAATTTGTCTCCGTAAGGCGTTTACCAGAAGATGTGACCAAGCAGGATGCCGATAGCGGTAGCAAGGGCAAACCAGAGAAGCGGCTTGCTATGGTAGGAATCCCGGATAATATAGGTCCAGGGGCGCCCGCCTATCCTTGACCACAGGGCTCGATAGAGGAGGTATAGTAATCCCATATTTTTCCCTTTCCGTTGTGTTTTCCCTGTCATACTAAAGCTGCCAGGGTATCGGGCAATGGTTTATTGGCTTTTCGGTAGTGGTTAGCTAGGTGATTGGCAGCCGCCAGTATTTGCTCGGGGCTGGCATCAACCCTCTGCCCCCGGTAGCCCTTTGGTGATAGAGCAGCTACGGCAGCCGGCATCCGAGCCCAATCGACGGTTTTTTCAATATCAAGCTTGCCCTGCAGGGCTCTAAAGATGCTCTTCTTATGGTGGGGTAGCTTCCAGGTTTCAGGGTCTTCCGGGTCACCAATAATAGCGAATGCCTCCTTAGGTAAGCCTTCTTTGGTCTTTGTTAGTCCTTCTTTTATAGGCATTATTTACTTCACCTCCTATTAGACACCCTGTTCAATCTATAAAGAGTTGCTGGGTTCTTATCCGTTGTCTCCTATCCAGACGCTTTAGTCCATCATTAAACATTCTCAGCCGCTCATTACCCCAGGCTCGGTATTCCGCGGGGGTCATCGTCCCCCCGATGTTGACCTTGTTTATAGAAAGGGCTGCCTGGCTAATAGCGGCATAACCGCAGGCACCGGTAACTACTAGGTCTTCATATTTACCAGGGATGGTGGAACCATTAGCGTCAAGGGTATGGAGTTTTCCGTAATAGATATGGCAATTAGAGCCATCTGGCTCGTCGCCGCTTATTATAGTCAAGGTATTCCCCCAAATAGAGAAGCGTTGATATTTGGTCGGGGACTCATTCACAGGATATTCCACGGCTTCAACCATAATCCTATCGGTGAGGCTGGAGATATCTACTTCTCTGGAGCTGCTCACTGTAGGCAGGGTAGCCTTAGCCGGTAGCGGCACCATCTCTGATAGTTCCTTTACCGTATGGTTAATATGCCTGGATAGTTCGTTATCTGACCACTGGTAAGGGGTGGTCTCATCCTTGAGGTCACGCCTAACCAGGGTTATCATCTCGGATAGATTCATGGATTCACCCCCTTGAATGGTATTCTTGCCTTCCCCATCTTGGTGGGCAGCTTCATATCAGTGGCACCGGCTGAAGTCATAATTTTGGCTCTAAGTTGCTCTGAAGCTGAACCTGTCTCAGTGGTAAGGATTAGAGCCAGCAAATTGGTCAGGGCTTCAAGTCCAACACCACTATCGGTGGAGAGGAAAGCTTTGCATAGAGTAGCGGCATCCAGCCCTGAGCCAGCATCAAAAAGGGATATCCCTCTGCCCAGGAGCTTGTCTATACCTAAGCCAGTGTCACTGGTAGCGAGGGCAGCAGTTATTAAACTGATAAAGATGTCTACCCCGGAACCGGTTTCAGCTCTAGCTAAAGTAGCTAACAAGGTTAAGCTGGCGTCGGCGCCGAGTCCGCTATCGGTGTGACGAAGTAACCTGGATAGTAAGGTTTCAGTCCCGGTTCCTATTTCAGAGGTAGCCAGTAACCGTCTAGAAAGCGATTCGATGCCTGAACCTGAGTCTGCGGAGCTAAAGGCCTTGGAGGCAAACTCGGCACCACTTCCAGTCTCTCCGATTGCCACCAGCGTTACCAGAAGGTTGCCGGCTTCGGCTCCAGACCCAGTTTCAGCAACACCAAGCACTCTTGAGAGAAGAGCCTCAACCCCGCCACCACTGTCAGCCTTGCTTAATGTGGCTTTCGGTGATGAGGCTTCAGCGCCAGAGCCAGTGTCAGATGATGACTTCTCAACTATTGTTACTGCCGTTGAATAGCCAACAACAAAGAAGTCAACATCAGTGCTGGCTATCTTGCCTTCTATGATTTGGCTGGCATCGCATTCAACAAAGCCCCAAAAATGCCTCAATAAGTAGTAGTATATGTTTTCCGAACTACCGTTTTTCCGCAGACCATAGTAGTAGGCAGTAGTCCCAGCTAGTTGAGCCTCAATGAAGCCCATATTAGCACTAGAGGGCAATGCTGACAAATCAAGCCAGTTCCCAGTTGAGCCAAGGCTGACATCGGTGGCATTAGTATTGAAAGTGCAATCATCGGTGATATAACCGATAAGAAAAATGTCAGCGTAGTCAATATCAACGTATGCTTCACAAACCTGCGAAGTATCGCAGCCGATTATTGCCCAAAGACGGTAATAGCTATAAGCATAGCGGTTGTCGCTGCTACCATTTTTGCGAAATCCTACTCTGTGACCGCTGGTTTTGTAATCTTCGAAAATCAGTCCAATAGCATTTGGAGCTTCTGTGGCGCAGTTAATATCTGTCCAGACTTCATCGCTGCTGGGCGTTTTGTCATAGGCATTGGTAAAGAAGGTTACACCAGACATTGTGTAGCCCACTAGGTAAATGTCAATGTAAGTAGTGCTACCAATGTAAGCCTCAAAGATACGGTTAGTGTCAATGCCTATTGCTGCCCAAAGATGAGCGGTATAAACCAAGTTGGGATACCTGTTATCAGTGCTGCCGTTTTTACGAAGCCCAAGTGCATACTCGGTGCTAGCGTGTGTATTGGCTAAATGTAGCAATACACCAGTAGCCCCCGACGGCACATAAGCACTGACATTTACATCCTGCCACGAGCCTGCCGTGCCTGGCGTTACTTCAACTGGCGTTATTGGGTAAAAGGTCTGAGCCATTACATCCTCTCTCTGAATTCAAATGGTCCGAGATTTAATTCAGCCCTCAATTGATTGACCGTCGCCAGAGCTTCCTGAAGTCCAGACATAGCCTCAGCCAATTGCTGTTCTGGGGTAACCTGCTGATATAAGCCATTAGCCTTTGCCCATTCCAGGTAATCATTCCACAGCTTGGCTTTAGCCTGCTTGTAGCTTTCTTCCTCTTGAGCAGTTACCCCAACCGTCCGCTTTTTGGTGTAGAAGGCGGTGCTCAGGTTCTGGACAGCAATCTCATACTCGCTGTCTTTTTGGAGCTTCTCCACCCGTTGGCTATCAGTCAAAGCCGAGGGTCGTTTTGGTCTCCAGATAGTTTCTACCATACTTACCTCCATTAGGGGGGAGGGCGGCTAAGCCCTCCCCCCACCCAAGCTATTAGCTCAGGCTAATTTCTACCTCAAGTGTCCAGGTGCCGGTGGACTTAGTGCCCAAGCTGTCAACCTTTCGGTTGAGGCAAATGCTACTGGTTGAGTGCTTAACTACCCACTCGTTCCAGGCATAGTTAGCCTCGGTAGAGCCAAAGCTTGCCTTAAAGGTCGCCTTCTGGCTAGTAGAGGTAGGATAGCCAGACTCCATACCCTTATAGGTCTTATTGGTGGCTGCCTGTAGGTCGGTCTGGGTGGCGTTGGCAGCGGTATTGGAGTCACCTACGCCAATCCGGGCATTAGTATTATCGTAGTGGTTAGCCGAAGCACCGGTTACCAAGTCCCATATCTCGTCAATACCGGTGTTGAGCAGGCAGTTTCCCTCCCCCTCTATAACCTCATAAGGCGTAAACAGTCGGTGAAACTCGTCCTCTCGGCCTTGATAGGGCTCAATATCCTGGTGGTACTTGCTGAGCCTATATCGGCATAGCCAGTTGGCTACTTCTTGTTTTTTCACTTTTAACCTCCTATTCTGAGTTAGTCTAGTCCTGGATCCCAATTAGGGCAGCCGCCTTAACGGTGCTAAATAGAGCTAGGGAGACGTACCACTTAATCCTGGTCCTAGAGGCGTCTTTGGTCTCCAGTGAGCCGATAGGCTCTACCTGAATGTGCCCGGGACTGGTTAAGCCGCAAAGCCCTCCCTCCCCGAACTGCATGGTGTAGATGGTGGAGCAGGTGCCACCTGTGGTCGCCGTCTCCACGCTGCCATTAAGCACGTGGGTATCCAGAATCCAGTCGGAAGCGCCGATAGGGATACCATCCCATAGCTGGATGAAGTTGCCCCACTTATCCCGGTCAGTCTCCATCATTCCCCCGGCTGCCCTGACTAGGGCGTTAATCTTGCGCCTGGAGCGACGGCTCATCAGCAGCATGTCGGGCTTGCCACCCTTTACCGTATCAATAAGCTCATCCAGCTTAGCTAGGGTAAGAGTGTCTCCGGTAGCCCCCATAGCTATTACCTGGTCGCTGGCAGTAGTAGTATTGATGAGCTTCCTAAGACCATCAAACTGCTTGGTGTTAGTCGTCAAATCGCCATAGATGAAGGTCTCTTCGAACTTGCGCCTAAGCGCCTTGGTTTTAAGCTCAATAACTGCCGCCTCCAAATCCTGAATGTTACTTCGGGTGGCTTTGAGGAAATTATCAACATCGGCGTCTCCACCCATAATCTTCAGGTTTGCCGTTTTCTGCTCGAAGGTTGGGGTTGACTCCGCCCAGGGATCACCAACATCATAGAAATCAATGGTAGGTAAGGTCTTTTCCTGGTTATAGGTTAAACCATTACCCACAATCTCTATGAAGGGGAGTAGCTGGAGAATGGGTGAGTCCTTAATGATAGTCTCTACCACCCCTTGAAGTAGGATATCGTTTGACAGCTTGGCTGCCTCAGCTAGTGTTAGTGCCATTATTTTTTACCTCCTATTGCGTATTGAATCTTTTCCCGCGGGGATAGAACTGATAGGTCAGGTGGTGTCCGCTGCGGAGCTCCGGCAGGAATCTTTGCCCCTGAAATTTCAGTCTCTAACCCCTGCCTCACCCGACTAATCAGGGTTTTAGCCTTGTTTAGTGACTCATTGATAGACTCAATAGTGTCGCCGGTGACGAGCTCCTCAAGCACTTCTGGATTTGCCTGAACCACTATAGCTTTGTAGCCGGCTACAGCCTTAGCCAGAGAATTCTTGATGGTGGTCAGCTTTCCATCCGACTCAGCTGCAGTCTGTTCAAGCTCGGTGATGCGGGCATTAGCCTTGGTTAACTCCTCATCCTTTTGAGCTACCAAGCCCTCGAGCTCGGTAATCCTTGGTGCTTGGCTCGGCTCTAGTTCCTCCCCTTCGGGATTTTGGTTTAGTTCATCATCTGCCAACTTTCTCCTCCTTTGGTTATTCCTCAATGCCTTCCGCCTGGGGCTCTAAAACTTTCCCTCTCCCTCTGCCCCTAGAGGATTTGGCATTAACCGGGTTCCCAGAAAAACCCTGGATTTTTCCGGGTGAATTAACCTCTTTATTCATCCTGAGGATAATTTCCCTTTCCTCAAGCCATCTATTAAACTCCATCTCTGGGTCTTTGACTCCCATCTCATCCATAGCCCGTCGCCTGGAGTGGACACCATTCTGAATTAATATCTGCTCATTGGAAACTAGTCTGGTTAAATCCTGGGGTAGCACTGGACCCCAAACTACCCGCAAACGGTTATTACCAAAGCTCTCATTCTGATACTGCTCTAAGAGCTTCAAAATCAGCCGGTTCCTTCGGTTATAGGTGTCTGTCCTGATAAGCTGCTTTCGCTTCACCTTCTGTAGTAACGGCTGAAGCTCAATCTCAAGGGCTACCCCGGACAAGTCCCGCTCAGTGCCACCAAAGGCAGCTCGGGGCGATTCAGCTATATCATGCAGGATTCTGTACAGCAGGTTGACGTAATCTATGTGGAGCCTGACGCCACCACCTTGAAGCAAATCCAATAAGTAGGCTTTAGCATCTTCAGGTATATTCCAAACTGCCCCCGGTCTAACCGCAATGTCTTCAGATTCTTCCACATTCTCTAAGACGGCAATGGGGTTGCCTGATAGCTCCAGTATTCGGGACAGTTGGCTCATTGCCCGATTAAGCTCCTGCTGGGGCTCCATAATCTGGGGTAAATCAGATATTCCCCAGAATTTCTTCGGCTCCCTCAGGTTGGGATAGATGATAAATGGGATAAAGCCATAGGGGTTGGGCTTCTTTTCTATCTGAGCATTATCTAGCCAGAGCTCAAATTCATTGGCGGTCCATAGTTCAACCACATTAGCCGTTTTGCCCTTGGGTTTTACTTTATACAGGATTTCAACCTCATCCGAGGTCAGGTTATATTTTGAGGCTACCCTCCATACCCTGGAAGTATCATCCCCCAGCCACCAGGCGTAGATGCCTTGAATATCAGGAGCGGTAATCCTGACCCTTTTTGTCTCTGTGTCCCAGATAACCTTAAAGCAAGCATCACCAAGAATGGCACAATCAATCTCGGTCTCAAAGTCGAGCTGTTCTAGGTTATTATCCTCATATATCTGATATAAGGCTTGCTCTGCCCGCCGGGCTCTGGCTCTAGCCTCATCCGAGTCCTCAACTGCCTCGACGGTGAAGGTAATACCGGACATTAGATATGAGGTAATCTTATCTATAACCACCTTGGTGTAGTTAAAGGTCAGGCGTTTCTCGCCCCGCCAGGCGTAGCCTTGCCAGTGCCGACCGTTGTAGAAATCAAGGCGTTCTTTATAGCCCTTGAGCCGGTCTATATCACGATTGGTTAACTGTGAGGGGATAAAGCCGTCATCCATTGGGTTCCGCGAAAGTCTTGATTTTTGGGGTAAATTCATTCTTAGCCCTCTTTAGTGCCCTCTGCACCGTTCGCTGGCTGAGACCAAACGTTAGTGCCAGCTCCTTTATTCCCTTGCCATCATTGGTGGATAGCCTGGCAATCTCTCTGTCTCTCAAATGCTTAATGTAGTGCTGCTTGCCTCTTGGCTCATCATAGATACATTTTTGAAACGGGCAATTAAGGCAAGAGTCGGCAAACTCACAGCCTACGTCCTGGTAGTGGCAATACTCGGGTGGCAAATCTGGCTGTTCTGGATTTTCAGGAAAGTGGTTGGTTTTCTCTGGTTCCATAGCTTGCCTTCCAAAGCCAGAATAGCACATATGTTCTACTCAAGTCAACAGTATTTTGTCGTTTTTGGCTTGAGGTTGAAAATCTAGGCAAAAGACTTGACAAGGCAATTCTTGGCTAGTAAAATATAGTCAAACCTTGTAAAATTTAGGGAAGGTTATTATGGAAAAGAAAATCATATCCGTGGAGATTCCGGAAAAACTGAAGGCTGCCGTGGACGTACTGGCGTCAAGGACGGCTAGAAAGAAGAACATACTTGTCGGGGCAAGTTTACACCACTTCTTGACTACTGGTAGCGAGCAGCAAGAGCAGATAATTAGTGAATATTTGAATGCCTATGTTGACTAATACTGATATTAGTTAAGGAAATGCGGATGAAATATGCTAAAATCCTCCGAATACTGGCTATAGTGGCTACTTTATTTCTAGTAATAATGCTTATACCAGCCACACCAGCTTTGGCGGCACCTATGATTACCCTATCTCCCACCTCTGGCTCACCAGGGACAAGGGTTATGGTAGAGGCAACAAACTTTGAGTCCTATAAGGGCGATAGCATATCCATCTTCTTTGGCGACAGGAAAGTTAAGACTTTAGTCGTTCCTGACAGCGGGGTTTTCACCATCCAGTTTAATGTTCCCGATGATGCTGTGCCGGGGGAAGTCTATGTTAGTGTTGGGGATGAGCAAGGCAATCCATTGGGGAACAGGCGGCTGTTTACTGTTGAGGAAATCCAGATTGAGGTGCACCCCAGGGATGGTGCTGTCGGCACTGGGGTAACAATCAGCGGCACGGGTTTCTATGCTGGCGAGATGGTAGCTTTCTACTATGATGGGACGAGTGGGGGTACTGAGGTGGCTGGTCCTACTGGAGAGGTTAGCTACACCTTGGCTATTCCTTATAGTACTGCTGGCAATCACATTATTTCAGCCGAGGATATACTGGGCAACACTGGTGAAGCTGCCTTTAAGGTAGTTTCCTCCCTTGCCCTTAACCCGGCATCGGGGGCGCTTGGTGATAAGGTAACCGTCAGCGGCACCGGTTTCGGCGATAAAATTGATGTCACCGTTTACTTTGACAAGGCTGAGGTAGCGACAGGTAGGAGTGATAAATGCGGCAGTTTTGAAGTTGGGTTTAATGTGCCAGTTATGCCGTCAGGTACCTACGGCGTGGAGGTAGAGGATAGCGATGGCAATACAGCTAAGGCGGAGTTCACGGTAAGGGCTGGGGTTAGCCTTAGCCAATCTACGGGCAATGTTGGCACCACAGTCGGCGTTAGTGGTATAGGGTTCACCGTTGATGAGGTAGTAACTATTAAATATGATGATGCCCAGGTAGCTACGGCGGTTGCTGGTGTTAATGGTGCCTGTTCAATCACCTTTGATGTTCCGGCTAGTATCGGGGGAAATCATATCGTAACTGCTAGCGATGGCACCAATATTGTAAAATGCATCTTCACCATGGAGTCGGAAGCACCACTGGTACCGAGGCTTAAGCTACCCGAGGAGGGAACTAGAGCCGAGGCGGAGACGCGCTTTGACTGGGAGGGTGTTACTGATGACAGCCTTCCGGTAACCTATACCCTTCAGGTGGCTACAGATGGGGGCTTCGCTTCAGATTCTATAGTGTTGGAAAAGGCAGGTTTGACTAACTCAGACTACGCCATCACTAAGGGGGAGGAAAAGTTAAAGCCAAGGACAAAGGAAGCCCCCTACTACTGGAGGGTCAAGGCTATAGATGGCGCCTCTAATGAGAGCGGGTGGTCAGCCCTGGGGTCGTTCTATGTCGGCTCTCGCTTTGTCATGCCTAGAGGAGCTATATATGCCTTAATCGCCATCGGTGTCGGTTTTCTTGCCTTCTGGCTGGGAAGGAGGACGGCTTATTCTAGGGATTATAGGGATAACTATTCAGGGGGTTCTGGGAGCCAAGATTGAAGTCTTTTTTATAAGTGAGGTAAAATATGCTAACTTTTGTTATAGTTTAGCGTTATTGTATAATGATATTAAGGAGTAGGAGGTAAATTTTGGTGAAGATTGCAAAATTTTTTAGGATTCTAACCCTAGCTGCTACTGTTTCTCTGCTATTGCTAGCCATCCCCGCCTCGCCAGCTCTGGCCTACGATGACGACATTGCTCTTGACCCTGAGCAAGGTGAAATCGGTGATACTATTGATTTTGATGGCACCGATTGGCCGCCAACTACATGTATCGACTCAACATGTACTTACTCTTATATTGATATCTATTTCTCCATCCAGGAAGCCGATATTGGTGATGACATTGACACCGAGGTTGAGACCTATCAGCGGGTAAAAACAGGCTATGAAGTTGGAGATGGTGACTTCACCACCTCTTTCAAGGTGCCAACCAGGCTTTCCACTGGCACGGACGACGAGGATGTTCACGGCGGTATCTATTACGTGTATGTCACAACCTATAAGGGGTCTGTCAGCAAAGACATAAAAGCCGTCGCTGAATTTATGGTAATCGCCGGTCAGATTGTGCTAAGCCCCACTCATGGTTTAGTCGGCACTGATGTTAAGATTACCGGTCAGTACTTCAGCGACCGGGAAGATATCTTTGTAACCTGCGATGATAACGACGTAGATATAAAGAGTGGTGATGAGACGACTACCAGCGCTGGTGGGTTTACCACCCATATCCTTATTCCTTACGCAACTGCCGGTGAGCATACCATAGCTGTTGAGGATGAGTCTGGGCATATTGCTGAAGCTACTCTTACTGTTGAGCCCAAGATAGCTGTTGGTGCCACCGAAGGCAAGAAAGGTGATACCGTGGAAGTTACCGGGACTGGTTTCGGTGGAGAGGTAGGGGTAGATATTAGCCTTGATGGCAGTGTTGTTGGCAGTGGTGACACTAATGAGTCTGGCAGCTTTACCGCTAGCTTTGAGGTGCCTGATATTGAAAAAGGTAGCTATGAGCTTAAGGTTGAGGATGATGATGGTAATGAGGGTACAGCGGCGTTCACTGTATTCATAGCCACTAAAGTCACCATCAACCCGGTTACCACCCAGGCTTCAGCCGGTCATGTCGGCACGGATGTTACTATTGGCGGTGTCGGCTTTGAACCCAACACTGACGTAATCATCACCTACGAAACCACGCCGGTTGTAGTCGCTACTACGAGCACTGATGACGAAGGAGCTTTTAGTGCTACCTTCAAGGCACCCAAGAGTCAGTCCGGGAAGCACACTATCACCGCTAGTGACGGCATTAATTCCTTAACCATGGACTTTTATATGGAATCAACGCCACCGCCGGTACCTGAGCTATTACTACCACAAATTGATGTTAAGACAGTATCGCCGGTACACTTTGACTGGGAGGACGTTACTGATGACAGCCCTCCGGTAATCTATGTCCTTCAGGTGGCTATTGATGAAGATTTCACCTCTGCTTCTATAGTCTTAGACAAGCCGGGCTTGACCAACTCGGAGTACACCCTTACTGAAGCGGAAAAGCTAGAGCCGAGGAAGAAGGAAACCCCTTACTATTGGAGGGTGAAGGTTATAGACAGTGCCTCTAATGAGAGCGCATGGTCATCTTTAAGTTCGTTCTATACTGGCGGCGGCTTGGGCGGCATCACCTTACCCAGTTGGATTTGGTATGTATGGGTGGCGTTAGCTGCTGTGATAGCCGGTTTTATTGGCTACTGGATGGGTAAGCGGACCGCCACTCACTATTGAGAGTAAGATAACCTTACCCCCATTCCCCCTCTCCTTATTAAGGAGAGGGGGAATTTATTTATAGAAGAGGGGGCTTACGCCCCTCTTAAACTCCCTTCTTGCCTTATTTCGTATTATAGACAATAGTGCTATCATATAAAAAGAGGCATAATAATATAGGATAGCTTAATGTTTACCCAAGCCATCGAAGTAGCAGCCAAGTTTACAAGAGCTATTCACTCCAATTCAACCCGTGGTTGTGGGGTAACGAAACAATGACTCTCAACTTGATGCTCACTTCTAGAAATGCTGTATATCTTAGCGGCGACTTTCGTCTTACATATCCTGACACTGGCAAGTCTACCAATAACCTAAATACACAGAAGTTGATCCCGGTCATTCGGTTTGGGTGGGGAGCGCTTATTGCATATGCGGGTATCGCGAATGCCCCTACTCCCTTTCGAGATATGGGTGACTGGGTTTCTGCACAAACGGATTTGGATTCAATTCCAATGAATGGAAGTATCGATGAACTTCCGAAACGTTTGCTAACCGCTGATGCTTGGTTGACCAAAATCTCTGGCGATACTTCGTTGGCTTTCTCTATCGTCGGCTTTCTGGGGCGGAAGCCTTTTATGATGCTAGTGTCAAACTTCCTAGACCTCGACGGGCATATTACAAAGCCGCGCTCACGTTTGGAAGTATTCCGGCGTAAGCCCAAGCAGCCAGAAGTCCGAGTCGCAGGAGATAAAAATGCCGTTCAAGCTGACGAAATTGAACAGCTGAGACTCTTACTGCGGCAGAATGCCGACTACCAAGTAATTCGTGAGAACCTTGCCCAAGTGAACGCTAGAGCCTCACAACGGTCGGTTTTCATCAGCAAGGAATGTGTCACTGGCTATCTCATCCCATCTGGAGCGGCGGAAATCGGCCCGCACGGGATTGGTGACCAAGTGATGTACATGCCCGGTTTTGTAAGGAGAGACCTTAAGGAAGACGGTATTGTGGGGTTTGCCCCCAAATATGATGAGCATGGAAACCCATTACTACCGGGGTGGGTGGGGATGACGGCAAGAATTCAAGGTGGCCAAAGCAGAGATGCAATAGTCGTTAGGCTCCACACAATTCGTAACGTTAGCAAGGCATTGAGCGATGGTGTAACTCGAAAGGGCCAAGCCGTATTCTGGAAGATTGCGACTCAGGATGATGTAGATGCCAAAAGTTTCACTTTTACAGTAAGCCGGCCGCCCCGTCAACGGAAATAACAGAGCTTGGGTCAATAGAGTGCGCTCTATTCCTAAAGACGAAACATTAAGCCACCTTGTTTCCCCTCCTCTTCCCCTCACTCCTCCCTCATACTCCCCCTAGCCTCTCGTGGAGAGTACTGGTTAGCCGCCTCTACCAGAAGTGCCAGGCTCATCAGGAAGTCATCATGCCCCTCACTCGGGTCGACGTAGAAGTTTATTGTCTGGTTGGGACGATACTGGCTCTTGGCTTTCTCCATCTCAGACCAGAACTCCTGATACTCGGGCGAGCCGTCACCGGCATACATTTTCAATC
>CAYHAL010000019.1:0-9155 GCA_964354655.1 uncultured Dehalococcoidales bacterium
GATTCTACCGTAAGACCATCTAGACCGGCGCTGATAGGGTTTGTCTTTTCTCTCGCCCAGGCTGTGGGATGGCGTATTACCAGAGAGTTTGAGGCGGTTGTAAGAGAAGAACCAAAATATGAAGGTCGTTACCTTGAGTTGATAATTTTTGGGACATTACCTGCCTACCAAAGGCAGGGGTTGGGTCGCAAAATGCTAAATTTTCTCTATAATGAGGCAAAGGGGGAAGGGTATAAAGGGGTAATACTGGTTGCCGACCGTAATTCGCCCGCCTTTAATCTGTACTTAAAAGAGGGGTTTAGCGTGGACAGGGTATTTATTATGGGAAAGGCAACCCTGTGCTGGATGCGGCTGGTGTTTTAAAGACCTTTTGGCTAAAGGGCATAGCAGTGATTTTAAATTTTAGACATATGAGAAGGAGGAGCCGTGAAGAAAGGCAAAACCTGGCGGGAGAAGTTGGAAAATCCCCCAGAGGGTTTACCTAAAGTAGTTAGCGGTCCGCCAAAGTGGGAGAAGAGGTTTGGCGGCAGGAGAGTCCTTGTAGCCACGCCGCTTCTTGTTGATGGTTTGATACGAAAAGTAGAGAAGGGGAAACTGGTTACGATAAACCAAATCAGAGCGTGTCTGGCAAAGGATTTTGAAGCCGATTCCACCTGTCCCCTCACCACCGGGATTTTCGTTCGCATCGCTGCTGAAGCCGCCGAGGAGGATTTACAGATGGGGAGGAGCGAAATAACGCCCTACTGGCGAGTAATCAGGGATGATGGTAGCCTAAATGAAAAATTCCCCGGCGGTGTAGCCGCCCAAGCCGCCCACTTAGAGAAAGAAGGGCACACCATTGAACCCGCCAAAGGCAAAAAGCCCCCCAAAGTAAAGGACTTTGAGAAGTCTCTGGCGGAGGTGTAAAAGATATGGGAATGCAAAAACTGCTGGATGAAATCAAAAAAACGGTTGTATTTCTTGGTGATGTTCGTGAAGGGAAGACCCAGCTTTATGCTACTGCATTCTTAGTGGATATTCAGAATATTTTTCATTTAATCACCGCAAAGCATGTTGTTGCAGACAAAGACACTGGTGAGATTAAAGATACCAACATGCACATATTCTTCAACTTAAGAAGCGGAGGCATTACTAGACGTTCTGTAGGAGAAATAAAGACGAAATTCAGTTTAGACTGGGTATTTCACAAAGATGCCGCAATTGACATCGCTATTATTCCTTTTGGGTTGGACCCTCAGAAAGATGATGCAAAGGTAATTCCAGAAAGTCTTTTTCTTCCCTCCGACAGGCTATTCGAACTTTATGACGTTTTCTTTCTGTCCTATCAACCAGGGGTTGAATTTAAGAAAAGGATTTCCCCCATCTTTAGGAGCGGAACGATAAGCATAATCAACGAAGACAAAACATTCTATGTAGATGCATCGGCTTTTCCAGGGAATAGCGGTAGTCCAGTCTTTCTCAAACCTTCACCAATAAGATTTGATGAGCAGACTATTTCTATTGGTAGGGATCAACTAGGTGGCAAATTTGTTGGTATAATCGGAGAATATATTCCGTATGAAGAAGTGGCAATAAGCATTCAAACACGGCGTCCTCGCGTTATTTTTGAGGAGAACATAGGGCTTTCTAAAGTGTGGTCGGTTGGTTTTGTAAAAGAGATAATAGAATCAGATACGTTTCGCAAACAACTGGATAAATTAACTCCAAAACATGGGGGAGTCGTCTAATGCTTAAAGGCAAAGTTCATAAATACGGGGCGGATGTTAATACCGATGTGATTTTTCCGGCGCGGTATCTGAATGTGTCTGAGCCGGCGGAGCTGGCTAAGCACTGCATGGAGGATATAGACCCTGATTTTGTATCTAGGGTTGAGCCGGGGGATATAATGGTGGCGACGACTAACTTTGGCTGCGGCTCATCTAGGGAGCATGCCCCGCTGGCAATTAAGGCGGCTGGAATATCCTGTATTATAGCCAAGACCTTTGCCCGTATCTTTTTCCGTAACGCTATAAACATTGGCTTGCCCTTGCTTGAGTGTGATGAGGCGGTGGATAAGACTGAGGCGGGTGACATTTTAGAGGTTGACCTAGCCAGAGGCAAGATAAAAAACCTGACCACAGGTAGGGAATTTGGTGCTAATCCTTACCCTGAGTTTATGAATAAGCTGATTTCAGCCGGCGGACTGATTGAATATACCAAGAAAAGATTAGCTCGGAGGATTTAGGTGGAATTTAACCTGGTTGTTTTGCCCGGTGATGGCATTGGTCCTGAGGTTACTGCCGAGGGGGTCAAAGTCCTGCAGGCGATAGGCAAGAGGTTTGGACACAATTTCAATTTGCACTATGGGTTGGTGGGTGGGGTGGCTATTGATAAAACCGGGGTAGCCCTTTCCCAGGAGACCTTGAAGATGTGTCAAGATAGCGATGCAGTATTGCTTGGGGCGGTAGGTGGTCCTAAGTGGGATGACCCTAAAGCTAAGGTTCACCCTGAAGATGGTCTCTTGGCATTAAGAAAAGGGCTGGGGCTGTTTGCTAACCTGCGCCCGGTTAAAGTGTTTCCGATGTTGGTTGATTCCGCTAACCTGAAGCCGGAGGTTATTACTGGGGTGGATTTCATATTTGTTCGTGAGCTTACCGGTGGTCTCTACTTTGCCCGACCTAAAAGGCAGTGGCAGACATCTCGTGGTCGGCGGGCTACTGACACCATGACCTACTCAGAGCAGGAGATTGAGCGTATTGTTAGGGTTGGCTTAGAGCTGGCACGGGGTCGGCGTAAAAAACTGGTATCGGTGGATAAGGCTAATGTACTGGAGTCGTCTCGACTATGGCGGCAGGTGGCTACGGAGGTGGCGGAGGAATACCTTGATGTTGAACTGGAGCATATGTTTGTCGATGCCTGTGCTATGCGGCTAATCCAGAACCCAACATACTTTGATGTTCTGGTTACCGAGAATATGTTTGGTGACATCCTTTCTGATGAGGCATCAATGCTAGCTGGGTCTATGGGGATGCTACCTTCAGCTAGCCTGGCTGGAGTGCCGCGGGAGGGGGTTAATATATTTGGTCTCTATGAACCGATTCATGGCAGTGCCCCACGCCGTGCCGGGCTTAATATGGCTAACCCCCTGGCTATTATTCTCAGCGTCGCTATGATGCTATGCTATTCCTTTGGTTTAGCCAGGGAGGCGCAGGCGGTTGAGGGTGCGATTGATGAGGTCTTAAAAGAGGGTTATCGCACCTACGATATAATGAGCCAGGGTAAGACAAAGGTAGGAACTAAAGAGATGGGGGACTTGGTGGCTAAAAATGTGGCTGGGCATTAATAACACCAAGCGATAGGAGTGAGAAGTGAGCAAGCCACAGTGGGAGGTATGGTTCACTGGCAGAGATGAAGGTCGGGAAGATATAGTGCGTGCCCTTGAGGCGGCAGGGTGTGAGGTAACCCTAGGGCGCTTATTTACTGACCCCTGGCACTATACTGAAGAAGAATTAGTGGAGAAAGCCCGGGATATGGATGCTATCATGATATCTACCGGAGATGGGCACATAACCCGCCGGGTTATGGAAGCAGGGATAAAATTGAAGGTCATCGCCAAGAGGGCTATCGGGGTGGGCGACATAGAGGTTGGTGCTGCCACTGATTTAGGTATCTTGGTTACCAACACCCCGATTGAATTGCAGTACCTGTCTGTAGCTGAGTTTACTGTAGGTATGCTCCTGGCACTAGCCAATAACTTTAAGCTTGCCGACCGCAACGCTCGCCTGGGTCTATGGCGCAGCGTTTCCACTACGCTCCTCCGAAACAAAACCGTGGGCATCGTGGGACTAGGCAGGATTGGCTCCAGAGTAGCCCAGCTCCTTTGCCCCTTTGAGGTTAGACTTATAGCTGCTGACCCTTATGTTCCCGCTGAAAAAGCTAGAGCACTGGGAGTGCAACTCACTGACCTGGAGACCCTGCTTAAGGAGTCAGATTTTGTAACCCTTCATGCCGTAGAGACTCCAGGGACGAAGGGGCTTATAGGCGAAGCTCAACTTAGGATGATGAAACCTAGTGCCTACCTGGTGAATACAGCCCGAGGGAGCCTGATAGATGCCGGGGCACTGGCTAGGGCTCTCAAAGAGAATTGGATCTCCGGTGCTGCCCTAGACGTCTTTGAACCAGAGGTTCCCCAGCCTGATAATCCCCTCCTCAGCGAAGACATTTACTTTAAGACACTATACTCCCCTCACGCTGCTGCCCTGAACCCAGAAGTCACGTGGCAGCTACCTATTGTACAGATGGAGGATTGCCTTAGTGCCCTGCGGGGCGAGGTTCCCAAGTTCGTGGTAAACCCAGAGGCGATACCAAAGTGGCGAAGCCGCTTCTGACTCAATAGGCGTGGCAATTTCTTAGGATACCTTGAAGATGTGTCAGTATGGTGATGTTGCTTTTAATGGGGTCTTAGATAAAGGTTATCGCACCTATGATATAATGGTTGAGAAGGTGGAGGGTTGAAAATTGTCATCAGTTCAGCTTTATGATACGACACTTCGGGATGGGGCACAGAGAGAAGGCATTTCCTTCTCGGTGGTTGATAAGCTAAACATTGCCCGGAAGCTTGATGAGCTAGGCATCCACTTTGTAGAAGGCGGCTGGCCAGGCTCTAATCCTAAAGATATTGAGTTCTTCACCAAGGCTCGGGGCTTGACCCTTTCTCATGCCAAGCTGGTTGCCTTTGGTAGCACTAGACGACCCAAGGCTAAGGCAGAAACCGACGCTAATCTCCAGGCTCTGGCTAGTGCCGGGGTAGAGGTAGTTACTATCGTCGGTAAAAGCTCGGAGCTACAGGTCACCAAGGTATTAGAAACTACCCTAGAGGAGAACCTTGGCATGATTGCTGATTCAATAGCCTATCTCAAGGCAAAGGGGCTTACCGTTTTCTTTGACGCCGAGCACTTCTTTGATGGTTTTAAGGCTAACCCGAACTACGCTCTGCGTGTTTTGGAGGCAGCGGCTGAAGCTGGTGCTAGTTGCCTAGTACTGTGTGATACTAATGGAAGCTCACTACCCAATGAGATAACCACTGGTGTTGAGGCAGCCAGGAAGATAACTACCATGCCGCTGGGCATTCATGCTCATAATGATGGTGAATTGGCGGTGGCTAATACCTTGGCTGCAGTAAACGCTGGGGTTAGTCAGGTCCAGGGGACGATTAATGGCTATGGTGAACGCTGTGGCAATGCTAACCTTTGTTCCATTATCCCAGATTTGAAGCTTAAAATGGGCATTGATTGTGTTACTGATGAGCAGCTAGCCAAATTAACTGAGGTATCACGCTACGTGAGTGAATTGGCTAATCTTGTCCCCGATACCTCTATGCCTTACGTGGGTTCCAGTGCCTTTGCCCATAAGGCTGGGCTTCATGTTTCAGCCTTGACTAAGTGGGCGGAGAGTTACCAGCACATAGACCCAGCCCGAGTAGGTAACCGACCGAAGGCGCTGGTATCTGAGTTATCGGGTAAGAGGAATATCCTGTACAAGGCAAAGGAGATGGGTCTAGATTTGCCCCCGAAGGGTGAGGAAGCCCAGAAGCTACTGGAACAGGTTAAGTTGCTGGAGAGCCGTGGCTTCCAGTATGAGAATGCTGAAGCCTCCTTTGAGCTATTGGTCCGTCGGGTTAACCCAGATTATAAACCACCCTTTGAGCTGGTCGATTTTATGGTGGTGGTTGAGAGGCAGCGGCGCCCACCGACCTTAGAGCGTCTGGAAGAAATGCTATCTGAGGCAATGGTAAAGGTGAAGGTGGGCGACAAAATTATACATACTGCCGCTGAGGGCAATGGCCCGGTTAATGCCCTGGATGGGGCATTACGTAAAGCCCTACTGCAGTTCTACCCCAGTTTGGTTCAAGTCAAGCTAATTGACTATAAGGTTCGCATTCTGGAAGAAAGCGTTGGCACCGAATCTCAGGTTCGTGTCCTTATTGAGTCCAGCGACGGGGTTAAACAGTGGCGAACCGTCGGTAGCTCAACCAATATCATTGAAGCTAGCTGGCTAGCTTTAGCCGATAGCCTAGAATACTGGCTATTAAAACAAAAAGGAGGCAAATGATAAATGGAGAAAGTGGTTGTTAAACCGACCTGGCAATTAGCTTGGGGGCTGTTTTGGAGGATATTCCTTATCCAATTGGGAATAATGGGTATAATTTTCGGTATCCTGTTCGCTGTGCTTGGCACTGCCATTTGGGCCTGGCTAAGAACTATGTGCACGATGCCCTATTAAGAAGTTAGTAAGCATTATAGATGAATTAAGAACGCTGGCAGTAGCTCAACCAATATGGTGAAGCTAGCTAGCTTTAGCTGATAGCTTGGAGAAGACAGCTAAGGGGGAATTTTGCTCAAAAGTCATAGTTGCGGCGAGCTGAACAAAAAGCATATAAGTGCTAAGGTAACCCTGGCTGGTTGGGTAGACCGGCGGCGTGACCATGGGGGGCTAATATTTATTGACCTGAGGGATAGGGAGGGCATAGTTCAGGTGGTATTTAACCCAGAAACTTCAAAGCAAGCTCATCAAATAGCTAGCGAAATGCGTAGTGAGTATGTAGTCAAGGTTAGTGGTGAGGTTGCTCCTCGTCCTCCCGGAACCGAAAACCCCAAATTGGCTACCGGTGATATTGAGGTTATTGCCCAGGATACTGAAATACTCAACCCATCAAAGACGCCGCCTTTCTACATCAGTGAGGATACTGAAGTGGAAGAGAGCCTCCGCCTCAAGTACCGTTATCTTGACTTGCGCCGAGCTCGGATGAGGAGAAACCTCCTCCTTCGCCATGAGGTAGTAAAGTTTATTCGTAACTTCTTGGATGCTAAAGGGTTTATTGAAATAGAAACACCAATCTTGATTAAGAGCACCCCGGAGGGGGCTCGGGATTACCTAGTGCCGAGTCGTCTTTATCCTGGCAAGTTTTACGCCCTGCCTCAATCTCCACAGCAGCTCAAACAATTGTTGATGGTAGCCGGCATGGAGAAATACTATCAAATAGCTCGGTGCTTTCGTGATGAGGATACACGAGCTGACCGGCAACCTGAGTTTACCCAGCTTGACCTAGAAATGAGCTTCATTGAAGAGGAGGACATCCTGAGCCTGCTTGAGGAGCTGTTCACCGTTATAATGGGGGTGATTAAGCCTGATTGTGAGGTTATTAAACCCTTCCCTCGTCTTACCTACGCTGAGGCACTGGAGCGTTATGGGACGGATAAGCCTGATTTGCGCTTTGGTCTGGAGATGAATGACCTGACAGACATTGTCGCCCATTCCGACTTTTCCGTTTTCCGTTCTGCTTTGGCTAGAGGAGGTAAGGTAAAGGGTATATCTGCCCCAGGCTGTGCTGGTTATAGTCGAAGTCAGCTTGATGAACTAAGTAAGCTGGTGCAGGGTCTCGGGGCTGAAGGCTTGGTAACGATGTCATTAGCTACCTCGGCTGGTAGTCTAAGCGATTTAACCCCGGAAATGGTAAGGTCGGTGGCGGCTAAATTCCTGACCTTAGACCAGATTAGAGAAATAGCCCAGCGTTTGGGGGCAAATATGGGAGACCTGCTACTTATTATCGCTGGTAAGCCCGAGCTGGTTGATATGGCATTGGGCGAATTACGCCGAGAGATGGGGCATCGGCTTAAGCTGGGTGACCCTCATCTTTTTGCCTTTGCCTTTGTCGTGGGTTTCCCATTGTTACAGCGCAGTGAAGGAAGATGGGAGCCAATGCATCATCCATTTACTACGCCTAGGGCTGAGGATGTGCCCTTACTGGATACCAACCCGGAAAAAGTGCGGGGTAGGCATTATGATATGGTATGTAATGGCTATGAAATTGGTGGCGGTAGCCTTAGGATTCACACCGCTGAGCTTCAACGGAAGATATTTAGGTTGCTGGGCTATAGCGATGAGGAGATTGAGGAGCGGTTTGGGCATTTGCTACAGGCTTTTGACTATGGTGCTCCACCTCATGGTGGCGTAGCCCTCGGCATTGACCGTATTGTGATGCTACTGGCAGGAGAAGCAACCATCAGGGAAGTGATTGCCTTTCCTAAGACCCAGGAGGCGGCTGATTTAACCTTTAATGCCCCCTCATCAGTGGCTGAGGAGCAATTGGCTGAATTACACCTACGCTTGCGGGAGGAAGGGTGAAAGTAACCAGCGAGAAAATAGAGGATAGTCAGGCGTTCCTGAGCATCGAGATGGAGCCAGCTGAGGTAGAGGAGTCCTTAGAAGAGTCCTATCACCGTCTGCTGAAGAAAACGGATATCCCGGGCTTCCGTAGAGGCAAGGCACCGCGGGTGATACTGGAGCGCTACCTAGGTAGAGAAAACCTCCTTGAAGATGCGCTGGATAATCTGCTTCCCAAAGCCTGTAAAAAGGCCATTGAGGAGCAAAAATTGGAGGCTATTGCCAGTCCCTCTATTGAGATAGCCCAGACTGACCCGGTAATATTTAAGGCAATTGTGCCACTGCGACCTATGATTAAGCTCGGTGATTACCATCAAATTCAGGTCACACCAGAGCCGGTAGAGGTAAGCAAGGATGATGTCAGCGCCATAATCGAGAGGCTGCGCCATCAGCATGCTACCTGGGAGCCAGTAGAGCGTCCGGTAGGTTTTAGCGATTTGGTAGTTTTAGATATCGAGAGTAGTGTTGAGGATAAGCCCTTTATAAACCGGAAGGGGGTTCAATATCAGGTGGTTCAAAATTATCCTTTTCCGGTACCGGGATTTGCTGAGCAGTTACTGGGGATGGGGAGGGATGAAGGCAAGGAGTTCCGACTTCAATTACCGCCAGATTATCCTAAGGGCGAGCTGGCTGGGAAAGAGGCTTGGTTTAAGGTGAGGGTTGTCGAAATAAAGCAGGAGAGGCTCCCTGAGTTAAATGACGGATTTGCTAAGGAGGTTGACCCTGATATTGAAACTTTAGACTCACTCCGAGAGCGGATTTATGGCAACTTAAGGCTTAGAGCTGATGAGAAAGCTAGGTTAGATTTTGAGGAGCGGGTCGTGGACGCAGTGGTTGATGTTACCCAGGTAGAGTTCCCACCAGTATTGGTAGAAACGGAAATTGACCGGCTCCTTAGCCAACGGTTGCAGCGCTGGCAAGCGGCTGGTGGTGGCTTGGAGGAATATTTTAGA
>CAYHAL010000019.1:9255-24238 GCA_964354655.1 uncultured Dehalococcoidales bacterium
CCAACGGTTGCAGCGCTGGCAAGCGGCTGGTGGTGGCTTGGAGGAATATTTTAGAAGCATCAACAAGACGGAGGAGGAATTGCGAAAAGAATTACGTCCACTAGCCACAAAGAGAACCATTTGTTCACTTGTGTTAGGTGAGGTTGCCAAGGCAGAAAAGATTGAAGTCAGCGATTCTGAAATAGATGATGAGATTAAAGACATAACCAAAGATACTGACGATGCTAAAAAAGACGAACTGAAGGGATTGTTGAATACTCCGCAGTCCCGTGAATCAATCAAGCAGACATTGATGACACGGAAAACTATCCAGCGGCTGGTAGAAATAGCCAAAGGTTCAAATATAAGTATTGAGACAATACGAAAGGAGGAACAAAAATGAACAATCAGCCAATGAATGTTATCCCTGGCGTGGTTGAGACTGGACCAAGAGGTGAAAGATTTTGGGATATATACTCTCTCCTATTAAAAGAGCGCATAGTTATGTTATTCACGCCGATCACTGACCCAGTGGCTAATACTATAATCGCTCAGCTTCTCTATCTGGAGCGAGAGGACCCAGATAAAGACATCAGCATGTATATTCAGAGTCCCGGTGGTATTATCAGCTCTGGTCTGGCTATTTATGATACTATGCAGCTTATACGCCCTGAAGTGTCTACCATCTGCGTTGGGATGACGGCTAGTATGGCAACTGTGCTGCTCTGTGCTGGTACCAAGGGCAAACGCTATGCTCTGCCCAACTCTACCATCCACCTTCATCAGGCATTTGGTGGTGCTCAGGGACAGGCCGCCGATGTAGAAATTGCCGCTCGTGAGATTATGCGGATGCAAGACCTAATCCGAAGCATTATATCTAAACACACCGGTCAACCACTGGAAAAGATTGTTCATGATACTGACCGCGACTTCTACCTCAATCCCCAGCAGGCAGTAGAGTATGGCATTGTGGATGAGGTTCTCACTAAGCAGTCAAAGGGGAGTAGCCAAAGCTGATTTAGAATAATTGCTCTGAATAAAGCTTTTGGTAGCGTTTGGCTAGTTGGTTACGGGTGGGGAAGCCTTGCCTTGTCCCCAGCTTAGTAATAGAAAAGCGAGCTACGATGTCACCCAGACGCCCACACTCCTCAATTCCTTTTCCCTTAAGTAGACCGTAGAGAAATCCAGTGGCGAAAGCATCACCAGCCCCGGTAGTATCTGCTGGAGACACTATATCCTGATTGCCAGGTTGAATTGCGCATTCGGTCTTAGCATCCCTAATGTAACCGGTGGCGGTAACTGTCCTACGGCTAATCCCTTTACCTAACTCCAGTTTTGTTCCTTTGCCAAGGGTAACCACAATAATAGAGCAACCCTGCCTAAGGCAGCTTTCGGCTCCGTTTATAACATCCTTCCCGGTCAACTGCTTTATTTCATCCCGGTTAATAAAAAGGACGTGAGTCTTACTTAATATTGGGGCTAGAGCCTTGAGTCCCTTAGCAGCATAGAGTGCCCCAGGGGCAAAACTAAGCTTGGTTGATAACCCGTCCATCAACTCCAGCAGTATTTTAAACTGCCTGTCATCAGCGAAGGAGGAGAGATGGAGCATCCTGGCTTGATTTATGTAGGTCAAATCCAAATCATCCATAGTTAGCCGGTTATTAGCCCCGGGGGTAACGTAGAGGGAGCGTCTGCCCAGCCTATCACTAAGACACAGCACTGAGCCTGTTTTTGCTCCCGGCTTTACCTTAATGTGAGAAATATCAACCCTAACTTTTTGAAAATCCTGTATCAGTACTTTGCCTTCGGCATCATCACCGACCACGCCAGTGAAGCCAGCACTCACCCCAAGCTTAGCTAAGCCGTAGATGGTATTGGCGGCTGAGCCACCGGGAAACGATTTGGTCTCGATTACTACTGTCTCACCATCTTCAAGAATGCGCTTTACCTTGTATAGATGGTCTATATTTAGCGCCCCCAGTCCGGTTATCTCAATGTTGCTCACCTGAACCCCATCCCCCTTTGTCCCCCTTCCCCTTAGCAAGGGGAAGGGGGAAGACAATTTCTTTAGAGGGGCGAAGCCCCTCTAAAACTCCCCGGTTGTTATTAACTATTCAAATTCTCCTTTCATAATTTCCCAAACGGAAATAATATGTCGAGCCATGTTTTTAAGGTAATCTATACAAACTTTAATATCTTCATCTACAAAATTTCCCGTTTTATCTAAATAGTGTATAAATACATTATATTTGGAATAATCTAGTGGTTTATCTCCAAATCCTGTTTTGCCAGAACCTAATGGGACAGTATAATGATGAGCTGCTGTGTTTCTGTATCTTTGGACTTTATAAAACCAATCTTTCTTTCTTCCTTCTTCTATGCTGTTGAAAATTTTTTCAGGCAGGTTTTCCATAAACTTAGTCTTTTTTTTATCGATCCAGCGGACATCTTCTGGCTTTAATGCCGAATCATAGGCATAAACAATGTTTAATTCCTGTAATAGGGTGTCATAAGCAGACATTAACTCAAAAAAGAATGCCTCTAAATACCACTCTGTCTGCCTATGTGCTAGTAATGGCAAACCTAAATCATCTGGCATGCTCGCTGTACCGAGTGCTTGTCGACAGAAGAAGTCGGCTCCATCTAGCTTTAGTCTGGTAGCAAAGTGAAAACTCCACCATAAGTCATTCTGTTTGTCATCAATAGGGCTCTTTAGTTCACGGCGTTTGTAAGAAACGCTTTCACTTTTTACCCTTAGTGGGTCTTGCAACCAATCTTCACCGTTTGGCATTGTTAGTTACCTTATTTACCAGGATTTTATTGAAGTTTACTTGATTATCTTCATCGCCCTGAGGATGCTACTAAGCTCAGCTTTTTCTTGTTCATTGATGCCAGTAAGAGGTAGCCTAACCTCTCCACCCCGCAGCCCTAAAATATCCATCGCCGCCTTAGTGGCACTAATAAACATCACCACCTCAGCCTCGCTCCCTCTAATCGCAGTGTCTGGTCCATGGTTTATGCTCACTTTAGCCATAAAGCTGAAGAAGGGAGCCATAGAGTTGACCAGAGCGGCTAGTTTATTGAAGTCTCTGGCGACGGCGGCTTCATAGATTGAATACGAGAGGTCTGGGGCAAAGTTGGCGGCGTAACTGATAAAGCCGGGGCAGCCATATACCGCTTCAAAAGAAAACATTATCTCGCCTAGCCCACACAGAACCACCGTGTCTTTAGGGTCTACCGCCCGTTGCATCAAATAGTAGCCGCCAATACTGGTGGTATTCTCTTTGACGGCTATGATATTTGGAATCTTAGATAACTTAGCCATTAACGCTGGCTTAATCCAGGAGCCGGATGTAGCCGGATTATTATAAATCATTACCCCGATATTAACGCTTTCAGCCACCAGTTTATAGTGTTGATACATACTCTCCTCTTCAGGGATGTGGTAGTAGGGGAGCACGACCATCACTCCATCGGCACCTGCAAATTCAGCGTACTGGCACATCTTAATGGTTTCTATAGTGCCAGCCCGCCCTGTCCCGGCTATTACCGGAAGCCTTCCATCTACCTCTTCCACCACCATTTTGATAACCGCTTGGCACTCGTCATCGGACATGGCATAAAACTCCCCGGTGCTGCCTATTGGTACGAATACAAAATCTTTACCCGACATGCGCTCAGCTAACCAGCGGGTGTTGGCGCGCATACCCTCTAAATCAAGGCTACCATCTTTATTGAATGGGGTGATTTGAACCACAAATACACCCTTCAGAGCCTTTTTTAACTCAATTAATTGCATCATAACTTCTCCCTTTTAGCTACTTGTGCTTTTCCCCACCGCTCCAGGAATTTCCCCTTGACCTCAGGATTGATAAACCACTTGGGCCACTCCCCACGAAAGACCCGACCAATGTTTTCATAGGCTCTTCGCTTTATCTCGGCTATAGAACGTTCCGAATACCAGGCAGAATGGGCAGTAAAGATTACGTTTTCCAGTTTGAGTAAAGGATGGTCTAGACTAATAGCTTCTCCTTTCACCATGTCTAGGCCAGCCCCAGCGATGTAGCCATTAGCCAGGGCAGAATATAAAGCCTCCTCATCGGCAAGCTCAGCACGGGCACAATTGATAAAATAAGCCGTTGGTTTCATCATCCTGAATTGTTCTATACCTAGCAGGTGACGGGTCTCATCAGTCAGGGCAGCATTGACTGAGACGTAGTCCGATTCCCTGAGCAGGTGGTCAAGGGTTACCGATTCAACACCTGATTCCTTAAATACATTAGAAGGTACAAAAGGGTCGTAGGCAATAACCCTTAAACCAAAACCCTTGGCTTTAGGGACAATGAGGCGTCCAATCTTGCCGAAGCCGATTATTCCCAAGGTCTGCTCCGTCAGCTGAAACATGGGCATCCATATCTCTGTCATTTCATGTCTGGCAGGAAACCCCCAATTCCCCTGCCTTACCGCTTTATCAAGGCGGAGAATTCTTCTAGCGCAGGCAAGGAGGAGCGCCATGGAGTGCTCAGCCACTTCCTCGGCGCAGTAGGCCCCGGGATAAGAAACACAGATGCTATAATCTGTTGCCGCCGGGACATCTATCCTCTCATAGCCGGTTCCTATATTATGGATTATCCGGCACTTTTCAAGCTTGCTTATTACCTTTCTGGTATACGGTACCAGGCACTCCATACCGGTTATTACGGCATCAGCATCATGGGTGGCAGCAATAACCTCGTCCTCAGTGTAACAGGGGATGGTGAAAAGCTCACCACCTATCTTCCGGCATTCCTCTTCATCCCCAGCGAGGTGGCGTAGGGTTATTACTACTTTGTAAAGCATGTCATATCCCCTAGAATAATTTTAGTTTTAGCCTAGCTTGCCAGCCTCTTCCCTGACCAGGCGCCTTATCCTTTTATGAATCTCAATGACCTCGTCAATATTTTTTCTGCCGGATAGCCAGTGAAAGTAACCCCTATCCCCGTCCCCTCCAATCTTCTCTTTTGCTTTTACTACCTTTTCTACCCTACTTCGCTGACCCTTCTGCCATGCCTCAAGCACCTCGATTAGGTCACTGAGCATTGTGGAAGCCAAGCCCATGGTTGAGTAGGGCAGGGCATACTTATTAGCATTAAACGCTATAGCTAGCCCTCCTGCCTCATCTACTGCCTGGAGCATCCTGAAATCGGTTATGCTATCACCTACTACCACCCAGTTGGATAGCGGCTGGTCATATTTATCAGCAAATTTGTTTAGGGCAGCTACTTTACGACGCCCGCCCACTGGCTTTACCTCTTTTATTACCTCGCCTAGATTAGTAGCCGGCAGTTTTTCCCAGAAGAAGTGGTCTAGGCTTTGTTTAATCCTGGCGTCGTCATCAAACGGGCGCATTGTTAGAATATCTTCCTCAGTCTGTTGCAACAGGGCGGCTTCCTCTTTACTTAATGCTAAGCGCAGTCTATCTCCGGGGAATGGCGTGTAAGTTACATTATGGGTATAAATGCCTAGTTTGTGAGTAATGTGGATGGCATACTGTTCGTAAGTAGTGGTGATGCAAAATACCTTCCAGCCCTTAGACTCAAGCCAGGAGATAAGCTTTTCAGCACCGCCAGTTAAGCTAGCCTTAGTGGCTAGGTCAGTAATATTATTTTCTGAGATATTATGGAGCACAAGGAAAGGCACGATAAGGGCTAGAGTATCCCCCGGCTCATAGTCCTCCCTTTCTTCCAATGTCAGCAAATCGTCGTAACGACTGATAACCTCAAAGACCTTATCTCCGTTGGGGAAAAGCTTCATCAGTTCATAGGCATTATCTTGAGGTGATAGGGGTCCTTCTAGGTCAAAACAGATAAAGTTTGCCATTGTTATTTACCTCACTTCCTTTGATAAGTAATTCAACAAGGTTTGTTACGAAATCGCCTCTCTTACTATCTTATTTATCTCGTCGGTCAGGTTATAGCCGCTAATCGGTCTTCCTTCGGAATTGGTTACTTTTCCTGCCATTATTTTAATCTTACTCTGGCTAAAAGCCTTTAGGGTAGATATTATTAGTGGGAATTCCCTAGCCAGTCCGTGTTGCCGGATGAGCTTAAATAGTGGATTATTCTCGCCTTGCTTTCTTTTAACCTTTTCAATGGGTTGTCCTTTTATCTCCTCCCAATATCTATCAAATGTTTTGCCTCTAATAGAAAAGGTGCAATAGGTTACTGGCAGTCCTTTATCCAGCTCAGGGGTTACCAGGTGCATCATTACTCCTGTTTCCTGAGCTTCATTATTAATTAATTGCCAGATTACCTCCTGCCAGGTTCCTTTAGGTCCGCCCGGAGCCGCCGGGTGAAGGTTAATCATATTGTACCTCTGGCACATCTCTTTGCCAACAATAAGCATATAACCAGCCAGGACACATAGGTCAGGGTGGAAGTCCTGGAGCCGATTCATTACCTCCCGGTCGTAGTCAAGCCGCCATGAAGGTAAGCTTCTTGCTCGTCTAACGACTGAAGTGGTCTGCCTGGCTTTAAATTTTTGATATGAAAGGGTAATTAGAGGGATGTGGTAATCCTTGACCAGTTTGAGGAATAAATCGCTCTCTTCTGACTCACCAGGCTCGCGATTGCTGAAAACAAAGGCTATCTCAGCCTCAATCTCGCCTTGATTGATGCTGTTCTGTACCGCTCGTAGCAGGTCTCTAGCTGCTTTATCTCTACCTGTAGAAAACCAGCCCAGTTGATACAAAGTGCACCGTTTTGTTTAAGACTTTTTTAGCCTTGTCCAGGCGCTGTTAAGATGGACTAAGGGATTTGCCTTGTGCTCGACAATCCTGCCCTTGGCTAAAGCGTTGAGGAAGTCATCCTTGCTGTTGAATTCAGGCATGGCTACATAGGTGTTACCTATTTCATTGACGGTATGGGCATCGCTGCCAGCGCTTCCAGGGATACCATACTTCTGGGCAAAGATTTGGGCTTTAACTGAAGACCGGTTAAAAAGGCTTCTGGCATTAAATACCTCTATAGCATCAATTTGTTCGGCTAGTTCTTCTATTACCTCGCTATCTAGGGCAGAGTGCCTGAACATATCAAAGGGGTGGGGGATGACTACCAGGGCATCTTGGGCTTTGATTCTGGATACCGTCTCCTTAACCGACAGACCACTGGGTATGCCCTCTTTGAGAAACATCCCCATAATCTCACCGTGGGGAGTTAATATCTCCTCGGCTACAATTACAGAGAAGCGGGCTATACTCTGCATCTTTAGTGCGCCTTCAATATTGCCATGGTCAGCAATGGCAACGCAGTTTATGCCAGTCTGCTGACAGCGGCTAATAATCTGCTCCAAAGATGTATTACAGTCGGCTGAATATTTGGTATGAATATGAAAATCGGCTTTCAGCAATTTAGCTTATCTCAACTAACCCTCTCTAGATAGCTACCATCACGGGTATCAACCTTGATAATATCCCCATTGTTAATAAACAGGGGGACCTGGATGGTAATGCCGGTCTCTAGCTTGGCTGGTTTATTACCAGCGGTGGCGGTATCCCCTTTAAAACCGGGTCCGGTATCAATCACTTTAAGCCCAACGGCGGTAGGTAGCTCAACACCTATCAGCTTGCCCTTATAGCTTGATATTTGGAGGGACATGCCTTCCTTTAAATAGTTGATGGCATCACCCAGTTGATTAGTATCAAGGGATACCTGCTCGAAGTTTTCCTCATCCATAAAGTAGTACAAGTTGCCATCATTGTAGAGGTATTGCATACTGTGATAGTCAAGGTGAGCTCGAGTGAATTTTTCGGTGGACTGAAAGGTTCGTTCAATAGTATGACCACCACGGATGTCACGAAGTCTGAGCCGCACCTGAGCACTACCACGCCCCACCTTAATATGCTGGTAGTCAAGGACTTGATACAGCTTACCTTCCAGTTCGATAGTAATTCCTTTCTTTAGTTCACCACTAGTTATCATATTAAACTCCCAATTTCTTGGCTTTTGAAATTACCCTGACTCTGCCATCTTCCATCATTACTACATCCTCAATTCTCACCCCTCCCCAACCGGCGAGGTAAATACCGGGTTCAATAGTAAATACCATCCCTGAGGTGAGTTTATCGGCTGAATTTGGACCAAGGCGTGGCGACTCGTGAGAGGCTAGCCCTATGCCATGACCCAAAGCATGTCCAAAGGCTTCACCATAGCCTGCCTGTTCAATGACCTTCCTGGCTAGGTTATCGGCTTCGCTGCCAGCCATACCTTCTGTAATTGTAGCCATTGCCGTTAGTTGGGCGTCAAGGACAGCATCATATACTTTGCCGAAGGTATCGTCAAGAGTGCCAGGGCAGATGGTACGGCTGAGGTCGCTGGAGTAACCGCCAAACCTGGCTCCCAAATCAATCACTACCGGCTCCCCGGATTGAATAGCCCGTGACGATGGTTTAGCATGGGGTAGGGCTGAATTTGGACCAGAAGCAACAATGATTTCAAAGGGCACTGTCTCACTACCCTTCTGCCGTATGAATTTCTCTATCTCCCAGGCTACTTCCTTCTCAGTCATACCAACATGAATCATATTTTGAATATTATCAAGTGCGGCATCGCTTATCTCTGCCGCCTTGGTTATAAGCTCAATCTCCTCGGGCTCTTTTATCGCCCGGAGGGATTCTACCAGCCCATCTACAGGAATAAGCCTGATTTGGGCTTGCGCTTTGTTTAGTGTGTCAGATAGCTGTTGATACCGGGCAAAGGTAACATGCCCGGCTTCAAATCCCAGCTTCTTCAGGTTTAGCCCAGCCACCAGCTTGGGGAACCAGTCTACTATACCACCAATTGTCTGAAAAATCTCGTAGTCAGGGGCTTGTATCTTGGCTTGCTCTAGATAGCGAAAGTCGGTAGCTAAAATTGTATCTTGTGGTGTAATTAGTAAATAGCCTGACGAGCCATCAAAGCCTGAAAGGTAACACCTATTCTCTGGTTGTGAGATGAAGATAGCGTCAATCTCCTTCTCACCCAGCCCTTGGCGCAGCTTTTGCCGCCTAGTCTTAATACTCATTATTCCTCTCATTCTTCGAGATTGTTTAGCAACCTATCCCCCTAACCCCCTTATGCAAGGACTTCATCTACCTCTTTCAGGGAAGGGGGAGTGTAGGTAAGAGAGGGGCTCTGCCCCTCTCTAAAATCTCTTCCCCCTCATGCAAGAAACTACATCTCCATATTAAGGAGAGGGGGACCGAGGGAGTGAGGTTACTAATCAGGCTCATTCTCCTTCTCCCGTGCCATAGGGTGGGCTGATAGATATACCTTTTTCGCCTGACTCTTGGTTACGTGAGTATAAATTTGGGTGGATGATAGACTAGCATGCCCCAGAAGCTCCTGGACTACCCTTAGACCGGCACCGCCATCAAGTAAATGGGTGGCAAAGGTGTGACGCAGTAGGTGAGGGTAAACCCTTTTGTTAATGCCAGCCAGGCTGGCATATTTCCCTAGTATCCGTTGGACTCTTCGTTCTATGAGTCGCCCCCCATAGCGGTTGATGAATAGGGCTCTACTCCTTTTGTCCCCCAAAAGTTTAGGTCTACCCTGACTGAGGTAAGTATTCAAAGCTTCGGCGGCTGGTATGCCCATCAGTACCACCCGCTCCTTAGAACCCTTCCCCCAGACCCGAATTTCATAGGTATCAAAGTTAACCTGCTCCATATCCAGGTTTACCAGTTCGCTTACCCTGATACCGGAGGCATAAAGTAGCTCCATCAAAGCCCGGTCGCGCAGTCCCTGCGGTGTGGATAAATCGGGGGCTTGCAGAAGTTGCACTACCTCTTCTGGTGTTAGGAAGGAGGGCAAACGCTTGTCCAGCTTGGGGGAAGAGGTAGAGGCTACCGGGTTGGTGGTTACCATTTCCTCTCGAAGTAGATAACGGTAAAAGGAGCGGATAGCTGATAGTTTGCGGGCGATACTTGCCTTGACAAAGCCCTGCTCCATAAGGTGAGAGAGGTAGTCGCGCAGAACATGCTTGTCAACTTCCTTTAATGAGCTGACCTTTTTAGTCTTGAGGAAGTCAAAGAAGCCTAATAAATCGGTGGTATAGTTGCGCACTGTATAGCGGGAAGCATTCTTCTCCGCCTCAAGGTAATTTACATATTTATTAAAAACTTCTTGCATGGCGTTTGCCTTAGTCTAAGAATAGGTTCTTACAAAGTGAAAAATCAAAATATGTCAGAATAACTTACTTCCTCATCGAGAAGGTTATAGCGGTCTGTGAAATGCCGCCACACAGCACGCCCGATTGTTTCTGATGAACCTCCTGCTTTCTTCTTCTGTACTGGAATCCCCAACTGTTTTTCAACAATATTTTGAGGGAGCCTTGGGTATTCCTTGCCATTTATTGTGACTCTGAAATGACCCTCACCGTCATTTAGAACGGAAACTTGGTAATCTCTAGTCTTACCAGACAATCTTCCCATAGTCTTATAGTTAATAGGTTTGGGAATAACGAATGAGGTTTCACATTCTCTTATCTCTCCTGTTTCCTTAGTCACGGCGGATAGCGTGATTCTAAACTCGATTGGTAAAGTGCTAAGCCTGTAAAGCGTTTCGAATAATTTAAGGCACCCCTCTCCTATAGCTTGTCTTGCCCTTTCAAATCTTGCAGTGTAGTCTATTACCATGGCTACCTCCTTTCAACCCCCTTTTTGCTTTTCATAGATACGAATTAAGATATGAGCATCAGGAACAGAGCCTTGCAACATCCAAATACCGGTATCAACTTGGAGAGTATACTCCCCAGATGTGGCGGCAATAAAAGCAAATCTCCATGGATAATCCTGTGTGGAAATTTGAGAGTTATTGTAGCGTGTCTCTAGTATTCTATTACCATAAGGATCTAGAATGCGACAAAACGTGCTATCTGGATGTGTAGTGGAGACTTCTCCTTCAACCCTGCTGCCAGGTACTAAAGAAAAAGTGATGTATGAATCAACTATCGCTGTTTCCAAGATTTCTTTTCCCCAAACACCGGGCCAAGGACCAAGCTCAACATCTTTTTCAATAACCGTAGGTACTGGTACTGGCTCTGGCTCAGAAGCAGGCTCTTGTGCCGGAGGAGCAGTTGGAGCTGGTTCAGGCGGTGTTTCTAGGGCTGGGGTGGCACAATTCGTAACCAAAATAGCCAGTAAAAGAACTAATACAATAAGCAGAAATAAATACCCTCGGTTTTTACCTTTCATTTTTCATTCTCGTTTTTCTTCATTGTTCTTCGAGCTTCCCTTTATAATCGCACTTGGTGCATTTTGTCAATTTTCCACGGTATAGGGTTAGCAGTCCGCCGCAGTTGGGGCAGGGCTGGGGGAGGGGTCTAAAGTTGGTGGCGAACCGGCAATTGGGGTAGTTACTGCAGCCATAAAAGATGCGTTTCTTTTTGCTTAGCCTCTCCACTAGCTCATTGCCACACTGGGGGCAGCGAACACCAATCTTAATCTGATAGGGCTTGGTGTATTTACACTCCGGGTAACCACTACAGGCGACAAACTTGCCGTAGCGCCCGATTTTGATTACCAAGGGCTTGCCACATTCAGGGCAAATTTCCTCAGTTAGCTCAGGAGCTAACTTTACCTTAACCATAAGCTGTGAAGCACTCTGGAGGCTTTTTTCAAAGGGTACGTAGAAATCCTGAACCACACCCACCCAGTCCCTGTTTTCATTGGCTATTTCATCCAGTTCCTCTTCCATATTAGCGGTAAATTTAATATCAACGATGTCAGGGAAATGTTTGGTAAGCAGGTCATTAACCACAAAGCCCAGTTCGGTTGGCTGAAGGCTGCCGTTGGTTTTGGTAACATAGCCCCGCTCCTGGATTGTGGACAGGATTGGGGCATAGGTGCTGGGGCGTCCGATGCCCCATTGCTCTAGTGTCTTGACCAGCGTGGCTTCGGTAAAACGGGGTGGGGGTTGGGTAAAATGTTGCTCGGGGAAAAGCCCCAGAAACTCAAGCTCATCGCCTTTCTCCAATTGCGGGAGTGGTGAGCTTTTCTTTTCTTCTTCAGCTTCGTCTTTCCCCTCAATATAAAGAATCATAAATCCGGGGAATGTGGTAATAGAGCTTGAAGTTCTGAAGAGATATTTGGTCTTGGGGTCTGGGCATCTGGCTTGAATATCAACGGTAGTGTTATCAAATAGAGCCGGCGACATCTGGCTGGCTACCATTCGTTTCCAGATAAGTTGGTACAGCTTGAACTGAGTAGCAGTAAGGTAGGTTTTAATTAAAGACGGCTCCCGCCAAATCTTGGTCGGGCGAATAGCTTCATGGGCTTCTTGTGCCCCTTTTACCGCGGCAAAGGAGCGGGTGTGTGGTGGTATAAATTGAGGGCCATACTTCTCACTGATGAAATCTCTGGCTTCAACTACGGCTGAGTGGGCTACCCGGGTGGAGTCAGTGCGCATATAGGTAATAAGCCCTACCCTGCCTTCATCACCTATGTTTAGGCCTTCGTAAAGCTGCTGGGCGATAGCCATAGTCTGCTTGGCGCTGAAGTGGAGCTTACGCCAGGCTTCCTGCTGCAGAGTGCTGGTTATAAATGGCGGGGCTGGCTGGCGGGTTACTTTTTTAGTCTTTACTTTAATGACATTGTAGTCAGCCTGCCTGAGTTCATCACAAAGCCGAGTCGCTTCATCTTGGGTATGGATGTCAAGCTTGGTGCCATCAATAAGGCCGACCAATGTCGCCCGAAAGGCTGCTGCCTCAGGCACTTTCTTTCTTAGTTCAGCCTCAATAGTCCAATATTCTTCCGGGGTGAATTTCTCAATCTCCCGCTCTCGGTCAACGATAATCCTTAATGCCACCGACTGAACTCTGCCGGCTGAAAGCCCTCTCCTTACCTTTTGCCAGAGCAGCGGGCTAATCTTATAACCCACTAGCCTATCCAAAATGCGCCGGGCTTGTTGGGCATTGACTAATTGCATATCTATTGAGCGTGGATGTTTGAAGGCACGGGCTATAGCCTCGTCGGTTATTTCATGAAAGACGACACGGTAGTAGGGGGTCTGGTTTGTCTTGGTTACCTCAACTAGATGCCAGGCAATGGCTTCGCCTTCACGGTCTGGGTCGGTGGCTAAATATATAGTAGATGCTGCTTTAGCCGCCTCTTTAAGTTCCTTTACTACCTTACTTTTTACCTTGGGAACTACATATTTAGGGGCAAAGTTCTTCTTTACATCTACTCCCAATTGGCTCTTGGGCAGGTCTCTTATATGACCCATAGATGCCTTGAGGCTGTAGCCCTTACCTAGAATCCTGCCTAGCGTTCTAGCTTTGGCTGGTGATTCAACTATAACCAATTTTTTCTTCTTGGTTGACATAACTACAAAAACAAATCAAAGCTAATTAGATAGGAATTGTTTCCCTATTTTTTAATATAGCACTAATCTACTTTCACCCTGTATGCTTCCCTCACTTCCCGAGCCAGAACATAATTCATAGGCCCCACTTGCTTTACCAGGCCTTTAATCTCCATCATCGCCAGGGTACTACTTACTGTTGATATCGGCAAGCCGCTATTTCGGCAGACCTCGTCAATATGGGTGGGCTCAGCACTTAGTTGCTTTAGTAGCAAGGACTCGGTGTCAGAGGCTGGGATGACCTCTCTGATTTCCATTTGATGAGCTACCGCCGTCAGGTTCAGTTCCTCTAGAATATCATTGAAGTCGCGAACCAGCTTAGCCCCTTCCTGGATAAGGTGGTTGGTGCCACTACTTGCCGGGGAGAGGATACTGCCGGGAATAGCAAACACCTCTCTATTTTGTTCCAAAGCTAGATGAGCGGTAATCATCGCCCCACTAGTCTCCCCAGCTTCAGTGATTAGCACCCCAAGGCTCAGTCCACTCATTATCCGATTACGCCGGGGGAAGTTATCAGCCTTAGGTCTGGTACCTAGGGGATACTCGCTGATTAGAGCCCCTTGCTGAATAATGCGACGAGCCAGATTAGCGTTCTCACTAGGGTAAACAATATCAAGCCCGCAGCCAAATACGGCAATAGTCCTGCCGCCGACTTCTAGGGCACTTTGGTGGGCTATTGAATCAATTCCTTTAGCTAAGCCACTGACGATGGTGATTTTACTCCTAGCTAGGTCGGTTACGATTTCCTCAGTTACTTGCCTGCCATAAACAGTAGCCCGGCGGGTGCCGACTACCGCCAAACACCATTCATCCTCAGGGAGTAGGGAACCCCTGACGTAAAGTATTGGTGGATAATCATATATTTCTTTAAGCCGGGGTGGATACCCAGGGTCGTGCCAGGTAAGTACTTTTACTCCATAGCGGTCTAGCTTCTCCATCTCTGCTTCCAGAGAGAGCTTGGGTTGCCAGGAGGCAATGGCACGTATTGAGCCGTCATCCAGTCCTGAGTGCTTTAACTCAGACGGGGTAGCCTTCCAGGCATTCTCTAGATTGCCAAAATAGTTCTCCAGCTGGGTCAGCCTGACGCGACCAATACCCGGTATTAAGCTGAAGCCCACCCAATATTTAATGTCTTTATTACTCATTTTCAGAGCAATTCTAGCACAGAGGCAAACTACTGACAATTAAAGTTTTTGTCCACCTCACCCCCTTTATCCCCCTCTCCTTCAAAGGAGAGGGGGGGAGGATATTAAAAAGAGGGGCGGAGTCCCTCTTAAACTCTCCTTCAAACCTTGTCTTTTATCAAGAGGAAGGCAGTGTCTTTGAAGGCTGTAGCCTCTCTTAATAAAATCTCCACTTTTATTTAGGGGGAATGTGAATCTTTGAAGGGAAGTATGAAGGGGCTAGCGTCCCTCTTAGACACCTTAAAAGTAAGAGAGTTAAAGAGAGGCGAAGCCTCTCTTATAAAATAAAATTCCCCTTCCCCTTAGTAAGGGGAAGGGGATAAAGGGGATAGGGTTCTAATAGAAGGGATGTTGTGGCGGAGAGGGTGGGATTCGAACCCACGGTAACCTTACGGCTACACACGCTCTCCAGGCGTGCCTGTTAGACCACTCCAGCACCTCTCC
>CAYHAL010000020.1:0-24186 GCA_964354655.1 uncultured Dehalococcoidales bacterium
GTGAGCCCAACGCCTTCCCTCATAAGAGCTACTGGCAAACAGATTGGCTCCTCGTACTTTTACCGTGTCTACCACCTTCTCCCAATTGTCGACGCTTATGCATACGTGATATAGTCCTTCTCCGGCTGTTCGCTCATACTGCGCCCACACCGCAACCGCTCTACCAAAAGTGTCTAAATCGTCTGCCCTCTGAGAAACATGGAGTAGTACCCCAAACAAGTTGGCATTGGCCATGTACAGCCTGAATGCCTTACCAGTCCTCATGGTATCCTGGGGAGGAGCAAACTCTAAGGTCTCCCACTCATCAATACCCCAGACTTTAGTCATATACCTCATAAAGGCATCTAGCTCTTTTACATAAACGCCCATGTGCTGTAGCGAAGGATTAGCGATAGCATCAAGTCTAGAATTTCCTATCCTCCCCTTCACTTTGCTAACGCCGATGGCTTCCTCCATCGTGGCGGCTAGTTGAGTTCTTTCCTCGATGGCGACAACACAATTGCCAACCTCACCGTCAACATGGGCCCAGTGCCTGCCGTCATAGGAGCCACTCTTATATACCTTGCCACCCCGTTCTACTACCTTAGCTACCACCTCGTCCCAATTGTCGACACTTACGCATATGTGCTGTATACCACTGGTGGAGCGTTTGAGGAACCTGCCCCAGACCGGGGAAGACCTGGCAAAGGTGTCCAAATCATCTACCGGCGCATAGATATGAAACGATAGCCCTAATAGATTAGCCTTGGCCATCTTGACCTTGAATGCACTTCCTACCCTCATGGCACTTTGGGGAGGGGCAAACTCTAGGGTCTCCCAGCTATCAATGCCCCAAATGCTAGAGAGTTCTTTGGTTGTTGCCTCTATATTCCTCACAAACATTCCTAAATACTGAAGGGAAGGGTTAGCGATAGCATCAAGCCCCGTGGAATTTCCTATCTTCCCTTTTAGATTCAAAATTGAAGGGTCTGGCATACTATCACCCCCTGTTTGTCCCATTATTGCCGTGGCCAGTCTATCACCTAACCACATGGGATAGCAAATTGTTCAAAACATTGCACTACCCCGAATTGATTGCTCCTTCACACAAATTGAGGACATTGTGCTATAATGACTGAGGTATAAACTGCTTCCAGCACATTATTAATCCTGAAATCGCCAGTGCAGCATGTCTGGAGTACACTCCAGCAGTCCTCGACCTCAAGCTGGGAGAGCGCATATTCTGCAGTTCAGAGGTGAAAAGTGAGGGTTGAAGTTTCGTCCGAGAAGATTTCTGGTGACTTTGCCAAAAAAGTCAAGGAAATCAGCAGAGAGGATATCCTCTTATGCTATCAGTGTGGCATGTGCTCAGCAGGTTGTCCTATCGCCTTTGCTATGGACTTCCTGCCTAATCAAATTATCCAATTGGTGCAGCTAGGGCTAGAGGCGGAGGTCGCTAAATCCAAGACTATCTGGCTCTGCGCTTCGTGTCTAACCTGTTCGGTTCGTTGTCCTAGGGGATTGGACCTGGCAAAGGTGATGGAGGCGCTGAGGCTTATTAGCTTGAGGAAGAATATCGATTATGTGAGACTAGCACAGACCCCCCATGACGCCTTGGCTGAGCTTCCTCAGATAGTTTTAGTCAGTAGCTTCAGGAAACATACTGCTTGATGAGAAGATGGAATTAAGTTACTACCCAGGGTGCACCTTGAAGACCAGAGCCAAGAATTTCGAGGACTCTGCTATCGCTTCCATGGCGGCTTTGGGTATCAATCTGAAGGAGCTTCCTCGCTGGAATTGTTGTGGTGCAGTATATTCCCTAGCCGATGACGATTTAATACACCAGTTAGCTCCGGTTCGTGACCTTATTCGGGTGAAGGAGCAGGGGCAAGGTAAGGTCGTAGTTTTGTGTTCGCTTTGCTTTAACACCCTCAAGAGAGCTAATCTGCTAATGAGAAATGACGCTGAAAAGCGGGGAACTCTCAACAGTTTCATGGATGAGGAGGTAGACTATAACGGGGAGGTAGAGGTAGTTCATCTTCTAGAGGTGTTAAGAGACGACATAGGTTGGAAAACGATCTCCGACAGGCTGAAGGTCCCTCTTAAGCACTTAAAGTTAGCCCCCTATTATGGCTGTACCCTGTTGCGTCCTCAGGAGGTGGCGATAGACCAGATGGAAAGACCAACCATACTTCACCAGCTTCTTCAAGCCCTGGGTGCTGAGCTAATAGATTTCCCCTTCGCCACTAAATGCTGCGGTTCCTTTCAAGTAGTCGGCAACAGAGAGGTAGCCTTGGAGTCTGCGTGGAACATTTTAAGCTCGGCGGTAAGCTGGCGAGCTGAGGCTTTAGTTCTTAGCTGCCCCCTATGCGACTTCAATTTGGCGGGGAAACAAGAGGAACTAAAGCAAAAATATCGTGAGTTCAAAGGAATCCCTACACTGTATTTCACCCAACTTTTGGCTTTGGCTTTTGGGCTCGATAGCAAGGTATGCCGTTTCGAGCTAAATTATCAGGACCCACAGCCGCTCTTGGAAAGCAAGGGTTTGCTCTGAGGTGTAAATATGGACAGAAGAATAGGGGTATATATCTGCCATTGTGGGTTGAATATCGCTGGCACAGTCGATGTGGCTGAGGTAGCCGGATATGCCGGGATGCTGGACTCGGTGGTTGTTTCTCGTGATTACAGATATTTGTGCTCTGATATTGGGCAGGGACTAATCAAAAAGGACATTAAGGAGCTAGGGCTCAATCGAGTGGTGGTTGCTGCCTGCTCACCAAGGATGCACGAGCTTACCTTCCGTAATGCTTGTCGGGATGCCGGGCTAAATCCTTATTTATACGAGCATGCCAACATCAGGGAACAATGTTCTTGGCCTCATACAGATAGAGAGCTGGCTACAAATAAAGCCAAGGCTCTGGTGCGTGCTGCAGTAAGAAGGGTTTACTATCATGAGCCTCTGGAGGTTAAGGAAGCCCCGGTCAACCCCAATGTCCTGGTTGTAGGCGGGGGTATTGCCGGCATCCAAGCTGCGTTGGATATCGCCAATGGCGAGCACAATGTCTATCTAGTAGAAAGGGAGCCATCTATCGGAGGGCACATGATCCAGCTTGATAGGACCTTCCCCACCCTCGATTGCTCTGAATGCATCCTTACCCCGAAGATGACCGAGGTCAAGCAACATCCCTTTATTAACCTTCTAGCCTATAGCGAGGTGGAGGAGGTCTCAGGGTTCGTGGGCAAATTCAAGGTAAAGGTTAGGAAGAAGGCACGCTTTGTGGATGAGAGTAAATGCACCGGTTGCGGTGTCTGTGAACAAAAGTGCCCCTGGAAAACGGATAGTGAGTTTGAGGCAGGCTTGGCGAAGAGGAAAGCAATTTATATTCCCTTTCCCCAAGCTGTCCCCAATGTTGCTACCATCGATAAAAAGCTTTGTGTTTATTTCAAAACGGGGAAGTGTAGAGCATGTGAGAGGTTCTGCGAGGAAGGGGCGGTAGATTTTAGTCAGGTCGATCAAATCATTGAAGTCGAGGTGGGCTCGATTATCATAGCCACTGGCTATGATATCTTCGACCCCAGGCTCATGCCTCAATATGGATATGGAAGGTACGACAACATATTAACTGGGCTCGAGTTTGAGAGGATGACCTCTGCCGGGGGACCCACTGGGGGCAGGGTCTTGCTCAAGAATGGCAAGGAACCAGGGGGTGTAGCTATCGTGCATTGTGTGGGCAGCCGGGATAAGAACTATCACGAATACTGCTCTAGGGTCTGTTGTATGTATGGACTTAAATACGCCCACCTGTTACGAGAGCTTACCAAGGCTGAGGTATATGAAATGTATATTGATATGCGCAGCTTTGGAGAAGGCTACGAGGAATTCTATGAGCGCGTTTCAAGGGAGGGGGTCAATTTCATACGGGGCAAGGTGGCGGAGATTGCCGCTGACCCTGTAGATGGGAAGCTTATTGTCTCCTGTGCCGATACCGTGATAGGCAAGGCATTGAAGGTCTGTGTTGATATGGTAATCCTATGTCCAGCCTTAAAAGCCCGCTCTGACACAGAACAAGTTGCCAAGACCTTTACCATCAACCAGAGGGCAGACGGCTTCTTCCTAGAGAGGCACGTCAAGCTAGACCCGGTAGCCACCCCAACCGATGGGATTTTCATCGCTGGTTGCTGTGAAGGTCCTAAGGATATCCCTGATACCGTGGCTCAAGCTTCAGCAGCCGCATCAAAGGTTTTATCCCTGATAAGCAAAGGGAGGATTACCCTTCAGTCGGCTATAGCCACTGTAGATGAGACTCGATGTTTAGGTTGTGGACGGTGCGAGGAGACATGCACTTTTCACGCCCCTAAAGTCGTCGCTAAGAATGGAGTCATGGTTTCCGAGATAAATGAGACCTTATGCAAGGGCTGCGGAGCCTGTGCCGTTGTCTGCCCCTCAGGGGCTATGTCGATTAGGCATTTTACTCGTCAACAAGTAACCAGTATGGTCGAGGCTCTAGCGGAGGCATAACGTGGCTGAATTTGAACCAAAGATTATAGCCTTCGCTTGCAACTGGTGCACTTATGCTGCCGCCGATTTAGCTGGAACAAGTCGCATCCATTACCCTCACAATGTCCGTGTGGTGAGGGTAATGTGCAGCGGGATGGTAGACCCTAGCTATGTCCTGAGAGCCTTTGAGAAAGGTGCTGATGGGGTTATAGTCGCCGGCTGCCATCATGTAGATTGTCATTACATTGATGGTCCGGTGAAGTGTGATGCCATGTTTGCCAGGTTAAAGAGGCTGGTTCATACGCTTGGCTTAGAGGATGAGCGCTTAAGGCGTGAACTGATTTCCACATCTGAGGGAGTAATATTTGCTCAGGTAGTCCAGGAGATGGTGGAGCTACTCAAGAAATTGGGTCCTTCACCATTTAGAATTGAAACGAGGGCGTAGCACGAATCTAGAAGATATTATTCAAGATACCAAAGCCTATTATTGTTTAGAGTGTGGCAAGTGCTCTAGCTTGTGCCCTATTGCCAGGCATGACCCCTTATATTCGCCACGAGCAATGGTGGAGAATGCCTTGCTCAGTTTGGAGGATGAGATAGTTTATAATAAGAAGCTCTTCTCCTGCCTCACTTGCTATGCCTGTCAGCTTGAATGCCCCTCTGATGTAGATTATTCTGCCTTCATTCAGAAAGCACGGGTTTTAGCCACTACCGCCGGGCAACTGGGGGATTATGCTCACGCAGGTACCTTGCAATCCATCATTAAGCTTATGGCAAGGTCACCGCTCAATCAGCACCGATTGGAGTGGCTTAATAAGAAGGACGGATATCACACCTCAGAGAAGAGCGAGGTCATGCTGTTCATAGGTTGCTCTCCTTATTTTGAGCCCGTTTTTGATGACATACCGGTGAAAACCATTGACATCGCCATGGCAAGCTTGAAAGTTCTCAATTCCCTAGGCATAGAGCCTTTGGTGCACCCTGGCGAGGGGTGCTGCGGGCACGATGCCCTGTGGCTGGGGGATGTAGAGACCTTCAAGAAGCTAGCCGAGCACAATGCGGCGATTATAAAAGACAGCGGGGTGAAGAAGGTTATCTTCTTCTGTCCTGAATGCTATCGTACCTTTAAATTGGATTACCCTAAATATGTGAAGTTTGATTGTGAGGTTATGCACATCTCCGAACTCCTGGCTCAGAGACTGGAAACAAAAGGCTTGCGCTTTAATGAGGTCAAAAAGAAGGTCACTTATCACGACCCTTGCCGCTTGGGGAGACATCTGGGGCTTTATGAAGTCCCGAGGAAGGTGCTCTCTGCCATCCCAGGGATAGAACTTATAGAGATGGAACACAGCAAAGAGGAGTCCATCTGTTGTGGCACAAGCTGTTTCACCAATTGTGATTCATACTCCAAGCAAATAAGGGTGGATAGACTGCTTGAGGCTAAAGCCACCGGTGCCGAGTCCTTGATAACCTCCTGCCCCAAATGTCAAACCCACTTCAGATGTGCTATGGTGAACAAGGGGGCGGAGAAGGGTCGTGATATAGAGATTGAGGTCATGGATTTGGTTAGTCTGGTAGCCAGTGCCATGGGAGGCTAAGTAAGAATGAATGGCGAAAATGGACACGAGTCAGTGTTAGTAATTGGTGGTGGGATAGCCGGGATTCAGGCCTCGCTCGATGTGGCTAATATGGGGTTTAAGGTATATTTGGTGGAAAAGTCACCCAGCATCGGGGGCATGATGGCGCAACTAGACAAGACCTTCCCCACCAACGATTGTGCTATGTGCATCCTCGCCCCCAAGATGATGGAGGCAAGCTCTCATTTCAATATAGAGCTTTATACCTATTCTGAAGTGGAAGATGTCTCCGGGGAGATTGGCAACTTTAAAGTCAAGATAAGGAAGCGGTCGACTTTTGTCGACTGGAGTAAATGTAACGGCTGTGGTCTGTGTGAGGGGGGATGCCCGGTTATCTTGCCCAAGGAGTTTGACCACGGGCTTGGGAAAAGAAAGGCTATTTTTATCCCCTTCCCTCAGGCTGTCCCTAAGAGATATACCATCGACAAGAGAGAAGAGCGTCCGTGCAAAGCAGCCTGTAAGGATGCCTGTCCCGTTCATACTAACGTGCTGGGGTACATTAAGCTCATTGCCGAAGGGGAGTTTCAAGCGGCTTATGAGCTCATAAGGGATACGAATCCTCTCCCGGCTACCTGTGGTCGGGTATGCTATGCTCCTTGTGAGGAAGCCTGTAACCGAGCTCAAATTGATGAGCCCATGGCTATCCGCGACCTTAAGCGGTTTGCCGCCGAGCAAGTGAATATCGAGCAACTTGAAGTTCCAACTATCACAAAAACCGACAAGAAGGTAGCCATTATCGGCTCGGGACCGGCTGGCCTTACCGCGGCAAACGACCTTGCCCTGAAAGGGCACCAAGTAATTATCTTTGAAGCCCTCCCCCAACCGGGAGGTATGCTTCGTGTCGGCATCCCTGAATACCGCCTGCCCAAGGTCATTTTACGGAAGGAGATAGATTACATCCAAAAGCTTGGGGTGGAGATAAGGACGGGGGTTCAGGTGGGCAAAGATATTAGCCTGCAAGAAATAAGGAAAAACTACGATGCGCTTTTTATTGCCGTTGGAGCTCACGGTGGAATGAGACTCAAGGTAGAGGGGGAGTCTCTTCCCGGGGTGATGGATGGGATAGGGTTCTTGCGAGCCGTAAATCTTGGGGAGAAGGTAGAGGTAGGCAAGAAAACGGTAGTCATTGGTGGCGGGAATACGGCTGTTGACTGTGCCCGAACAGCAAAGCGCCTTGGAGCAGAGGAAGTGACCATCATTTATCGTCGTTCCCGCGCTGAGATGCCGGCGTCGGCAGAGGAAGTGGCAGCGCTGGAGGAGGAGGGGATAAGGACTGAGTTCCTGACCGCCCCAACCCGCTTCTTTCCCAGGGATGGAAGACTTACCAAGATGGAGTGTATAAGAATGAAGCTCGGGGAGCCGGATGCGAGCGGTCGTCCTCGACCTATTCCTATTGAGGGCTCTGAGTTTACTACTTCGGTGGATACAGTGATTGCTGCCCTTGGCCAGACTCCGGAAACAGGATTCGTTAAGGAGCTTGGGCTCTCGCTCTCTAAGGGAGGCACAATAGAAATTGACCCTAAGACTGGGGCGACTAACATCGATGGGGTATTTGCCGGAGGTGATGTTGTTACCGGGCCGGCTTTTGTTATTGACGCCATAGCCGCTGGCAAGAAGGCAGCTCGGTCTATAGACTTGTATCTACAAGGCCAGCCTATTGAGGTTGAAGAAGAGGAAACGAAACCAGATAAGCTCTCCCAGGAAGAGGTTGAGGATAGGAAGAAACGCTTCCTTTCCAAGAGACGGGTGAAGGTAGAAGAGGAGCCTATCGGGGAGAGGATGAAGGACTTTCGTGAGGTGGCTTTGGGTTATACTCCGGGGGAAGCTATAGAAGAGGCTTCACGCTGCCTTGCGGGACAAATAGAAGGGTGCATCGAATGTCATGAATGCGAGAAACGGTGCGAGGCAAATGCAATAGCTTACACGATGCAAGATGAACACATCGAAGTCAACGTAGGAGCGATAATCCTGGCTACAGGCCTTGATTTGTACGATGTCTCGCCGTTAACCGAATATGGCTATGGAAAGATAAAGAATGTAATCACTGCTATAGAGTTTGAAAGGCTGACTGCGGCATCTGGGCCTACTTTTGGAGAACTCAAGCGCCCTTCGGACGGAAAGACCCCTGACAACATAGCCTTCATTCAATGCGTTGGGTCTCGTGACTTCAGGCATAAAGCCTATTGCTCTAGCGTCTGCTGCATGCACGCCTCTAAGGAGGCAATTCTAGCCTACGAGCATCATCCAGGGACAAAGTCCACAATTTTCTACATCGATTTAAGGGCTGTGGGCAAAAGGTTTCAGGAATATATTACAAGGGCGAAAGAGGACTACAATGTGACATACATCAGAGGTCGCCCGGGTAAGATAGAGGTCAATCCTGAAAACCAAAATCCAATTGTGTGGTATGAGGATACTGTTACTACCGAAATAAAGAGCCTGGAAGTAGAGTTAGTGGTTCTTTGTCAGGCGATGACTCCTTCCCGAGGCACTAAGGAACTGGCAGGGATATTAGGCCTGGGGTTGAACGAATATGGTTTTGTGGAGGTTCCAGATAAACTAGCCCAACCGTTAGATACCACAAGGCCTGGAATTTTTGCCTGTGGTTATGTTCATAGCCCGAGGGATATCCCGGACTCCGTAGTGCAGGGGTCGGGGGCAGCGGCCAGAGCCGCCGGGGCTCTAGCAGGAGGCAGCTAGGATGGGAGAAACTCGCATTGGAGTTTTTGTCTGCCATTGCGGCACAAATATCGGAGCCTATGTGGATGTGCCTCGGGTAGTGGAATATGTTAAGGGGCTCCCCAATGTGGTGCATGCCGAGCGTAATCTGTTTACCTGCTCTGAGGAGGGGATCTCGGCAATAAAGAAAGCAATCGCAGAGTACAACTTAAACCGTGTCGTAGTAGCTTCTTGCACGCCCAGAACGCATGAGCCACTCTTCAGGGCGGCTTGTGAGGAAGCAGGCTTGAATAAATATCTCTTCGAGTTTGTCAACATAAGAGACCAATGCTCTTGGGTGCATATGCGCCAGCCAGAAAAAGCGACCGAAAAGGCTAAGGACCTCGTCAGGATGGGAATAGCCAAGGCAAGCCTTCTAGAGCCATTAGAGGAGGTTGAGATCCAGGTAACCCCTTCAGCCTTGGTCATAGGTGGTGGTGTAGTTGGAATGAATGCTGCTTTAAATCTAGCTGAGCAGGGCTTAGAGGTTCAGCTAGTGGAAAAGGAAAAACAGCTTGGTGGCATCCTTTTGCATGTCCATAAGCTCTTCACCACTGATGAAGAAGCAGGCAAACTAATCGAACCGCTTGTTCAAAAGGTGAAGAATCATAGCCAGATCAAGACCTACCTCTCTACCAAAGTAAAGAGTGTGAGTGGGTTTATAGGGAACTTTGATGCTACTTTAGACCAGAACGGGAGAGAGAGCAACGTCAAGGTTGGCACTATTATTGTCGCCATTGGCGCTGAAGAACTAAAGCCAGCAGGTCAATATGGTTATGGTAAGCTTCCCAATGTCATGACTCAGCTTGAGCTGGAGCAGAGAATGAAAAGGGGGGAACTCGATGGGCAAAATGTGGTGATAATCAACTGTGTGGGAGCAAGGGTTCCAGAGCGAACATATTGTAGCGGATTTTGTTGCATGACCGCGGTCAAAAATGCTACCTTAATTAAGCAAAGTAGCCCTGAGGCAAGGGTCTGGGTATTGCACCGGGATTTGATGGCTTATGGGGTAGAGTTTGAAAACTACTATCGGAAATCTATGGAGCAGGGTGTTAGATTTATAAGATATGGTTTGGAAAAGCCCCCCGAAATTATAGGGAATGGAAAGGCTGAGAAGGTAAAGGTATGGCACCAGTTGAGGGGCAGGGAGGTAGAGCTTCCTGCGGATATGGTGGTGCTTACCACTCCCCTAGTCCCTAGAGGCGACAATGAAGAAATCTCCAAGATGCTTAAAGTCCCCTTGAGTGAGCAGGGTTTCTTCCTCGAGGCGCATCTCAAATTGATGCCGGTGGAATTTGCCACCGATGGTATCTACATTTGTGGCTCAGCCCGCTGGCCCACAGATGTTGCCGGTGGTATTTCTCAAGCTTATGCTGCTGCGGCAAAAGCGGCAATCCCTCTGAGAAGGGGCTATGTGAAGCCTGAGGCGATAACCGCCTTGGTTGACGAAGATAGCTGCTCGGGCTGCGGGACTTGTGAACCTTTGTGCCCCTTCAAAGCTATCGAACTTCAATCACGAGATGGTAAGAGAGTATCTCATGTCGCTGAAGCGGTATGTAAAGGTTGCGGCACCTGTGGTGCTGCCTGCCCTTCAGGAGCGATCACTATGAACCACTTTAGAGATGTGGAGATTTTAGCCCAGATAGAAGCTCTGTTTGGCTAATTGGAAAAGGTGACTAGATGGGTAATTTTGAGCCAAAGATTGTTGCGTTCTTATGTAACTGGTGTTCCTACGCCGGGGCGGATCTAGCTGGCACCTCACGAATCCAATATGCCCCTAATGTGAGGGCGATTCGAGTTATGTGTAGTGGGCGGGTTAGTCCCACTTTTATACTTAAAGCCTTCAGTATGGGGGCTGATGGCGTATTGATTGGCGGTTGCCATTTTGGCGACTGTCATTATATAGAAGGAAACTATAAAGCGGCTCGACGTATTACTCTACTGAAGAAAATGCTAGGGCAACTAGGGATTGAAGAGGAACGACTATGGCTGGAATGGGTATCTGCGGCAGAGGGGAGCCGCTTTGCCCAGGTCATCAATGATATGACAGCTAAGATAATAGAGCTAGGACCTTTAGCCCGTTAAAGCATGTTGGGAGGCATAATATGACTAAACTTAGATTAGCTCCCCATGGCTTGCTTTAGAGGAGGACCGAAGATGGGTAACTTAGAAGGGAATCCAGCCGAGAGATCTATTAAAAAGAAAGCACGTCCGGTAGCAACTACCAAGATGGTTCCTGTATTTATAATGGGTAAAAGGTATGAAGTCCCTGAGTCGCTTACCATTATGAAGGCTATGGAATATGCTGGCTTTAAATTCATCCGTGGCTGTGGCTGCCGCGGTGGCATCTGCGGGGCGTGTGCTACGGTCTATCGCAAGCCGGGAGATTATAAAATCCGCGTCGGGCTTGCCTGTCAAACAGTGGTTGAGCCTGAGATTTACTTAACCCAGATACCGTTTTATCCTGCCAATCGTGCCAGCTATAGGTTTGAAGAGTTAAAGTCCGTTCCTGAGGAGATATTTAAGCTATATCCAGAGCTATTTCGCTGCGTTGCCTGCAACGCTTGTACCAAAATCTGTCCTATGGATATTGAAGTCATGGATGCTGTATCAGCCTTAAAGCAAGGGAATATAAAGACGGCGGCTGAACTTACCTTCGACTGTATTCAATGTGGACTGTGTGCCTCGCGGTGCTTTGGGGAACTGTCTAAATACCATATTTTCCAGCTTGCCCGAAGAATTTATGGAGGGAAAATTCTCCCAAAGGCGGAGCATCTTAAGAAGGCTGTTCAAGTAATAACAAAGGAAAACAAGTATGACAAAATGCTTAAATCTCTAATGGAGATGAATGAGGAGGAACTACGGAAAGCGTACCTAGAGAGGGAAATGGAACCGACAATTGCTACTGAGGATTGGAGGCCAAGCGAAAAACGCTTCCTCCTTGAATAGGTTTGACGAGGAAGGAGACATATGTCATATCCTGAGAAATTGGGAAGGCTCAAAAAGAAGGTTGAGGAAACGAGACCGGAACGCATAGCCAAAAAGAGGCGGGGAGAAGAATTCCCTTTTATGTCCCTAGAAGAACGACACGCCTTGCTATTAAAGTACCATCCGGACTATAGAGAGGAGACGAAAAGGGAAATCAAAGTAGGCCCGAACAAAGGTGATAAAGCCGCTCATGAGATAGTAGACCTCTTAGAAGCGAAAAGCCGGGTTGACCCCTTGCATGTTAACCTTTCTCACGTTGACTATGAGACCGATGTTCTGATAATTGGTGGGGGCGGTGCTGGAACTGCTGCCGCCCTTCTCGCTCAAGAGAACGGGGCAGAGGTTATCCTAGCCACAAAACTCCGCCATGGTGACGCTAACACTATGATGGCTGAAGGTGGTATTCAAGCCGCCGATAAGCTGGAGAAAGACTCCCCGGCTTATCATTACCTTGATACAATGGGAGGAGGGCACTTTAAGAATGACCCTGAACTTGTATATAGGTTGGTTACTGAAGCGCCGGATATCCTCCTTTGGCTCGAGAGTTTGGGCGTTATGTTTAGCAAGTTCCCGGAAGGAAGGCTTCAAACCCTTTCTGCTGGGGGATTTTGCCGAAATCGCCTCCATTTTTGCGCTGATATAACCGGTGCTGAGATAATGCGCACCCTTCGCGATGAAGCCAGAAACCGGGAGGGAATCAAAGTCCTTGAGTTTTCTCCGGCTGTGGAGTTAATCCTTAATGAATACGGACATTGTGCCGGGGCTTTACATTACGATATAGAGACTGAGGAATATCTTATCATCAAAGCCAAAGCCGTCATACTAGCCACAGGGGGGTGTGGGAGACTCCATGTCCAGGGTTATCCCACCACCAATCACTACGGAGCCACCGCAGATGGACTCGTCCTCGGGTATAGGGCTGGGGTAAAACACACGTTTATGTATACCCTTCAGTATCACCCTACTGGGGTTATCTTCCCGGAGCAGATAGAAGGGCTTCTTATATCTGAGAAATTTAGAGGTGCCGGGGCTGACGTATTAAATATCGACGGGGAAAAATTTGTGAGCGAAATGGAGCCCCGCGATGTAGAAACCTCCGCTTATATCAGGGAGTGCATAACCAGGGGCAAAGGGGTGCCGACACCTGCGGGGAAATTAGGGATATGGCTTGATTCGCCAATGATTGAGGTGCTTCACGGAGAGGGAACGGTTAAGCGGGAATTCATCGGGAAATGGAAGGCATTCAATAGACAAGGGATTGACATCTCTAAAGAGCCAATGTTAGTTTACCCTGTTCTTCATTATCAAAACGGAGGTCTTTTGTGTAATGCCGAGTGTGAGACCTCGATCCCCGGCCTCTTCGTTGCCGGGGAAGTAACCGGGGGTGTGCACGGTGAGAATCGGCTTATGGGCAATTCCCTTCTAGATATCTTGGTTTTTGGAAGGATCGCCGGGGAAAATGGTGCTACCTATGCTAAGGATAAGGCGAAGGAGGGGAAATTGACCTTAGACCATGTCACAGCTTATCATAGAGAACTTGAGGACGCGGGCATAACGACGGACAGAGTTGCCCCTATGCTTCTGCCTGATTACACTAACCCGAAGGTCAGGGAAAGACAGCTCACTGCTCGTTCCATAGGGACCGTGGGGTAAGCGGCGCTATCTACGTTCTTTCAGACGGCTATTGACACCCTCTGAAACAAATGCTACCCTTTGTCTGAGAACAGCGGACTAGGCGAACTTAGGGTTCGTTTATAAGGCTGTCATCCGAAATAGCAGGCAAATAGCGGGGGAGGTGGTAAGGATAGTTAATTAAAACTCTGAAATATGTTTTTAATGAGGGTTCTCTTACTTAATAATGTTGTCGTTAGGAGGAAGGATCGCTACCTTGCTATTACCTCCAAAACAAGCATTATTACAAAGAGAGAAATGAAGACAAAAGGAGAGTAAAGATGGAAGGTAGCAAACTTTATGTGGGAAATCTTAGTTATTCCGTAACCGGCGAGCAGTTGCAAGAATTGTTTTCCAAGTATGGCGAAGTCAAGCAAGTCAATATAATTGAAGGTAGGGGCTATGGATTTATTGAAATGTCTAGCCCGGCGGAAGCTGAAAAAGCCAAGGAAGCATTGAACGGTACCGATTTTGAAGGACGTACCATGAAGGTTGACGAAGCTCGTCCACTTAGAAAGAGAGAAGGACAGGATTTTCGAAGATACTAGAATAATTCAGGCACGATAGTTTAATCTGTTACCTCAACTGCAGTTTTGGGCGTTTCGAGTCTCACCCCAAGTGGCTTTTATCACACCATTCTGATGGATTGGTGGTTTTTGTTGAGGAGTAGGTACTGGGTACGACGAGCTTGTATCTACTCGTGAGAGGCTGGTTTCTGGTCATTGGTGGCAAGCGGAGACGGCGCCACACCCTTTCTCAGTCCAAAAATCACCCACCTGTTGAAATACATAAACGGAATACTGATTAGTCCAACGAGATACTTAGTCACTATCTGCCCCTGTATTAAAGCCCCTAGCGGCAGTTCGCCATAGAAGGCAATGGTTATGAAAATAAATGTGTCTACAGTTAACGATGGGATGGAACTGAACGCATTCCTCATCCACAGGTGCCTGCCTTTAGTGAGCCTTTTGAAGAGGTCAAAAAGTACGGCATCCAGATTCTCGCTGGCAAAAAAAGCCACTAGTGAAGCTGCTGTTATTCTGGGAACAAGACCCATGATGGATTCCCAAGCTTCTTGCCTCGGCCAGATAGGCGCTGGTTTGATTACAGTGGCTAGCCAGATAAAAAAGACCATGGCTACCTGGCAGGCAAAGGCAATAAATACCATGCGGTGTGTCTCTCTTCTACCGAATTTCTCATTGACGACGTCGGTCAGGAGATAGGTAACAGCATAAATCAGTACCGCTGCCGGTGCCGTTACGGTTATGAAGCCAAGGTTGAACTCCCCAATCTTGGTGGCAATTATCTGGCTGAGAATCACAAAGGTTACATATAGAGCAACCAAGGCATCCGGCTTATCATACTTACGGACATAAAATGCCCCAAGCAAAGAGAAAGAAGTGATGCCCACTATCCACAGGACAAGGTAAAGCATGACGTCCTCATTATAATCCAAGATGTCCGAGTCTGGTAAGTGGCAGTCCCCCCCGCTTCCCCTGCTGAGCCAAAGGATGTAAAATAAATGCAGCCCAATGAGAACAAGAAGCCGGAGGGTAGGGGAACTTGGACAAATATCGTGAGCGAAGATTTGATATCCAGACGGAAGAGGCTATTGATACCGCAGTACTTGAGGCGATACCGTTTGCCTACTCTGGCTCAGCAACCGAGGTGGTTTATGAGACTGAGGAATTTACCTCGGTGTGTCCTTGGAGCGGTCTACCCGATTTTGCTCGTCTCGTGATTCGCTATGTTCCTGAGCACTGCTTAATAGAGCTCAAATCCCTGAAGTATTACCTCACCTCATACCGGAATGTTGGCATTTTGCAGGAGCACGCTGTCAACCACATTCTCCAAGACCTGGTTAGCCTGATAAAACCTCTGTCCATGGTGGTAGAAGCCGAGTACAAGGAAAGAGGTGGCATAAAGAGTCGAGTGTCAGCCAGCTACTCCAGAACCGAGTAGCCAAATTGCTCTTGGAGAACAAGCTCCACAAATATACTCTTGTATCCTCACCAGCCTGCCAAGAACAGTGCCCTCTTGTACAGTAATACGGCAAATTATGGGCTATATTTTCCGCTAATTGTCATATTCCTCAAGATACCCATTTAATATATAAAGAGTATTAAAATTGATGCAAGGGTCTTGACAAGCGGGGGAAAAGGTGCTAATATGGTAGGCGGCAACCGTTTACCGCTAACTAAGCTAAAGGATATATAACTATATGAAGAGAATCTATATCAAGGAACAGGTCTGCATTGGCTGTCATCTCTGCGAGGTGTATTGCCAGGTAGCGCACTCACTATCGAAGGACTTGATCAAGGTTTTTAAAAGGGAATCCCCTCAGCCATTGCCGCGTTTGTCAGTTGAGGTAAGTAAACCAGTATCATTTTCCATCCGCTGCCAGCATTGTGATGAGCCTCCATGTGTTTATGCTTGCCTTACCGGAGCACTCCAGAGGGATGCGGGGAGCGGCGTTGTGACTGTGGATGAAGAGAGGTGTATTGGTTGCTGGACTTGTATATTAGTTTGCCCATTTGGTGCTATCAGGCAGGACACCCATCGGGGAAGGATTGCCAAATGTGACCTCTGCGCCGGAATGGATGAACCAGCCTGCGTGACTAATTGTCCTAATGAGGCGCTGTTATATGTGGAGGATAGATAATGGATAGAAACAAAGCGGTCGTAATTGTTGATTACGGTGCGGGGAATTTGCGCAGCGTGGCTAATGCTATTGCCAAGCTGGGTTACCAGTCGCGGATAACCAGCGACCCCGGTGACATGGTTAATGCTGATGCGGTCATCCTACCGGGTGTTGGTGCTGCCGCTGATACCATGGCTAACCTCAAGAGGCTGGGATTGGCTCACATGATTGGTCAGCTTATTGCTGAGGGACGTCCCTTCTTAGGTGTGTGCATTGGGCTGCAGATTTTGTTTACCGACACTGAAGAAGGTGGTTGGCATGAGTGTCTCGGGATTATTCCGGGGCGAGTGCGTAAGCTCCCTTCGGGGTTAAAAGTCCCCCACATGGGATGGAACCAGGTAAAGCAAACAATTTCTCACCCAATATTTGAGGGGATACCAGACGAAGCCAATTTCTACTTCGTTCATAGCTATTATGTAGAGCCGGAGGATAAATCGCTGGTGGCTGGTGAGACTGAATATGGCATTCGCCTATGTAGTGTCATTGCCAGGGGGAACCTGGTAGCGACCCAGTTTCACCCTGAAAAGAGCGGGGATATCGGGCTTAGGCTTTATGACAATTTCATAAAGCTGGCTCTGGCAGCAAAGCTAAGTGGAACATAAAAATAGGGCAGGACATAATGACGAAGCTAGAGAAGGTGAAATATCTGATTATAGGAAACTCTGCCGGGGGCATTGGGGCAGCTGAAGCTATTCGTGAGGTGGATAAAGCGGGGGCAATTACCATAATCTCCAGCGAGCCCTATTCTGCTTATTCCCGGCCGCTTATTTCAGAGTATCTCGCCAGTAGGTGTCCTCTGGAGAAGATGCTATTTCGGCCTATAGGGTTTTATGAGAAAAACCACCTCCAAGTCATCCTGGGGCAGAAAGTAGAGCAACTTGATATTAGTAAGCATGCCGTCAGGCTGGGGAACGGAAGAACAATAGCCTGGAAAAAGTTGCTACTTGCCACTGGTGGTCTGCCCATTGTCCCCCGGATAAAAGGCATTGACCGGAACGGGGTCTTTACCTTTGTCACGCTTGATGATGCTAAGGCTATTGACCGGTATCTTGGCTGGCGGATGGAGCGTGGGGTGGTCATTGGCGGCGGTCTCATCGGCGTAAGTGTCACTGAGGTGCTGGTGAAACGAGGGGTTAAAGTTACCATAGTGGAGATGAAGGAACGGATTTTAAATACTATCCTTGACGAAGAAGCATCAGCTCTAGTGGAAGAGAGGCTGAAACAGGCTGGGGTTGGAATTATAACTGGCGGCACTGTGGCTGATATCGGTAGCTATCTGGGAGACATCGTCACTGGCATAACTACGGACGAGGGTATCCCGATACCCTGTGAACTAGTGATAGTCGCCATTGGTGTTCAACCCCGCACTGAACTTGTAATTGGCACCGGGATAAAAATAAACCGTGGCATAGTGGTTGACCGCTATATGGCTACTTCTTCCGCCGATGTATATGCCTGTGGTGATGTAGCTGAGGCTTATGATTTTATCTGCGGTGAGAATCGGCTCACCCCAATTTGGCCCAATGCCTATATAGGGGGAAGGGTCGCCGGCTTCAATATGGCTGGTGTCCCGACTGAATATCCCGGAGGCACAGCTATGAATTCTTTGAAATACTTTGGGTTGGCTATTGCCTCTGCCGGCATTGTAAACCCACCCGACAATGGCTACGAGGTAGTGAGTAAAAAACATGACCACACCTGCAAAAAGGTCATACTGAAGGACGGACTTGTGGTGGGCATGGTCTTTGTTGGCAACATTGAGAAATCGGGAATCGTCTTTAGTTTGATGAAGGACAGGGTAAATGTTGATAGTTTCAAGCAAGCCCTTGTAAGTGATGATTTCGGTCTTGCCTCTCTCCCGGAAGAGATATGGCAACCACGCTTGGAAGTGCCGCTTTCACTATTAGCCTCCTCAGCAACCTCCGTTGGGCAGCCTGAGGAGATTGCCATAGGAGAGTAGAGATTATTTTAGGGGATACCTCTATGAGAAATATTAACCTAATGCAAAACCCATACCACGACGATAAGGTAATTGATGCCTGCTCCATCTTTGGGGTAATGGATACTTCAGGACGGAAATTCTCCGGGGAAGGCGTCATCACGGCGATTGCCAATATGCATGACCGTGGCAATGGCTTGGGCGGAGGATTTGCTATTTATGGATTATATCCGGAATATGCCGACCTCTATGCCTTCCACATAATGTACCTGAGCCAGGAGGGGAGGCGACAAACAGAGGCTTTTCTCAACGAGAAGTTTAGAGTAGTTGATGGGGAGGAAATACCAACCCGACCCACCAGGGGTATTATTAATCCACCCCTCGTATGGCGCTACTTTCTTGACGCTAGTCAGCACAGGTCTGAAGCCAAGTCAGAAGATGACTATGTCGTCGACATGGTCATGGAAATAAACACCAAATTGGAAGATACCTTTGTTTATTCTAGTGGTAAGAACATGGGAATATTCAAGGGGGTAGGCTACCCTGAGGAAATAGCCGACTATTTCTGTCTAGAGCAGTATGGAGGCTATCTGTGGACTGCCCATGGCCGGTTCCCCACCAATACCCCGGGCTGGTGGGGTGGCGCTCACCCATTCTGTATTCTGGATTGGACGGTGGTTCACAACGGGGAAATTTCATCCTACGGGATAAATCGGCGCTACCTGGAGCAGTTCGGCTACCATTGCACCATGCAGACCGATACCGAGGTAGTTGCCTATGCTGTTGACCTGCTGATGCGTAAGCACAATCTACCGATAGAGATAGCCGCCAAAGTACTGGCTCCGCCGTTCTGGACTGAGATTGAGCGGCTTTCTCCGGGGGAGCAAAAGTTGCTGCTGACCTTGCGCCAGGTCTATGGCAGCTTGCTGCTAAACGGTCCCTTCACCGTTATCATTGCCCATCATGGTGAGATGATTGGGCTTACCGACCGCATTAGATTGCGACCGCTTACCGTTGGGATAAAGGGCGATACATTGTACCTTTCGTCGGAGGAGTCGGCTATCCGTCTTATTTGTCCTGACGTGGATAAAACATGGGTTCCGATGGGCGGCGAGCCCATCGTGGGGAGGTTAGGTACGCCGCTTCAACCACAGCCTCTAGCTTTGGCTAGGGAGGTAACGAGGTAACGTTAAATGCTGACTAGAAGAATCATTCCATGCCTTGATGTAAAAGCTGGACGAGTAGTCAAGGGAACAAGTTTTACCCGGTTACGTGATGCCGGTGACCCCGTAGAGCTAGCCAGCTTTTACTATCAAGAGGGCGCTGACGAGCTGGTATTTCTGGATATAACCGCTACCCCGGAGGGGCGTAATACCATGGTAGATGTGGTTGAGCGTATCTCCGAGCGGGTCTTTATACCTCTAACCGTAGGTGGTGGACTGCGCAACATAAGCGACATGCGGCGTATGTTGATGGCTGGGGCGGATAAGGTGGCGATAAATACGGCGGCTGTGCTCAGCCCGTCTCTAATTAGCGAGGGTGCGACAAAATTCGGCAGTCAGTGTATCGTCGTCGCCATAGATGCCAAACGGATACACAGCACTAACAACCCCAGGTGGGAGGTCTTTATTTATAGTGGTCAGAAGCCGACCGGCATTGATGCCCTTGACTGGGCAAGACAGGCAGTGGGGCTTGGTGCTGGGGAAATATTGCTTACCAGCATAGATGCCGATGGGCATCGAGCGGGATACGATATTGAGCTTACCTGTGCCGTTTCTGAGGCAGTGGGCGTGCCGGTTATTGCCAGTGGTGGCGCCGGCACTCTGGAAGACCTTTATCAGGCGCTGGTTCTGGGCAAGGCGGATGCTGTTCTGGCAGCCAGCATCTTCCATTATGGAACCTATTCAATTCGGGAGACCAAGGAATATCTGGCAACAAAAGGAATACCAGTACGATTATGAAGAATTGTTTGGGGAACCTATCCCCCTGACCCCCTCATGCAAGGACTTCATCTACCTCTTTCAGGGAAGGGGGAGTGTAAGTAAGAGAGGGGCAAAGGCCCTCTAAGACTCCTTTTAAGGAGAGTAAAAAAGGGCAAAGCCTCTCTAAGGCTCCTTTTAAGGAGGGTAAAACGGGGCAAAGATTCTCTAAAACTCCTTTTAAGGAGAGTTAAAGAGGGGCGAAGCCTCTCTTCGGGTCCCTTCCCCCTCTCCTTCTCAAGGAGAGGGGGATTAAGGGGGTGAGGTTAATAAACAATAAAGAAATGACCAGTAAATATGAAATGTTAAGAGAACAATGAGAGGATTATTACGGTGAAGACCTATTTGCCGACCAAATTCATAGTGGAGCGAGACCCTGAGCGGTGTATTCAGTGTCAGGTGTGCGTCAACCAGTGTACGTTTGATGCCCACTACTATGATGCCAAAGACGAGGTGGTGAGAAGTCGCGAGGAGAACTGTGTCGGCTGCCATCGTTGTATTGTTTTCTGTCCCACCGGGGCATTAACCATCAGGCGAAGCTTGCTGGACTACCGGGAGAACTATAACTGGCGTCCTGAGGTGATTGAGGACATCATTAGGCAGGCTGAGACTGGCGGCGTGCTCCTTACCGGAATGGGCGATGATAAAGGTCAGCGCATCTACTGGGACCATCTGTTACTTAATGCCAGCCAGGTAACCAACCCATCCATTGACCCGCTACGCGAGCCAATGGAGCTTACCACCTATCTGGGGCGAAAGCCTGACCGGGTAGAACTCACCGGGGAGTCCCTGAGTCTGAAGACAGAGTTAACTCCTCAGGTCAAACTGGAAGTCCCGGTTATGTTTGCTGCCATGTCTTACGGAGCGGTGAGTATTAACGTCCACGAGTCCCTAGCTCGGGCAGCTACTGAGATGGGTACTTTATGGAACACAGGTGAAGGAGGACTGCACCCTAGGTTATATAAGTATGGTAACAATGCTATTGTTCAGGTAGCTTCAGGACGCTTCGGAGTTCACCCTGAATACCTTGATGTCGCCAGAGTAATCGAGATTAAGATTGGGCAGGGGGCAAAGCCTGGCATCGGGGGACATCTTCCCGGAGAGAAGGTGAGTGCCGAAATTTCCCTGACCCGGATGATTCCACAGGGAACCGACGCCCTGTCTCCGGCACCACAGCACGACATTTACTCTATTGAGGACTTAGCTCAGCTCGTTTACGCATTAAAGGAAGCGACAAACTATACTAAGCCAGTATCGGTGAAGATTGCCGCTGTCCATAACTCAGCAGCTATTGCTAGCGGTATGGTGCGCACCGGCGCCGATATCATTGTTCTTGATGGGCTTAGGGGGGCTACTGGTGCTGCCCCCAAGGTCATCCGTGACAACGTAGGTATCCCTATTGAGCTGGCACTAGCCTCAGTGGATAGCCGCCTGAGGCAGGAGGGGATACGCAACCAAGCATCTATCGTGGTCTCAGGTGGCATAAGGAATAGTGGTGATGTTGCTAAGGCGATTGCCCTCGGTGCTGATGCCGTTTACATCGGCACCGCCGCCCTAATTGCCCTGGGCTGCACTGTCTGCCAGCAATGCCACATTGGCAAGTGCGCCTGGGGGATCTGCACCACTGACCTTGCCTTGACCAAGAGGGTCAATCCTGACATTGGGGCGCGGAGATTAGCCAACCTCCTGCGTGGCTGGAGCCTCGAGCTTAAGGATATACTGGGCGGCATGGGTGTTAACGCTGTGGAGAGCCTTCGCGGCAATCGCCTGCACCTGAGAGGTATTGGCCTAACTGATACCGAACTCGAAATCCTGGGAGTAAGGATGGCTGGAAGTTGACAATGATGACAGCAAATAATCAGGTGGTAGCAATAAATGCCAGTGGTCTCCACTATCGGGAGCTTAACGCTAGGCTGAGGGAGGTTGTCTTGAATGGCACCCAGAAGATTGAGCTCCGCAATGTCTATGGGCAGAGGTACATTGGCACCGACCTAGACCGCCCGGTGGAAATCGAGATTTTTGGTACACCGGGCAATGACCTGGGGACGTTTATGGATGGTCCGAGGATTACTGTGCACGGCAATGCTCAGGATGGCTGCGGCAATACCATGAACAGCGGCGAAATCATCGTCCATGGTCACGCTGGCGATATCGTCGGTTTGTCAGCCCGTGGAGGTAAGATCTTCATTCGGGAGGATGTGGGCTATCGAGCTGGGATTCACATGAAGGAATACCGGGATAGAAGGCCAGCTGTGGTTATCGGTGGCACTGCCCAAGACTTTGTTGGTGAGTACATGGCTGGAGGCATTCTAATCCTGCTGGGTCTAAATCTTGGTGAAGGGGAATATCATAAAGCGAGATTTATTGGCACTGGAATGCACGGCGGTGTCATCTACCTGAGGGGGAATATCAAAGAATATCAACTGGGCAAAGAAGTGGGCATTGCCCCGCTGGAAGAAAAAGACTACCAGATTCTTCAGCAATTCGTTGGTGAGTTTGCTGCTCATTTTGGCTATGAAACCGGTGAGATATTGAAGCATGGGTTCATCAAGCTCTTCCCCCATTGGCTTCGACCGTATGGCAGACTTTATGCCTACTGAATATATGATTTTTCAGGCGATGTTACTGTAGGGCTGAGAGTCAGTGCGACTGAAGAAACTGTAGGTTTGGACGTCTCACAGCATGGCGAAAGGGCTTATGGAGGGATGTTGCGTTGAAAAAAATAGAAGCTATAATTAGGGAGGAAAAGCTGGATGCCGTGAGAGCAGTTCTTCAAAACAGCGGTTATTATGGAATGACCGTGAGTGAGGTTAGCGGTCATGGTCGGCAAGGCGGTCTTACCCTACAGTGGCGAGTAGGAGAATACAAAGTGGATTTGTTGCCCAAGATTAAGGTTGAGGTTGTGGTACTCGACGAAGACGTGTCCAAGACACTAAACGCTATCACCAGTGCTGCTCAGACTGGTGAGATGGGAGACGGCAAGATTTTTGTCCTTCCGGTTGAGGATGCAGTGCGCGTCAGGACCGGTGAGGAAGGTGAGAATGCAATATAAAAAATATACAAGAGGAGGGTTGATAAAATGGAAACCAAAAGCAGAGAGGAAGGTAAGCAATATGTCCTCAAGATGGCTCAGGAGCATGATGTCAAGTTTATTAGGCTATGGTTCACCGACATCCTGGGCATGCTCAAGAGTTTTGCCATAACTGTGGAGGGGCTGGAAGGGGCTCTCAAAGATGGCGTGGGGTTTGATGGCTCCTCTATTGAGGGCTTTGCCCGCATTGATGAAAGTGATATGGTGGCCCTGCCTGACCCCGATACCTTTCGGCTTCTTCCTTGGCGCCCCAAGGAGCACGCGGCAGTGGCTCGGATGTTCTGTGACATACTAAAACCAGGCGGCGAGCCGTTTGAAGGCGACCCGCGACTTGTCCTGAAAAATAACCTAAAACGGGCAGCCGATATGGGTTACACCTACTATGTCGGCCCAGAGCTTGAGTACTTCTATTTCAAGGATTCAAGTTGTACCGAGCCGCTGGACCAAGGGGGCTATTTCGACATGGACCCTCATGATGCTGCTATTGACCTGAGGCGAGAAACAGTGCTCGCTCTGGAGGAGATGGGCATTACCATTGACAAATCCCACCACGAGGTCGCTACCTCCCAGCATGAGATAGACATGCACTACACTGATGCCCTGACCATGGCTGACAACGTGATGACCTATCGGATAGTGATTAAGGAAATAGCGCTAAAGCATGAGGTCTACGCCACCTTTATGCCCAAACCAGTCTTCGGTATCAACGGCAGCGGTATGCATGTCCATCAGTCGCTATTCAAGGGTGATACCAATGCCTTCTTTGATAAGAAGGGCAAGCATTATCTCTCCAAAATAGCACTGAGCTTTGTTGCTGGGCTGCTGAAATACGCTCCCGAGATTACTGCCGTCACCAGCCAGTGGGTTAATTCTTATAAGCGATTGGTCCCTGGCTGGGAGGCACCGGTCTATATCTCCTGGGCAACACGGAACCGTTCTGACCTTATCCGGGTTCCAGAATACAAACCGGGCTTTGAGAATGCAA
>CAYHAL010000021.1:0-22758 GCA_964354655.1 uncultured Dehalococcoidales bacterium
AAATGTGGAGGCGGGTTCTCTTTAGATTACAGAACCTGAAATTACAGAAACCGACCGTAAGGTGGAAGCCCTTAGCCATCGGGCTGGGTTCAGCGCTTGCCTTCCTGCTTGTCTTCTGCCTGGCACCGGTTAAATGGGTATCTTACACCGCTGATGAGACGTATCAGGCTACCGAGACCTATTATGTCAGTGAACCCTATACCTGGGAGGAGCCGTATATAGATACCGAGCCTTATACCGACATTGAAACCTACTATGAGATGGAACCCCGTGAGGAGGCTGTGCCCATTGACTATGTAGTGACCGGTGAGGAGGGATATAACTATTTTGGTGGCGGAGGGTTTTATGTCCGGGTATATATCAAGAATACCGATGTAATCGGCGGCGATTTCACTGTGCTATTTGATTTGACGTTACACGGCGGGTCAAAAACCACCGAATCTAAGACAAAATATATTGCGGCAGGCAGGGAAGAAAAGCTCACCCTATCCTATCATGGGGCAGCGCTGAGTTCCTTTACCTATTCGGTTACTCCCCCAACCAAAACCGCTACCGTCTACCGGGAAGTGGAAAAAACCAGAGAGGTCGTCAAATATCGACCGGTAGTAAAGTACCGGGAGGTTACTGAGTATAGATATGTCCCCAAAGAGAGGACTGTCTGGAAGACAAGACCGGTAACCGGCTGGAAGAGGGTCTCAATGCTGGAATACCTGCGCAGTTACTGACGACGCAGCTCTATTGGGGCAAAAGCCAAAGTAGCCTATTGGTTTTCACTGATGACATAGTTTTTCAGGGTGCCGATAGGCTCTATTTTTATCTCTACTGTGTCGCCGGGGTACATCGGACCGATGCCGCTGGGGGTGCCGGTAGCAATAATATCACCCGGTAGCAAGCTCATCACATGAGAGATGAAGTTTATCAGCTGGGGGACGGTATAGACGAGGTCGGAGGTATTGCCCTGCTGTTTGAGCTCTCCATTTAAAAAGGTTTCCAGAGTAACATTTCCCGGGTCAAGTTCGGTCTCAATACACGGTCCAATAGCAGCAAAGGTATTAAAACCTTTGGCCCTAGTCCACTGCCCGTTCTTAATTTGCAGGTCACGGGCGGTCACATCGTTAAAGCAGGTATAGCCCAGGACGTAGTCCAAGGCATCGTCTACTGATACCTGCCAGGCTGCTTTCTTAATCACTACCCCGAGCTCGCCCTCGTAGTCAACTCTAGTTGAGGCGGAGGGGTAAATAATACTGTCCTCAGGTCCAATCACCGCAGTCGATGGTTTCAGGAAAATCAAAGGGGCATCAGGCAGAGGGGCATTAAGCTCTTTAGCGTGGCTGTAGTAATTAAGGCCTAGGGCTACTATTTTGGAGGGGAGACATGGCGGTAGAAGTTTAACCTCGCTTAACTGGTAGTAGTGGTCAGAGACTTTAAGGTGACGGAAAGGCTTGTCCTCAATGACTTGGATAGATTCGTCATGGAGTATGCCATATCTAACCTTGTTATCAACGGCAAAGCGTACAATCTTCATGAGCCAAAAAATAAGTTTACACCGGCTGCCCATAGATTTCAAGCGGTAGGTATTTACAAGTGAGGCTTGCACAGAATCTCTTTAACCTTGAGGTCAAAGAAGTTGTGGGTGTTGACCGGTGTGAGCACAATGGCAGTATCAGCGCCTCGGCTGGTGCCAGCTATAGAGATAATGTCCTCATCGGTGCGCACCAGCCCGGCATCAGCCGCCATCAGGGCTATCTCACAGGCAACTTTAATCCCCTCACCGAAGATGCGTAGAGTACTGGCAATTGTATCCCCAATAGCCACGGTATTGAATTTGGTGCGCAGGGCTCGGCTAACGCCGTGAAAGGCGTGGGTGGTAGTAAGGATTGTGCCTCCCTTACTCTCAACTATTTTCCTATTCTCTTCGGTAAATTCCTGAGTATTGGGTTCACGCAGGCCGGTAGCATGACTGACCACGATAACCCTCAGTCCCTGAAAGGCATCCATAGCCTTGACTGCGGTATCACCTCTGGTGGATGCCACCACTATATTCTTGATACCTAGCTCCTCAGCCCGCTGTCTGGCGATGCGTAATACCGCCTCAGTATTCTCACTCCCCGGGTTGTCGAAATATACCGTCTTTGATTCCATCCTGTATCTCCTTCCAACAAAATGCCTCTGCTAGTCATTTTATCACATTGCCTAGGTATAGCGACTATGGTATATTTTATCCAGTGGAAGCCGGGATTAAATTTATTGCTTCGGGCAGTGTCACCTCGCCTCGGGGGTTTCGTGCTGGTGCCACCTACGCCGGGATAAAGAGGAAAGCCAACGATGTTTTAGACCTGGGTATCCTCTTTTCCGAGGTGACGTGTGTGGCTACGGCTTTATTTACTACCAATCGGATTAAGGCAGCCCCCATAGTTCTATCCCAGCGGCGTTTACAATCGGGGAGGGTTTCGGCGGTGGTGGTAAATAGTGGCTGTGCCAATGCCTTTACCGGTGAGCCGGGGGTTGCCGATGCTGCCGAGATGGCAGAGCTAGCCGCTAAGAATATCGGGGTATCACCCGAAGACGTTCTGGTGGCTAGCACCGGGGTGATTGGGCAACGGCTACCGATGGCGCTGATAAAAGCTGGCATAAAACAGGTGGCTCTTGATAAGGATGGTGGTCAAAAGCTGGCCAGGGCAATGATGACCACCGATACCGTTCCTAAAGAAGCAGCCATAGCTGTCAGGGTTGATGACAGTGGGTTTACCATTGGTGGGGTAGCCAAAGGTGCGGGGATGATTCATCCCAACCTGGCTACTTTGCTTTGTTTTCTGACCACTGATGCTGTTGTGGATATAGATTTTCTTAAATTGGCGCTACGAAAAGCGGCTGACATTTCCTTTAATATGATTTCAATTGATGGCGATACCAGTCCCAGCGATATGATGTTAATAATGGCTAACGGACTGGTGGGCAACAAGCCTATTTCACAAGGCAATAGGCAGGATGATGCCTTCCAGCAAGCCCTTGACCAGCTCTGTATTTATCTGGCTAAATGTGTTGTCCGTGATGGTGAGGGGGCGACTAAGCTTATTGAGGTTACGGTTAGTGGGGCACCTAGTGCTGCCGAGGCTAGGTTAGCTGCCAGGACAGTAGTAAGTTCGCCCTTGGTTAAGGCGGCAATACATGGCGCTGACCCTAACTGGGGGCGGATTATAGTGGCGGTAGGGCGGAGTGGTGTGGAGGTTGTGGAATCAAAGATTGACCTCTATATCGGTAATATCTGTGTGGTAAAGGCTGGCTGTCCATTATCCTTTGATAACCAAGCATTGATAAGGGCATTGCGTGGTGACGAGGTGCCAATAAACCTGAAGCTGAACCTGGGCGCGGCTACAGCTACCGCCTGGGGCTGCGACCTGTCTGAGGAATATGTAACCATTAACAGTCAGTACATGACCTGAGAAATTGTTTATGGGGGAAGAGGAGATACGAAACAAATTTAGGGAGTTGTAGAAATTAAGGGAGTTATAGAGGGGCGAAGCCCCTCTTAAAAAACACTCCCCTTTCCCCTTATCAAGGGGAAGGGGATACAGGGGATAGGGTTGGTAAGATTGAATAAAGTTATCGTGGTTAAGATTGGTGGGGCTACCTTAGGTAGTCATGATACTACTATTGAGGACATAGTCACCCTCCAGCAACAGGGTAAATCACTGGTTGTAGTCCATGGCGGGGGTAAGCTGATAACCGAGTGGCTCCAAAAGCGGGGGATTTCTACCCATTTTGTTGACGGTGAGCGGGTAACCAGTAAGGCGGCGCTAGAGGTAGTAATTGCTGTCCTCGCCGGGTTGGTCAACAAGGAGATTGTAGCTGGCATTAATAGTTTGGGTGGGAGGGCGATAGGTATTAGTGGAGTGGATGGAGCCCTTATTCAAGGCAGGGTTAAGGATAAAGAGCTAGGCTATGTTGGCACGGTGGTTAAAGTAAACCTTGCCCCTCTGCAGGCTCTATTAAAATTAGGCTATATCCCGGTAGTCGCTCCCGTTAGCTTCAATCTGTCTGATAAACCGGACGAAGCAACACGGGTGCTTAACATTAATGCCGATGTTGTAGCTGGTGAAATTGCTGCCGCTATTGGTGCGGAAAGGCTTATCTTTTTGACCGATGTTGTTGGTGTCTGCGACCAATCAGGCAAGTTGCTACCTCATTTGTCATCTAGTGAAGCCGAAGCGTTAATAGCCTCGGGGGTGGCTTCAGAGGGGATGATGCCCAAGATTAAAGCCTGCCTGAGGGCTTTATCTAATACTCAAATTACCCGAATCATAGATGGTAGGCAGCGGCATGCTTTACTTAGGGAGATTGAGGGAAGCGGCAGTGGCACAACAATTCAGGCCACTAGCCAAAAGTAAAGGGAGAGTTTAAGAGAGGCGAAGCCTCTCTAATATATCCAATTCCCCCTCTCCTTTGAAGGAGATGGGACTAAGGGGGTGAGGTTAATAAATAATCTCATCAAATAGGGAGTAAAAATGAGTCACTGGCAGGAGCTTGAGCACAAATACTTTATGCAAACTGTAGAGCGTTTACCGGTAACCCTGGTTAAGGGGCGGGGGGCACGGGTGTGGGATGAAGATGGTCGGGAGTATCTCGATTTTGTTGGCGGCTGGGCTTGTGATAGTCTGGGGCACTGTCATCCGGTGGTAGTTGAGGCGGTTACGGGGCAGGTGCAGATGCTTATCCAGACGTCAAATCAGTTGTATACCATCCCCCAAATTCGCTTGGCTGAGCTTTTGGTTCAGAATAGCTGTTTAGATAAGGTCTTTTTCTGCAATAGCGGTGCTGAGGCTAATGAAGGGGCGATCAAGCTAGCGCGGCGGTATGGGAAGCGCTACCTGAGTGGAGCCTACGAGATTATTACCACTACTAATTCCTTTCATGGACGTACTCTAGCTATGGTGGCGGCTACCGGTCAGGTTAAGTTTCAGCAGCCATATCTACCCTTGCCGGCTGGTTTTGTCAATGTGGAGTATAACAACGTTGATGCCATAAAGGCAGCTACCAGTAGTCAGACCTGCGCCGTGATGTTAGAGCCAGTACAGGGAGAAGGCGGGGTCAATCTGCCTAGTGATAATTACTTGACCTCGGTGCGGAGGTGGTGTGACCAGAAGGGTATTCTACTTATTTTGGATGAGATTCAAACCGGTGTGGGGCGAATAGGAACACTTTTTGGCTACGAGCAGTATGGCATTGAACCTGATATAATGACGTTAGCTAAAGGTCTAGCTGGTGGCATACCCATCGGGGCTGTCTTGGCTAAGGAAAAAGCCGACGTATTCGTTCCCGGGGAGCATGGCTCTACTTTTGGTGGTAATCCAGTAGCCTGTGCCGCCGGTTATGCCACCCTAAAGTTTATTATTGATAACGATGTTGCTGGCAATGCCAAGAGGGTGGGGCAGTATTTCGCTGCCAGATTAGAAGGGTTAAAACAGAAATTCCAGTTTATCACCGATGTGCGGGGGCGTGGATTATTATTAGCTGTGGAGTTTAGTAGCGATATTGCCCAATCTGTGGTGATGGCTTGCCTTGAGGGAGGTTTGTTGGTTAACCAACTGAAGCCCAACGCCTTGCGTTTTATGCCTCCCCTTATTATTGGCAACGGGGAGGTCGATGAAGCACTAGGCATTTTAGATAAGGCATTGTCCACTATTAACTAGATAGGGGTGCTGGCCCTATGAATGTTAGTGAGCCTGGCTCTTTATTAGTTTAAGGGAGGTTTGGTATGTCGGACAAAGTAGTACTGGCTTATAGTGGTGGGTTAGATACATCGGTAGCCATCAACTGGATAAAAGAGAAGTATAACCTGGATGTTATTGCCCTGACCGTTGATGTCGGCAATGAGCGTGATTTCTCGGCTATCCGCCAGAAAGCACTCAATGTTGGTGCCATAAAGGCGTTAGTGGTAGATGCTAAGGACTCATTTGTTAATGAGTATGTTTTTCCCGCCTTGCAGGCGGATGCCCTTTACGAGGGAGAATATCCCTTGGCTACCGCCTTAGCTCGCCCGTTAATGGCTAAGCTACTGGTGGATACAGCCCGGAAGGAGGGGGCTTCGGCAGTAGCTCATGGTTGCACTGGTAAGGGCAATGACCAGGTTAGGTTTGATGTGAGCATCAATGCTTTGGCACCAGACCTTAAAATTATCGCTCCGGCTAGGGAATGGGGCATGACCCGTGAACAGACTATTAACTATGCCCAGCGTCATGGTATTCCGGTGCCGGTTACTGTTGCCAGCCCGTATTCTATTGATGAAAACCTGTGGGGTAGGAGTGTTGAGTGCGGGGTTCTTGAGGACCCCTGGGTTGAGCCTCCAGAGGAGGTGTTCACCTGGACAATGTCGGTGGGGCAGACCCCAGATAAGCCAGATTATGTGGAGATTGGCTTTGAAAAGGGCATCCCGGTTACTGTTGGTGGGAAGCAACTAGACGGCGTTAGCTTAATTCAGCAGCTAAATGAACTAGCCGGCAGGCATGGCGTAGGCAGGATTGACCATCTGGAGAACAGGCTGGTGGGAATAAAATCGAGGGAGGTCTATGAAGCCCCGGCAGCCAAGGTATTACTTCAGGCGCATCAGGCGTTAGAGGCGATGACCCTGTCAAAATCCCAACTGCGTTTTAAGCAAAAGGTAACCCAGGAGTACGCTGACCTCATCTATAACGGTCTGTGGTTCACTGCACTGCGTCAAGACCTGACTGCCTATGTCAAAAGCTCACAGCGCTTTGTTACTGGAACGGTGCGATTGAAACTATTTAAGGGAAGTTCAAGTGTAGTCGGGCGGAAATCACCATTTTCACTATATAGCTACGGTCTAGCCACCTATGACAAGGCTGATGTCTTTGACCAGAGTGCTTCCCCAGGCTTTATCCACATTTGGGGGTTGCCGGCTCGGACTCAAGCCCAGACGCAGTCCAGGAGTGAAGCCGAGGATTGAATAGGCGCTATGCATCATATAAGATAAATATAAGGAAGGTAGCAGATGAGCCTTATTCGTGGTCGTTTTCATAAGGAGGCTGATAAGCTGGTAGCCAAATACACTGCCTCTATCCCCTTTGATTGTCGCCTGTATAAGCATGACATTGCCGGTAGTATTGCCCATGCCAAAATGCTGGCAAAACAGGGCATAATTTCAGAAAAAGAGGCTGAAGCTATAATTACCGGGTTGACTTCTATTAGGGAGGAGATAGAGCAGGGTAAATTTCAGTTTAAGCCTGAGTTGGAAGACATCCATATGAATATTGAAGCCCGGCTTATTGATAAGGTAGGGGAGGTAGGCAGGAAGCTCCACACGGCTCGCTCCAGAAATGACCAGGTGGCTCTAGATTTGCGTCTCTTTACTAAGCAGGCGATAGCTGAGACCCTGGTCAGGCTCAAAGAATTCCAGCGGGCCCTAATTAGCCAGGCTGAAGCTAATAAAGGGGTAATTATGCCGGGATATACCCATCTTCAACCAGCCCAGCCGGTATTGTTGGCGCATTACCTTTTAGCCTACTTTGAGATGCTCCAGCGGGACGTTGACCGGTTTAACGATTGCCTAAGGCGGACCGATGTCATGCCCCTGGGCAGCGGCGCTATAGCTGGCGTAGGCTATAATGTTGACCGGGATTTCTTAGCCCGTGAGCTAGGCTTTAGCCAGATAAGCCAAAATAGTATTGACGCTGTCTCTGATAGAGACTTTGTCGTTGAATATGAAGCTGCAGCTAGCCTGTGTATGATGCACCTTTCCCGACTAGCGGAAGAGATTATCCTGTGGTCTTCAGCCGAGTTTGACTTTATTGAGCTTGATGAGGCTTATGCCACCGGCTCAAGCATCATGCCCCAGAAGAAGAACCCTGATGTAGCTGAGCTGGTTCGGGGTAAGACGGGGCGGGTCTATGGCAGACTTATGGCGTTGCTAGCCACTATGAAAGCCCTTCCCCTGTCCTATAATAGAGACATGCAGGAAGATAAAGAGGGTCTATTTGACACTGTAGATACCCTGTTATCTACCCTGGAGGTATTTACCGGCATGGTCAAAACCCTGCGGGTTAAAGCCGAGAATATTGAACAGGCAGCTAAGCGAGGGTATATTCTGGCTACCGACTTAGCTGACTATTTGGTCAAGAAGGGGGAAGCCTTCCGCACCGCCCACGATATAGTGGCTAGGTTAGTAAACTATGCTATGGAAAAGGGCAAATCATTCGGTGAGCTTGGCCTCAATGAATATAAGGTTTTTTCCCCCTTATTTGGAGAGGACGTTTACTCCATTACCCTGGAGTCATCTATTGCGGCTAGGGACGTCATTGGTGGGACGGCGCCAAAGCGGGTAGACCAGGCATTAGCCGCAGCTAAAAAATTGCTTGGAGAATCTAAAGGTTGAAAACTACTCCTAAAGTAAAGCTTGCCCCGTCTATCCTTTCAGCTGATTTTAGCCGCCTTGGTGAGCAGGTAACTGAAGCCACCAAGGCAGGTGCTGACTACATCCATGTTGATGTCATGGATGGGCGTTTTGTGCCTAATATAACTATTGGCGCACCAGTGGTAGCGGCTATTCGTCATTGGACAAAGCTGCCTCTGGATGTCCACCTTATGATTGAGGCGCCAGAGTCTCAGATTGAGCAATTTGTTAACGCCGGGGCAGATATTATTACCGTTCATATAGAAGCCTGCCCGCATATTCACCGGGTAGTGCAGACAATCAAGGAGCTAGGGGTTAAAGCGGGGGTTGCCCTCAACCCGGGTACACCCATTGATGTGCTTGAGGAGGTTCTTCCTTCGCTGGATTTGGTCTTGGTCATGACGGTCAATCCTGGCTTTGGCGGACAGGCTTTTATTGAGGAGATGCTAGATAAGGTAGCCCGCTTGCGGGCTGAACTGGACAGAAAGGGTTTGGCTACTGAGCTGGAGGTAGATGGCGGCATAAATGCTGAAGTCGCTCCCAAGCTGGTAGCCGCAGGAGCTAGGGTGCTGGTAGCCGGGGCAGCAGTGTTTAATTCGCAACAAACAGTGAAAGAAGCCCTGGACAGGATACGGGCTAGCTTAGGCTAGAAACTGGCTTTTTGGCGGTCTTACGTTGATTGCGCAGGCATCTGGTGCACAGGTTGAGTCGCTTTGGCTGACCGTCGATGACGATAGTAACTGGGTGAATGTTTGGTACCCAGCGGCGATTGGTACGGCGTTTAGAGTGGCTTACATTATGACCGAATTGGATTGATTTCCCACATAAATCACATTTCATAATAATTTAATCTACCCCTTTACTAAAAAATGAGTTTGGTGTAAAATTCTATTACACTTGTATTATGTTCTCATTATAAGTTAACCGTCTGGGGTTAACCTCTATAATGTTATCATAGCCGAGCTAGTTGGGCAAGGGTGGTTATGAATAGGGGATTTGTAGGCGAGGCTGGTTACAGAAATTAGCCTTCCTCTTGATGTAAGGGGAAGTTAGGAAGCAAATAAACAATCTTGAATAAGGAGATTATAACATGCAGCAAGTCAATTCTCTTAGTGGGCAAGAGCTAAGGGATATGCTTGTGGTTGCCACCAACTGGTTAGAGAAGAGTGCTCCAGATATTGATGCTTTGAATGTTTTCCCGGTACCTGATGGTGATACCGGGACTAATATGCTGCTTACCATGCGCTCCACCCTGGAGGAAGCCTACCGAGCCCCTGACCGTAGTGCTTCAGCGGTGGCTCAAGCTATAGCCAAAGGGGCACTGATGGGGGCTCGAGGTAACAGCGGGGTAATCCTGTCGCAGATTTGGCATGGTTTGGCAAAAGGTTTGGCACATAAGGAGTCCTTTAATGGTAAAGACCTAGCTGATGCCTTATTAGTGGCATCAACCATGGCTTATAAAGGGATAAACAATCCTGTAGAGGGGACTATTCTTACTGTAATTAGGGAGGCAGCCTCAGCTGCTGAGGCACAGGCGGCTAGTGGCGACAACGACCTAACATCGGTCATGGAGGCTACAATTGATGCCGCTAGCAAGTCGGTGGCTAACACGCCTAATTTATTAGACGTGCTGAAAGAGGCTGGGGTAGTAGATGCCGGTGGGCAGGGTCTGTACACCATCCTGGAGGGTGCCTTCCACTACCTTAAGGGTGATGTAGAGGAAATGCAGTTTCGTAAGCCTCGCATGATTGCCAGTACTGCGCCTATATCTGCCAGAATACCACAAATGGTAGCTGCCGATGAAGAGCCCTATGGATACTGCACTGAGTTTCTACTTAAGGGACAGGGGCTTGACACGGATAAGCTTAGGCAGAGGCTACACAGGAAAGGGGAGTCTCTAATTGTAGTCGGTGATGAATCTACAGTTAGGGTTCATATCCATACCTTAGACCCAGGCAATGTCCTGCATTGTGCTACCTTGTTAGGCACTGTACATCAGGTACTTATTCGGAATATGGATGAGCAGCACGAAGATTACCTGAAGATGCAGAAGGGGAGGATGCCAGCGGTTGAGGCAGCTACTGTGGCTGTGGTCTCAGGGGATGGGCTGGCTGATGTCTTTACTAGCTTGGGGGTGACAGCCATTGTTCCCGGTGGACAGACAATGAACCCAAGTACCAAGGATTTGCTCCAGGCGGTAAACTCGGTACCTTCAGAAAAGGTCATTATTTTGCCCAATAACAAAAATATAGTGCCCACGGCTAATCAAGTCCAGTCCCTAACTACCAAGGTGGTTAAGGTAGTGGCTACGGAGGCCATTCCTCAAGGGATAGCTGCCCTTTTAGCCTTTAACACTGAGGTAGACTTGGAAACCAACATACAAGCGATGAATGGAGCGAAATCATTAGTTAGGTCTATCGCCATTACCCAAGCGGTACGAGCTGCCCAGCTCGGTGGGCTGACTATTAAGAAGCGGCAGGCTATTGGCTTTCTGGATGGAGACCTAGTAGCTGTGGGTGATAGTACTACCGGTGTCCTTGGTGAGGTGTTAGCCGAGATAGATTTGGGTGAGGCTGAGGTAATTACTATTTACTACCGAGGTGATGCCGAACGGGCTGAGGTGGAACAGTTTGTCCAAGGTATTCGAGAGCAGCACCCCCATCTGGAGGTCGAGCTAGTTCGGGGAGGTCAACCTCACTATCACTATATTGTTTCTGTAGAGTAATATCCCGATTTCTGGCGATTACCACAAAACTGGTGGTGATAGTTTATTGGGTGATATTGCTCTAACTTGGAGTGAGTTTTCCTCGTTTTTGGTTATTCGCTGAGGCCAGCGGAGGTAAGGTTTTTGTCGATAAATGTTGAGCCTCTGCGTAAAATCCTTGAGCTTGAGCATAAAAAGGGTTATTTAGATTCAGCGGTAATCGGTGGTTTGGATAGATTCCTCCACCCCTGGTCTGGTCAAGCTGTAGGTTCATTAACCAGCCCCCGGCTTTTAAATCAGCTTTATAAACTTCGCCTCATTGACTCCAATTATGCCTCTTTGACTAAACAGCAGCGTAAACAGTGGGTCAAGGGTGTGCTTGACTTCTTGGCTGAGGTTGAGCATAGAGAAGAAAGGGGCGAGGCTAGAGTGGCTCCGGTAGCTAGTCACCTGCCTTCAGGAGCCAAAAAGCCAAGGGTAGCGTTTAGTCAATCCATTGATTCACCCATTACTACTATTAGAGGCATTAGCTTAACCCTGGCAGCTAGGTTTAATAAATTAGGTGTGAAGACAATTCGGGACTTGCTTTATTTCTTCCCCCACCATCACCTTGACTATAGCCAGAAAACGTCTATTTCGCAGCTTAATGAGAATGAGGAGCAGACTATTATTGCCAATGTGTGGCAAGCCCAGGAGGTTAAGCTGGGTGGTAGGTCGAGTACCGAAGCTATTGTCGGCGATGAAACCGGCAACGTAAGAGTGGTATGGTTTAATAATCCCTACCTGGCTAAGCAGCTAACTACTAATATGCGGGTGGTTATTAGCGGTAGGGTAAGCTTGTTTAATGGACGGCATGTCTTTGAGTCCCCGGAGTGGGAGCTAGTTGGGGATGAGGACTTGGTTCACACCGGGCGTTTAGTTCCCATCTATCCCCTGACTCGGGGATTGCGCCCTCGCCAGGTAAGGAAATTGATGAAGGGGGTTATAGACCAGTGGGCGTGGCAAGTGGAAGATTCTTTACCATCGGGGTTGAGACAGCGGTGTAACCTTTTGCCGCTCCCCTCGGCTATAAGCCAAGCTCACTATCCAGATGATGAAGCCACGAAGGCTCAGGCAAGGGTTCGTCTGGCTTTTGACGAGCTCTTCCTCCTCCAGTTGGGTGTGCTGAGCAAAAAGCGCGATTGGCAGGAGAGCCAGCCGGGTAGCCCCTTTACTGCCCAGAAACCAGTGCTAGATACCTTTCTAAAGTCTTTACTCTTTGAGCTGACCCCAGCCCAACAGAGGGTGCTTGACGAGCTATTAGCTGATGTACAAAAGACACGACCGATGTCCCGATTATTGCAGGGGGAGGTAGGCAGTGGTAAGACGGTAGTGGCTACAGCCGTTTTACTGGTGGCAGCGGCTAATGGTTATCAGGGGGCATTTATGGTGCCGACTGAAATTTTGGCTGAGCAGCATTTCGCTACCATCTGTCAGCTCCTATCCAGAGTAGGGCATCAAGAGGGAGAGGAAGGCTACTTACGTAGTTACTCCGGGCTATTGTCCTGTCCGCTTACTGTGGCGCTACTTATTGGTGACATCAAACAGGTCAGAAAGCAGAAGCTCCAGCAGCGTATTCTAGATGGAGATATAGATATTGTTATCGGGACTCATGCCCTTATTCAGAAGGGGGTGGAATTCCACCGCTTGGGGTTAGCTGTGGTTGATGAGCAGCACCGATTTGGGGTTACCCAGCGCTCAGCACTGCGGCAGAAGGGGTTTAACCCTCATGTATTGGTAATGACAGCCACGCCCATCCCAAGAACTCTAGCCCTGACGTTATATGGCGACCTTGATTTGTCAGTAATAGACCAGCTGCCTCCGGGGAGGCAGGTGGTGAAGACCAAGTGGCTCAAACCGGGGCAGAGGGATAGTGCCTATGCCTTTGTCCGTCAGCAGGTAGCTGGTGGACATCAGGCATTCATTATTTGCCCCTTGATTGAGGAGTCGGAGGCTATTCAAGCTAGAGCGGCTATTGCTGAATATGAGCGTTTGTCTCAAGAGGTCTTCCCTGATTTGCGATTAGGCTTGCTTCACGGGCGTATGTCGGCGGCTGACAAGGATAAGGTAATGCGGTGTTTTCGCTCTGGCGAGCTTGATATCTTGGTTTCAACCCCGGTAGTAGAGGTTGGCATAGATGTGCCTAATGCTACAGTAATGCTGGTTGAGAGTGCCGACCGCTTTGGTCTGTCACAATTGCACCAGTTCCGGGGCAGGGTGGGACGGGGACAAGAACAAAGTTACTGCATGCTGCTTGCTCAGAACCCCTCAGAGGTAGGCAGACAGCGATTAGATGTAATAGAAAAGGTTCAGGATGGTTTTACCTTGGCTGAAGAGGACCTGAGACTGCGTGGTCCCGGCGAATTCTTTGGCACCAGGCAGAGCGGGCTGCCTGACCTAAAGATGGCTAAACTGTCTGACGTGGCTCTGCTGGAGATGGCTCGTAGTGAGGCAATAAAGCTGTTTCAAATAGACCCAGGTCTAGACAAGCCCGAAAATCACCTTCTAGCCAAGGAACTAGCCCAGGTCTGGCAAAGGGGCGCCGAGTTAAGCTAGGTAATGTATGATGAATAGATATGAAGCTATTTATGACATAAGCGTCTGGCTTGGGGCTGAGTCGATTGATTACCCCGGCACTATACCATTTTCTAGAGAGCCGATAGAGACAGCCAAAGATAGTGCAATCAACGAGAATTCAAAGTTAGTGATGAGTGCCCATTCAGGCACACACTTAGATTTTCCAGCCCATTTCATCCCAGGTGGGAAACATATTGATGACTATCCCGCCCAGAGGTTTATCCTGCCAGCACAAGTCGTTGGTATTAAAGATAAGGAAGCGGTTCGACCTTCCGAACTGAAAGACCTGGATATTAAACCGGGCGATGCTCTGTTATTCAAGACAGATAACTCCATAGGCGGCCGATGTGTAAGTGGCGTGTTTTGTGAAAGCTTTGTCTATATGTTGCCTGAAGCTGCTGACTTCTGCGTTGACAAAAAGGTAAGCTTGATTGGAATTGATTACGGTAGTCCTGACAGATATGGGGATGAAGACTTTCCTGTCCATCGCAAGCTCTTGGGAAATGGCATACTGATTTTGGAGGGCATCAATCTAAAAGAAGTCCCTCCGGGGCGATATACCCTATTCTGCCCACCTCTAAAAATCAAAGGGGCTGAAGGCTCCCCGGCACGTGCCATCCTGATAAGGTGAGGTTGTCCAATTGATGGCCACTGAGAGAGCAAGAGAGATTCGAGAGATTATTTCTGATTTAGAATTGTTAAAGCTTGAGCCTAAATACAGACAGGCGGCAGAGATTAACATTGGGTTCTTTAAAGCGGCTCGTTCTGTATTTAGCTTTATCCATTGGTTGCTCTTTGTCGGCCCAAAGCTCAGAAAAAATCGGGAAAGCATACTTGAACTGGGGGATTTACCACTAGAAAAGTGGCAAAGGAGGGGTTATAAAGGGCTGGCTAGTATGGAAAGGCACCGGTTCGCTGGGATAATGTCCAGTGGTTTTGTTAGAGAGCTTTCTCAAGTAATTCTGAAAATGAAGGAAATTAAGAATAACAATGAACCTGTCGTTGTGCTTGACTTAGGTTTTGGCGGTGGGTATTTGGGTCGGCGGGTTTTTGAGAAACTCCTGGATGTCCCGTTGGTTTACGTAGGGGTTGATATTATTCCTGTCAATTTAGAATTGGCTAAGATGGTCTTCCGGCCTTTGCATAAAGCAGGAGAAATTGTTTTCAGGGAAGTCTCCATGGTGACCGATGAGATAATAGATACCCTTTGTCGGCAAGCTAGTGTTGCTGTTAAGAAAGTTGTGGCCGTATGTCTTGGAGATATCTTTGAGTTAGATAAATATATATCACCGGGAAAGATAGATATTATTTGCCACTCTAGGGTCCTTCACCATATAAGACCTGTAGACAGGGCCCGTTTAGCGGATATATGCCGGAGGTTATCTCCGATAACTGTTGAGATGGATGACCGTTATGGCTTTTGGCTCAAATTCTGGGCAATAGTAGGTACATGGGCAATTTCTAATCCCACCTTAATGAATGGGGCTATTCTGAGTTGCTTCAGGGACCCGGCAAAGGAAGAATTGACCGGGTATTTCAAATTGGTGCCGCCTTTTAGCTATGTTCGGTTAATCTTTGGTCAGGATACCTATCCTCAAGACGAGAAGTGGCAAACAGCAATGCAAACTCTGGTTAAAGGCTTCTCTTTTAAGGGCTAAATTAAAGTTAGTCTTTTATTTATATTAACTTCGGTTTCTTATCTAACAAATAAATCAATGGCGTTCAAGGTATCTCTGTCAATTAGCAGTGTGCTATAATCTGGCATAAGGTAGAAAGCTGGGTTAGCTGTGAATGGGGTAGCAATAGTTAAACAAAGGCTTATTGAGCTGCTGACGCAGGCAGTAAGCCAAGCTCAGCAATTGGGTAAGCTGCCTTCAGTTGCCTTACCCGAGGTGGCGGTAGAGCGTCCCCAGAACCCGGAACACGGTGATTATGCCTCAAGTTTTCCCTTGAAGTTAGCCCGGGCAACCGGTGTTAGCCCACTAGCTATCGCTGAGAATATGGTCGGGCTTATAGTTCCCAGTCCTGAGATTGATACAATTACTGTGGCACCTCCGGGGTTTATTAACTTCACCCTTAAAAAGGACTGGTTGACTAGGCAGGTTGATTCAATCTTGGAGGCTGGTGATTCTTATGGCAACCTTGACCTGGGAAGGGGCAGCCGAGTGCAGTTGGAGTTTGTCAGTGTCAATCCTACCGGACCGCTTCATGTCGGGCATGGTCGTGGTGCCATTCTGGGTGACACTTTAGCTAACGTGCTTACGGCTACTGGCTATAAGGTGGAGAGGGAATACTATATCAATGATGCTGGTAGTCAGGTAGATGCCTTTTATCGCACCCTCTGGGCTCGTTATCAGCAGTGTTTGGGTATAGATGCTGAGATGCCCAGCGATGGTTACCTTGGTGGCTATATGATTGACCTGGCTAAGGAGATTATTGCCGAGAAGGGGGACAGGTTTCTGGCTCTGTCTGAGTCAGAAGCAGTGTTGCAATTAGGGCAAATCGGGTTAGACAAAATAATAAAGCAAATCAGAAGTGACCTTGAGTTATTAGGGGTGACTTTTGATGTCTGGTTCAGTGAGCAGAGCCTTTATGATAGCGGGCGGTACCAGACGGCGTTGTCGCTCTTACGTCAGGGAGGCTATATCGTGGAAAAGGAAGGGGCTACTTGGTTTGTGTCTACGGCTCTGGGTGAGGATAAGGACAATGTGGTGGTGCGTGGTGATGGTTCACCTACCTACTTTGCTTCTGATATTGCTTATCACTACGACAAGTTTTTGGTGCGCAAGTTTGATACGGTAATTAATATTTGGGGGGCTGACCACCAGGGCCATGTATCTCGAATGAAGGTGGCGGTTGGTGCTCTTGGTATTGCCCCGGAGCGGCTGAAGGTGATAATTTCTCAGTTGGTTACCCTGCGTCGCGGTGATGAGTTGGTTCGCATCTCCAAACGCAGCGGTGACATCATTACCCTGCGTGAGGTAATAGAAGAAGTGGGCGCCGATGCCTGCCGATTTTTCTTTTTGTCCCGCTCGGCTGACAGTCAAATGGACTTTGACCTAGAGTTAGCCAAAAAACAATCAGTCGACAATCCTGTTTACTATGTCCAGTATGCCCATGCTCGTATTGCCAGTATCCTTCGTTTGGCCAAGCAAAGGGGGATTGACTACGGAGATGGAGATGTTTTTTTGCTGACTACTGAGCCTGAGCTGACTTTAATACGGAAGATGTTACTTTTACCCGAGATAGTTGAGGTAGTAGCCTGTACCCTGGAACCTCACCATCTTGCCTATTATGCTCAGGATTTGGCAACTATATTTCATAGCTTTTACACCCAATGCCGTGTCGTTTCTCGGGATGACAAGGTATTAACTAAAGCCCGTCTCAAGCTAGTAGCCGCAGCCAAGCTGGTTCTAGCTAAAACCCTTTACCTTATGGGGATGACGGCACCGGAGAAGATGTGAGAGGAAATTATGGTTTTATTGAGGGACTTTAAATGAAGCGTCGGGTTTTTTCTGGGGCTCGCCCTACTGGCAGGCAGCACATAGGCAACTATCTCGGGGCCATACAGAATTATGTGAACCTCCAGGATGAGTATGATTGTATCTATTGCATAGTTGATATTCACGCCTTGACCTCGCTAGAGGATACCAGTTCGCTGCAAAGGAATATCCATGAGATGATGCTTGACTGGCTGGCGGCTGGTCTTGACCCTAAGAAAAGCATTCTTTTTGTCCAGTCCCATGTCCCAGAGGTCATGGAATTACATACCCTGCTTAGTATGGTCACTCCATTGAGTTGGTTGCTAAGGGTGCCGACTTTTAAGGAGAAAGTAAAGCTTCAACCTCATAACGTAAACTATGGTCTGGTCGGCTATCCAGTTCTACAGACGGCTGATATTGTACTTTATAAAGCAGAGGTTATACCAGTGGGTGAAGACCAGGTACCCCATATAGAGCTAGCCAGGGAGATTGCCCGCCGCTTTAACACCCAGTTTGGCAATACCTTCCCCGAACCCGAAGCCAAGCTTACCTCATTTCCATCAATACTCGGGCTAGATGGGAAAGAGAAGATGAGCAAGCAAATAGGTAATGATATTGAATTGGCTCTCTCCGATGGGGAGACGATAGAGCGGGTAATGTTGGCGGTTACCGACCCAGCACGCCGTTATCGGGATGACCTCGGGCACCCCGAGGTATGTAATATTTATCGGCTTCAGGGATACTTCAATCCGTTCCAGTTGGACGATATAGCTCAGCAGTGCCGCTCAGCTAAAATCGGCTGCGTTGATTGTAAGATGCTCCTGGCTCAAGAGATTAATTCTGCTCTTAGACCCTTCCGGGAGCGGCGGGCAGCCCTGGCTGATAAACCCCAATATATAACTGATGTGCTGGCTGACGGTGCCGAGCGAGCCAGGGTTATTGCCCGGAAGACCCTCAAAGAGGCTAAGCAGAAGATGGGTCTTCTCTAATATAATCTACCTCACCCCCTGTATCCCCCTCTCCTTCAAAGGGGAGGGGGACTATAATAAAAAGAGGGGCGAAAGCCCCTCTTAAACTCCCCCATAGGTGCCTTCTACCACAAAAGTCTTAACTGTGCTTTCTTGACCTTTGGGCAGGGTCACACTGGCGATGTATGACTCTGTTTTGCGTTACTCTTGCATAGTCAATAAACTTAGAGCCTAGCTCAGTAAGGCCAGGTTGGTGGTCAAGATTCCATGGATTGTCTGGCTCAGTGCCTTTACCACAGATAGCACATATCCCACCCTGTTGTTCCAACAACCAGGCACGATACTTCTTGCGCAAAGGGCGCAGTATGTTTCCGCCAATTGCGAGTGCTCGACCAGCATATATCGGCAAACGAACCTCGTAGAAATCTTTTGACTTTCGCATTACCGCACTGCTAGGAACTTGCAAAACCCACTCATCATGCTTATCGTCGAATGTTGGCTTGTATTTTGAGGTGAACGATTCGCTCTTTGCCATTATTCTTTTGGTCATATTACACCTCCCAATGCGGATTATACTACTAGAGTGAGGGGTGTCAAGATATGGGTAGCTAGGGGAGTCATAGAGGGGCGCTAGCCCCTCTTAAAACAAATCTTCCCCTTCCCCTTATTAAGGGGAAGGGGATACAGGGGATAGGGTTAAAAAATAGTCTACTTCTTATGCTTCTTTACAAATCGCTTCATTCTGGATAGTGCTTCCTCAATGTCAGCTAACGAGGTGGCATAGCAGCAACGGACATACCCCTCACCACACTCACCGAAGGCGGTACCGGGGACAACGGCTACCTTTTCCTCAACGAGGAGCCTTTCGGAAAATTCCTCGGAGGTCATACCGGTGACCTTTATTGATGGGAAGGCATAAAATGCCCCCCGAGGCTCAAAGCAGGATAGACCAATATCGTTTAGTCCCTTGACTATTACCCGGCGTCGCTGGTTGTATTCCTCAACCATCTCGGCAATGCTGGCTTCGCCGGCTCTCAGCGCCTCAATAGCTGCTATCTGTCCCATTATCGGCGCGCACAACATAGTATATTGGTGAATCTTATTCATTGAGTTAATAATTTCTTCATTAGCCGCAGCGTAGCCGATTCTCCATCCGGTCATGGCATGGGCTTTAGAAAATCCACCCAGGAGGATGGTGTCCTCCTTCATCTCAGGCAGAGTGGCAAAGCAGGTATGCTCCATGCCATAGACTAGCTTAGCGTAAATCTCGTCAGAGATAACTAATAGGTGGTGACGGTGGGCTACCTCGGCAATTTGTGCCAGCTTGTCCCGGCTCAGCACTGCTCCAGTAGGGTTGGCGGGGTAACCAATAAGAATGGCTTTAGTCTTATTATTAACTTCTGCCTCAATATCATCCGCCCTAATCTCAAAATTATTTTCCTGGTTGGTAGGCACCATAATTGGGCTACCTCCAGCCAGAACCACGCAGGGGTTATAGGAAACATAACACGGGTCGGGCATAATAACCTCATCCCCCGGGTTAAGGATGGCTCTTATTATCAGGTCTAACGCCTCACTAACACCTACGGTAATCAAAATTTCTTTATCAGGGCTATAAACTAGATTATAGTTTTCCCTCAGGTATCGGGACAGTTCCTGACGAAGCTCGGGCATGCCTAAATTTGAGGTATACATGGTATAGCCCTTTTCCAGCGAATAGATAGCTGCCTCGCGAATATGCCATGGGGTGGTAAAGTCAGGCTCGCCAACGCCTAGCGAGATGACCCCCTCCATAGACGCTATCAGGTCGAAAAACTTCCTTATCCCTGAAGGGGATATCTGGTTTACCCTGTGTGAGATAAGTCTGTGGTATCTATGGGAATTTGTTGACATAAAACCACCTTGTGGGAGTTAGAGGATTACCGGCTGCCGCCTAACCCCTTCTTTCCCCTCTAGAATTTCGCCGTCCTCTTTGTATCGCTTAAGCATGAAGTGGGTAACTGTTCCCTGCACCCCTTCAATAGGAGCCAGCTTCTGGGATACGAAATTAGCTACTTCGTGCATGGTTTTACCCACGACTATAACCAGCAGGTCATAGGTTCCTGAGACTAGGTAGACGGTGTGAGCCTGGGGGAAGCGATAGATACGCTCGGCTACAGCATCAAAGCCAACATCCCTCTGGGGAGTAACCTTGACCTCTATTAACGCCCATACCAGCTCCTCGCCCAGCTTTTCCCAGTTAATTATGGTCTTGTATTTCAGGATGGTTCGGTCCTCTTCGGCTTTCTTGATGAGCCTGGCAACTTCAGCAGTTGGGGTGCCGGTCATGGTTGATATTTGTTTGGTGGTAGTTCGGCCATCATCCTCTAAGATTTTAAGAATTTCTTTTATCATATTTAGCTCCTCACTAGCTCAGTTAGAGACCATTGCTTTTGTATTTCATTATAACGGAGTCTGAAAAGTTTGTTATCCTTGGTTCTGACCTGGAAATGCCTCTCCCCCGGCTCCTGCCACGCTCTTTCTATCTCTTCCACCTCATATTCTCTGCCTTCCCACTGGAAAGACCTCGGCCGTTCGGCATAGGTGTGCCCTGAATAGCAGGTAACCTTGAGATTTTGCAAGCCCATCCCCTTTATCACCTTCCTTTTTCATGTGGTTCAACGGACAGGAGCACCGAACCACTAGAATTGGCTCGGTGTCTTTTCCCAGCTTCGATAACTATCAGATCCCCCCTCTTCATCACGTAGTTTTTATCTTCTACAGAGAACTCGACAGTTCCATCAAGACATATAAAGAATTCATCACGGTCTTCACTATGCCAGTCTGCTTCATGGTCAAAGTACTGAATTTTCAGATATTCGCCATTTATAGTCTGCAAAGCTAAATCTTCCTTTGTCCGCGTTACCTTCTCAACGAGTTCATCTAATGAATAAAATCCCATCGTCTACACCCCCTTCAGGTCTCTATTAGCTATTTTGTTAGGTAACCCTCCCCCTTTATCCCCCTCCCTTGGAAAGGGAGGGGGAGGAGATTTTAGAGAGGGGGCAAAGCCCCCTCTCTTACCTTTACTTCCCTTCTCTTAGTAAAGGAGGGGGAGGTGACTCACTATCTTTCAGGTTTGCTATTTATCGTTTCCATTCTTTTTATATCCCTATATCATTTAAGGGGAGAAATATAGAAAAGCGGAGCCTGCCTGAGCTTAACTACAATTCCAAGGTAGCCACCAGTTCTGGGAAGCATTCTCTGGTATACATTCTGAGATTAAAGGTTACCCATGTTTGTAAGAATTTTAGGTTCATCTCTTGGGAGGTAATATCAAAAGTCAGCCCAAGTAGTTTAGCCTTCTCCCAATCAAAGGATGACGTTCTACATTCTCGTGAAATTAGTCTGCTAACCTCGTCAGGGTTGTCTGAGCCAAAGGCAGTGCCTTCCTCAAAAACAAGCTTAATTCTAGGTGCTGCCGAATCTATCTTTATCCTGGTCTTGGCTTTGTTTAGATAATCGTCAAAGGTTAGTTTATCCTTGGCTAATTCTGTAGAGATGAAGAAATCAATTATTGAAGTTATCTCCTGAGGGTATGAATTAACCCGTTTTTTGGCTAAATCGTGAAGGTAATCGGCGTATTTCTTTACCTTACTTGGTTTAACCATCATTGATACCAGCAAATCATGTTTATCTTTAAAGGTGTAGCCTAGAGCGGCGCCTCTTATGTAACCATCCAGGCAGACTAATATAAGTCGGAAGAATTCAATAGTTGGCATGCCGAATCTAAGGTAGCCCCAAACGGTAAACGGCTCTTTGATGACCTCTTTGACGATAGCCTCCATAAAAAATGCGGTCAAAGTCTTCGCCGCCTGGTAAGGCATTAGTTTTCCCTCTCTTTAAGCAGCGCTTAGAGTAGTGGCCTTATTATAACGCATAATTGAATAATTGAATATTACCGTCAACCTTTTTGGTTTTATAAGAGAGGCTTCGCCTCTCTAAGACTCCCTTAGATAAGGGAGATGACTCACCATCTTTCAGGTTTGCTACTTATTGTTTCCATTCTTCTTATTGAATCTACATTTAGAGATAGCAAGGAATCAATACTAATAGGAGTATAGTTTATTAACTCAACACCCACATTAATTGTTTTTCTCTCGCCATTAATGAAAGGGTATTTGCTCATATTGTTATTGTGTTTGTGTCCGTGAATTACCCAGCCATGCCAGTCTCCAGCCTGATTTGGGTCGTGAATAAGCAAAAAGGAGTATCCATGATACTGTAGTACTTTGAAATCTTCAAACCTTATGCCTTTCTCCCGCCAGTCGTGAGCCCCTCTTATGGAAACAATGTGTCCCTTTAGCTTCCTGACCCAATATTTCGCAGGCTTATGTCCCCGTCCGAAAGTCCAGTCACCCAAGAAATACACGGTGTCCCTATCTTTGACAGTTTCATTCCAGTTTCTTACTATCGTTTCATTCATTTCCTGTACGTTGCGAAAGGGCCTGTCGCAATATCTTATGATGTTGGCATGGTCGAAATGAGTATCTCCAATAAGATAGACAGACTTCCTAATACCAACACCTTTCACGTAACTAA
>CAYHAL010000022.1:0-22655 GCA_964354655.1 uncultured Dehalococcoidales bacterium
GTCTCTTCGCGCCTGGCGCCCACTGAGATGATGTTCACCGGGCAAGAAATAAGCTCTTCCAGTCTGGATATATATTGCTGAGCTTTAATCGGCAGCTCATGGTATTGACGAATATGGCTGATGGAAACCTGCCATCCCGGTAGCTCCTCATAGATAGGCTGACACCGTTCTAAGCTAGCTACATTACCCGGGAAATAATCAATGGTCTTGCCATCCAGTTTATAGCCGACACATATCTTCAGGCGGGGAAAAGCATCAAGAATATCAAGACGGGTAAGCACCACCCCGGTAAAGCCATTAATTCGGGTACTAAAGCGACCGGCAACAGCATCAAACCAGCCGCAACGACGGGGGCGACCGGTAGTAGTACCATACTCATGAGCCCGCTCCCGAATCAAGTCACCAGTTTCATCCTTTAGCTCAGTAGGCATAGGACCACTACCAACCCTAGTGCAGTAAGCCTTAAACACGCCTAGAATATGACTAATCCCGGTAGGCGGTAAACCAGCGCCGATACAACCTCCCCCGGCTAGCGGTGAAGATGAGGTGGTATAAGGGTAAGTGCCAAAATCAGGGTCAAGTAACGTCCCCTGGGCTCCCTCCAATATCACCAGCTCGTTCTTAGCCAGCGCCTCCTCCAGCATTGCTGTTGTCTCCCGAATATGAGGAGCTAGGCGCTCCCCATACTGACAATACTGACTATACACCTCGTTTAATGATAGCGGGCTAACCCCGTAAATTTTGGTCAAAATAACGTTCTTGTACTCAAGTATAAAACGAAGTCGCTCCAGTAATGCCTCTTTATCTAAAAGCTCACCGACCCTAATACCTAACCTGGCTGTCTTATCAGCAAAGGCAGGACCTATGCCTTTACGGGTTGTGCCCAGTGCCTTTCCACCCCGCAATTCCTCCTCCAAACCATCAAGAAGAATATGATACGGCATAATCATGTTAGCCCGGTCACTAATGAACAGTTTACTTGTATCTATACCCTGCTGGTTAAGCTGGTCTATCTCATCAATCAGTACCTTGGGATTAACCACCACACCATTACCAATGATGCAAACAACCCAGGGATAAAAAATACCAGAGGGGATAAGATGCAGCCTAAACTCACCGTAAGGATTAACTACGGTATGCCCGGCATTATCACCACCAGAAAAACGCACCACCATGCCTGCTTTTTCAGCAAGGAGGTCAACCACCTTGCCCTTCCCCTCATCCCCCCACTGAGCGCCAATAACCGCAATAACTGGCATTATTCCCCCCTAAAAGCTACTTAGTTTTTGTTTGCTGCCGGACATAAACCAACCTTTGCCCGGCGGTGATGAAGCTGAATACCGCTATAACTGCTAAAGCAATATTTAGGGCATATATAACCACTAGGCTCAACAAAAGACCCACTGCCAGCACAATCACCCTTTCGGCACGGGTAAACAATCCCACCTGACACTCCAGACCTAGTGCCTCTGCCCTAGCTCTGATATAACTCACTAGTGGCACACCGATTAAAGCCAGACAAACAAGTAGTATACCAACCGCCGACTGGTCCCTGAAGAACAGGTAGAAGACTAAAACACCCAAAAGTGGCACGGCATCAGATAAGCGGTCAAGCACAGAGTCAAGGACAGCACCAAAACGGGTAACCTGGTTAGTACGGCGAGCCAGAGCTCCATCCAACATATCAAAAAAGCCGGCAACAAGAACTACAAAACCAGCGATGAAAAGGTGAGCGGTGGCAATAAGTGCTGCTGCACCAAGGGCTATTAAAAAGCCTGACAGGGTTAAGGTGGTAGGGGTGATATGCTTCCTCGCCAAAAACCGCACCGCTGGCTCAGTGAGGTAATACGCAGATTTACGAACTTGGGTCAGCTTTGCCATAAAATCTTGCTTGCCTAAAAAACAGTCTATCCAGTCTTTCCCTGAGCCACTGTGTTAACGAAAACCCTTCTCTCTGGGACTCACTTAGCACTTTATTATAATAATTTAACACCCTCTGGGCAATGTATTTCCAGTCATACTCCATTGCTTTAACCCTTCCCCTGGCTCCCATCTGCTGCCGAAGTGACTCATCGGTCATAAGAGATAGCAGGGCTTGGGCTAACCTATCCTCATCCTTGGGTGGCACTAATAGCCCCTCAACGCCATCAGTTAGTAGGCTGGCGTAACCTTCAATATTTGAAGCCACCACCGGCTTGCCTACTGCCATAGCCTCAAGCAAAACGATGCCAAAGCTCTCCCAACCTGTGGCTGGGGCACAGAAAATATCAGCCGTCTTATAGTATCTAGGTAATTCACCATAGCTAGTATAGCCAACAAAAACAACATCCTCTAAACCACTTTGCTTAACCTGCTTCTCATACTTATGGCGTAGTCTAGTGCCAGGGCCGACTATGATAAGCCGCGAGTTATAAATATCGTGTTTAATCTGCTGGTAGGCTTTAAGTAGATAGTCGACACCTTTTCGTTTCTCAAGACGACCAACAAACAGGATATTCAGTTTTCCATCACAGAATTCATCAATTGGCGATATGTCGGGAGAAAAATGCCCGGTATCCACGCCATTAGGGATAATTTCGTAGTTACCAGGGAAATGTTTACTAACAAACTCCATCGCTGGTTTAGACACTGCGATTCTGCCGTCAAGCCTACAAACCCACCTTTGCAAAAGTAGGGAGTTTAACGGCTTACTAAAACTATAGCCATGTCCGTTGAAGGCGTGAAAGGTGCCGATATTCACAGTACGCGAGCAACGGAGCACATTAATACATAACGATGGCATCAAAGGTTCGTGGAGGTGGATAATATCAAAGTCCTCTTCATTAAGCATAGTTTTTACGCTTGACGGTAACCTTGGTGATATAGTAACCCGAGCAATAGAACCACTGCTAGGAATAGAGTGGGGTTTACCGCCGGGGATAAACATATCACCAAGGCTGGTAATAGCTTTAGACGCCGGGGCAATGACCTTCACATCATGCCCCATCTGAGCCAGATGATGCCCCAGAGAAGAAATATGATTGGCAACACCGCCGGGATAGACAAAATCATAAGGAGAGACCAATGCTATCTTCATTAATTTGCCTAACCTCCCCCCAATTTGCGCAAGCTATCATTTAGAAGGGGGTTTCTCTCCCGCCTCCTTGACACTAACGATAAACTCTTCCACCATCCGGCGGGCTTCATCATCGGTATACTGGATAGGTGGCGATTTCATAAAGTAGGCAGAGGGAGCTATCAGTGCCCCATTCAACCCTCGGTCTAAGGCAAGCTTACAGCACCTAATAGCATCAATAACCACCCCGGCTGAGTTTGGGCTATCCCACACCTCAAGCTTTAGCTCCAGATTTAGTGGAACATCACCGAAGGTTCGCCCTTCCATCCTAATATGGCAAAATTTACGGTCTTTAAGCCAAGGGACATAGTCACTAGGGCCAACATGAATATCATCGGGGTCAAGCTGATAATCTAGCTGAGAGGTGACCGAGTTAGTCTTAGATATTTTCTTAGACTCAAGGCGCTCCCGCTCTAACATGTTTAAGAAGTCGGTGTTACCACCAAAGTTCAATTGATAGGTTCGCTCCAGTTTAACTCCACGGTCTCTAAACAGCCTGGTAAGCACACGGTGGACAATAGTAGCCCCTACCTGAGATTTTATGTCATCACCAATAACTGGAAGCCCCTTTTCCTCAAAACGCTTCTGCCAATACTTCTCCCGAGCGATAAAAACCGGGATACAATTGACAAAGCCACAACCAGCCGTCAGCACCTGCTCAATATACCATTTAGTCGCTTCCTCACTCCCCACAGGCAAGTAATTAAGCACCACATCAGTTTGGGCTTCTTTAAGAATTTTAACAATATCAACCGTTGACCCCGGGGCTTTCGTTATTACCTGAGATAGATACTTGCCTAGACCATCATGGGTCATGCCCCGCTGAACCTTAACTCCAGTAGCCGGCACCTCAGTAAATTTAAAGGTATTATTGGGTGGAGTAAAAATTGCCTGGGCTAAGTCCTTTCCCACCTTGTTCTTATCAATATCAAAGGCAGCTACAAATTTGATATCGCCTATATGGTAACCACCAAGGTTAACATGCATGAGTCCGGGTACGAATTCAGACTCTTTCGCCTTCTTATAGTAGTAAACGCCCTGAACTAGTGAGGAGGCACAATTGCCCACGCCTATTATAGCTACATTTATATTGCCCAAAGCTCAGTTTTTCTCCTTTCTAACCCTAGGAAATTACCACAAACGGCCATCCCTAATTTTACGTGAGAAGTCAAGGCATGCTTTCAATAATAAAACAATTATCACACCTGCCCTTCTCACATACCATACGGGCTCATCCTAGAGGGACAAAAAATGTCCTACTTTCGCCCAGGCATATTAAACTATTCCAACCCTCTGACCAGTCATACCCTTTGGTGCCGAGAAATCAGCTACTAATTAACTTTGACCAATCCTAAATACCTTAGTCCCACACGCGGGGCAAACCCCCCGAGTAGCTGGTCTGCCATTCTTCAAGATAACACGCTGGGCGTTTCTTATTTCCACCTTCCTTCTACACTTAAAACAATAAGCCTGCATTTACTATTACCTCCTTTTTAGCACTAGTTGAACTATATTTTATTATATGCAAGCTGTCAAGGCTTTTTAAAGATTTAATTTAAATATCCACCAAAATCGGACTCGCCTATAGACGCTATGAAAAGACTTTTTCCGGTTGCCACTGCCCCTTTTCAGCATTGAAGCGTAGCACCCCCAAGAAGCAACCGTCAAGGGTATAAACACGGCAATGGCTGCCAGCATCTTTACCTAAAACTAAGGAGCGCCCATTCCTTATCAATCGCCCGGTATCATCACTAACAACGATAGCCGCCCAGTGTAAAAGCACAATATCTATGGGATAAACAAAGCGCTGCCAGTAGCCATAACGGAAGGCATCCTCAAGTTGAGGTAGTGAAACGGCATCCTCTATATTGAAAAGACCATACCCCAAACGGACTAGGTTCTTTAAATTAGCACCACAACCCAAGGCTTGTCCCAAATCGTGAGCTAGTGAACGGATATAGGTACCCTTACCACATACCACTTCTATAGTAGCTACTGGCGGCTGCCAATCCATAAGCTCTAAATGGTAGATTCTAGCCAGCCTACTTTCCCTCTCGACCTTGATACCAGCTCGTGCCAATTCATAAAGTCGCTTACCGTGATACTTCACGGCACTATACATTGGAGGGGTCTGCTGGATTAAACCGTGAAAAGAGGCAAGTGCCGACTTCAATTGTTCCCGGCTAATACCAGATGGGTCTCCGCTATAAGTAATGTTGCCACTGGCATCATAGGTGTCTGTAGCCAAGCCCAACTCAATCTGAGCCCGATAAGCCTTAGTCGCCTCTACCAAAAACTCAATAATACGTGTCCCCTGACCAAGGCAAACCGGCAAAACACCTGTAGCCTCCGGGTCAAGGGTCCCAGCATGCCCAACGCGTCGCTCCCCACTCAAGCGCCTCACCATAGCCACAACGCTAAAAGAGGTCTTCCCCTGAGGCTTGTTAATATTTAGTATGCCATCCACGATTAACCTTCATGCTGGTCAGAAGTGTTATGTGGAGCAACCTGATCGATTAGCTGTAAGAGGTGGTCTCCTCGTCTGATAGAATCGTCCCACTGAAAGCTCAGCTTAGGAATACGCCGTAACCTCAGACGCTTAGCTAGCTCATTACGGAAGAAACCAGCGGCGGCAGCCAATGCACTTAATGTCTCTTGCTTTTCTGTCTCATTAGCTATGCGACTAATGAATACCTTACAATATCTCAGGTCAGGGGAGGTGGAGACATCAGTTACGGCAACAAAATTGCCAAGTCGAGGGTCCTTGACCTGCCGCTGAAGTAAGTCACTAATTTCCCGGCGAATAAGCTTGTTCACCTGTTCAATACGATGTGTCATAATTACTCCCCCAATTAGGGAATACCATTACTTGACTTCCTGCCTGAAGAACTCCAGTATATCACCAACCTGAAACTCACTAAAATCAGCCATGCCTATCCCACACTCATAGCCAGCAGCCACTTCCTTAACATCATCTTTAAAGCGCCTGAGACTGTTAACTGTAGATTCACACACTGCCTGTCCCTGACGCCACAGTCTAACCGGGACACCCCGACTCACCTTACCTTCGGTAACATAAACCCCGGCTACCTTCCCCTTCTTACTGGTGGGGAAGATAACCCGTATTTCAGCCCGCCCGTCAACAACCTCAACGTAAGAAGGTTGTAACATACCTTTGAGTGCTTTAGTCACATCGTCTACCAAATCATAGATTACATCGTAAGAACGGATGCTTACTCCTTCCACATCAGCTAATCGCCGCGCCCCAGGCTGACAGCCAACGCCGAAACCAATAATAATCCCCTGGGAAGCGATAGCCAACATAACGTCACTTTCAGTAATATTACCAGTGCCACTATGGATAACCCTAACCCGGACTTCCTCGGTTGCCAGCTGCTCTAAAGAACTTCTTATCGGTTCAATGCTGCCCTGAACGTCAGCCTTGAGAATAATATTAAGTTCTTTTACCTTGCCGGCACTTATCTGGTCATAGAGGTTACTAAGGGTCACCGATTTTGGCTCTTGCTTCATCTCCTCTAGACGCTTTTGGATTAAAGCCTGGGCTTGGCGCTCACCAGCCACAGCCCTCAGCCCGTCTCCCACCTGGGGTACATTGTTTAAGCCCAGGAGCTCAACCGGGGTAGCTGGCTCAGCCTTCCTCACCCGCTTACCCATATCGTTAAACATAGCCTTTACTCTACCCCAGGTAGTGCCAACAACAATGGTGTCGCCAAGCCTCAAGGTTCCCGTCTGGACCAATACTGTAGCCAATGGTCCTTTAGTCTTGTCCATTTTGGCTTCAATGACTACTCCGACTGCCGGCTCAACAGGGTTTGCCTTAAGCTCCTCCATCTCAGCCACCACCAAAAGGTTCTCCAGTAGCTCCTGGATGCCTATCTTCTCCTTAGCCGAAACGGAAACAGAGACGGTATCGCCTCCCCACTCTTCAATAAGCAAACCAGCGTCAGCCAGCTGCTGCTTAACCCGCTCAAGGTTAATATTGGGCTTGTCAATTTTATTAATCGCCACCACTATAGGCACCCCGGCTGCCCGGGCATGGTCTATAGCTTCTAGGGTCTGCGGCATTACTCCATCATCAGCCGCCACCACTAAAATAACGATGTCAGTTACCTGGGCACCACGAGCCCGCATAGCAGTAAAGGCTTCATGACCCGGGGTATCCAAAAAGGTAATCTTTCGCCCATCGACCTCTACCTGGTAGGCACCAATATGCTGAGTAATGCCTCCAGCTTCAGTAGCCATTACATTGCTTTGTCTGATAGCATCCAAAAGTCTAGTCTTACCGTGATTAACATGCCCCATGATAGTAACTACCGGAGGTCGTGGCCGTAAACCACTAAGCACCTCTTCCTGGACACGTTGACGCCTCTTGATTTCACTGGTGGCTCGAGGCTTTAGCTGGGCCTGATAACCAAAGACAGCGGCTACAACCGCCGCCGCCTCGTAATCAATTACCTGATTAATATTAGCCATAATGCCATTTCTCATCAGTCGCTTAATGACCTCTACGGCACTAACCTGCAAAAGGTCAGCCAGTTGCCTCACGCTCAGGGTAGGATTAATCTCAACCAAACGTACCTTTACTGAAGAACTACCACTGTCCTTTTCCCCTGAGGGGTCTGAAATATTACCCGACTTACTCACCCCTGCCACTTATTGACTCCTTTACCAGGTCTTTCCCATATCTGATAAGCTGTTCCCGATTATCCGGGGTAAGGGTAGCCCGCAGTGCATACTCCAGTCGGCCACCCCCTAGCCCAACCTGCCAACACTGTGGTGACTGGCATAGATAAGCACCACGCCCTGCCTTCTTCCCACTAGCATCAACCTCCACACTGCCATTAGAAACACGTACCAAGCGGATTAGCTCTGGCTTAGGCCTTACCTGACGACAGGCCACACAAGTTCGCTGCGGTACACGCTGGCTAATACTCCTCACCCTCCTCAGTTTCTATCGGCTTTAAAGCTCGACGCAGTTTCTTAAGCTTGACGCCGTCCTCAGCACCCCCCTTGCCTTGAGCGCCCTTCTTTTTCTTCTCCCTTAATTTAGCCCCGGGCTTAACCGGCGCCGGCATCAAAATATCCTCAGCAAACCTGATGTGAGCCTTTTCTGTGGTTACCTGCGGTTCAAAGACAACCGGAGGAGCAAAAGTGGTATCAAGAACTGGAACCGGCTCAGCCGTCTCGGCAGGAAGCTCCTCAGAAACTATAGCCGCTTCTGCTATCTCGGCGGCTGCCGGCTTAGCCTCCACCACCCTTTCTGCCTCAGCCTCAGAAGCACTCTTAATATCAATCCGCCGCCCGGTGAGCTTAGCTGCCAGCCTAACGTTCTGCCCCTCTTTGCCAATGGCTAATGAAAGCTGCTTATCAGGGACAATCACAGTAGCCGCTTCCTGCTCACCATCCAGCCTAACCCTTAATACCTGGGCTGGACTGAGAGCGTTGGTAATAAATGCAGAGATATCTGGGCTCCACATAACGACGTCTATCTTTTCACCATTTAGCTCATTAACAATATTTTGTATCCTGATACCACGAAGTCCAACGCAGCAACCAACCGGGTCAATACCCTCCTGGCGTGCAGCGACGGCTACTTTACTCCGATAGCCGGCTTCGCGAGCAATTGACTTCAACTCCACGGCTCCGTTATAAACTTCAGGGACCTCCAGCTCAAAGAGCCGACGCAGCATATTGGGATGAGACCGGGACACCACCACCCGAGGCCCTTTGTTAGTCCGGGCTACCTCTAAGAGGTAAACCTTAAGCCTTTGACCTAGTCGATATCTCTCGGTGGGCACCTGCTCAACTGCCGGCAGTATTGCCTCGGTTCTACCCAAATCAATAAATATCTGCCTGGGTTCAATACGCCGCACCAATCCAGTGACGATATCGCCTTCCCTGCCAGAATACTCCTCAAATATGGCGCTATGCTCGGCTTCATGAAGCCGCTGGAGGATAACCTGTTTCGCCGTTTGAGCCGCAATGCGACCAGCATTACGAGGGGTAGCTTCCACCTCAACAGTATCACCAATCTGCACATCAGGCCTAATTTGACGTGCCTCGTCTAGCGATACCTCACGGCGACGGTCTGATGGCGACTCAACTACCGCTTTCTCAGCCCATACTCGAACCCTGCCAGTAGCCGGGTCAATCTTGACCGAGATATTCTGGTTAGCAGCAAAATTATCCTTCCTATAAGCTGATACTAGCGCTGCCTCTACCGCCCCAATAACTACCTCCTTAGGCAAGTTCTTCTCAGCCGATAGTTGGGTAATGGCGAGCAGGAAGTCGCTCTTCATCTCAGATTAGAACCTCCAATTTTATTATTCTCTCCCAACAAAAAAGTGGGAATTAACCCACTTCATTACTCGTTCTTTATCCACTAAAGTATACCATAATTAGGTTTTAGAATGCAATACTTCTAGCCGCCGCGACACATTATATAGACAAACTGGTATCAATGCCTAGAAATCCTAGTCCCGTTTAAGCTATAATAAGCACTAGCTGTATTAGCTGGAAGCGATTCTCAAAACAGGAATAGAGCGTGGATATAGAAGGACTAAAGGCTCAAGTTTCTAGCCAAATAGATGCTCACCGTCACCAGCTTAATGAGCTGAGCCTAAGGATTCACTCCAACCCTGAGCTAGGTTTCCAGGAAAATAAGGCAGTAGCCTGGTTAACTCAATATTTGGAGGAAAACGGCTTTTCTATAGAACGGGGCATCTGTGAGCTACCAACCGCTTTCAGAGGAAGCTACGGAAAAGGGAAACCAGCCATCGCTATTCTGGCTGAATATGATGCCCTACCTAAGCTTGGTCATGCCTGTGGTCACAACCTAATCGCTGCCAGCGCCGTTGGTGCTGGAGTAGCTTCCAAGCTAGCTATTGACCAGTTTGGGGGGGATATTCTGGTTATCGGCACGCCAGCCGAAGAGCTAGAGGGGGGCAAGGCAATAATAGCACAAAGGGGAGGCTTTGATAATTTGGACATAGCTATGATGGCGCACCCAGATGTACGTGACACGGCTACTACCCAAGCCCTTGCCTGCCAGGCTTTAGAAGTTGAATTCTTCGGCAGAGCCGCCCACAGTGCCGCCAGACCAGAGGCAGGCATCAATGCCCTAGAGGCAATGCTTCAATCCTTCGTCGCTATTAATTCACTGCGACAGCACATCGGGGATAAAGCCCGAATCCACGGGATTATTACTGATGGCGGGGAAGCAGCTAATATCGTCCCCGCCCACAGCGCCGGGGTCTTTCTAGTGCGGGCTAAGAATAATACCTATCTTGATGAGCTAAAACAAAAGGTCATAAATTGCTTTATTGGCGCAGCTACAGCCAGTGGAGCCCGTCTGGAATACAGGTGGGGAGACGTCAGTTACGCCCCGATGCGTAGTAATCTGACCCTAGCCCGGCTATTCAAGCAGAATATGGAGTCCCTGGGGCGCAAGGTTAGGCTCACCGACCCCAGCGGCGGCTTCGGTAGTACCGATATGGGCAATGTTAGCCAACTAGTGCCCAGTATCCACCCCATGGTCGCCATAGCCCCCGAAGAAGTATCAACCCATTCTCCTCAGTTTGCTTCAGCGGCTGCCTCGGAAGCAGGAAGGCAAGGGCTGTTTGATGCCGCCAAGGCTCTAGCCATGACAGTAGTTGACTTGGTAGCCAGCCCTGAAATAGTTACCAAGATTAAAGAGGAATTTAGGCAAGGAAAATGATTATAGGCATCCCCAGGGCTCTACTCTACTACCAATACTACCCGATGTGGAAGACCTTCTTTGAGGAACTGGGAGCAGAGGTGGTAGTTTCACCGCCAACTACTCGAACTATGCTGTCATCAGGCTCATCTCGGGTAGTAGCTGATACCTGTTTGCCGGTGAAGATTTTCCTTGGTCATGTTATCTCCCTAGCCGAAAGGTGCGACTATATTTTTATCCCTGCCATCCGTAGTGTGAAGAGGAAGGCTTATAATTGCTCCAAGTTTCTTGGCTTACCTGATATGACCAAGGCAGTTATTCCCGAATCGCCGCCTATACTAGACATAGAAATAGATATTAACAAAGGCAAACGCCACCTGTATCAAGCCATCTACAAACTGGGGAAACGCTTCACCTGGAGTCCGTTTAAAGTCAGACGAGCTAGCCTGGCTGCTTGGCGCGCCTACCTAGAATACCGAGAGCTAATGTCCAGTCAAGGCTTAACCCCTCCGCAGGCAATAGCTAAGCTGTCAGGCAAGCTTGAGCCAGAAGCACCGACCTCAATAGGAGCCACCATCGCCCTAATTGGTCACCCCTATATTCTCTATGATGAGCATATAAGTCACCGCCTTATCCACCGCCTTGAGCAGGCTGACAATAAGGTGCTGACCCCGGAGATGCTAACCACTGAGGAGCTTGAATCAGCCATAGCCAGATTAGTCGGCAAAGCCCACTGGACATACGAGGATGAGGTAGTTGGCGCCGGAGGGCACTACCTAGAAAATAGAGTTGACGGTGTCATCGGTCTCATGACCTTCGGTTGCGGACCTGATTCGCAAATGATGGACATGGTGCACCGCCGGGCAGCCAAACTAGGAACCACCACCTTTATGAGCCTTACCCTAGAAGAACACACCACTGAAGGCGGCATAGTCACCAGGCTGGAAGCCTTCCTTGATATGATAAACCGAAGGAAAAGAAGGCAGATAGAAGTATGCGTGTAAGCATGTCTCACATGGGCAATATATATGTAACCATTAGAGCCTGGGCTCATGGCCTGGGGCGTAGTGATAGCCTGATAGTCCCACCAGCTAATAGCCAGCGCACCCTATCTTTAGGTACCAAGTACTCCCCGGAAGGGTTATGCCTCCCGTTCAAGCTGACCCTAGGTAACCTGATTGAAGCCTGCGAGCTGGGGGCAGATACCCTGGTTATAACCGGCGGCGACGGCATCTGTCGTCTGGGCTATTATGTCAAGACACAGGAAAAAATTCTTTGCGACCTAGGCTATAATTTTGAAATTATTCAACTGAGCCTTTCACGACAGAGGGTATTTGGCTTACCCAAATTAATGAGACGCTTATCAAACAATGCCTCCTGGTTTAAGGTCATATCAGCCCTCCGCTTCGGTATAGCTAAGCAAATTGCCATGGATAAAATTGAGCGCTTAGTCCAAAAAGTGCGTGCTGTAGAGCTGGTAAAAGGAACAGCCAATCGGCTATATGCCAAAGCAATAGAAGCTATTGATAACGCCGATGATTATCGTACCCTGAAGAAGGCGCAACACGATTACACTGACCAGCTTAATCATGTAGCTAAGGATACACAGGCTAAACCACCGATAGTAGGCATAATCGGAGAATTCTATGTGGTGCTAGAGCCGTTCGCCAATCTAAATATAGAGAGCGAGCTGGGTAAGCTGGGGGTAGAGGTAAGACGGAGAACCTTCATCTCAGATTGGGGTAAATTCAGTTTCTTTTTCAATTACCTAGGTTTGGACGAGACGTCTAAGATTCATAAGGCAGCCCTACCCTACCTCAAGCGGGATGTTGGTGGCGACGGCTGGGAAGCAGTGGGGGAAAAGGTGCTCCACGCCAAAGATTATGACGGCTTAATTCACCTAGCCCCGTTTACCTGCATGCCTGAAGTTGTCGCCCAAAATATCATGCCATCAACCAAGGAAAATATCCCAGTGCTAACCATACTTTGCGACGAGCAAATGAACCGGACTGGTTTGTTAACCAGGCTAGAAGCATTTGTCGACCTACTAAAAAGCCGGCGACGAGCCCGCAATAAAGCTTAACAGAAGGGAAGCTAATGAAAACCTATCTAGGTATTGATGTTGGTTCAGTAACCACCAAGTCTGTTGTGGTAGATAAAGACGGTGAGCTTATTACCCACGTCTACCTGCTGACACAAGGCAAACCTGTCCAAATGGTGCAGCAAGGGCTGACACAAATCAAACAGCAACTGCCTAAAGGGATTGATATTTGTGGTGTGGCTACCACCGGGAGTGCCCGCTATCTAGCTGGGGTTATTGTCGGCGCTGATTTGGTCAAGAACGAGATTACCAGCCACGCTGTGGCTACCTTGCGCTACATACCTGAAGTGCAAACTATCATTGAGATCGGCGGGCAAGATAGTAAGATTATCATTATTAGAGATGGGATAGTAACTGACTTCGGCATGAATACCGTATGTGCTGCCGGCACCGGTAGCTTCCTTGACCACCAGGCACTACGCCTCAATATGAGTATTGAGGAATTTGCCAAGCAGGCGCTAGATAGCAAGACACCGGTGCGCATTGCCGGGCGATGCACCGTTTTTGCTGAAACAGACATGATACACAAGCAACAAATGGGGCATCGCACCGAGGATATCCTCTACGGTCTGTGCCAGGCATTAGTCCGTAATTACCTCAATAATGTTGGCTTAGGCAAGGAAATTAGACCCCCGGTAGTATTTCAGGGCGGGGTTGCCTTTAACCAGGCTATAGTCAAGGCGCTTCAGGAAGAGCTTAATACCGAAATTATTGTCCCCCCTCACCACGAGCTCATGGGGGCAATAGGTGCTGCCCTACTGGCGCAGGAAGAGATGGTAAGCAGTAATAACGGCAGCAAGTTCAAGGGGTTTGAGGTAAGTGAGGAAAAGTATCATACCTCCTCATTTGAGTGCAAAGCCTGCCCCAACCTCTGTGAGATAGCCCAGATTTCCATTAATGGTCAGGTTCTTGCCCGGTGGGGAGGACGTTGTGACCTGTGGGAAAGAAGCCCAAGCAACTAAGAATCACCCGTTGCAAAAGAGATTAAACCGTGAACCGAGAATATGAGGTAGTTATTATTGGCGGTGGTCCAGCCGGGCTTACCGCTGGGCTTTACACCTCAAGGGCTAGGCTCAACAGCCTGCTTATAGAAAAGGGACTGGTTGGCGGTCAGATGCTGAATGCCGAAAAGGTAGACAACTATCCCGGTTTTCCTGAGGGCATTAGCGGCCTAAAGCTGGGAGAATTAATGCACCAGCAGGCGACAAAATATGGGCTAAAAACTATTATCGCCGAGGCTACCGGCATCGAGCCTCAAGAAAAACAAATAGTAGTAAAGACCACCGAAGGCAACTTTATAGCTAAGGCAGTGATTATAGCCAGTGGCTCGGAACGGCGCAAATTGGGCATACCTAGAGAGGAAGAATTTACCGGTAAGGGGGTGTCCTACTGTGCTACCTGTGATGCTGCCTTCTTCAGAGACCTCCCTGTAGCCGTAGTCGGTGGTGGCAATGCCGCAATTACTGAAGCCCTCCACCTTGCTAAGTTTGCCTCTAAGGTCACTGTGATACACCGCCGTAATCAACTCCGTGCCAGCGGTATTATGCAAGAGAAAGCCTTCTCCCAGCCCAAAATAGAATTCCTGTGGGATACTGTGGCTGAGGCGATTGAGGGTGAAAATTCAGTTACCAGAATCAAGCTTCGCCAGGTAAAAACAGGGAAGGAATCCAGCCTTGATATAGCCGGGGTCTTTATATCTGTTGGGCTTAAGCCTAATACCGACTACCTCAAGGGCGTTTTGCCATTAGACGAGGGCGGTTATGTCATCACCAACAATAAGATGGAGACGGAGATAGCTGGTATTTTTGCCGCTGGCGATATACGCCGTAACTCTGCCCGGCAAGCCATAACCGCTGCCGGAGACGGGGCTACCGCCGCCTTTTATGCCGAAAAATTTATCACCCAATAGATAGGATGCAGGGTTTTACTTTACCACCGGGTGAAGTATAATTTAAAAAAGGAGAGTTATGAGGGTCATCTTCTTAGAAGATGTGCCTAATGTAGCTAGAGCTGGTGAGATAAAGGAGGTAGCCAACGGCTACGGCAGGAACTTTCTTATCCCCAAAAAGCTAGCTCTAGTAGCCAATTCTCCAGCAACTAATTTAACAGAAATACAGCGCAAACTAGCCACCCGAGACCAAACTGACGAGGCGTTAGTTAAGCTGGCTAACCAGCTAGAGGGAATGGAGGTTACCCTAAAAGCTAGGGTTGGGGCTAAAGACCGACTGTATGGCTCAATCACCACCGCCGATATTGCTGCTGAGTTGCAAAATAGTGCCCAGTTAGCTATTGATAGGCGGAAAATAGAGTTAGCTGAGCCTATCCGTCAACTCGGTAGCTATGAAGTAGTTATTAGATTAGCTAAGGATATAGTGCCCAAGATAAGGGTTATAGTTACCGCTGAGGAGAAAGACTAAATTGTATGGTGACAAGTTACCTCCCCATGATATTGATGCTGAGGAAGCAGTAATCGGTTCACTGCTGATAGATGGCGCTGCAATCTACAAGGTTTCTGCCTTCCTCCAGGCACAAGACTTCTATAGCGAACAAAATCAATGGCTATATGGGGCTTGCCTATCGCTTTCCCAGCGCGATGAGGCAATAAACCAAATCACAGTAGCCCAAGAGCTAGACCGACAGCAAAAACTAGAGGCATGCGGCGGTGCTGCCTATTTAAGCCACCTAATATCCATAGTCCCCACCTCGCTTGATATTGAGCATTACGCCCAAATTGTTTACCGCTTATCGGTAATGCGCCACCTTATCACTGCTGGTAGACAAATCGCTGACATTGGTTATGAAGCCAGTCCCGACGTAGATGCCAGCCTTAGTCAGGCTGAGGATATCCTGTTTAGACTGCGTCATGGGAGCCCCCGGGACTTTGTTCATATTCGCCAAGTGCTAGACAAGTATTTTGAAACTGTTACTCCCCCGGCTACCGAAAGGGGCTACCCTGAAACAATCCCCTATGTGCTATCAGGTTTTACTGCGCTGGATGAATTTCTCGGCGGATTTCAGCGCTCTGACTTAATTATCATTGCTGGTAGACCAAGTATGGGCAAAACCAGCCTAGCCCTTAACGTCGCCAGAAATGCTGCCGTAGACCAGGAGGCTTGCGTAGCTCTGTTCAGCCTGGAAAGTGCCCGGGAGCCAGTGGTATTACGCCTATTGTCCAGCGAATCTGAGGTCAATCTAAGACAGGTCCGTCTTGGGCTTCACACTGAAACCGAGGAAAAAAGGATTATGGATGCCACTGGTATCCTCTCTGAAGCCCAAATCTATATTGATGACACCCCCCAACTCCGGGTAGTAGAGATGCGAAGCAAAGCCCGCCGGCTCCATTACGAGCGTGGCATAAACCTCATTATTGTCGACTACCTGCAACTGATGCAGGGGGACGGCAGAGGAGAGAACAGGGTTCAGGAAATCAGTTTCATCTCTCGTTCCCTCAAGGGAATAGCTCGTGAGCTTAATGTGCCAGTGCTAGCCATATCCCAACTCAGCCGAGCTGCAGAGTTTCGAGCCTCACACAAACCTCAACTTTCCGATCTGCGGGAAAGCGGCAGCATTGAGCAGGATGCCGACGTTGTTTTGTTTATCTACCGAGATGAAGCCTATTATCCTACTCGCAAGGAATGGGAAGATACCCATCCAGGCGAAACTTATCCACCTCCAGCTGAGATTATAATTGCCAAACACCGCAATGGCCCTACCGGGCAAAGAAATTTGCGTTTCATAGCCAAACTGACCAAGTTCGAAAATATTGCTAACGAAGAGCCGAGTCTGTTATGAAGCAGTTTACCGGTTTCCCAGCCAAGATGCAGTTTACCCCGTTGCCTAATTTTTTCTTCAGCACACTACTACCCCAAATCGGCGACATTACTGAACTCAAGACAACCCTCCATATCCTTGGGGCACTCTACCGCAAACGGGGTTACCCCCGCTTCGTTACTTATCGGGAGCTATTAACTAATACCAGCCTGATGCACAGTCTCAAGGCAGCAGCCAAGCCCCCAGACGAGGCATTACGCCAAGCCCTGGAAATGGCTACCAGGCGGGGGACTTTCCTCCACCTAGTCCTAGATAGAGATGGTGTGCCCGAAGATGTTTATTTTCTCAACACTGATTCTGATAGACAGATTGTGGCTAAAATTCAAAATGGCGAGCTTTCCCTCCCTGGGCTAAAAACTGAGGGGAAAGACTATATTGAGACCGAGGAAGAACCCGACATCTTCACCCTTTATGAACAGAACATCGGCATGCTAACCCCGATGATTGCCGATGAACTACGTGAGGCTGAGAAATTATATCCCGTGGCTTGGATTAAGGATGCCATCAAGGAGGCGGTTAAACAGAACAAGCGTAAATGGAGCTATATTTCAGCAATTTTAGAGACCTGGTCATCAGAAGGAAAAGGCAGTGGAGCATATAAGCGAGACCTTAAAAAGACTGAACCAGATAAATACATCAAGGGCAAATATGGACATATGGTCAGGCGCTGAAGAACCAGAAGAAGCCAAACCAAGTTCAGTCTGCCCTATTTGTAAAGGGGCAGGATTTGTTCACCCTCGCCTACCCTCAGGGAAACCAGATTTTAACCGAGTTATCCCTTGCCGATGTACCCGGGGTGAATTAGATAAAGAGCACCAAGCCCGCCTGCTACGATATAGTAACTTGGGCTCGTTAACTCGTTTCACCTTTGACAACCTTCTCCCCCAAGGCAGAAGTGGCAACCCTATCAACCAGGAGAAATTTGCCCGGGCTTACCAGGCAGCCAAAGCCTTTGCCAATGAACCCAAAGGCTGGTTAATCCTAGCTGGTCCTGATGGCTGTGGCAAAACCCACCTGGCAGCGGCTATCGCCAATGAGCGCCTTAGCCATGGTTATCCTGTCTTCTTTATCACCACCCCCGACCTTCTAGACCACCTGCGTTCTGCCTATAGCCCTAATAGTGAAATTGTCTATGATGAATTCTTTAACCAGGTACGTAATGCTCCACTATTAGTCTTGGACGATGTCGGGGCTCAAACTGCCACCCCCTGGGCTAAAGAAAAATTGGAACAACTACTAAATCACCGCTTTAATAGTGAACTGCCTACGGTAATTGTTACTAATGTCCCTATTGAGCAACTAGAAGACCGAATGCGCGCCCATCTTACTGACCCTAACCTGTGTCATATATACGTGGTTGAGGAAAAGCAAGCCTTGTTAGAATATAACTGGGGTCCAGAGTTTGAACTGCAAAAAAGTATGACCTTTGACAAATTTGACTGGAGGCGGCTTAATCTACTGCCAGAGCAACGTGAGAACCTGGAACTGGTGTTCCGCGCAGCCCTTAACTTCGCCAAATCACCCGATGGCTGGCTGGTATTAGTTGGTGATATCGGCTGTGGCAAGACCCACTTGGCAGCAGCCATCGCCAATTACCGCTATCAGGCTAACCAGTCAGCCTTATTCGTAGTGGTGCCTGATTTCCTTGACCATTTACGCTCCACCTTCAGCCCAGAGAGCAAGGTATCCTATGACCAGCTATTTGAAAAGGTAAAGACCGCTCCCCTACTCATTCTAGATGACTTTGGTGAGCAGACGACTACCCCCTGGGCACGAGAAAAGCTCTACCAGGTTATCAACTATCGGTATAACGCCCGGCTGCCAACAGTAATCACTACCCGGTGTTCACTGGATGAAATTGATAGTTCCATCAGCTCCCGGCTAGCAGACCCCAAAATCAGTGTGGTATGGAATATCATTGTTCCCGACTACCGAACGGATGCAACATCTAGCCGAAAGAAAACACCCCGCGGTGGCAAGAAAGGGCGCTACAGCTAAGACACCCAAAAGCTTGAACCGCCAGAAGTTTTTTAGTAAAATGAAAAATCTGGCGTAGAAAGAAACCTATGATAAATCTTCCTGTCCTAGTCCTAAATCAGAGCTACGAACCACTCAATATATGCCGAGCTCGGCGAGCGGTAATATTAATTTTTCAGGGCAAGGCTGAGATGCTAGAAAATGGTTCAGGATTTATCCACTCAGCCCATTGTATCTTTCCCCTGCCGTCAGTGATTCGGTTAGCTTACCTGATTAAGCGCCCCCGAGTTGAAAGAAAGCTAAACCGCCTTGAGGTTTTCAACCGCGACCACTACATCTGCCAATATTGCGGTAGGGAAACCAGGCAACTTACCTTAGACCATGTCATCCCGCGACACCGAGGTGGTGAACACTCCTGGGGAAATGTAGTTAGCGCCTGTATATCTTGTAATCGTCGTAAGGCAGGCAAAACTCCATATGAAGCGGGAATGAAATTAATCCGCCACCCCCATCCACCACACGGTAACCTCCCCTTTTATATCCCCTATCATTACCTACAAACCCAGAGTGAGTGGCTGAAGTACCTCCCCACCGAAGACTAACCACAATCTATAACGGCTCAGCCCCTTTTTCCTGATTGGGTGAATGCCCAGCCTCAATAGTAATCTTGCTTAGAGGTAATTCTACCGTCGCTCCGCTCTCTAGCTCAACCAAAATTGTTTCCTTTAACGGATTCAACCCAGCCACCTTGGCTACCCCCATAGAAGTAGACACCTGCTGCCCCACCTTAGGCATTCTCTCCCTCATCAGATGGTATAGCTCGCTCTCGTAACTTAAGCAACACATCAAGCGACCACAAATACCCGATATCTTCATCGGGTTAAGGGGCAAATCCTGCTCCTTTGCCATTTTAATAGAAACCGGGGCAAACTCACTTAAGAAGCTCATACAACATAGCGGAAGACCACACCTACCAAAGCCACCGACGAGCTTGGTTTCATCTCTAGGCCCTACTTGGCGCAATTCCACCCTCACCTTGAAATGGCTGGTCAACTCCTTGACCAGCTCACGGAAATCAACCCTCTCCTCAGCACTAAAGAAAAAGGTAAGGCGCTTACCGCTAAGGTCGTATTCAGCAGATAACAGCTTCATTGGTAGGCGGAATTTAGCAATCATCTCACCACACTTGGCTAGAGCCTCTCTACTATTGATTTCCAATTCCTGGGCACGCTTAATATCCTCAGGGTCTGCCTTGCGCACTACTGGCTTCAATGGTTCAGACACCTCACTGTCCAATACCTGCTTGGGCGAAATGACTACATATCCCAGCTCTAGACCACGGGTCGTCTTAACCACTACCCAGTCATTTACCTCCAGCTCGATACCTGCCGGGTCGAAATAATATACCTTACCAGCCCTCTTGAAACGTATGCCAATAATCTCAGCCACCCTTTACCTACCCCTCCTCGGAATACTAAGCATCAATACCTCCAATACCAGCCGCGGATTGGCATTCTGCTTAAGCTGTTCCACAGCGGCTTGAAGACCATCAATAACGCTTTTTACTTGAACCAAACTATAACCCCCAGCCTGGTCAACAAGCGTAGTTAACATATCAGCATTAGTAACGATATTATCACACCCCGCCTTAATTAATAGCAGGTCACGCCAATAATCAAGCCATAGTTCCAGAACCTCCAGGACTAGCTTCCGGTTTTGGCTAAATTGAGCTGCCAACTGGATAGCGTAGGCAAAACGCTCCTCACAATCAGCCTCAATGACACTAAGCAATCTGTCCATCCTTTCCGCCCGCTGCTCAAGCAAACCACCATCAAAGGCAGCCGATAGCGCCCAACCCAGACAGCCGTGAGAAAGCCTAGCCAGAAGTCTAGCCTTTTGCGGCTCAATGCCCCAGCGACTATTAAGGGCAGCCTCTACCTCACTAGCTGCCAGCGGGGGTAACTCCAGTCGCTGGCAACGAGAAACAACAGTAGCTGGCAGTAACCCCTCATTTATGGTCAGCAGGATAAACATTACCTTCCCCACCGGCTCCTCCAAGGTCTTAAGCAAGCAATTAGCCGCTTCGTCTGACAACAGCTCAGCCCCGTCAATAATAAATACCTTACACCTTCCTTCAAAGGGGGGTAAGTTGGCTGAATGTTGCATCTGCCTAATCTGGTCAATGCTGATTTCCACCTGAGGCTTCTCCACCGAATTGCCGTCTCTGGTCAAGCCTATAATCTGAACGTCAGCATGCTTGGCTAAAGCTATCTTCTGGCACGAATCGCACACACCACAGGGAGGGTCAGATGCCTCACAGTTCAATGCCTTAGCTAGCTCCAGAGCCAGGGTCATTTTACCCACATGAGGGGGTCCAACCACAAGATAAGCATGAGCCACCGCTTTCCTCTGCAGGCTACGCTGGAGTAAGGAAACCACCTTAGTTTGACCAACTACTTGCCACACCTAATATCCCCGATTTATGTTCTAGACTAAATCACACTTGGTCAGGTCTTCAAAGGTCTCTCGCCGCCGAATAAGGCGTGCCTTACCTTTATTGACCAAAACAATCGCCGGCTTAAGCGAGGCGTTATAATTGCTCGCCTGGGGCAGGCAATATGCACCAGAACCGGGTATGGCTACAATATCACCGGCTGAAACTGGGGGCAGGGCAATATCCCTGATTAATATATCGCCCGACTCGCAAAACTTGCCAGCAATAGTAACCACCCCTGCCTCTTCTGCCAGCATCTTATTAGCCACCACTGCCTCATATTTAGCCCCATAAAGGGCAGGGCGGATATTGTCAGCCATACCACCATCTACTGAAACATAGCACCTGACCCCTGGTATCTCCTTGACCACACCCACCGTATATAGCGCCACTCCAGCCTGTCCCACTATTGACCTTCCCGGCTCAATGATAAGTCTGGGCAGCGCCAAATTTAGCTGCCGGCATTTGCTAATAACCCTAGATGCTATCACTTCAGCATAGGTAGAAATGGGTGGGGCTGGAGAATCCAGGGTATACTGGATCGCAAACCCCCCGCCAATATTTAGCTCCCTGAGTTCAAACCCGTGTTTCTGCTTCATCTTGGCAGCAAAGTCAAGCATAACCTCAATAGCCTTCTGATACGGCTCAAACTCAAAAATTAGAGAGCCTATGTGAAAGTGCAAACCGACCAGGTTCAGGTTAGAGGCTGACATGGCTTGAGTTATAGCCTCCTCTCCGCTGAGTAAGGGGAAACCAAACTTACTATCAACGACACCGGTAGCAATATATTTATGAGTATGCGGCTCTACCCCGGGAGACAGCCTCAGCAATATATCGGGTTTAGAGCCTGGCTCCTTAGCTATTCTAGCTAACAGGCCAAGCTCGTGAAAATTGTCTACCACTATGCGCCCGATACACCACTTTAGTGCCAGCATTAATTCCTCGGCTGATTTATTATTACCGTGGAAATAGACCTTATCTAAGGGGAAGCCGACAGACTGGACAATATTCAGCTCTCCGCCGGAGACCACATCTAGTCCTAGCCCTTCCTCCTTTAAAATGAGTGCCAGAGCCTTAGTGATAAAGGCTTTACAGGCATAAATAACCATAGTATCTCTATACCGCTGACCAAACTCGGCTTTGAACTCAGCACATTTACTGCGCAAGCTAAATTCATCAAACAGATACAAGGGCGTGCCAAACTCAGCGGCTAGGTCTACAGTATCACAGCCACCGATTTCAAGATGACCCCGTGTATTCACCTCGGCGGTTAGCGGAAATAACGAAAGCCTGGGAACTTTTTCCATGATAGCCACCCTTTGCTCAATGTTACCAGCGCCAGCTAGCGAAGTCAATTTATTTATCATCTACCTCACCCCCTTTAGATATTTATTAACCCACCCCCTTTATCCCCCTCCCT
>CAYHAL010000023.1:0-20209 GCA_964354655.1 uncultured Dehalococcoidales bacterium
TCCGGCGCAGGTCAGAGACACCAGCACTGACGGCACTTATCGGGCTGAAGTGTGAGTCAGTGGTATTGGCAATGATGTAAGCCAGGGTGGTCTTGCCGCTGCCCGGCGGACCCCACAGGATGAGCGATGGTAGCTGACCGGCTTCAATTGCCTTCCTCAGCACCCGCCCCCTGCCGACAATGTGCTCCTGACCAACAAAGTCGTCAAAGGTAGCCGGTCTCATCCTGGTGGCTAGTGGCGCCTCCTGCCCTTTTAGTTCCTCAAACTTTTGTTCAAACATATCCATACCGCACCTTATCTTGCAAGCCCGTATTCGTAGAACCAAAAGTTTTAAGATTACTTGACCTTATACTTGCAGTATTTCACGCAGTACATATACCTCGATAGTATCCGCTCCGATATCTAAATGATAGCGACCATTACCTTTCTTGGTGAGCTTCGCCTCTTCACCATTAGTGAAAGCCTGCTTCTCTTGAACCTTACCCAATTCCCAGCAAACAACCTTATGGATGCCTTCCGGCGGGTGTGACCATGCGAACAGTTTTTCAAGGGTAACAACAATCTCTACCCACGCAAGTGAAGATATTCCTTTGCTTACACACTCAACAATTAAATCCGTTCCTATATATGTTTTATATTCACCAATTCTAAAGTCAATGCCTGGATGCTTGGACGAAATCATAGCTTGAAGAAGTAGAGCAGTCTCAGCTTCACTTCTTGGTTCCTTGACAGGTGCAGACACTATATTGGGCACATTCAGGTCTGGTCTTCCTTTATAATCATTTAATCTCTTTTCTAACTCATTCTTTAGTTCTTCTTTTCTTCTTGTTTTTTTATCTATCTGCGACTGTAGATGCTTCAGTAGGTCTTCTTCCTGCTTTGTCTTAAAGTAAGAGATACTAGCTGGATTGCTCTTAATCTCCTCAAGGGATTTCTTAATACCCGTTATAGCTAAATCGTATTCTTCTTGGTCACTTCTCACATTATCTCTATTTGCTGTTAAATCAAATTGCTGGCAATTAGCCAATATAAGCATATTCCGATACCAGTATTGCCCCTTAAATACCTCTTCCATTATTAGGTTATTTCTCTCTACCCTGACAAAATCCTTGCACAACCAGAGCCCCATATTTTCATAAGTATGAGGTATCAATTCCCTGTTTTCCTCACCCAATATGGCTCCAATCATATTTATGGTTACAAGTGTTCCCTCGCTTATCCGCCCACAGTCAATAGTCTTTGGCCCAAAAATCTTGCAGTATTTACTACTCCCTTTCGAAAGGTCGATATCTTCATTTGGGAATTTGAAGCCAAAGGGAATAGCTATAGGTGTCGGTATTGGAGAGTTAGCTGGCTTTAACTCAACATCCATCCGTTTAGGGCTACCAAAATACTGACCAAACGAACCTACTACGGTGTACCACAAAATGTATTGAACCAGCTTCTCAAGTGAATCAAATCTGAAATCTGACTGTTTGCCTTCAAATCCATCTACAACTATTGTCGTGCCCTTTCCGTCAGCTATGTCCTCATCATATTTATACGTTGGAACGATACCCTTCCTTAAAGTCTGCCATGGGGGAACTTCACTCTCAGCACGAATATGCTTTCCATTTTTCCATGTGTCAACAAATACCCCACTACTTTTGTAATATATTTTTGTCCCGTGACCCTTTGTCCCAATAGACCCGTAGGGTTTAGTGGAGTAACCCAAACTAAAAAAATCCTCAAGTTCGCTTGTGTTAGCCTCACCCCTCTTGAGACTGCTCATTCCTTCGCCGTCATCACTGATTGAAACCACTATCTTTTTACGGTATGTCCCGGGTATTTGCACCAAATCAAATCTCAAAGTGACTTTTGAAGCTCCCGCATCCCAGGAATTACTGAGGGCTTCTCTGATTATTTCCTTGGAGTCCCTAAAGTTCTTGGCAATTTCGAGAAACTCTTTTGCTTCATTAACCCCCGGTTTTTGATTTGTTGGCATTGTGCACCTCCTTTACTACTTATACCTCTTCACCTCAAATAGCTTAACATAACTACAAAAACAAATCAAAGCTAACCAGATAGGAATTGTTTCCCTTTAAAAATATTTCCATTTTGTCGCGTCCTTATTTATACCGCTTCACCTCAAACCTGTATAGTTTTATCGGCTCGTCGGGCATGATGCCTGCTTTGTGGCGGCAGATGTCAATTTGATAGTCCACGCTGTCTACCCCCTCAAGGTCGGGCAGGAGGAGACCCCGCCGCCACCCCGCCTCAACAATAACCCCATATTTCTTGGGGTCTAGCTGGTCTTTGCTGTCTATAGGCTCGGGCTTGGTCAGGACATCCACATTGTAGGTAAGGTCTTTAAGCTCATTGGGGGCGACGGGTGGAAAGCGGGGGTCTCGGGTGGCTGAGCTGATGGCATTGCTGATAGTCTCTTCGGCTACATTCTCTTGGGTGGGTTCAAAGGTGCCGATGCAGCCCCTTAGTTGTCCAAACTTATGGATAGAAACGAAGATCCCAGCCTTCTGTTTCATCTCGGGGGTGAGCTCTTCTGGCTCGGGAATCTTACCCTCCGTAACAAAAGTTTCCACGGTGAGCTTGGCTAAACTTGCCAGTGGTGACATCCCCTTTAGTATTACCCCGGCGTAGCCGACTACGCTGGTATAATCGCCGGTAATATCACCGCTGGTCTGGTATCTAACCAGCTCGGCTCTCTTCGCCCCTAATTCCTTAGCTGCCGAGATAAGACTGACTACCGGGGCATAGCCACACATTGATATCCTTAATTTATCAACCCGTTTTAGCAGTTCATCCTCATCCAAATCCAGTATGGCTTCTATGGCTTGGGTATCCTTCCACTGAGCCGACTCCTGTGGCTCGTAGTGGGTCATGTCACTTGAGGCTATGATTACCACCTCTTTATTCAAGGCCTTAATGGCTTTAGCCAGCTCCTTGCCGATTTCCTTATAGGTAGCACTAGTAAAGTAAGATAGCACGATAGGCACGAGCTTAAAGTCTTTCTTGAAATATTGCAGGAATGGTATTTGAACCTCAATGGAGTGTTCATGTTGATGTGCCCCGTAGTCCTCTTCCAGATAGCTAGATGTGGCTAGAATCTGCTTAGCCAGTTCGGAGTCAATCTCTACCTCCCCCAGGGGTGTTTTCCATACCCCCTCAGTCATGATGCTGAGCGGTCTCCCCATCCCAGTGTGGTTGGGACCGATAATAATGAAGGTGTCCTTAAATTTGATTCTGGATATAGTGGCACCAGCTACCGGTCCCGAGTAGATATACCCGGCATGGGGTGAAATCAGACCGATTACCTCCTCTTTTTCCGCCGTCTCATCAACCATCCCCTGAATCATCTCTTTCAGTTGAGAAGGTGAGTCAGGGTAGAATTGCCCAGCTACCACCGGTTGTCTAATCATCTTCCTCCCTCCTTTGCCGCAAGTGTCCTAAAATTAAGTTCAGCCCCGCAGAACTTGCACTTTGAGTCTTCCAGCCCTACTACCTTGGTCTGGTAACCGAGCCTTTCTACGATAAGTTTACCACAGGAGTAGCAGAAGGTACTCTCGCTCTTATGTCCCGGGACATTACCGGCATAAACAAATTTGAGCCCGGCATTACGCCCGATATTATAGGCACGCTCCAGGGTGGAGATGGGGGTTGGGGCTAGGTGCGTCAGGTGATAATTGGGGTAGAACCTGGTTACATGCCACGGCGTTAGCTCACCCAGCTCATTTCTTATCCAGTGGGCAATGCCCTCAAGTTGCTGGTCGTCATCACTCATGGTGGGTATGATGTTGGTAACCACCTCAACATGCATATTCCACTTTTCTTTAGCCCGCTTAGCCACCTCCAGAACCCCCCGCCATCGGGTTACCTTTGCCAGCTTGCGGTATAAGGTGTCAGTAAAGCCCTTAACATCTACCCGCCAGGCATCCAAATATGGTCCGATAGTGTCCAGTGCCTCAGGGGTAAGGTAGCCGTTGGTTACATAAACAGTATATAGATTGTTCTTCTTAGCCAGCTTGGCTGAGTCAAGGGTATATTCAAACCAGATGCTGGGCTCGTTGTATGTCCAGGCAATGCCCTGGCAGTGGTATTGTTTTGTCAGTTCAATGGCTAGTTGAGGTTGGACTTCCCTGGAGCCCCGCCACGGCTGGTTAATCTCGGGGCAGGAAATTTCCCAGTTCTGGCAGTCTTGGCAGTGGAAGTTGCACCCCCAGCCGCCCAGGGAGAAAACTGAACTACTGGGGAAGAAATGGAATAGGGGCTTCTTTTCAATCGGGTCAACGGCTACTGACGACGCCTTAGCATAGTTCCGGTTATACAGCACGCCGTCCCTATTCTGGTACATGCGGCAAACGCCGAACCCATTCGGGCTTATAGCGCAGCGCCACTGGCAGATGTTGCACCGCACCCTGGAGTCTGGCAGCTTTTCATAAAGCACTGCCTCACGCAATGCTTCTGCCGTTTTTGCCATCTTAATTTAATTATATCACCCGACTATTATCAATTATAGTCTGGGATTTATTATCACCCTCACCCCCTTAATCCCCCTCTCCCTCAAGGGAGAGGGGGAGGATAATAAAAAGAGGGGCTGGTGCCCCTCTTAAACATCCCTGTTTTTCATTTGAGGAAGGCTAGCACCCCTCTTAAACACCCTTGATTACTATTTCAGCTAAACAGGGAGGAAAAATTGAAAGGGCTTGGCTCATCATTCAGCATTTGTAAGGGAGTAAAAAGAGAGGCGAAGCCTCTCTTATAAAATTTCTTCCCCTTCCCCTTATCAAGGGGAAGGGGATAAAGGGGATAGGGTTACCAATAAAAATCTAAAGGGGGTGAGGTAAATGTAAGGAAACTGTTGACTACTTAGTTACTGACAGGTAGACTTGACTGAGGCGGTGGATAATCAAGGAGAAGTTATATGATTAAGCTAGGGGATATCACTAATGCCCGGCAAGTTATAGCCGGTCGAGTCCATAGGACGCCGTTGATGTCTTCCCTGACCTTAGGCAGACGGACTAATACCCACCTTCATTTCAAGGCAGAGGTCTTTCAAAAGACAGGCTCATTCAAGCCTCGGGGGGCGATTAATAAACTACATCATTTAACCGAGGAAGAAAGGAAAAGGGGAGTTATCACTATATCATCTGGAAACCAGGCACAGGGGCTTGCCTACGCTGCCTCTTTATTTGGCATCCCAGCTACAGTGGTCATACCTCATACAACGCCGGCTAACAAGGTTAATGCCACCAGGGGTTATGGTGCCGAAGTGGTTTTTACTGAGGGGGCGTTGCTTACTACCTGCCTGGAGATTCAAAAAAAGCGCAACTTAATCATGGTTCACCCCTTTGATGACCCCCATGTGGTGGCTGGTCAGGGGACGATAGGGCTGGAAATCTTGGATGACCTGCCGGGGGTCGATGCTGTTTTCGTCCCCGTCGGCGGTGGCGGCTTGATTTCAGGAATCGCCACCGCTATCAAGTTAAGCAAGCCATCGGTCAAGATTGTGGGTGTAGAGCCCATTGGTGCCTCGGCTATGTGGCAGAGCCTGCAGCGGAAGGCGGTGGTTAATCTAGACAGAATGGACACTATTGCCGAGGCGTTGGCTGCCCCATTTGTTGGCGAGCTCAATTTGGCTCTAGCCCAGAAGTATGTTGATGAACTGGTCTTGGTCTCAGACGACGAAATGATAGAAGCTATGAGTTTGCTTTTGGAATGGTGTAAGATTCTAACCGAACCGGGGGGAGCCGCCGGATTTGCTGCCCTCCTGTTCAAAAAGGCTAACATTTCCAGCGGCTCTGAGGTTGTTTGTGTGCTCAGTGGGGGAAACATTGACCCAAGCCGCTTGGGACACTTTTTAAAGAGGCGGTAGTTAGGACTTGTGATAATGAAGGTTATTGGGCTTACCGGTGGGATAGGTAGTGGCAAGAGCACGGCGTCTGGGCTTTTGGCGGAACTGGGCGCTGTCATCATAGATGTCGATAAGGTAGGGCATGAACTACTCAAGCCTGGCACTGAGGTATGGTGTGAAATAGTGGCTGCCTTTGGCAGGCGAATTCTTACCCCCGATGGTGATATTAACCGTAAAAAACTAGGTGAGATAGTATTTAGCCACCCCGAGTCTTTATTAAAGCTAAATCAGATAATGCATCCCCGGATGTATGATATGGTGAAGGCTCGGCTTGAGGGATACCGAGGGCAAGGGGTGGGGGTGGTGGTGCTTGAAGCCCCGCTTTTAGTTGAAACTAGCTGGACTTCATTGGTTGATGAGGTCTGGGTTACGGTGGCGTCTCAGTCCACGGTGTTGAGGCGACTCAAGGAAAAGCTCGGGCTGTCTGAGCCGGAGGCTCTAGTTCGCATTCACTCCCAGCTACCATCGGAGGAAAGGGCAAGGTATGCCGATGTCATTATAGATACTGATTGTAGCCTTGATGAGTTGAAGGCGAAGGTAAAGGGGTTGTGGGAAGAGCTTCACACTGGCGTTTGACACCCTTTATAGCAATTGGTAAAATGTCTTATTTAAGGAGGTAAATAGGATTTACGCGATTATTGAAACCGGTGGTAAGCAATATAAGGTTGCGCCGGGTCAGACCATAGATGTAGAATACCTGGATGTAGCTGAGGGGGATACCGTTGAGCTAGACAGGGTGTTATTTATTGCCGATGGTGAGAGGGTAACTGTCGGCAGACCCACTATTGAGGGGGCGAAGGTAATTGCTACTTCACTTGGGGGAGGTAAAGGCAAGAAGATTATAGTTTTTAAGTATAAGCCAAAGGTGCGTTACCGCCGAAAGATAGGACATCGTCAGCTTTATACCAGGCTGACTGTGGATAAGATAGTTGAGCCTGGGGCTACTCAGGCTGAGCCGGTGAAAAAGGTTCGGCGGCGCAAGAAAGAGGTGATTGAAAGTGGCGCATAAAAAGGGGGGCGGCTCTACCCACTACGGTCGTGATAGTCAATCCAAGCGGCTTGGAGTAAAGCGATATGCTGGGCAGAGTGTGCATGCCGGGACTATTCTGGTTCGGCAGCGGGGCACACGTATTCGCCCGGGCAATAATGTAGGTGTCGGCAAGGATTATACCCTCTACGCTCTTATTGAGGGTGTGGTTAAGTTCGAGCCTGATAGTAAAAACAGGCGAAAGGTTAGCGTTTACGCTAGCTAAGAAGTAAGGTTTGGAGGCGGAACGGAAAGGAGTTTATCCCAATGTTATTTCATGTAAAGCACATCCACACATTTGAGACTTGCCCAGCAAGACACGGGGCAGAGCCGGTTTCCAAGACTTTCGGTACTATTGGACGCCCTGAGCATGCCAAAGAGGCCGGGGTGAAGGTATTGGGTATGTATGCCGATGCACCAGCTCACATAACCTACTTTATCATTGATGCAGATAGCGCTGAGAAAGTTGGGAAATTCTTACTCCCCATATTGACGATTGGAACCGCCGAGATAACACCGGTAACCGATCTGGTAGAGGAAGTAAAAAGGAAACTGGAAGAGGCTAAGAAAATCTGACACCAAGCCTAAAGAAAGTTAGATATAAGGTAAGTGGCTAATGAAAGACAAGATTCATCCTAAATATTATAAAGATGCCAAGGTAATTTGCTCTTGTGGCAATACCTTTATCACCGGCTCCACCCAGAAGGTATTGAAAGTTGAGGTCTGCAGTAAGTGCCATCCATTTTTCTCCGGGGAGCGTAGAGTGGTAGATACTGCTGGACAGGTGGAGCGGTTCAAACGGCGCTACAAGTTGGAAGGGTAAGGGGGGGTTCGTGGACAACAGGAGCGGCATGGTGTAGGCTGCTCCTTTTTGTTTATAAAGGGGTTTGTTGTGGCACAGAGGTTTTATTACGGTGGTCAGGCAGTTATTGAGGGGGTGATGATGCGGGGGCAGAAGGCTATAGTAACTGCAGTACGTCAGTCTGATGGGGGAATGGTTATAGATACTCAGCCATTGCCAAGCATCTCCACCAGTCGGATGAGGAAAATTCCTTTAATCCGGGGGGTCATTGCCTTGATTGAGGCTATGTTTCTGGGTATCAAGTCTCTCCTCTACTCAGCCAATGTGTCTATGGAGAAAGAAGGAGAGAAGATTCCAGGAGCGCTAGCTTGGGGCATGGTAGCCGGTTCGCTGGCTTTTGCTGTGGCTTTCTTCTTCATTGCCCCCCTTTTTCTTACCAGATTGCTCGACCCTTATATTCAATCATCCATCATATTCTATTTGATAGAGGGCTTTATCCGGCTGGGTTTTTTCATTGCCTACCTTAGGTTAATATCATTAACCCGTGACATTAAGCGGGTGTTTGCTTATCATGGCGCCGAGCACAAGGCGGTGAATGCCTACGAGGCTGGTGTCCCTCTAGATGTAGAGGCAGTCAGGAAATATAGTACCGCTCACGGTCGTTGTGGCACTAGCTTTCTGTTTGCCGTTTTGATTATCGCCATCATCGTTTTTGCTATTATTGGGCGACCCTCAGTATGGGTGATGGTAGTGTCGCGAATTGTCCTGGTTCCGCTTATTGCTGCCCTTGGCTATGAAGTTACCTACTTTGGTGCTAGGCATAATAAGAATAGGCTGGTCAGGGCTTTTCTGGCTCCGGGATTGTGGTTACAAGGGCTGACAACTAGGGAGCCAGATGATAATCAGCTTGAGGTGGCGCTATCGGCATTAAAAAGGGCGGTGGAGATTGACGGGGTTGGGGAGGTGGCTCAGGCTTCCTCTTGATGACCCTCTAAATCTTGTTCGGTTAGCTTCTGGAAGAAGCAGGTCTTGTTGCCGGTGTGGCACACCGGACCTGTAGGCTGTCCCAGAATTAGGATGGTATCGCTATCGCAGTCCTTCAATATTGAACGCACCTTGATGCGGTTGCCTGAAGTCTCACCCTTGTGCCAAAGCTTGTTTCGGCTTCGGCTATAGAACCAGGCTTCACCACTGGACAAGGTCAGGCGCAGTGCCTCTTCATTCATATAGGCTAGCATCAGCACCTCGCCGGTGTCAGCATCCTGAACTATAGCCGGGACAAGCCCATTTTCATCAAACTTTATATTCTCTATCAACCCCATCCCCCTTTATCCCCCTTCCCCTTGATAAGGGGAAGGGGGGACTAGTTATTTAAGAGAGGCTCCGCCTCTCTTTGACTATTCTCTCAACTAATGGCGGCTAGGGCTTGTTTTAGGTTGATGTCTCCGGTATAAAGTGCCTTACCTATTATAGCCCCTTCTACGCCGAGCTGCTTCAACATTTTAAGGTGGTTTAGTGATGAAATGCCGCCAGAGGCAATAATGGGTAACCTGATAGCATTGACCAGCTCAAAGATAGCAGCAAAATTAGGCTCGGTCAGGGTGCCATCACGATTAATGTCAGTGTAGATAAAACGCTTTACCCCGAGCTTAACCATAGATTTGGCAAATTCTACCGCCCTTAGCCCGGTATCTTGACGCCAGCCATGGATGGAGATATATCCTTCCCTGGCATCAATACTAACAATAATAGACTCGCTGTAGTTATGGCATGCCTCTGTAATCAGCTTGGGGTCTTCTACAGCAGCCGTACTCAGGATAACACGCTCTATGCCGGCTTTAAGCAGTTGCTCTACCGTTTCCAGACGGCGGATGCCACCACCTAACTGGGTAGGGACTAATACTGCACTGGCTATTTGGGTGATAATGTCCAGGTTGCCCAGCTGACCACTGGCGGCACCATCAAGGTCAACAATGTGTAATCTTGGTGCTCCCCGTGATTGCCACTCTAAAGCTACATCTACCGGGTCATCGGAGAATATTGTTTCCTGATTATAGTCACCCTGATAGAGGCGAACGCACCTACCCTGTCTAAGGTCTAAAGCTGGGATTATTTCTATGGTCTTATCTCCTTCCTGCCTATGAATTTTCCGGCATCAACGAGCACTATCATATCACTATTGTTACTTTGAAACCATGAATCAAATACAAGAATGATTATAATGGAAAAATTAAATACAAGAAAGGGGTTATTACTTAAGATTCTATTTTGGTGGGTTGACAAGATAGCTAATGTTGCTCTATTTTTAACTTCTGACGGCAAAAGCGAAAAAGATAGAACTAAAACAGGGGAGGCAAGATGTCAAGTCGTGAGTTTCTTGAAAATCTAAAGAAGGCGGTTGAAGAGTATGATGCTGATGGTGCGGCAAGTTGGGCGAGAAAGGCGATAGAAGCCAAAATAGACCCCATTGAAGCCGTAGATGCGTTGACAGCGGCAGTCAGGGGGATTGGCAATGCCTTTGGTCGAGGCGAACTCTGGCTCCCTGACCTATTCGGGGCAGCCGAGGCTATGAAAAGTGCCATGCCCATACTTGAAGAGGAAATCAAGAGGCGGGGGGTGATGAGGGAAAGCTTGGGCACCGTTGTCATAGGGACGGTCTTTGGGGATATCCATGACATAGGGAAGACTATGGTAGCTACGGTACTCATAGCTGAGGGCTTCTCAGTCCACGACTTGGGTGTCAATGTCACTACCGAGCAGTTCTTAGGGGCAGTTAAGGAGTATAAACCGAATATCTTAGCCATGTCTTCCCTCCTGACCACGGGTGCCCCAGAGCAGAAAAAGGTCATTGAAATCCTGGGCAAGGAGGGGTTGAGAGATAAGGTGAAGGTCATGGTTGGGGGAGGGGCAATAACCGAGGAGTTTGCCAAAAAGATTGGGGCAGATGGGTACGAGGCTACTGCCCCTGGAGCCGCTAAATTAGCCAAGAGGCTGATAGGTGTTGAAAAATAATGTAACAATATTTCCCTTCCCACTTATTTCTTGACATGGCTGGGCGGAGGTTGTTAGACTGTCGTTAGCATCGCCCCAGTTTTAAGTTAGAGGCTTTCGTTGACGGAACAGGTATCACGGCGGAGTCCATCGTCAGGTCCCTTCCCTAGGGGTTTGGTCCAGGTCTTCACTGGCGATGGTAAGGGCAAGACCACAGCCGCACTGGGGGCGGTAATCCGAGCCTTGGGTCATGGTCTAAGGGTATGTATTATTTTCTTTATGAAGGGCGATTACCCCTATGGGGAATGCAACATCCTATCTCAGTTACCTAATGTCAAAATAGCCAGGTTTGGCAGTCAACAGTTCATTGACCCGACCAATATTAAGCCGGAGGAGAAGGAGCAGGCAAGAAAGGCTTTGGCTGCCGCCGGTGAGGCTATACTCAGTGGTAGTTACGACCTAGTGGTGCTGGATGAGGTTAATCTAGCGGTAGCCTGGGGCTTGGTCGAATTGGACGAAGTGATTAAGCTTATTAAGGATAAGCCACCGAATATGGAGCTTATCCTCACCGGTCGCAAGGCTGATACCAAGTTAATTCAATTGGCAGACTTGGTCACCGAGATGCTGGAGATTAAGCACCCTTATGATGAAGGGATAAGGGCGAGAAAAGGGTTCGAGTATTAGAAAACAGGTAAAGGAAAGGAGGGCATCATGACTATCACGTTGAGCGTAATTAAAGCCGATGTTGGTGGTTATGTTGGGCATTCTGAATCCCACCCCGATGTGTTAGCTAAGGCTCGGGAGTGCTTGACCAAGGCAAAGAAGGAAGGGCTACTAGTTGACTACCATGTAACCAAATGTGGTGATGACCTGCAACTGATTATGACCCATCAGCAGGGCGAGGAGGGTGAGAAAATCCATAAACTTGCCTGGGATACCTTTGTTGACTGCACCCAGGTGGCTAAAAAGTTAAAGCTTCATGGTGCTTGGTCAGGATTTGCTGTCGGACGCCTTTACCGGCACAGTAAAGGGGCTGGGTCCCGGGGTAGCTGAGATGGAGTTTGAGGAACGGGCTGCCGAGACTATTATAATCCTTATGGCTGACAAGACCTCGGCTGGGGCGTGGAACATGCCACTATATAAAATATTTGCCGACCCATTTAATACCATCGGGCTGGTTATTGCCCCCAATATGCATAGCGGTTTTGCCTTTGAGGTGCACGATGTCAAGGGACATAAGAAGATAACCTTTAATGCTCCGGAAGAGATTTATGATATGTTGGTTTTCATCGGCGCACCGGGACGCTATGCGGTAAAAGCTGTCTATCATCGGGGGACCGGGGAGATAGCTGCGGTGTCTTCTACCCAGCGTCTGTCTCTAATTGCTGGACGATACGTGGGTAAGGATGACCCGGTATGTATAGTTCGGTCTCAGGGTCAATTCCCAGCGGTAGGAGAGGTTCTGGAGCCATTTACCGCTCCTATCTTGGTGGAGGGGTGGATGCGAGGTTCCCACCAGGGTCCTCTTATGCCGGTATCAATTTCTGATAGCACCCCGACCCGCTTTGATGGACCACCCCGGGTAGTGGCGGTTGGTTTTCAACTCTCCGGAGGTATGCTAGTGGGTCCTCGTGACATGTTTGCTGACAAGTCTTACGACCTAGCCCGCCAGCAGGCTAATGAGATGGCTAACATTATGCGCCGTCACGGTCCTTTTGAGCCACACCGCCTGCCACTGGAGCAAATAGAATACACCACTATGCCTGAAGTGGCGGAAAAATTGAAGGGAAGGTTCGTTGACCTTGATTAAATAGATGGCGAGGGCTATGATTTGGGAAATGCCTCCAATATTAAAATAGGGGAAGTTAGCTGGTTCACCCAATATTTTAAAAATATTTAGTGGAGGTAAAGCAGATGGCGATCTATGTTATGCTGACTACTTTAACTGATGAGGGAAGGAAGACGGTAAAACAAAATCCACGGAGAATCAAAGAGGTGAATAAAGAGGTCGAGGCTATGGGAGTCAAGATACTAGTCCAGTATGCCCTTCTCGGTCCGTATGATTTTGTCAATATATTGCAAGCCCCGGACAACATCACTATATCTAAGGTAGCTATGGAACTGGGTTCAAGGGGTACGCTCCAGACTATGACTATGGTTGCCTTGACCGTCGACGAGTTTATGGGTAAAACCTGAAGCGATTACCTATTCTGGAGTCTAATTGCGTTACAAGGTGCTCCTGGCATCAAACAACAAAGCCAAAGTACGCGAGTATCGGGACTTACTGCGAGCTCTTCCCTTTGAGCTGGTTACCTCGGCTGAAATAGGCATAACTACCATGGTTAATGAGGTCGGGGAAAGCCTGGAGGAGAATGCCAGATTAAAGGCAACGGTCTCGGCTGCCAAGAGTCAGCTATTGGCTTTGGCTGATGATTCCGGGCTGGAGGTTGATGCTTTAGGTGGTGAGCCTGGTCGGCTGTCGGCTCGCTATGCTGGTGAAAAGGCTTCAGATAAGGATAGGATTGGATACTTATTGGCACGGCTCGAGGCAGTGCCCTGGGAGAGGCGCTCTGCCCGTTTCAGGTGTGTTATTGCTGTAGCTACCCCTGATGGTAAGGTGGAGTTTTGCTCCGGGGAGTGCCTTGGCGTTATAACCTTTGAGCCTAGAGGGGAACAAGGCTTTGGCTATGACCCAATTTTCTACCTCCCTGAATTAGGTAAGACAATGGCTGAGTTACCCCTGGAAATTAAAAATCAGGTTAGCCATCGGGGGCAGGCAGCCAGAAAAGTGCCCCAGGTGCTGAAGAGGTTAGGCTATGACTGGACTTTATGATTCCTTCCAGCGTCCGATAAATTATTTGCGTATCTCGGTAACTGACCGCTGCAACCTACGCTGTATCTATTGCATGCCAGCCAAGGGTGTACGGCTGATGTCTCACCGGGATATTCTAACCTATGAGGAAATCTACACTATAGTTCGGGCAGCCGCTGAGCTGGGTATAAATAAGGTGAGGCTTACTGGTGGCGAACCATTAGTGAGGTCAGGGCTGACTGAACTGGTAAAAATGTTGGCACAAATAGAGGCTATAGATGATATTTCCTTGACCACAAACGGTACATCACTTAGTCGTTATGCCGCTGAACTGAAACAAGCCGGCCTAAAGCGAGTTAATATAAGCCTAGATACCCTTAAGTCGGGCAAATTTAAGTTAATTACTCGGGGTACTCTTAATCTTGATGATGTGCTGGAGGGCATTGAGGCGGCTAGGTCGGTTGGGCTTAATCCAGTCAAGCTTAATATGGTGGTTATGTCTGGCATTAATGACGATGAGCTGCTTGACTTTGCGGCTAAGACTATCAATGAAGAGTGGCATGTGCGCTTTATTGAGTTTATGCCTATTAATAGCTCAGCCTCATATTTTGTCTCAGTTAGCGATATGAGGAGGCGCCTTGAGCTTTTGGGTCAATTAGAGCCTTGCTTACCCAGTGTCGGTAATGGACCGGCTAAGTATTTCCGTTTTCCTCACGCCAGGGGCACTATTGGTTTTATCACCCCGGTTAGTGAGCACTTCTGCTTTCATTGTAATCGGCTACGGCTTACCGCCGATGGTAGACTGCGCCTCTGTTTATTAGCTGATAATGAAGTAGACCTGAAGCTGCCCCTGCGTAGCGGCATACCTTCAGCTGGGCTGAAACAACTGATTGAGGCAGCAGTAGCTGATAAGCCGTTACGTCATCACCTGGCCGAGGGCTATGTGCCTAAAGACCGACCGTTCTCCCAAGTGGGGGGTTAAGAGTTATTATCAGGGGTAGATTAAAGGGGTGAGGTTAAAAAGGTTAAATATGATTGAGATATACACCGATGGAGCATACAATCCAGTTTTAGGTCAGGGTGGCTGGGGAGCCGTTGTCGTTGAAGACGGTCAAAAGCGTGTTTTCTCAGGCATGGCTAAGAGAACGACTAGCAATCGTATGGAGATTACTGCTGCTCTAGAAGGTGTCTTGCGGATTCCACAGGGTTCGGAAGTGGCTATATATACCGATAGCCAGTATCTTTTTGGTTGTATGACTAAAGGATGGCAAAGGCGTGCCAATCGTGACCTTTGGGAGCAGCTAGACGAGGCTGTTAGCCAGCGAAAGGTGCGCTGGCAGTGGATTGACCAGAGTGCTAGGAATCCCTTCCACAAGGAAGCCCATGCCCTGGCTACCAATTTGGCGAGTCAAGCAGAAATGCCGGCGCCGGCAGAAAAACGTACCAGAGTCTCAGAAGTCCAAGTAGCGGGAAGGCTAACCCATGTCGATGAGTTAGGTCTACCTCGGATGGTGGATGTTACCGGGAAGCCTGATACCCAGCGTGAGGCAGTAGCCAAGTGCCGGGTCAGGATGAAGGCTTCTACCCTTGAGCGGTTAAAAGGGGGTTCGATGCCAAAGGGGGATGTTTTAGCTGTAGCTCGGTTAGCTGGTATTATGGCGGCCAAGCAAACACCGCATATAATACCCCTGTGCCATCCGGTTCTTATCGGAGATGTTAAGGTTGAGTTCAGCTTGGATGAAGAGAATAGCACCGTGGAAATTACCACTGTGGTAAAAAGCATAGGTAAGACCGGGGTGGAGATGGAGGCGCTTACGGCTACCGCAGTTGCCGCCTTGACTATCTATGATATGTGTAAAGCAGTAGACCGGGGCATCCAGATTGAGAGCATTCGGCTAATCAGAAAAAGTGGTGGCAAAAGCGGGGTAATTGACCTTGAGTAGAATCAATTATTAGTGTATACTATTCCACCATAGGAGTATACCTTTTGGGGGTGTATTATGAGGTTAACATGTCTTCAGGAGAACCTAAACCGGGGGCTTAGTGTGGTGGGGAGGGCGGTAGCTACTAGACCAACCTTGCCTATAACCAATAACGTCTTCTTAGCTACAGACCAGTCTCGGCTTAAGCTGGCGGCTACCAATCTGGAGATGGCTATTACCTGCTGGATTGGTGCCAAGGTAGAGGAGGAAGGGGCAATTACTGTTCCCGCCCGACTTATTACCGAGTTTATTAACTCCCTACCCAGCGATAAGGTTGGTATTAACCTCCCGCCACAGAGTAAGACCCTGGAGCTAAAGTGTGCCCGATTTGAGGCACGAATCAGTGGGGTTGATGCCAAGGATTTCCCGCCGATACCTAGGATTGAAGAGGGAGTTACCACTAAGGTTGAGGTAGAAGACCTTCGTCGGGGAATTACCCAGGTTGTCTTTGCTGCTGCCACCGAGGAGTCTCGCCCGGTACTTACTGGCGTTGATGCTGACTTTGATGGTGACCTAGTGACGCTGGCGGCGGCTGATGGCTTTAGGTTGGCAGTATATAAATTATCGCTTGCCACCCCGGTTAGCCAGAAGACCAAGGTCATCATTCCAGCCCGAACCCTGGCCGAGCTAAGTCGGCTTATGACTGACCATGAGGGACCGGTTGAGATGACGGTAAATCCCAATAAGAGCCAGGCTCTATTCCGTCTCAAGAATGTTGAACTGGTATCTCAGCTGGTTCAGGGTACCTTCCCCAATTATGCCCAGCTTATTCCAAAGAGTTACAATACACGAGTAGTAGTTGATGTGGCTGAATTCTTGAGGGCGACCAAGACAGCCTCTATCTTTGCCCGTGATGGCAGTGGCATTGTCCGTTTGATGATAGTCCCCGGTGGTGAGCTAACTCCAGGTAAGATGATTGTCTCTGCTCGCTCAGAAGAGATAGGCGACGATGTTGGTGAGATTGATGCTATTGTCGATGGTGAAGAGGCAAAGATTGCCTTTAACGGTAAATATCTAACTGATGTCCTGAGTGTGCTTCGCGAGCCACAGGTAGCCTTGGAGACTACTAATCCGTCAAGCCCCGGTGTTATCCGCCCGGTAGGGGTGGATAACTACATCCACGTCGTCATGCCCATGTTTGTCCAGTGGTAAATTAACCACAGGCTGAGGCAGAATAATAAGGCAATGGCTATCGTTATCGACTGGCTGAAATCCCAGTTACTGTAAATTGACCCATATGTAGAAAATGGTTTATAATTTTACTGGAACAGGGTCAATTGAGGTGAATTTGAGAGGCAGTTGAAGTTGTACGAGTCTTGCGGCGTTTTCGGTGTTTATGCCCCTAACGAGGATGTAGCTCGACTTACCTTTTTCGGTTTATTTGCTCTTCAGCATCGCGGTCAAGAGAGTGCTGGTATCGCAACTACTGATGGCACAAGGCTCAGCGTTTATGCCAAGATGGGGTTAGTATCCCAGGTGTTTAGCGAGGATTCGTTAAGTCAGCTCACCGGGGATATTGCCATCGGTCATAACCGCTACTCCACTAGAGGTTCTAGTCGGCTACATAATGCCCAGCCTATTGTAGTGGGCAAGGGCTCAAATACCCTCGCCATAGCCCATAACGGGAACATCATTAATGCTGAGCACCTTTATGCCGAACTCAGTGACCAGGGCTATACTTTTAACACTTCCACCGATACCGAGGTTATTGCTAACCTTATTCTCTCTTCCCCTGAGAAAGAGTGGGTGGATAGGATAAAGTATGCCATGCATCGTCTTCAGGGGGCATATTCTCTAACAATTATGGCTAATCACACTTTGTTTGCTGTTCGTGACCCCTTTGGTGTGCGCCCATTGTGTCTGGGGACTATAGATGGCGGCTGGGTTGTAGCCTCAGAAACCTGTGCCCTTGACCATATTGGAGCCAGCTTTGTCAGAGAGATTGAGCCGGGGGAGATAGTTTCTATTGATGAAAACGGTGTTAATAGCTACTGGGAGGAGGCAGGCAGAAGGGCGCTTTGTATTTTTGAGTATATCTACTTTGCTCGCCCCGATAGCGTGATTAATGGGCGACTGCTCTATCCGGCACGACAGGCTATGGGAGTCGGTTTAGCTGAAGAATACCCGGTAGATGCCGATTTGGTTATGGGGGTGCCTGATTCAGCTACTGCAGCGGCTGCTGGTTATGCCTTCAGGTCAGGTATACCTTTGGGTGAGGGGTTAATTAAGAACCGCTATGTCGGGCGTACCTTTATTGAGCCTGACCAGCGAATCAGGGACCTCGGTGTCAAACTAAAATTTAATCCCCTTCCTCAGATGCTGGGTGGCAAGCGGGTAGTAGTGATTGATGATAGCATTGTTCGTGGCACCACTACTCCCCAGGTAGTAAGGGTGCTGAAGAAGGCAGGGGCTAAAGAGGTGCATATGCGAATCTGCGCCCCACCCATCCGTTATCCCTGTTTCTTCGGTGTGGATATGGCTACCTACCGGGAGTTGATTGCCGCCCACAAGACTATACCCGAGGTTAGGGACTTTATCGGTGCTGATTCATTGGGCTATTTGAGCATTGACGGACTGATTAAAGCTGTGGCTTTGCCTAGGGATATTTTTTGCCTGGCTTGTTTCACCGGTGACTACCCCATACCGGTTCAGCTTGAGATGGAAAAACTAGCGCTGGAGGCTACGCCGGCTGGTCAGCAAACACCCCTTGACATAGAGCAGCGCTGAAAATACACAGCTATTGATTATAGTCTTTAACACATTAATCCTTAACCTGCGTGGGAGGTAAGCCAATTACTGAGAGTTACGCTGCGGCAGGCGTTAATATTGATGTTGCGGCTAAAGCCAAGGAGCTGATTGGTAGACATGCCCGTGCCACCTACCGCCCTGAGGTGTTGAGTGGCGTTGGCTTCTTTGGCGGGCTTTTTGAATTTAAGGGGTTTAAGCAGCCAGTCCTGGTGTCTAGTGTTGATGGCGTTGGCACCAAGCTGAAGATTGCTACCGCTTTAGCCAAACACAATACTGTTGGCATTGATATCGTTAATCACTGTGTTAATGACATACTTACCTGCGGCGCTGAGCCGCTGTTTTTTTTAGACTACATTGCTATGGACAAGCTGGTGCCTGAGCAGGTAGAGGCTATTGCTCAGGGACTGGTTCAAGCTTGCCGTGAGGTTGGCTGTGCCCTTATCGGTGGCGAAACGGCAGAGATGCCCGGACTATACGCTGGGAAGGATTATGACCTGGTTGGTTTTATCATCGGTGTAGTGGAGAAGGAGAAGGTCATCATGGGGAAGACAATTGTGGTTGGTGATACCATTATTGGCTTACCCTCAAGCGGACTTCATACCAACGGTTATTCCCTGGTGCGTAAGATTTTTGGTGAGACCAGACAGGCATTGGACAAGTATTACCCTGAGCTGGACAGGACTCTGGGTGATGAGCTTCTGGAGCCCCACCGCTGCTACTATCACCAGTTAAAGCCACTACTGCCCCTGATTAAGGGGATGGCTCATATTACCGGGGGCGGCTTGCTTGATAATGTGCCGCGGGTTCTACCTAAGGGGGTGGCGGCAAAGTTTCGTACTCAGTCTTGGTCAATACCCTCTATTTTCCAGCTTATCCAGCAGCGGGGTAATGTAGCTCAAAGTGAGATGTACCGTGTCTTCAATATGGGCATCGGTATGGTGGTTATCTGCTCCCCTGAAAATGTTGACCAGTTCACTAAAGCACTGCCTGAGGCTAAGATTATCGGCGAGGTGATAAAGCCGACAGGAAAGGCGAGGGTAGTTATTAAGTAAAGTAGGATTGTTTTAATAACCTATCCCCCTTAACCCCCTTCCCTTACTAAGGGAAGGGGGGAGTAGGTAAGAGAGGGGCAGAGCCCCTCTCTAGAATCTCCTCTGTTTTTGGTGGGAGAGGCATTAAATGGAGAGTCAAAGAGAGGCGGAGCCTCTCTTACATACCCAATCCCCCTCTCCTTTCAAGGAGAGGGGGATACAGGGGGTGAGGTCAAGGGTGAGAAAAGGGCTATGGTTAGCAGCCAGTTTATTAGCAGTGACAGCTCTTCTTATGGGTGGCTGCGCGGGGCATCCAAGAGGCATGAAGGATGTGAGGTGGCTCACTGAGGACGAGAAGAACCGGGTGATTGAAATAGCGCTCGGCACTCCTGAAGCAAGTAGGCACCTAAAAGAGTATAGTCCGCAATATGCGGCAAGTTTAGGTTGGGTAGCAATAGTTTGGGGGAATTCAGAGTATTCTGAGTGGCGGAGCTTTGATTATGACATTGTGGAGACCGGAGTACCCAGGGGGACAGTGGAGATAACTCCAGAGGGGTCTTCAGAGAAGATCCGGGTTGAGGGTGTTCCGGAGTCGGCGGAATTCTATGCCTGGGTGGTCATCAATTTTGGGGAGCCACCGGCGTGGCAGGTATATGTGGCAGTTAACCCGGACACGGGAAAGGTAGCGCTGGTTGAAGAAAACCCATTTAGAACAGGACCACCTCCACCTGAAGAAGTAAAGTGACCTTAAAATTGGAGGTATTTTATGCGAGCTATTATCAGTGTTTCTGACAAAGCGGGCGTAACTGATTTTGCTAAGGGATTAAGCCAGCTTGGGTTTGATGTCTTCTCTACCGGTGGCACTAAAAAGGCACTGGCAGCGGCTGGGGTGCCGGTGAAAAGCGTCT
>CAYHAL010000024.1:0-11697 GCA_964354655.1 uncultured Dehalococcoidales bacterium
TAAAAGCGGTACGGGAATAATAACCCGTTGTCCATCGCCTACGCCTTCCGGCCTCAGCTTAGGCCCGACTAACCCTACGCGGATTAACTTTGCGTAGGAAACCTCAGGCTTTCGGTGGGTGTGTTTCTCACACACCTTGCGCTACTCATGCCAGCATCCTCACTTCCCTTAACTCCACTACTACTCACGTAGCAGCTTTATGGCTAAAGGAACGCTCCCCTACCCTCCCTGATAAAATCAGGAAGCCATAGCTTCGGTGACAGACTTAAGCCCCGTTGGATTGTCGGCGCAGCACCACTCAACCAGTGAGCTGTTACGCTTTCTTTAAAGGATGGCTGCTTCTAAGCCAACCTCCTGGCTGTCTATGCAGTCCTACTTCCTTGCCCACTTAGTCCGTTCTTGGGGACCTTAGCTGATGGTCTGGGCTGTTCCCCTCTCGACTACGAAGCTTAGCCCCCGCAGTCTCACTCCCAGATTTTGGCTAATGGCATTCATGGTTTGGTTGGAGTTGGTAAGCTACTCGCCCCCTAGTCCATCCAGAGCCCTACCTCCATTAGCTATCATCTGAGGCTGCACCTCAATGCATTTCGGGGAGAACGAGCTATCTCCGAGTTCGATTGGCATATCACCCCTATCCACAGCTCATCCGACAGTTTTGCATCACTGACCGGTTCGGGCCTCCACTCCGATTTTATCAGAGCTTCACCCTGGCCATGGATAGCTCACCCGGTTTCGCGTCTAATCTGTGCAACTAAATTGCCCTATTAAGACTCGCTTTCGCTTCGGCTCCGCAACTAAAGTTGCTTAACCAGCTACACAGATTAACTTGCTGGCTCATTCTTCAATAGGCACGCCATCACCTGGGTTACCCCAGGCTCTGACTGCTTGTCAGCATACGGTTTCAGGTCTATTTCACTCCCCTCCCGGGGTGCTTTTCACCTTTCCCTCACGGTACTCGTTCACTATCGGTCATCAAGGGTATTTAGCCTTACCCTGTGGTCAGGGTAGATTCCCACAGGATTCCTCGTGTCCCGTGGTACTTAAGCACTAGGTAAGGAGCCTACCCCCTTCGTCTACGGGACTGTCACCCTCTATGGTTGTTCTTTCCAGAATCCTTTGACTGGGGTTCGGTTTGTAACTCCTTGACCTATTCTGAGCTAGATCCTACCTGGCTTACAACCCCCTACAAACTTAGGCCTCAGAACCACTTAGCTTATAGGGTTTAGGCTTTTCCCCTTTCGCTCGCCACTACTCAGGGAATGTTTTATTTTCCTCAGGGTACTGAGATGTTTCACTTCCCCTGCTTACCCCTTCCCAGCCTATGTGTTCAGCTGGGGGTGCTCAGGTTTTACCTGAGCGGGTTGCCCCATTCGGGAATCCCCGGCTAAGCTTGCTCGACAGCTCACCGAGGCTTTTCGCAGTCTTGCCACGCCCTTCTTCGGCCCTTGATGCCAAGGCATCCACCGTACGCCTTACCTGCTTGACCTGCTTCAGACTTGACATTAGCCCTCATATTCAGTTGTTAAAGTGCTTTTTTACATAAGAAAACGGCTTGGTGATTAATCACCAAGCCGTTCGCTTGGCTATCAATCACCAGTTCCTACCTTATGTATCTACTGTCCTCATCTCTGTTAAAAGTATAACACTCGTTTTTAAGTTTGTCAAACAATTAACTTCGACAAGTAAAAGTGTAACACTGATGTATAACTTTGTCAAGTATATTTTGAACTTTGTCATTAATAATTTCCCAACGTGCTCTCTTGACAAATAAAGGCTAGAAGTGATAGATTAAATCGTAATTAGCAGTCTTAGGCTTAGACTGCTAACGGGGGTAAAGATGCTATCTCCTAGGACAGAAAAGATACTCAAATCTATAGTGGGGCAATATATCGTTAGGGCAACACCGATTCCGTCGCAGAGTCTTATCAACGACTATGAGCTGAAGGTGAGTCCGGCTACTATCCGCAATGAGATGGCACACCTAGAGCAGGAGGGCTATATTACCCGCTGCCACCCTTCAGCTGGAAGCATACCTTCAGACAAAGGCTACCGCTACTATGTGGAATCTATGGGTAACATCGAGCTCCCTTTAGCCGAGCAACGCTTGATACGCCACCTCTTCCATCAGGTGGAAGAGGAACTTGAGGAGTGGCTAAAGCTAGCGGCAAAACTCATAGCCCAGTTGGTTCAAAATATGGCTATAGTTACTATGCCTAAGCCAGCAAACTGTCAATTCAAGCATCTAGAGTTGATTGCCTTACGAGACTCACTGGCATTGATTGTCCTTGTCCTTCGTGGCGCCAGATTAAAGCAACAGTTAATAACCTTTGACCAGATTATACCCCAACCGGAGTTAACGGCAATCAGCAACAGATTAAATGCTATTTATTCTGGCTTGACCAGCTCCCAGATTTTAGCTAAAGGTATAAGGCTGTCGTCCATTGAACAACAGCTAACCGATTGCCTGGTGAAGATGATGCAAGCTGAAGATGTACTGGAGTATGAGGAGCCTTATCTTGATGGTCTGCACTTTATGCTCAACCAGCCAGAATTTGCTCACATCCAGCGGATGCTGCCCTTAATGGAATTAGTTGACCACAGAAACCTACTGAGGATTATTGCCCCCCAAAGACTAACCAGTCCCGGGGTGCGTGTAGCCATAGGTAAGGAGAATGAGGCAAAGGTTATCCAGGATTACAGCGTGGTCATCAGCCGATACGGTTTACCTGAAGAAGCCTTTGGCACTATAGGCGTAATTGGACCTACCCGAATGCCCTATGCCCGTGCCATCTCCTCGATAAGCTACCTCTCTTCGGTGCTGAGTGAGCTGATGGCTGAGCTATATGGGAGAGGACCACAGCCTGATGTGAATTCATAAAGAGAGTTAAAGAGAGGCACAGCCTCTCTTACATAACCCATCCCCCTGACCCCCTTCCCTTAGTAAGGGAAGGGGAGCAAAGGTAAGAGAGGGGGCTTTGGCCCCCTCTCTAAAATCTCTTCCCCCTCTCCTTGTCAAGGAGAGGGGGACTAAGGGAGTGAGGTTAATAAAAACTAAAGGGGATAGGGTTACTAAATAAAATCCAAAGGGGTGAGGTAGATAATAATGACCCATCAAGACCCAGAAGAAGGTTTAACAAGAAAAGTAGAGCCAGAGGTTGCTGAGATAGACGATGTGGAGGCACTAAAACAAGCCCTGGCTGAGGCAAAGGAAAAGGCAGAAGCCAATCTGGCAGGCTGGCAGAGAGCTCAGGCAGACCTCATTAACTATAAACGGCACAGTAAGCAGGAAATGGAGGAGGTCAGCCAGTTTGCTAATACTACGCTTATGCTGAGCCTCTTGCCCATTCTTGATGACCTGGAACGGGCCTTCGCTGCCATTCCACCTCGCCTAGCTAAGGCGGGCTGGGTAGATGGCATCAGGCTCATCGAGCGCAAGCTCCAGGCGAGCCTTGAGGCACAAGGGTTATTTCAAATCAAGGCACCGGGGGAACCTTTCGACCCCTACCGCCATGAAGCAGTCAGGCAGGATAAAGGTAAAGAGGGGGTAGTGGTTGAGGAATTACAAAAGGGCTACAAGTTCCGTAATAGAGTTATTCGCCCGGCCAAAGTAGTTGTAGGTAATGGCGAAGAGGAAGAAAAGGAGGAGTAGACATGGCAAAGGCTGTAGGAATTGATTTAGGGACAACATTAAGCGAGGTAGCCGTGATGCAGGCTGGAGAGCCGGTAGTTATTCCTTCGGCTGAGGGCGGGAACCTCTTTCCTTCAGTGGTAGCGATAAGCAAGGCAGGAGAACGTCTTGTAGGACAGGTAGCTAGGCGCCAGGCTATCGTTAACCCTGACAACACCATCTACAGTATTAAGAGATTCATGGGGCGTAAGTGGGGAGAGCCAGCGGGGCGGGAACTGCCAGTAGAAGAGGATGCCCGCCGCAAAGCCTATAAGGTAACGAGGGCACCTAATAATGATGTGCGGGTGGTGATGGGCGGCAAAGAATATAGCCCGCCTGAGATTTCGGCTATGATTCTGCAAAAACTAAAGACTGATGCCGAGGCTTACCTCGGCGAGAAGGTTACCGACGCTGTTATCACCGTACCGGCTTATTTTAATGACGCCCAGCGACAGGCAACTAAAGATGCTGGTACCATAGCTGGGCTCAATGTGCTGAGAATAATTAATGAGCCAACGGCTGCCTCCCTAGCCTATGGACTAGACAAAAAGAAGGAGGAAACCATTGCCGTCTATGACCTCGGTGGTGGCACCTTTGACATCTCCATCCTTGAGATTGGCGAAGGCACTTTCCAGGTCAAGTCCACCAGCGGCGATACCCACCTCGGTGGCGATGACTTTGACCAGAGGGTTATAGACTGGCTGTGCGATGAGTTCAAGCGAGAACAGGGAATAGACCTCAGGCAGGATAAGATGGCTCTACAACGACTTAAAGAAGCTGCCGAAAAGGCTAAGTGTGAGCTTTCTACCGTCCAGCAGACCGAGATAAACCTGCCCTTTATCACCGCTGATGCCAGCGGTCCCAAACACCTTAGTATCACCCTCACCCGGGCTAAGCTGGAACAATTGGTAATGGACCTGGTGGAGAAGACGCTGGAGCCCTGCCGCCAGGCATTAGCTGATGCCGGAAAGCCCCCCGCCCAAATTGATGAGGTAATTCTAGTTGGCGGGCAGACCAGAATGCCACTGGTTCAGCAGAAGGTAAAGCAACTTTTTGGTAAGGAACCAAATAAGGGGGTCAACCCGGATGAAGTAGTGGCTGTCGGCGCAGCTATTCAAGCCGGGGTGCTCAAGGGGGAGGTTAAAGAAGTTCTCCTACTTGATGTTACCCCCCTCACTCTAGGCATTGAGACCCTTGGTGGTGTCGCCACCCCCCTCATTCCCCGTAACACCACCATCCCTACCGCTAAGAGCCAGATTTTCAGCACTGCCGCTGATAATCAGCCCAGTGTCGAGATTCATGTGCTTCAGGGGGAGCGTCCTATGGCTGCCGACAACAGGACCCTAGGTCGGTTTATGCTCGATGGTATCCTGCCAGCACCGCGGGGCGTGCCCCAGATTGAGGTCACCTTTGATATTGATGCCAATGGCATCCTCAGTGTTAAGGCTCACGATAAGGGCACCGGCAAGGAGCAGAAAATAACCATCACTGCTTCCAGCGGGCTGTCTAAGGAAGAGGTGGGAAAGATGCAGCGGGAAGCAGAGACACATGCTGCCGAGGATGCCAAACGGCGTGAAGAAGTAGAGACACGCAACACTGCTGATACCTTGGCTTATACCGCTGAAAAGACCCTGCGGGAGCACAAGGACAAGATACCCTCAGACCTAAACCAAGAGGTGGAAAATAAAATAGCCGCCGTGCGCTCAGCACTACAAGGCACTGATATAAATAGCCTTCGCCAAGCAATGCAGGAGCTATCCAACGCCATGCAAAAGATAGGCGCCGCCATCTACAAGCAACAGCCACCACCGGGCAAAGAAGGCGGCGAAGAGGGCACGGTAGAAGGCGAGTTCCGCCAGGTCTAGATGCGAGGAGGAAGTTAAAGAGGGGCGAAGCCCCTCTTACATACCAATTTCCCCTTCCCCTTACCAAGGGGAAGGGGAATAAAGGGGATAGGGTTCTAAAACATGCCAACAAAACGGGATTATTATGAGGTCCTCGGCATCCCTAGAGATGCCACCGATGAGGAAATAAAGCGGGCTTTCCGTAAGCTAGCCTTCAAATATCACCCCGACCATAACCATGATGATAATGCCGGGGAAAAGTTCAAGGAGGTAAATGAGGCTTACGAAGTGCTCTCTGACCCCGATAAGCGGGCTGCCTATGACCGCTTTGGGCATGGGGATGCCGAGGGATTGTTCGGGCGGGGATTTGAGGGCTTTGATTTCGGTGGTTTCGGTGATATCTTTGACGCCTTCTTTGGCGGAGCGACTACGGCTACCCGTCAAGCACCACGGCGCGGGGCTGACCTCCTCTATAATATTAGTATCACCTTTGAAGAGGCAGCCTTCGGTTGCCAAAAGGAGATAAAAACCTTACGCACCGAGAACTGCTCCCTATGCCAAGGCATCGGCTCCAAGCCAGGTAGCCAGCCCACCCGATGCCCCAACTGTAATGGCACCGGACAGGTGCATCGTGTCCAGCAGACTATCTTCGGTCGCTTCACCAATATTACTACCTGTCCTCAGTGCCACGGCGAGGGCAGGATTATAACCGATCCCTGCCCTCAGTGCCAGGGCACAGGCAAGGAGAAACATCAGCGCATTATCTCAGTCAAAATCCCAGCCGGGGTTGATAACGACTCTCAAATACGACTCAGAGGTGAGGGTCATGCCGGGACAAGAGGCGGTCCTTCAGGTGACCTCTACATCACTTTAGCCATTAAACAGCATGAGTTTTTTGAACGAGATGGTGATGACATCCTTTATGAGCTACCAATCAACTTTGCTCAAGCTGCTCTCGGTACCGAGATAGAGGTGCCCACCCTTGAGGGTAAAACCAAGCTCAAAATCCCGGCTGGCGGTCAAACCGGTATAGTCTTCCGGCTTAAAAATAAGGGGTTCCCTCATCTCAACAGGAGAGGGCGCGGTGACCAGCTAGTTACGCTACGTGTAATTACCCCGGAATCACTAACCAAGAAACAGCGAAAACTGTTCCAAGAGCTGGCTGATACCTTTGAACCAACTGAAAGTTAATAACAATACTCAGGAATCCCTCTTTTGCCTAAAAAGGGAAAGTAGCTCCCAGTTTTGCCCAACTAACTCATGGCTAGCCTCAGGCGCCATTAGTTCAATTATTGCCTGGCGAGGCTCAGCGCCTTCAAACAACACCTGATAAATCTTCTCGGTGATAGGCATCCCTAGCCCAAGCTGCCGGGCTAGATTCCGGGCAGCAATAGTAGTGCTCACCCCCTCAGCCACGCCAGTCATTGAATCAGTTATTTCCTTTAATGGGCGCCCCTTGGTTAACTCTACCCCCACATAGTGGTTACGACTTAACGGGCTGGCACAAGTAGCTATTACATCACCAACACCGGCTAACCCAGCAAAGGTGAGAGGATTTGCGCCGAGAGCAACCCCCAGAGCCGCTATCTCAGTCAAACCACGAGTAATAAAGGCTGCCTTGGCATTATCACCATAACCTAGACCATCAACCATACCGGCACCCAGAGCGATGATATTTTTAAATGCCCCACCTAGCTCTACACCTATGACATCAGTATTAATATATACACAAAAGTTAGGGCAGGTTAACAGCTTCTGGGCTTTCTTGGCTACAGCTTCATCCTCAGCCGCCACCACTGAAGCCGCTGGTAAATCGCGGATAATCTCCCGAGAAAGATTAGGCCCAGAAAGCACGCAAATGTTAGACCGAAAACGAGGGTCTATCTCCTCAGCAATTACCTGTGACACACGCTTATTGCTATCTATCTCCAAGCCCTTGGCGGCACTTATTACTATCATCGACCCATCAAGATAACCTTTAATCAATCTTACATTCTGCCGCACAGTTTGGGATGGCACAGCTAGAATTACTGCCTCTACATTAGCCAATGCTTCACCTAATAAGCTGGTAATAGATAATCGTGAAGGAAAGGTAATACCAGGCAGTAGGGCTAAATTAGGTTGGGTATTTCTCAATTCAGTGGCTTCTCGTTCAGTCCGTGCCCATAGCCTGACCCACAATCCCTTATGAGCTAACACCACCCCCAGCGTTTTCCCCCAAGTAGTGGTGCCAATGATGGCAATCTTGGGCATACTTTACCCCGCGCTCTTCGTTTTAGGTCCCCTTAGCTCAGCCTTCCCGCCCAGCCTGCGCTCCCTGCCTCTCAGTAACCGGGCAATATTACTCCGATGGGTAACCAGGATTACTACGGCGCCGATTAAGGCATAAATCAAATACCAAATGGGGAACCCGTACACAATAGTAAGGGGAACCAATACCCCATAAGTGCTCGCTACCGCAGCGATAGAACCTAGAGATACAAACTTGCTTAAACCAGTCCCGATAACAAAAACTTCGCCACCAAATATTGCTGCTATCGGGCATAAGGCAACTAAACCGCCAAAAAAGGTAGCCACACCCCTCCCCCCACGAAACTTGAGGAATACTGACCAGCTATGTCCAGCCATAGCGGCTAACGCTGCCGTAACTTGGGCAATTAGCATTCCCACGGCATGACCATCAATCACCAGATAGTCTCTACCAATTATTAACCCAGCAACCACTACCGCCAGTATCCCCTTTAACAAGTCCAAGCCGAAGACCGTAGCCGCTGCTTTGCCACCAACAGTTCGCAGCACATTAGTCGTTCCTGTCTTGCCACTACCATATTGCCTGACATCTACCCCCTTTCGCTTGGCTATCAATAAACCAAAGGGGATAGAACCCAAAAGGTAACCAATTACCACCACCCCGATAAACTCGCCGATTATCATGACTCACCCCTAGCTTTAAACACCAAACGAATTGGTGTGCCAGCGAAGCCAAATGCCTGGCGTAGCTTATTCTCTAGGTAGCGCTGATAGGAAAAATGTACCAGACTAGCGTCATTAACAAAAAAGACAAAGGTCGGTGGGTTTACTTCAGCCTGAGTGGCATATCGAATCTTTAGCTGTTTATTACCCCTTCGGGGTAAACTGTGAGCGGCTACTGCCTGCTGAACTACACTATTGACGGTAGCGGTAGGTAACCGCTTAAGCCTCTCCTGATATACTTGACACACCTGCGGCATAACCTTGTCCACCCCCTGCCCAAACTTAGCCGAAATATACAACACTGGCGCGTAAGACGCAAACTTGAATTGGCCCTTAATATGTCGACTATACTCGGTTGTCCGCTTAACCTCAGCTAAGTCCCACTTATTAACTACCAGTACAATCCCCTTAGCCGCCTGCTGAATATAACCAGCAATATGCGTATCTTGAGCCGTAACCAGCTCAGCGGCATCAAGAACCAACAAGACTACATCAGCCCGGTCTATAGCTCGCAGGGCACGGATTATACTATACCGTCCCACCCCCATCCCCAACCGCCCCCGCCGCTTGATACCAGCGGTATCAATAAGTAACACACTTTGCCCCCAAAAGTCAACTAGGGTATCTATGGCATCACGAGTAGTCCCCGGACTATCATCAACAATAGCCCGCTTTTCACCTAAAATGGCATTTAATAGCGTTGACTTACCTACATTCGGTCTACCAACAATAGCTACCTTCATTACCTCGGTCTCAGCCTCAATCACCAAAGGCGTCGGTAATAGAGGGATAACACTATCTAGCAGTTTAGCCACCCCCTGGCCATGATAGGCACTAATAGCCAGCGGCTCACCTAGCCCCAATTGATAAAATTCTACAGCTTGGGTCTCCAACCGCTCATTATCCGCCTTGTTAACCGCTAATACTATGGGTTTGTTTACCCGACGGAGCATATCAGCTATCTCCAGGTCAGGAGGCGTTACCCCGTCCTTGACATCCACCAAAAAAATAATAACATCAGCCTCAGCTATAGCTACCTCTGCCTGCTCTCTAACGCCCTGACCGATAGTGGACTCGGGTTTTAGTTCTAGACCACCGGTATCAACTACAGTAAACTCAGCCCCCTGCCACGAAACATTAGCCATTACCCGGTCGCGGGTTGTCCCCGGCAAATCCTCTACAATAGCTGTCGGCTTACCCGTCATCCGATTTAAAAGGGTAGACTTACCCACATTCTGCCGACCAATAATAGCCACCACCGGTTTGCTCATACCACCCCCTACCGAAGCCCAAACAACGGTATCTCAAGACCGCCTAGCATCCTCGCCAGCAGCGCTTTCTGCAGGTGCAGCCTATTCTCAGCCTGGTCAAAGACTACCGAGTGTGGACTTTCCAGAATACCCTCAGCCACCTCCTCGCCCCGATGTGCTGGCAAAGGGTGCATCAATATGGCATCATCCTTAGCTAAAGATAGAAGTTCACTATTCACCTGATAGCCGGCAAACACCCGACGCCGCTGGTCAGCCTCAACTTCCTGCCCCATACTCGTCCACACATCAGTATAAACCACATCAGCCCCGCTAACTGCCACTCGTGACTCCTCAGCACAAAATATCTCAGCCCCGCTACCAAAAGCATAGCCTTGAGCCAGGTGCAATATTCTCTCCTGAACCCTGTAGCCAGATGGTGAAGCAATCCTGAAATTCATCCCGGTAAGTGAAGCGGCTAATAGAAGACTGTGAGCTACATTATTACCATCACCAATAAAGGCTAAGGTCAAACCCTGAAGTTCCCCCTTCTTCTCATAGATAGTAAGTAGGTCAGCCAACGCCTGACACGGGTGTTCTAAGTCAGACAAAGCATTTATCACTGGCACATCGGCATAGCTAGCCAGGACCTCTAAAGTCTGTTGAGAAAAGGTACGGGCAGCAATAACATCTACATAGCGACTGAGCACACGGGCTATATCTGAAACTGACTCGCGCTCACCCAGTCCAACCTCAGCCGAAGACAGATAGATGGTCTGCCCACCCAGCTGACGCATGGCAACTTCAAAGCTAACCCGAGTCCTCAACGATGGCTTCTCAAAGATAAGGGCTAACGTCTTGCCACTAAGCAAGGAGAGCCAGCCGCTAGCCTTCATATCTACAGCGTCTGAAATAAGTAAGCCAATATCTTCACCATCAAGGTCAGATATTGAAAGTAAGTCCTTGCCCTTCAAATTTAACCCCCTTCATGCCCCACCAGTATATCACGAAAAACAGCAATCAAGTAGGTCTTACCACAGGGGTGAGAAGCTTTAAAAATTCAACAAGGCCTGCTACAATATTGAACCCTTTATCCTTACAAAAAGTAAAAGCACAATTGGTTGGAGCTAAAGATATGGTGGCAGAAGAAATTCCCCGCGAGATAGCCATAAAGCTGTGCAACGAAATCCAAACCGAAAACCAACGGAAAAGGTTTTCTTTCGGGAAACGCGTCTGCTACTTCTGCTGCAAGTATGCCAAGGGAGATGTGGAAAAGATGTGCCTGTCAGGCAAACAAGGTTGTCCCCAGGTGAGCAAACGATACAGGTTGCAAAAGGACCCTAGCCTGCGCTAGGCACTGGGCTTAGACTGTGAAAGCACGTTGAAATGACGCCTAAATGCTCCCCACTCTGCCATAATCTAAACTGCAAAAGACGCTCTTAATATTGTATACTATACTGTTTGGTAACTATTGGTTAGCGCCCGAACCCGTCTTAAGCATCAAAAAGAAGGGAGATGACAACCGTGGTAAAAGTGAGCCGCAAAGATTTAATAAAGTTGGTGCTCCCAGCGCTGGTTATCGGAGCTATGTTAATAGGTGGTTGCGTTGGCAAAAAAATACCAGCCCAGATAATTAAAGATATCACCCCTCAGGAGGCATTCGCCCTAATCCAGGAAAACCAGCAAAACCCTGATTTCGTCATTATTGACGTCCAAACCCCAGAAGCATTCGCCCAGGAGCATATAGAGAATGCTGTCAACCTGGACTACGGTTCCCAAGGCTTCCGGGATGAGCTTGATAAGCTGGATAAGAATAAAATCTATCTCATTTATTGCCGAAACGGAACTCAAAGCCAAAGTGCCTTAGATATGATGGCTGAGCTCAATTTCACCGAAGTCTATAACATTTCAGGCGGACTTGACCAGTGGAAGGAAGTAGGACTGGCAACCATTCAAATACCAGCCC
>CAYHAL010000024.1:11797-13726 GCA_964354655.1 uncultured Dehalococcoidales bacterium
GTTTTAAGGAAGTCTACAAAATTTCGGGCGGGTTAACCCAGCAGAAGTGGGAAGGACTGCAACCGTAAAATAGAGCCTTAAAATCTTCAACAAAGCTGTAATAAAGCCCGCAGTTTTGCTAACCAGCCGATTCAACTGACTCAACTAACTTAAATCCTCCCTGCTCTGTTATAATAATAAGGTTATGAAAAAGTGGCTTTTGGTGCTAGTGCTCTCGCTATCAATAGCTACTGTAGCTATGCTAGCCGGTGGTTGTGTTGGCAAAGAAACCCAGATAATTAAAGATGTTACCCCGCAGGAAGCGCTTGCCTTATTACAGGAAAACCAGGATAACCCCAATTTTGTCATTCTTGACCTGCGATTCCCAGAATCATTTGCCTATGGGCATATAGAAAACGCTATTAACATAGAGTACTATTCTCAAACTTTTCGGGATGAGCTTGATAAGCTGGATAGGGACAAAACCTACCTCATTTACTCCGGTTCCTCATGTGGAGGTATCGGCCCACAATCCTTAGCTATAATGAAAGAGCTTAATTTCAGGGAAGTCTATAATATGTCGGGTTTGTGCACTGGACGGGCGCTAGAAGGATTCCCAATCACTCAGGAAAGCCCAACCCAGATAACTGAAGATATCACCCCACAATATGTTTTTATGGTCTATTTTACCGGGATTGGTTGCCCCCACTGCGAAAGGACTACCCCTACGGTACTTGAACAGCTACCAAGAGAATATGCCAATTTAGTCATAATAGAATATGAGATTCAGGAAAATGAGCAAAACGCCCCTTTGCTTGATGAATATGTTTCCGCGTACCATATAGGATATGAACTTCCTCTAATAATCTTCAGTCAAGACCAGTACATTGGCGGCGAATCACCAATCTTAAACAATGTTAGAGGAGTAATCGAAGAATTAGATTCTAATAAATGTCCTTTAGTTGACGGTAGCACTCAAGATTTCAACGGGCTAGACCTCACCTCTTTACCCGGTTACCCCGTAATTTGGCATCAACAGAAAGTATTAATAAAGCAGGGGCCCAATGGAGACAGTGAATTATTAAAAGAATTACTAGTTAGTGATAATTTACCCGACGTCCTAAAAGATGCCGAATTCGAAGCAATAGAGCCAATAGAGGTTGCGATTCCTGGGGGAACGGTTAAATTTGATAATGGAATCTTAATTGGTGATTGGATTTTTGAATGGAATGGCGAAGGTTTAGGAACTCCTTCGCAACCAGTAGTACCTACGCCACCACCAGCACCACCCCCACCATCAAATGTACCCAGGCCTTCACTTACTTTACCCAAAGTTCTCACTTTAGCCGTAGCCGATGCCGTAAACCCCTGTGAACTTGCCATTTTGTTGCTAATGCTGACTACGATTTTATTCTACAACCCCGGAAACAGACGAGCCGTGTTATTCGCTGGCGCGGCGTTTATTACTGCGGTATTCGCAATATACTTTTTGTACGGGTTAGTCTTCATCAAGTTCTTTCACATAGTCCAAGCTTTATCTGCGGTTAGATTCTGGCTGTTTAAAGGCCTGGCGGTAGCTTGTATAGTTTTTGGGGTTCTGAATATCAGGGACTTCGTAAGGTATAAGCCAGGAGGGTTGGGGACAGAGATGCCCCTCCTCCTGAGGCCAAGGGTCAAAAAGATACTCTCCAGAATAACCTCAACTAGAGGAGCCTTCATAGCCGGAGCATTTGTCACCGTCTTTCTATTACCCTGCACCATGGGGCCTTATATCATTGCCGCCGGCATTTTATCCGTTTACGACATGATTCAAACTGCCCCCATTCTGCTTTTATATAACCTAGTATTTATTCTGCCGATGTTAGCCATAGTCGGGATTGTTTACTTCGGGCTGGGCAAAGTCCACGACGTCTATCTTTGGAAAGAGAAAAATATCACCAAATTACACCT
>CAYHAL010000024.1:13826-20038 GCA_964354655.1 uncultured Dehalococcoidales bacterium
ATGGATATTCTAGAGGCTATACGAGCACGGAAGAGTATAAGGGGCTATAAGCCGGATCCGGTTCCTAAGGAAATTCTCACAGAAATTCTGGATTTCGCCACTCGTGCCCCTTCAGCAATGAATACACAGCCATGGGAAATCACTGTGGTTACGGGGGAAGCGCTGGAAAACATTAAGCAGAACACCATCGAGATGCTGAATTCTGGAGCGACACCAAGCACAAAGATCCCGTCCAAGCCTTTTGAGGGCAAGTATAGACAGCGCCAAGTGGAACTCGCTATTCAGCTCTTCGAACTAATGGGCATAGCCAGAGAAGATAAGGAAAAGAGAGCCGAGTGGATGCAAAGGGGCTACCGTTTCTTTGATGCGCCGGCGGCTATTATCATATCCGTAGACAAGTCACTTGATGAAGTACATTCTCAGTTTGATATTGGCACCATTACGCAGACCATCTGCCTCACCGCATTAAACTATGGCCTTGGCACCTGCATTGAAGACCAGGGCATAGCCTTCTCTGAGGTAGTGAGGAGGTTTGCTCAGATACCTGAGTCCAAGCGGATAGCCACTAGCATCGCTATCGGCTATCCGGATTGGGACTTCCCTGCAAACAAGGTAGTGTCCACACGTGAGCCATTGGAAAATGTCACTACCTGGTATGGCTTTGGCTAATACCAGCTTCGCTGTTTAGCCTTCCTATACCTTCCCTCCCGGCTAAAACATCATAATAAGCTTCCGTAGATAACCTCCGCGTCTTGTTTCTCTATAACTACCTTGCTATAATGCCAGCGCTATGGTCTCAGGTTTACAAACTAATCAAAAATACATCGTAGTGGCAGCAATTTTAGCCTGCCTCATTACCGGGGGGACCTTGGGTTGCCAGCAACCAGGAGAAACAACAGCTCACGAAGTCACCTTTGAGCAGCTATTCTCCAGCCCGGAACAATTCCACGGAAAGGATATCATTCTGGAAGGCTTCTACTTTCAAGGGTTTGAAACTGTGGTGTTGGCTGAGAGCCTAGAGTATTCAGGATATGCTGAGGGGCATTTAATACCCAAAGGAAGAATGCTCTGGGTTGAAGGCGGCATACCCCTAGAAATCTATAACCAGCTTTATCAACAACAGATGATGGGACCCACTGAGCGCTACGGGAAAATCAAGGTCAAAGGCAAATTTGAATACGGCGGACAGTATGGGCACGTGGGAGGGTATAACTATCAGATAACCCCGTCACAAGTCGAACTTCTAAGCTGGACCCCCTAAGAGAAGTAGCACAGAATATTACCCATTTCTTCTGTCATCCTCCCCACTCTGCTATAATAAGGCTATGAAAAACCCCCAGCTAGTATTATTTGATGGCAACGCCATCATCCACCGCGCCTTCCACGCCCTGCCCCCGTTAACCGTGAGTAAGACCGGAGAGATGGTGAGCGCCGTTTACGGCTTTGCCCTGATACTACTGAAAGCGATAAACGAGCTTAAACCTACCCACTTTGCCATCGCCTTCGATAAAAAAGCACCCACCTTCAGGCACCAACTCTTTGACCAGTATAAAGCACAGCGCCCCCCAACCCCAGCTGAACTGGTCAACCAGCTAGGACGGGTAAGACAGCTAGTAGAAGCCTTCCATATCCCCATCTTTGAGCTTGAGGGCTATGAGGCAGACGATGTCCTGGGCACACTCAGCCAGCAGGCTAGCCGTCAGGGCATTGATACTATAATCGTGACCGGCGACGCTGATGCCATGCAACTGGTGTCACCCCGGGTGAAGTTGCTTTACCCCAAGCCGAGACGAGCCTTCAGCGACACCACGCTCTATGATGAAGCTGCCGTATCTCAGAAATATGGTATCAAACCTGAGCATATTGCCGACCTAAAGGGACTGGTGGGCGACCCTTCGGATAACATCCCCGGCGTCCCCGGCATTGGCGACAAGACCGCCGTCAGGCTCATCCAGCAATTTGGCACTATAGAGGAAATCTACGACCATATAGACCAGGTGACCCCACCCAGGCTCCAGGGGCTATTGCGACAAAACGAAGCCCTGGCTCGCCAGAGTAAACAGCTGGCAACTATCGTTACCCAGGTGCCGCTTACCCTTAACCTTGATGACTGCCAGATTAGCCATTATGACCGACAGCAGGTAGCTGAGCTTTTCCGTGAGCTGGAGTTTGTTAGCCTATTACCCAAATTGCCCGAAGTAGAAGCCCCGCCTCAGGTTAAAATTAAGCCACCACCCAAGAAAGATTATCATATTGTAAATACCACCCCAGCCTTTGATGAGCTACTGAACCGCCTGTCAGCAGTTAAGTCCTTTGCCTTTGACTTAGAGACGACAAGCCTAAACGCCATGGTAGCCCAACTGGTAGGCATATCTGTATCACCAGCCCCGGGTGAAGCCTACTATATCCCGGTCGGTCATGTCGGCTGGGGACAGCTAGAACAATTGCCTCTCAACCAGGTCATCAACGGGCTTAAGCCTCGGCTGGAAGATGCTACCTTAGCCAAGCTTGCCCACAACAGTAACTATGATATGACGGTGCTAGCTGAGTATGGGATAAGCGTCAATAACCTGACCTTTGATACCATGCTGGCTGCCTACCTCCTGGGCGAGAAATCTCTAAGCCTGAAAGCCCTGGCTTTCAGTAAGCTAGACATTGAAATGATACCCATTTCGGCTCTTATTGGCTCTGGGGCTAAGCAGCTTTCTATGTCACAGGTAGAGGTAAAACAGGCTGCCGATTACTCCTGCGCTGATGCTGACATCACCGGACAACTGGCTGAATTACTAAGCGCCGAGCTTCATCAGCAGGGGCTGTGGCAACTGTTCTCCGAGGTTGAGCTGCCACTGGTGCCGGTGCTGGTCAGCATGGAGAGAAACGGCGTCGCCCTGAATATAGGGCTAATGAAGCAGATGTCCCACCGCCTCGGTGAGCAGTTACTCAAACTGGAGGCAGAAATATATAACAGCGTAGGTCACCGCTTCAATATAAACTCACCCCAGCAACTAAGCTTCGTTCTATTTGAGGAGCTCAAACTGCCTCCCGCCCGTAAAACCAAGGGCGGTTATTCCACCGGGGCGGCGGTGCTGGAGGAACTGCGTGGCGTCCACCCGATAATAGAATTTATCTTAGACTACCGCCAGTTAGCCAAGCTCAAGTCAACCTATATTGACGCCCTACCCGGCTTAATAAACCCCAAAACCGGTCGGGTGCACACCAGCTTTAATCAGACCCGGACAGCTACCGGTCGGCTTTCCTCCAGCGAGCCTAACCTGCAAAATATCCCCGTCCGAGGTGAAGTTGCCAGGGAAATCAGGCAGGCCTTTATTGCTCCACCCGGCTCTTGCCTCCTAGCCGGTGACTACTCACAGATTGACCTCCGTGTCCTTGCCCATCTGTCTCAGGACCCAAACCTGCTAAACGCCTTCCATCGGGGGGAGGATATTCACACCGCCACCGCTGCCCAGCTCTTCGGCGTTGATGCCTCAAAAGTAACCCCGGATATGCGCCGCCTAGCTAAGACGGTCAATTTCGGCGTTATCTACGGTATGAGTGATTACGGGCTGGAGCAGGCGACAGAACTATCACGGGAAGAGGCAGCTCAATTCATTACCTCATACTTTGAAAAATACCCCGGGGTAAAGCAATACCTTGAGTCTACCAAACAGCAGGCAAGGGAATTGGGCTATGTTCAAACGCTGCTGGGCAGAAAACGCTTTATCCCTGAAATCAACGCCCCCAACCGACAGGTCAGGGAGGCTGCTGAGCGCATGGCGATAAATATGCCGGTGCAGGGGACATCAGCCGACATCATAAAGGTAGCCATGGTTAAACTATACCGGGAGATGGAAAAACGCCAACTGAAAAGCAAGCTCCTGCTTCAGGTCCACGATGAGCTTATCTTTGAAGTGCCCCAGGAGGAGCTGGAAACAATGCGCCAGCTATTGCCACAGGTAATGTCCGCAGCTTTAGCCCTTAGCGTCCCGCTAAAAGTGGATATCAAGACCGGCAACAACTGGGGGGAGATGGAATAGGAAACCTAGGATGAGTAGGCTCCAAACTGGGGTTTTAGTTTCCTTGAGCATAGCCTTCGGTCTTCTCGCTTACTTCTCCCATCGGTCTCTCTATTTCCCCATAGACTTAAGAATTAGCCTTTGGATGCAGGGATTTGATAGACTGCTCTTCCCGATTATGTATGCCGTTTCATTCATAAGCTCTCAACTCCCGGCAACTGGAATCGTGGTCTCGGTAGCTATTTGGCTGGGGAAAAGTAAAAGAAGACTTGAGTCAATACTCACTGGCTCAGCAACTGCCATCTCATTGCTCACTATTGTTCCTGCCGTCAAGTCGATAGTTGACCGACCCCGTCCATCACCTGAGTTGGTCCAGGTAATGATGCCAACCCAAGGAGAGAGCTTCCCCAGCGGTCACGCTGTTTACGCTATAGTATTCTACGGGTTTCTTTTCTATCTAACACCAAAACTAATTAGCCGGCCGGTATTGGCAAGAGCGCTCCAAGCTTTTCTAGTAGTTCTTATCGGTCTGACCATGGCTTCTCGTATTTACCTAGGAGCACATTGGTTTAGTGATATCTTGGGCGGCCTTTTCCTCGGCGGGCTAGTGCTTACTGCCACTATTGTCATATATTGTCATTATTCCAGCCAGTCGAAATCGAATGCCGGAAGGTAAAATGCCTGAGCTGCCTGAGGTAGAGAGCATAAAGAACGATCTACTGCCCTATATTGCCGGGCGTTATGTTAGCGGCGTCACCCTATTCTGGGCTGGGATAGTGCGTCAGCCATCGGTGGAAGAATTCTGCTCCCGGCTCATCGGACAAAGGCTCACCGGGGTGGCCCGGCGGGGGAAGTATCTCATTTTTAACCTGACCAGCGGTGAAGCCCTAATTATCCACCTGAAAATGAGCGGCTCCCTGCTTTTAAAACCACTCTCGGCTGAACCCGATAAATATACCCGGGCTATAATCTACCTGGATAAAGAAATCCAGCTTTGCTTTCGCGACCCGCGCAAGCTCGGGGCAATGTGGCTGGTAGGGGATATAGATAGCGTTGTCGGTAAGCTTGGACCTGAACCTTTGGCAGTCAGCTTTACCCCTCAGATTCTACTTGAGCGCCTAGCTAAACGGGAGGCACCAATAAAAGCCCTCCTCTGCGACCAGACCTTTGTTGCCGGCATTGGCAATATGTATGCCGATGAAGCCTTATTTGCTGCCAGAGTCCACCCCCTAAGACTGGGGAAAAGCCTGTCTCAAGATGAAATCGAAAGGCTCCATAATAGTATTCAAAAGGTGCTATTGTCAGCCATTGGTTATAAAGGAGCCAGTGTAGATACCTACCTTCGTCCCGGCGGTGAACTGGGCACAGCCCACTTTCATTTTCAGGTTGCCCACCGCCTTGGTGGTAACCTCTGCCCTGTCTGTAGCACCCCCATTGAGCGCATAGCCGTCCGTAACCGCGGCACCTACTTCTGCCCCCATTGCCAACCCCTCCTCAGATAAATCAATAATGCGGATGTTGTGTAAGATATCTCGGATAATCATTCTTCTAGCTGTAGGTTCTTATAGTGTTCACTGTAAAACTTAGCGTAGTGTTCGGCTATTCTCCGAGGGTCATCAATCATCGTTTGATAAAAATGGGTAAGCTCTTCACAGACAGCCCAGCTATCGAGGAATAGTTGTGCAAGTGAATCAGGGGCTTTATAAGGATTTCTACCCTTGTAGGTTACTTTTCCCATCGATCCGGCATGAGTTACTTGGTTTCTCACGTTATTGATATGCTCAATACTAGCAAAATCGGGCGCGGGAAATGCATCCAGGCAAGGTTCCAGTAACCGATAGACATCCATGAAACTCAATCTAGTGATAGTCTTTTCAAGGGATTTCTTACGCTTTTTGTTCTCTTTTTCATTGTCATCCTGAAATAAAATACCAAGCATGTGCTGATAGAGGACTTGCTTTAACTTTGTTTCCACGTTCGCATGAATATCTAGAATCGTCGAACGTGTGAGGTGTTCGTTCTCTGGACGATCTGAGCTAAACTCTCGAGCCTTCTGATAAACCTCGTTCGGGTTGGAGCAACTTAAAAGCTCAAGATACCTGTTACTACTCATAACCACCTCCTTCATTTCATATTGCACCCATTTTATCAGGGTGTTTAAGAGGGGCTGTCGCCCCTCTTGATTCAATCCTCCCCCTC
>CAYHAL010000025.1:0-14322 GCA_964354655.1 uncultured Dehalococcoidales bacterium
AGTCTATTGTTGGTTCGGGTTTCTTATCACCTTTATTTGTCATTTACTTAGTTCGTGGTGTATGATGGAGTTTAGTGTTTATCAGCCAAGCCGGGAGATGGATTTAGAGGTGGATAGCTGTGAATCGAACCAGGGGCTTTGTTAATCTGAATAGATTTAAGTCGGGCAGGGCTATCAAAAAGTTCAGCAAGTCGTTATATAGTAAGAGTGAAAATAAACCAAAGAAAGTGAAGGGTTAATATATGGATAAGCGCCGCCGAACCTTGTTCATCTTGCTGTGGGTTGGTATTGCGGTACTTTGTGTCGGCTTAGTCTTTTTATTTAATTACCGGGGCTGAAGCTCAGCCAAATGGAGGTGCTAAATGCCGAAAAAGTTATCACCCAAGCAATTCTTTTTATTATTGTATCTATTGAGCGCAGGCTCTATGGCTGCTGGCCTTTTTTTACCCAATGTTTTGTTGCCACGTACGGAGCCCACAGTATTTTATGGCGTGCCTTACTTCATACTGCCTTTCATTATCATTATTGCTACTTTCTTGGTTATAGTAGCTATACCGCGTACGCGAATTGCTCTTGGCCGGATTGAAATCCCGAAAAAGTATTCGCCCAAGCATTTCTTACTACTGCTGTGGCTATCGGGGCAGGCCCTTATTCTAGATGTCATGTTGCACAATGGCATTTATGCCTTAGGTATTGTCTGCTTTGGCCCGGGCTTTTGGGAAGACGAAGCTTTGTTTTTCATTCTCGCTACTATTGTCGTCCCTACTGGTTTAATTGCCGGGGCGTTTGGTGGACTGTGGGATTGGTGTGTTACTCAGCCCATAGAAGAAATGAGTGCCAAAGGCATCCAGCTACCAACTACCTGGGGCTATTTTGCCCCTTTCGCTAGCTATGGCTGGCTGTGGAAATTCAGCAAGGGCATTGAGGTAATAACTGCCAGGAGAATACGGGCGGCTGGGGTCTTCGCTTCCGTCTTTTTCCTTGGCATCATTGGCTTTGTTATTATCAAAGCTGTTATCCAGCGCCGATTGGCTAAGGTAGCGGCATAGTTCCCTCTACAGGGCTAAACCTTAACCTTGACGCTCCAGCTTGCCGATGTTACACTTTGCTTGTCCCCTTATTGAGGCTTTTGTTTTATCGGGGAGCAGTCTATGAAAAGGGTCGGCATTCTCTATCACCCGATGATTGAGGCTGCCCATAGTCTGGCTGAGAAACTGGAAGAGTTTTTAGGCTCAATGGGTGTTTCGGTGTGGCTATGCTCAGCCTGGGAGGGGGAGAAGGCAAGGGCTCAGGTAAACAATACCGATTTGGTTCTGAGTATCGGTGGTGATGGCACCATCCTACGGGCGGCTCAAGCCGTCGTTCCTCGTCCAATCCCTATTACGGGGATAAATCTAGGCAAGCTGGGATTTATGACTGAGCTTAGTGCTGATGAGGCGATAGCTAAGCTACCTGCCTTGCTGGCAGGGGAGGGTTGGATTGATGAGCGGGCACTACTTGAGGCAGAGATTTCGGGTGAGAAGCCTTCCCCATTTTATGCCTTGAACGATGTGGTAGTAGCCCGGGGAGCAGTAGCCCGGACTGTCCATATAGAAGCTGGCGTTGATGGTGAGATACTGACCACCTATAGAGGCGACGGGGTGATTGTGGCTACAGCCACCGGTAGCACTGGTTATTCACTGGCAGCCGGTGGCACTATCCTTCATCCCCAGGCTAAGGAGTTCCTGCTGCTACCGATATTACCTCACCTTAGTTCAGCTTATACTCTGGTATTACCACCCACAGCAGTGGTTACCTTGCGGGTCAGAGCCGCCTACCAGGCAGCACTGAATATAGATGGTCACATAAATCTACCCTTATCCAGCGGGGCTATGGTTACCGTAAAGCATAGTTCTATTACCACTCGCTTTTTGAGAATTCATCCCGAGACCTCTTTCTATGGCTCTCTGGAGAAGCGGTTGAAAGGAAAACAGTAAGTTGAACAAGGTAGAAAAAGCCAGAATCGGCGATGTAACCCGGATGCACGAGTTAATTAACTACTTTGCCGATAGGGGTGAGATGCTGGCTCGCCCGCTAAGTGAGATATATGAGAATATCAGGGACTACTTTGTAGTCAGGCAGGGTGAGCAGGTAATTGCTTGTGCTGCACTGCATGTCATGTGGTCAGACCTAGCTGAGATAAAGTCACTGGTGGTAGCCGAGGGAAGTCAGAGACAGGGGATTGGTGACCAGCTAGTCGGGGCTTGTCTCAAAGAGGCTGAGAGGCTTGGTATTCCGACTGTTTTTTGCCTGACCTATAAGCCAGCCTTTTTTGAGAGGTATGGCTTTTCACAGTTAGATAAAATGGAGCTACCGCACAAGGTCTGGGGGGAGTGTTACCGTTGCCCCAAATTTCCCAATTGTGATGAAGTAGCCCTTATCTGTCACTTGGAGGTTTGACTTGGCGGGGGAAAAGACGCTATCTAGCCAATTAATCTATGACGGGCGAGCAGTAAAGCTGCGGGTTGATAGTATACTGACGGCTGATGGCAGGGAGACCAAGCGGGAGATTGTGGAGCATAGTGATTGTGTGGCTATTGTAGCTATTGATGGTAATAACAATGTCCTGCTGGTTAGTCAATTTCGTAAGTCGGTAGATAGGGAGCTATTAGAGATACCGGCTGGTGGTATTGAACCCGGTGAAGACCCGGTAGCTACTGTTCGCCGTGAATTACAGGAGGAGACGGGCTACCTCCCCAGAAGGGTGGAGAGGTTGGGTGGCTTCTACTCGGCGCCAGGCTATTGTACTGAATACCTCTATCTTTATCTGGCTACCGACCTAATCCCTAGCCAACTCTCTGCTGAGGATACGGCGAATATTAGGTTAGTCCGGGTGCCGATTAGTCAGATTCCCAGTCTTATAGCCTCAGGTAGCATATGTGATGCCAAGAGCATTGCCGGCTTATTTGCCTTCTTAGAGTATCAGAAACAGCGTTAGCCAAGTGTGTCTGAAAGCTTTCTACCGCCGAGAAGATGCAGATGAAGGTGAGGCACCACCTGTCCCCCTTGCTCCCCGCAGTTTATCGCCAGGCGATACCCCTTTTCGGCAACGCCTTCCTTCTTGGCTAGTTGATTAGCTACATTTACCATGTGTCCGATTAAAGGTAACTCTACTTTGGATAGTTGAGCCAGGGAAGGGATATGCCTTTTGGGGATAATAATCAGGTGTGTCGGTGATTGAGGATTAATATCACGGAAGGCAATTACTTCTTTATCCTGATAAAGGATTTCACTGGGCACTTTACCGGCTACAATTTGACAGAAAATACAACTCATTTCCCCGCCTTTATTTTGCTCCCAACTTGCCGGCTTTTACCTTGGCGATAAGCTCATCTTCACGCTTTATATCCTCCATGGTCTTTGGCTTGAGTCCTGGGGGTGGGGTCTCTAAGCCGTATTTCCATTTCAGGAAGCGCAGCCCGGTGATGGGATAAAGGGCAGCGGTGAGCACATCACCAATATCCTGAGTGAAGTCCTTTACCGCCTCTCTGGCTTTGTCTAGTTCTGGCTCAAGCAGGTCAGCGGGGCGACAGGTAATAGGGGTCTTGCCTCGCGGGTAGTGCTTAAGCACTATCTCTTGAACTTCGGGGTCAATGGGGGCTGGTGGCTTACCGTAGAGTCCGTAAACATAATCCTGCACCTGGCGTGATACCAGCTTGTATCTACCGAGGAGAACATTGTTAACCGCTTGAACCCCCACAATCTGACTGGTGGGGGTGACCAGGGGTGGGTAGCCTAGCTCTTTTCGGACTCGTGGCAGTTCTTCATATACCTCGTCAATTCTGTCCAGAGCATTTTGCTCCCGTAGCTGAGCCACCAGGTTGGTAGTCATACCCCCGGGGATTTGGTGCATTAATACACCGGTATCAATAACTGCCATTCGGGTAGTATCTAGGAAGTCCCGATACTTAGGCGCGATAGACTCAATATACTGCCCCAGCTTAGATAGGTGAGCTAAATTCAATCCGGTGTCTCTGGGGGTCCCTTGAAGAGCCACGACAATGGGTTCAATGGCAGGTTGGGACGAGCGCAAGGCAAACGGGGCCAGGGCAGTATCAATAATATCTACATCAGCTTCAATCGCCTTTAGGCAACTCATGGATGCCATACCGCTGGTGTAGTGGGTATGCAGCTGCACTGGTATCTTCAAGACTTTCTTCAGGGCTTTAACCAAGGTATAGGCATCATCGGGGGCAATAAGTCCTGCCATATCCTTGATACACAGGCTGTCAGCTCCCATGTCTTGGAGGATGAGTGCTTTGTTGACATAATAATCAAGATTATATACCGGTCCCCCCATCTTGCGCTCGGTAAGAGAGTAGCATATGGAAAGCTGGGCGTGCTTACCGCATTCTTTGATTGCCTTCAGGCTAGCTTCAAAATTGCGCTCATCATTGACGGCATCAAAAACCCTGAAGATATCAATCCCGACTTCAGCAGCATGATGGACAAAAGCGAAAACCACATCATCAGCGTAGTGACGATAGCCCACCAGGTTCTGTCCTCTGAGTAGCATTTGTAGCGGGGTATCGGGTATCAATTTCTTCAGGGTGCGTGGTCTTTCCCATGGGTCTTCGTTTAGAAATCGGGTAGGGACATCAAATGTAGCACCACCCCAGACCTCCATGGAGTAGAAACCAGCTTTGTTCATCTCCGTGGCGATAGGAGCCATGTCTTCAGTTCGCATTCGGGTTGCTAGCGAGGATTGATGCCCATCACGGAAAGTAACATCAGTGATCTTTAAAGGGTTCTTTCTGACCACGATTCAGCCCCTTTCTTAATTTCTCTATCCTTTACAGAGGAATATTGCCGTGCTTCTTCCACAGGCGGTCTTCTTTTTTGTTCAGTAATGATTCCAGAGCGGCGATAACCTCGCGGCGGGTATCCCTGGCCGTGATTATCTTGTCAATATAGCCGCCGGCGGCAGCAACATAGGGGTTGTTAAATGTTTTACGGTAGAGTTCAGCCAGTTCTTGACGCTTAGCCTCGGGGTCAGCCGCCGCAGCGATTTCACGGCGGAATATGATAGCGGCGGCAGCCTCGGTACCCATCACTGCTAGCTCGGCGGTTGGCCAGGCCATGTAGACATCCGCCCCGATTGACCTTGAGCACATGGAAATCTCAGAACCACCATAAGCCTTGTGGGTGCAGACGGTAATCTTGGGCACGGTGGCTTCAGAGTAGGCAGAAAGCACCTTAGCCCCGTGGCGAATGACACCACCAAACTCTTGGTAGGTGCCGGGCATATAGCCGGGGACATCAACCAGGGTGAGTAGGGGGATATTGAAGGCATCACAGAAGCGGATGAATCTGGCGGCTTTGTCTGAGGCATTGATGTCAAGAACCCCTGCCATATAGCTGGGCTGGTTAGCAATAATGCCCACCACATGCCCGTTAAGGCGGGCAAAACAGACAACCATATTTAAGGCGTAGTGCTTGTGGGGTTCAAAAAACTCACCGTCATCGACAATGGCTTTGATTACCTGCTTCATATCATAGACTTTGCGTGGGTCTTCAGGGGTGATGGTGTCAAGCTCGGGGCAAGTGCGGTCGGGGGAATCGGTGGGCTTTTTGTAGGTGGAATCCGGCTTATCATAGACACTCTGGGGAAGATAGCTCAGGAGCTGTTTACAGCCGTCAATACACTCGGCATCACTATTATAAACAAAGTGGGCTACGCCACTCTTGATGTTGTGCACCATGGCTCCACCCAGTTCTTCATGAGTGACTTCCTCACTGGTGACTGCCTTGACCACATCTGGACCGGTGACATACATATAGCTTGTCCCCTTGACCATAAGTATCCAATCGGTAAGGGCTGGAGAATATACCGCACCACCAGCGCAGGGTCCCATGCTCAGTGTTATCTGGGGGATAATTCCTGAATAAAGGGTATTGCGGTGGAAGATTTGACCGTAGCCATCCAGGGCACCGATTCCTTCCTGAATACGGGCGCCACCGGTATCCAGCATGCCAATCATCGGCACCCTCATCTTAGCCGCCAAGTCCATAGTCTTGGCAATCTTCCAGGCATGCATCTCGCCCAGGCTGCCACCCCGTGAGGTGAAGTCTTGAGCATAGCAGCATACGGTACGACCATTCACCTTACCATAGCCGGTGACTACGGCGTCAGCCGGGATATCAACCTTGTCCAAGCCAAAGTAGTGGCAGTGGTGTTTGACATGCATGCCAGTTTCCACGAAGGTGCCAGGGTCAAAAAGAAGGTCAATTCTCTCCCGGGCGGTCAGCTTGTTTTGAGCATGCTGTTTTTTGATTTGCTCCGGCCCGCCCATCTGTTTAATTTTGGCTTCTCTTACCTCTAATTCAGCAATAAGTTCTTCATTAGTCGGCATTATCACCACCACCTTTTTGCCGTTATTGCCATGAATTATCCAATCCTTGACTTCAGATACTAGCATAAGCCTTTTTCTGTTTCAAGGCAAACCCTTGCCAAGTGAGTAAGAGTTGTAGTATACAATAGATTATAGTAGATATAAGTGGTGAGTCTACCATCAGGAGGATACTAGGTGATGAATGAACCAGTAGTCGTCTATCTTGGGCTTGGCTCAAATATGGGTAACCGCAAAGATAATCTTAATAAGGCGTTAGACTTCCTCTCACAAAGGTTACGAATAGAAAAGATTTCGTCGGTGTATGATACTGAACCGGTAGGTAATCCCAATCAGCCCCGCTTCCTCAACTTGGTGTGTCGGGTTTATACCACGCTAGCTCCAAAAGAGCTACTTACTCTGGCTAAGGGAATTGAGAGTAAACTGGGTAGGGCACCTGGCAAATCTGATACGCCTCGCCCTATTGATATAGATATATTGTTTTATGGTAACCAGGTTATTGAAACTCCTGAACTGGTTATTCCTCATCCCCGGCTGGTGGAGAGGGCTTTCGTTCTTGTTCCTCTAGCCGAGATTGCTCCTGACCTTAGGCATCCAGTAATTGGTAAGACCATTAACGAGTTATTACAGGGGGCAACTGGGACGCAGGGCATGTTAAAGTTTAAGTGGGGGGACAGTTAAGGAGGGAGAATGTATCAGGTATCGGTAGAGCAGCACTTTGATGCCGCTCATTTTTTGCGGGGCTATCGGGGTAAGTGTGAGGCGCTACATGGGCATCGTTTCCGGGTGGTGGTCAGGGTAGAGGCTTCCAGGGTTGATGATATTGGTCTAGCCTATGATTTTGTCGAGTTAAAGAGGCAATTAGGCGATATTCTATCCAGGTTTGACCATACCTGCCTCAATGAAGTGCCGCCCTTTGATAAGGTAAACCCATCTTCGGAGAATATTGCGTCTGCTATCTATAATGAGCTTCAACCCAAGCTGGCTGGTGCCCCGGTTTCCTTGACTTGTGTTGAGGTATGGGAGTCTCCTCAGAGTGGGGTAGCTTACAGCCCTGACTAGTGACGTAAGTTTGGTGGTAACAGATGGGGGATGGTCTCTAAAATAGGGTAGTTTACCTCGCACTTGGGACAGTATAAAGAGCCGGTAACTATCTCCTTCTCTTTTTCCTCCTCCACACTGAGCTCAAGCTTCCCCTTACACACCGGACACGCCAGAATATCCATCAGCTCCCGTTTCATAGCTTAACAATTATACCATCCTAATCTATTGACAAAAAGGTTATAATGTAAATATCAGAGTCAGGAGGTAGAATAATATGACATTTGAAGTTGTACCAATTACCGGTCTTGTGGCTGCCATCATTGCGATTGTTTTTGGAATTGTTGTAATGGTCAAGCCCCAGATACTGGCTTACATGATTGGCGCCTACCTCATCATTATCGGTGTCATCTTTTTTATACAGCGGTACTTTTAACCGCGCCAAAAAGTTACCATAACACCAGGGAAGACCTTGTCCTATCTAGAAGCAAGGGGACACGGATTTAAATCCGTGCTCTCTTTTCGTCTTCTAGTGCAATTCTAACTAAGTAATCTCAGTTACCGCCTTGATTAATTTCTCCTCATCAGGCATCCAGGCTTTCTCCAGAGTTGGACTGAAGGGGATAGGCGTATCTGGGGCGCAGACTCTTTTTATCGGCGCATCAAGAAGGTCAAAGGCTTCCTCAGCTACTATAGCTGCGATTTCGGGGGATAGAGTCACTGTTATAACTGGGTAAACCATATATGGTAAACGATATGGTAAACGCTATGGTAAACTATATGGTAATCCAAAGGGCATTAGTTCTGCTGTAGCTCAAGCGTATCGGCTCCGACATGGCCGTTTCGGTTACACAATTTTGTCAATTGTTTCATTCTACATGTAGACTAAGAAGCGGGAGTAAAAATGTCTTTTTCTCGCGCTAAATTAAGATACGGCCTTCGGACGGGGTCTAGGAAAGGGTGGGGTAGCTTTGTATGGATTTGCAAAATCCTTATTCCTACCTCATTTCTGGTAATTCTTATTCAGTGGAGCGGTTTGTTGTATCAGGCGGCTCCTTTATTAAACCCCTTAATGAGACTAATCAATCTGCCCGGCGCAGCTGCGTTACCCATTATTACTGGAGTACTAATAGGCCATTACACCACTATCGCTATCGTAACGGTTATTCCCTTTTCCCTCGAGCAGATAACATTGATTGCCATATTCACCATGATTGCCCATAATCTCATCATCGAGGGGGTCATTCAACACAAATCTGGTATTAACGCTGCCAAAATAACTCTGATTCGTCTCGCCGGTGCCATTCTAACCGTGTTCATTGTTTCTCAATTCTTTGGTGACACTACCAGAAGCATCATTGTGCCAGCCTATCTTACGGCGGCCACTCCATTTATAGAGGTTTTAAAAGTCTGGGGTGTTGATACCATAGAGCTACTCATTAAAATCCTTATAATCATCATGACTGTCATGATTGCGTTAGAGTGTCTAAAATCACTGGGATGGATGGAATACTTACTCAATTTTTCCCAGCCTATTATGAAGATTCTGGGACTTTCACACCGAACAGCGCTGTTGTGGGTAACTGCCGTCGTCTTTGGCCTGATGTATGGCGGAGCCGTTATCATTGAAGAGGCTAAAAAAGGGGCTTTGACAAAGGCAGAACTGGAGCGCCTTCACATTTCCATTGGTACTAACCATAGCATGGTGGAAGACCCTGCTTTGTGGCTGGCGTTAGGATTGAATGGTCTCTGGCTGTGGTTACCCAGGTTGCTCACGGCTGTTGCTGCTGTTCAGATTTATGGCGCTGTGGGATATTTTAAGAAAAGGTTGGTTAAGCGGTAGATGGGGTATTTAGCAACAAGCGGAGAACGCGTGCTGGCTGGCGCATCAGTACCCCCTTGATGAATTTCGGTCCAATGTTCGCCGCCAATAAGCCTTCCAATCTCTTAGGTCGTATCTTAATAGCCTCAACTACCTAGAAGCAGACTTAGCTTTGGGATGACGACGGCCTTCTAGATTACTGCCATTGATTTTCTGTCTTATCGTCTCCGCTAGCCGAGCAGATGACAACCCAAAATGATCCACCAGTTGCTGATAAGTTGCTGAGTGAATAAATTGGGGGCGTCCGTTTTTATCAAGAGCATTGATTGGAACCAGCCGTGTGGTGTCAATGGGCTCTCTCAATTTACAGAGGACCCTTCTATACTCGGGCCAGATATAGCCGTTATTTTGCTCAGCAATAATAATCCATTTCCCAGAGTGATAGAGATCGAGCAATAACTGTTCATCAATCGATGGCATATCCACAACACCAACCATTATGCCCGACTGCTCCAGCTCCCTAGCGGCTGCCAATGCCTCATGAACACCACGCAGGCTGCTGACAATAACCGCTTTATCGTCCGGACTCTCTTTGAGGATGTAACCTTTTCCGTATTCAAACTTGAAGTCATCATCATAAATGACAGCTGAAGGTTCGCGCATGATCCTGATATAGACCATTCCCTTGTTGCCCTCCATAATCCACTTCATCACCCCGAGCAACTGGTTGGGACAGGAGATGTCAATGAATTTCATGTGGGCAATTCCGGTCAAAACCTGGATATCATCATTGCCCATATGGGTGGCGCCATTAACCTGCGTCTCGAAATCTGGCATTGTCGCGATATATGTTATATCCAGGTTGTGCCCCTCACTGAGCCACCCATCCTTCATCTCTATCGCCTCAAGCCTTTCCTGATAACCAATGGAAATTCGGCGCAGGATTCTCCAGTCAAAGAAGGGACAAAATGTGCTGGCCCAGGTATTATGGCCCATCGCTGCAAAAGCCTCAGAGAGAGAGCACATATTGGACTCGGCGACGCCCACATTAAGAGCCCGTTCTACATCCACATAGCTAACCCCAGGTTCAAGGCCGCTGATGGCTGCTAGGTCGGCATCTAAAGAAACCACCCTAACGTCTTGAGCAAAAACCTTCATCGCTGCCGTAATCGTACTATGAGAGGCATACTTTCGCGTTCTATCCAGTCTGGGAAGTTGGCTGGCATCATACTTTATCTTTTTATCTCGCGGGGGTGCCCGTTTCGTCTTCACCGGGACGATTATTGGCTTGACATCACTCGGCTTGCCATCCTTAGAGACAATGTCGAGATTCATATCTTTGACTGTCGCCAGAATCTTATCACGAACCATTCCCTCCTCTCCCTCGACATCCAATTCATTAAAGAAATCAAGGAAGGCACAAACTCGATCTGCTCGTCTTTGCTTCTGTAGAATAATTTCCTCCTCACACACAGCATCGGGAAGGGTTATCTTATGACCACTAATGACACTGGCATACGCGCCATATCCCTTCCGCGTCCGGCAGATTATGACCGTAGGGCGCCCATCCCGAGGAGAAAACTTGAATTTATGAAGCACTTCCACGACTGGCCCATACTGAGTGCCGTCTACACTAAAGACCCTCCAACCGAAGGATTCAAATCTCTTATCCAGATTAAGCAGAGGGAAGAGGAGCTGTTTGGTATCATCCAACTGGCCATGATTGTTATTGACCATGACACACAGGTTGTCAAGCTTTTTGTGTCCCGAGAACATCACGGTTTCCCAGATAGGACCCGCCTGCAGTTCGCCATCCCCGGTCAGTGCAAATACATCGAAGTTGGGACACTTCTTGCCCACCAGAGCAAACCCCTGAGCAACACCCAGCCCCTGGCCCAAGGGTCCGGTTGAAATGTGAACCCCAGGCAATATTGGGCCAGGATGGCCATTGAGTATGCTGTCTATTGAACGGGAATTCTTCAGCAGAGACCTATCAAAATAGCCAAGATCTGCATAGATAGAAGCCATAGGGGCCACGACATGCCCCTCGCTGAGAACAAACATATCCTGCCCTCGCCTCGTCGGGTTGACAATGTCAAGCCGTATCGCCCCTCCATAGAAAAGAGCCACCAGAGGGATCGTCGCCGAAAAGGCACCACCAGCGTGAATACCCTTGTCTACAGAATCACGACCCTGCTCCAAGGTCATAATGCGAATGTCGGAATCTTTGATTTCCAGAAGTTTGGTCAAACCTGTCCGCAGTAGATACTCAGTAATTACTCCTACGGCCATTTCCTTACCTCCTCTTAATTAATAGCCAACCCCCATGTGTTGCCGCCACACTAGTACAATTGATTAGTGGATACTTTAAGCAACTACGCTATTCTTGTCAAGCCTTCGTCAGCATCCGTTTGCATCCTATTTCTAGCCTGACTATCAAGACAACTATCCAGATGGAGATGAATTAGCGACGAACTTGTTTACCAAGCCTACCGTTTCCACAACATTCAGTTTCTGGAAGAGTAAAGAAAAACGATCTTCTAGTATCTCCCTTATCTCTGCTAGACTATCTTCGGGAAGGCTCCAAGTTTCCTTCTTGAAAGGTCCCCATCCCTTCTTGCGAATTTTGTACAAAAATTGCTCGTCAGTGTCCCCTTCTTCCCTTTCACTGACATGATTATCTAAGAGATATTTATATATCTTATCCAACAGATCTTTGGGGAAATATGGGCTGTCATAGACGATATTTTGAAAACCGGTAGCCAAATGCACTTCGACTGTACCAGCCTGTGGGAACATATCAAACGCATCGTCAGGAAGAGTAGAAGCCCCATGCTGTACGGCACCAGCCATACCATACTCTTCCCGAGCCACTTTAGATAATTCTTTAAGAGTTTTGAAATCAACCTTAACCTTGGCCATTGACCCATCGGGCAAAACTACGCCCCCATGCGTCGTCCCCGTTTGTACGCTAATCTTCGAGATTCCCTTGACATTCGGGGTTAAGCGACTGAGATATCCTGCCATAAAGGCTTTGAGATCCTCTACCGTGCTGTTGCCCCGGCCTATTTCCCCGATCTCACCACCGACAGAAATGGTTACCCCCTCTGGTTCAATATTTCGTATGAAATTGGTCATCTCCGCCGTGATCAGGCAATTAAGCTGCTGCTGCTCATCAAGGGTCGGCTTGTCTAAATCGACAAGGGTAGAGGCGTCTATATCAATGTTCAGAAATCCAGCACCGATCGCTTTCCCAATTAAGTCCTTGATGGCATTTAACTCCTTTTCTGGCTCTGATTTATAGGCATTCCGCCTAACCTGAAAGTGGTCTCCCTGAATAAAAACAGGCCCCTGAAACCCTTCCCTGATTGCCGCCGCCAATATACAGGTTGCATACTCACCAGGGCTTTGTTCGGTGTAGCCTATCTCAGAGCGAGCAATCTCGAAGATAAAAGCGCCCACTCTATGTCTTAGAGCTGCTCTGAAAACAGCCCTAGCTACCTGATAGGTGATGCCACGGATATTTATCGCTGGGACAGTGATGCTACTATATAGTCCCTTGCCACCGGCTTCATACACGTTCTGAATGCTGGCTGGGAAAATCCCCAGCGAAGAAGCTAGCTCCCGAATTACTCGCTGGGACCTTTCCCTGTCCTTTTCTTGGTCGCTAAAGGCAGCCTCCCAAACCAGACCATCAACCTTACGGGCTGGGATAGGTACACCCTTCTTAACCTCAGGGTCTTGCCCCCCTAGCAACTTTTCATATATCAGCGCGTCTTCGGATTGGTCTGCATCCTTGGGCATCTTCTTCCTCCGTGCTAGGTGCTTAGAATCGTACGGCGTCCATTATATCTGTCAGCATCGTACTGTGTCGCAATATCCACTACACTGAGCCGGCCGACAACCCTTTCCAGCGGGACGGCGCTGATCTTACCATCTTTGTATCTTACCATCTTCCCAAAATCTTTATTTATCACCAAATCAACAGCGGCAATGCCGAAATACCGCCCCATTCTTCGGTCATAAGCACATGGCGCACCACCGCGCTGCAGATGGCTCAAGACTAAACTCCGTGTCTCTAAACCTGTAGCCTCGGCAATCTCCTTAGCCAGAAATTCCCCAATCCCACCGAGGGTGATATGCCCAAAGGTGTCTTTAGTCTCTTTTTTTACAATCGCCGAGCCGCCCACTGGCTTAGCTCCTTCGGCCGCTATGATAATGTCATACCGGGCTCCCACTCTTCTGCCCTCAACAACTAGCTCATTTACCCTTTCCAGTGAAAAATCACACTCTGGTATCAGGATGATAAAGGCTCCGCTAGACTCCCCCCCTTCCAAGGCAAGCCAGCCGGCATTTCTCCCCATTGTTTCCACCACAAATATTCTTTTATGAGAACCGGCGGTAGTTCTCAGCCGATCAACCTCCTCTGTAATAACAGTTAAGGCGGTTTCAAACCCCAGTGTATAATCGGTTTCGGCAAGGTCCTTGTCAATTGTTTTGGGGATGCCAACAATGTTTACTCCTTCTTTGGCTAGCTTGTGAGCAACTCCTAGGGTATCATCACCACCGATAACTATCAGCACGTCCAAGCCAAGTTTCTCTGTATTTCTTAATACTGTTTTCGACTGGTCATCTTTAGGATTATAGGGATTAGTCCGCGAAGTTCCCAATTGGGTTCCACCGTATCTATCCCAGGTTCTAACTATATCCTGATTCAAGGGGGTGACATAGTCCCGAACATTCGGGCCTTCCGGGTCACCATAGATAAGCCCCTTCCACCCATCCCGAATTCCTAAAACCTCGTACTGAACTCCTCTTTCTCGCTGCAGTCGCTCATCCAGTGCTGTTTTAACCGCCCACTTGATGGCAGGATTGAGACCAGCACAGTCTCCACCACCAGTAATAATACCAATTCTGCTCTTTCTCATGTCCTTACCTCACATTCCCCAAGATTACTACTATCTTTAGCTTCAAGCTTTTCTCTCACAGCCTCTTCTTTGTGGATGCTTTCTTCCCTAGTAAGAAGTATATATAGTTCCACGTATAAAATCAAGAATTAAAAGACCAAAG
>CAYHAL010000025.1:14422-19498 GCA_964354655.1 uncultured Dehalococcoidales bacterium
CTAGTAAGAAGTATATATAGTTCCACGTATAAAATCAAGAATTAAAAGACCAAAGGTTGCGTTCAAAAGTTGGTTATTTTTAGCTAAAGTAGCCTGAATACAAAATATTAATGGGTGGACCTGTCTACGTGAATCAGGGAGACATGACTAGTATTATCATTATATAGTTGGGATATATTAATTACAAGCCTAATTTAAAGCAATGCAGGAGTAGCGAGTTGGAATCGTACCGGCGAATGTTGGGGCTGATATAATTAGAAATCTTCTTTTAGGGCTCACAAGAAAGGGCGCAATGTTCACAGTCACCATTGCATGGTTCAATATGAATAGTTACATTAACCCGCTGGAGTCTTCGTTCTATATCTTGCTCTAGGCGGTCACACAGCTGGTGTGTCTCGTCAACACTGGCATTCTTGGGCATGATTAGATGAAGGTCTATATAGCGCTGGTTCCCCGCCTTACGAGTGCGGAAGGCATGAAAATCTACTATCTGACCACTCTGCTTCAGTTCCATAATATGTGCTTTTACAATTTCCTCTTCAGTCTCAGGTAATTTGATATCCATCAGTTTGTCCACCGACTTTTTCATTGTAAGGTAGGCGGTTCTTATGATTAGCCCGGCTACTACTAGGGCAGCGATGGGGTCAAGTATATTAATCCCAGTTAGCTTTACCAAGCCTAGCCCAACTAAGACTGCATACGAGCTGTAAATATCAGCCGTCATATCACGAGCAGTTGCTTCTAAAGCTGCTGAATCATTTTTTAGGGCTACCTTCAATGCGAACCGGGCGATAGCTGTATTTATTACTATCACCGCTATGGTTATATATATCCCTGTGGTTACAAACTCTACAGCCTTACCAGCTATTAGCCTATTTATTGCTTGATAAGCAATTATGCCGGCGGCAGCGAATATAAACCCGGCTATAATAGCGCCAGCAATGTCCTCGGCTTTACCATGACCGAAGGGATGTCGCTCATCGGGGGGTCTAATGGCAATCCTGATGCCAATGAAGCCAATAATTGCTCCCGAAAGGTCAATAATACTGTGGAGTGCATCAGCCCTAATACTGATACTGCCAGTAATTATGCTGCCTACCATCTGCATAGCTATGAATGAGCTGATAGCAATAATAGAAAGTTTAGCTACGTTCTCAGTGGTAGCTAGAATCCCCCTTTTCTTGGGTTCTCCGACTTCTCTGGTCAAAGCAGTTTTCCTCCTATTAGGGCAACAAAAAAACCGTGAACCCCATGGTCCCACGGTTTAATAAATCCCGTTGCTGAAAAACAGCCCGGCTACCTCCCGGTAACCAGAAACGCCTGTTCCAATGGACTATTGTAGCCTATTGTTCTAGCCATGTCAACTAGTCAGCGAGCTTGGCTGGCTTGAACCTTCTTAATCGCAGTGAGTTGGATACTACGGTGATAGAGCTAGCTGCCATGGCAGCAGCAGCTAGAATCGGATTCAGGAACCCGTAGTCACCCAGAACAAAGTGAAGCCCCGAGGGGATGCCGGTCTGGACAAAGGCAAAGTATAATGCCCCGGCTGCCACCGGGATAAGGGCACTGTTATAGGCAAACGCCCAGAAGAGGTTCTGTTTAATCGTTCTCATCGTCCGCTTGCTCAGGGATATGGCAGTTACAATTCCCTTTAAATCGCCACTAATCAGCGTAATGTCTCCAGTCTCCATAGCGACATCGCTACCTGTACCAATGGCAATACCAATATCAGCCTGAGCCAGAGCCGGGGCATCGTTTATCCCATCCCCAACCATCGCCACTATCTTTCCCTCATCCTGCAATTTCTTGACCTGCTGAGCCTTGTGTTCTGGGAGCACCTCGGCCAGGACGCGGTCAATTTCCACTTCTTGGGCAATAGCCTCAGCGGTGCGCCGATTATCCCCGGTGAGCATTACCACCTCAATACCCATTTTGTGTAGCTCCGCCACCGTCTGTTTGGCGCTGGGCTTAACGGTATCGGCAAGGGCAATGATGCCCACTACCTGACTATCTATACCCAAAAACATCACCGTTTTGCCCTTTGCCCAGAGGCGCTCAGCTTCTTCCTCCAGCCAATTCAAAGACAGCCCTCTCTCTTTCATCAGCCTGAGGTTACCCAAGACAAGTTTCTTCCCCGCCACCAAAGCCTCGACGCCGTGTCCCGGGATAGCGCTAAAATCTGAAGCTGGTGACAACTCCATTTTTTTCTCTTGAGAAGCCTTAACTATAGCCTCGGCAAGGGGGTGCTTTGAGCCATATTCAGCAGAAGCTGCTAGCCGAAGGACTTCATCTTGGGAAAAAGAGGGAACAGCAATGACATCGATCACCCTGGGTTCACCCTGGGTTAGAGTGCCCGTTTTATCCAACAGCACGGCACTTATCCGATTAGACCGCTCCAGTGCCTCAGCACTCCTGATAAGAATACCATACTCAGCCCCCTTGCCAGTGCCGACCATGATTGCCGTTGGTGTTGCCAGCCCCAGGGCACAGGGACAGGCAATAATGAGCACAGCGACAAAGTTGAGGAGGGCAAAGGTGAGGGCTGGAGCCGGCCCCACCAAGTACCAGACGATGAAGGTGACGATGGCGATACCAATCACTATCGGCACAAAGTAACTGGCAATGACATCAGCTAGGCGTTGGATAGGCGCTTTGCTTCCCTGGGCTTCCTCTACCAGCCGTACAATCTGAGCCAGAGTCGTGTCCTTACCCACCTTGGTCGCCTCAAACTCGAAGCTGCCAGTCTTATTAATCGTAGCGCCGATAACCTCGTCGCCTACCTTTTTCTCCACTGGGATGCTCTCCCCGGTAATCATAGACTCATCAACACTGGAATACCCCCGACGAACAATGCCATCTACTGGCACCCGCTCACCTGCCCGCACCAGAATGAGGTCGCCAACCTGGACATCATCGACGGGGATTTCTACCTCTTTACCGTCACGGACAACCAGAGCCATCCTCGGTTGCAGACCGATGAGCTTTTTTATCGCCTCTGAGGTCTGTCCCCTGGCTTTAGCCTCCAGAAAGCGCCCGAGGAGAATCAAGGCAATAATCACCGCTGAGGTATCAAAATGCAGATGGGATTCCAGCCCAGGGGCAATAAAAAGGCTGGGGGAGAGGACGGCTACCATGCTGTAAAAGTAGGCGGCTGAGGTGCCGACAGCAATAAGGGTATTCATATCGGCGGTTCGGTGTCTAAGCGCAGCCCATGCCCCGCGGTAGAATCGCCAGCCAGCCCAGAACTGCACCGGGGTCGCCAGAGCCCAGAGAAGATATGGCTTCCCGGTGAAAGAAGCCCCGAAACTGAGAGCCAGAATTGTGAAGCCGAGGACAGCGGCAAAGATAACCCTATTCCTCAGGGCTTGAATCTCTCGCCGGGCAGCCACGGTAACATCTTCCAGTGCCTCTGCTTCTGCCCCCAATTTATAGCCAGCTTCTTTCGCGGCTTTTTGCAGGTCAGCTAGCTTCGTCCCTTCAATATATTCAACAGTGGCTTTCTCTGAAGCCAGGTTGACATTAGCCGAGAGCACCCCGGGCACACTTAACAGAGCCTGCTCGACACGGGCAACGCAGGAGGCACAGGTCATTCCCCCCACCGGGAAGATGGACTTCTTGGGCTTTAATTTCTCAGCCATATACTATTTCCCCTCTTGGCTGTTTTCTCGAAGACGAACTTCCCAGTCCACTCAAGCTCGGCAAGGCTGAACTCCGAAAAATAGGGGATGGACTTCAAAAACTCTAGCTGGATAGTCATATTTTGTAAGCCTGGGTTTAGAGGAATTCGGGGTAAAAAATTGGTAGCGGGGGTTGGATTCGAACCAACGACCTTTGGGTTATGAGCCCAACGAGCTTCCACTGCTCCACCCCGCGCTGCATTTGAGTATAACCTGTGGCCAATAGAGTGTCAAGGCATTTTTGAGTTACCAAGGAACGTAATGTGGACTCGGTTTAACCTTCTCTCTTTTTTGCTTGCGGTGGTTTGCCAAAGTCACGCCACCAGGCTTTAAGGCGGTCGATAATTGTTTTTTCGTATCCCTGGTCACTTGGCGTGTAGTAGCGTTTACCCTGAAGGGAATCGGGCAGGTGTTGCTGCTTAACGAAGTGACCGGGGTAGTCATGGGCATATTTATATCCTTTGCCATAGCCCATCTCTTTCATCAGCGGTGTCACTGGGTTACGCAGGTGTAGAGGCACCGACTCACTGGTGCCTTGCTTAACCTCCTCCTGAACCTTGGAGTATGCTTGATATAGGGAGTTGCTTTTGGGGGCGGTAGCTAGATAGACTACCGCCTCGGCTAGAGCCAGATTACCCTCGGGCATGCCAATAAAGTGGACAGCTTGCTGAGCTGCCATGGCTATTACCAGTGCCTGGGGGTCAGCCATACCTACATCCTCTGAGGCAAAGCGAACCAGCCGACGGGCAATATAGAGCGGGTCTTCCCCTGCCTCTATCATCCTTGCCAGCCAGTATAAAGCGGCATCCGGGTCTGAACCACGCATCGACTTGTGGAGGGCGGAAATAATGTCATAGTGTAGCTCCCCTGCCTTATCATAGCGCAGCGCTCGATGCTGGACGGCGTCTTCAATAGTCGGCAGCGTGATATACCGCTTTTCCTCAGCATTAGGTGGTGTAGTTAATGCTGCCATCTCTAGGGCATTAAGGGCAACCCTGGCGTCATTATTTGCCATGGTGATGAGGTGGCTCAGGGCTTCGGGAGCCATCTCTACATTTAGTGTGCCCAGACCCTTGAGTTTATCCCTTAGTGCCCGCAAAAGTATGACATTGATTTCATCGTGGGTAAGGGGATTGAGGGTGATAACCTGGCACCGGGACAGGAGGGGAGAAGTGACCTCAAATGACGGGTTTTCGGTAGTCGCCCCGATAAGGGTAATAGTGCCATCCTCAACGAAGGGCAGAATGGCATCCTGCTGGGCTTTATTGAAACGGTGGATCTCGTCTATGAACAGGATGGTTCGCTTTTGGTACATCTTGCGGTGTTCCTTGGCTTCTTCTATTATCCGGCGCAGGTCAGAGACACCAGCACTGACGGCACTTATCGGGCTGAAGTGTGA
>CAYHAL010000026.1:0-18918 GCA_964354655.1 uncultured Dehalococcoidales bacterium
ATCTTATGCAACTAGCTATGCCTTAGTGGGCATTGACCCGAAGTATTGCATTCTCTCATAACTTGACAAGCTTCCAGTTATATGCTTTACTAACATAACTGGTTCAAAGTTTGTAATTCCTCATCTATGTGACCCCTTATAAATGCCTAAGCTGTGGATGACCAAACTGTAACCGAGTCCTGAAGAAAGGAGGTCATCCATGACTTACGAAGACAAGACCCTGAAGTGCGTGGAATGCAGCACAAGTTTTACCTTTAGCGCTGGCGAGCAGGAGTTCTTTGCTAACAAGGGCTTTGCTAATGAGCCCAAGCGTTGCCCCCAATGCCGACAAGTCAGGAAACAGCAACGCCATAACTCGGATAGCTACGGCTATCGACAGTAGAGGTAAATATATGCCACTGTCGGTGTCTCTTGTGGCAAATCTGCATTTAGGAAAGGAGAGGTATAGAGGCTTGTGCCACCTCTCCTTTCTTGTTTAGCTTTGTTAGGTTTCACCACATATTACGTCATTTTGCTTAATTGGAGGTTGACCTAACGGGTGTCTAAGGGGGGTGCAGTCTCCTCTTTTTAATCCTCTCTTCAGTTAGTGTTGACCGTAGTGGTATAATATACTAGGGACTAAGGTTAAAGGGTAGATAGAACCAAGAAAAACACGAGTTGGACATAAGTTGTATTGTTCTTGCTGGTGGCAAGGGCTTGCGGTTGGGGCAGGAAAAGGCATTAGAGGTTATTGGTAATAGAAGTCTACTCGAGAGGGTTCTCTCATCTTTGAGTTTATTTAATAGTGATATTATCGTCGTTACTGCTTCAAAGCAAACCTATCCCCAGCTTATTGGTTATCCAAAGTTAAAAGCAGTAACCGATATTTACTTCAATAAGGGCCCCTTGGGTGGTATTTATACTGGTTTAAAAGTATCAGATTCATTTTATAATCTTGTTGTCGCTTGTGATATGCCCTTTTTGAACCAGGCCTTGCTCCACTATATGGTGCAGATTTCGGCTGGCTTTGACCTGGTGGTTCCCCGATTGGGGGATATGGTTGAGCCGCTTCACGCTGTCTATTCCAGGGGCTGCTTAGCTCCTATTGAAGCCCTGCTTAAGCAGGGTAATCTGAGCCTGAGGCAACTTTTCACTCTGGTTAGGGTAAGGTATGTAGAAGCTGAGGAGATTAACCGCTTCGACCCTGAGCACCTGGGCTTCTTCAATATAAATAGCCAGGTTGATTTGGAGAAGGCAAGAGAAATAATGAAGCGTGGTTTATCAGGGGAAGTTTGACGGGGCAAAGCCCATTCAAAAACCGTCTAAAGTAGTAGCAAAGGGGAGTGACGAATACGGGGTAAAAAGCCCCTCTCTTTAAAGTCTCTTTCCTTAAGGAGAGTCAAAGAGAGGCGAAGCCTCTCTTATATACCCAATTCCCCCTCCCTTCATAAGGGAGGGGGATAAAGGGGGTGGGTTGATAAATAATCTCATAATAAGAGGAGATATCAGGGATGATAAGCGTCGAGCAGGCACTAGATAAAATCCTTAGTTATGTGGACGTCCTAGAGGCTGAAGACAGCCCTATTCTAGACTGCCTGGGGCAGGTTCTGGCTGAGGATATATATTCTAATGTTAATGTTCCTCCGCTAGATAATTCAGCGATGGATGGCTATGCCGTTAGGTCTGGGGATACCTGTGGTGCCAGCCGACAATCTCCTCGATTTCTGCGGGTTCTTGGTACCGCCTCTGCTGGTTCTATTACCGAGCGTGAAGTAGCACCGGGCACTGCAATTCGCATTATGACCGGGGCACCAATACCAAAGGGTGCCGATAGCGTGGTCATATTTGAGGACACCGATGAGACCCAGCGCCGGGGGGTTTCTACTGAGATAGGAATTTTAAGTGAAGTCGAGCCTGGTTCGAATATCCGCCGGGCAGGCGAAGATATCGCCAAGGGGTCAACAGTATTAACCAAGGGGACGGTGCTCAGACCCTCGGAGGTTGGTGTTTTGGCTTCTTTGGGGCGGACTACAGTCAGGGTTATCCGCCGCCCGATAGTGGCTATTCTAGCCACCGGGGATGAGCTGGTTGATATTGACCAACCTCTGCCGGCAGGTAAGATATATAACAGCAATACCTATAGTCTGGCTGCCTCGGTTCGGCGCTACGGCGGCATCCCTAAAATACTGGGGATAGCCCGGGACAGCGAAGATTCGGTAGTAGCTAGAATCCGCCAGGGGCTGGATGCCGATGTGCTGATAACCACCGGCGGTGTCTCTGCCGGAGACTATGATGTGGTAAAGGACGTTTTAGCTAAGCAAGGTGAGATTACCTTTTGGACGGTTCGGATGAAGCCGGGGAAACCTTTAGCCTTCGGCACCATCAAAGCAGTCGGTAAGGCTGGCATAGCTAGAAACATACCCCATCTTGGTCTACCCGGCAACCCGGTTAGCTCTATGGTTACCTTTGAGCTGTTTGTTCGCCCGGCTATCCTTAAAATGATGGGTAAGAAGAATTTGACCAAGCCGACTATTTTGGCTGCAGCTGAAGATTCAGTGGTAAATAGGGATGGACGGCGCATGTTTGTTCGGGTTATAGTGGGAAAGCGCAATAATCAATACGTTGCTCGGCTAACCGGTCCTCAGGGTTCGGGGATTCTAACCTCTATGGCCTTAGCCAACGGGCTGATGATTATTCCTGAGGATAAGGCGGAGGTGGTCGCCGGGGATATAGTTCAGGTGATGATGCTGGATTGGAGGGAGGAGTAAGGCTTGATCTTTAAGGCTTCCGAGTTTGTTTTTGAGCCACCGGCGGTGGTATCCAGGGCACGGCGCGTTTTAATTAAGCCTAGCGCCTGCTATCCGGTGCCATATCCGGTAACTACTAGCCGGGATATGCTCTCGGTGATAGTAGAAGGTATCAGACGGGTTAGCGATGCTGATATCCTTCTGCTTGAAGGCACCCCCGGAGGTGGCTCAGTCCAGCCGATATATCAAGCCCTGGGCTATAACTTCCCACGGGTATTAACCCTGGACGTAAAGGATTGTATCTGGGTGGAGGTGGATAACCCTCTACCTAAATCATTGGTTGTAGCCACTTTCTGGGTGCCTAATGTTATCCTGTCTAGCGACTACCTGATAACCGTGGCTCCACTGAAAGTTATCCACGGCAAGGGTAGGCTTAGCCTGATGAACCTGCTTACCTTGCTGCCGAGTAGTAAATATGGAGGCGCCGCCAAGGGGGGCTGGGGGGATTTGTATCAGCTGGGAATAGATAATGTGGTGGCTGACCTCTATTTCACCCTGCCCTTTGACCTGGGGATTATTGAAGCTCGCCAGAAGTTCATTACCCGGGATGACCCCACTCAGGGTGAGGTTGAGGAGTGTGGCAAGGTGTTTATTGGTGAGCCCTACCAGGTGGATTGTGAAGCTTCAGAAACGCTGGGGCTTAAGACTAAGTATCTTGATTTGATTAGGGCAGCTAAAACCGAGTTTGAAGCTAACCTTTATACTTGACATAATCCAAAAACAAATCAAAGCTAATCACATAGGAATTGTTTCCCATTTTTGAGCAGTTTTATGGATAACCAAGATATAACTACTGACCAAATCAGACCACGCTGGTTTATTGATTTAGATTGGTATCAACAGAACAACCGTTCCTTTTTGGCTTTGGCTCAAGGTTGCTTGTGCCCCAAGTGCCGTGAGCGGCTACAGGAAGGAGAAATCTCAGCGGCTGACCTTTTGGCTACTATCAAAGACTGCTGCTCCAGGACCCCGGATTTTATTACCGGTAGGTTACCTATTTTAGAGCGTATATTTCGCCTTTTCCTGGCTAGTGGTAACCAACCCCTTGATGTGGAGGAACTGGGTAGGCAATTAAGTGATTGGTGTGGTGGGGAGACCCATTGCACTTCAGCCGGGATTTTATCCCGCCTTCTTGAAAGTGACCAATACTATGGTCTGAGGCAGTCCCCAAGCTAATACCTTATTTTGAAGCCGGAGTAACCTCCGGTATATTCTGACCAGTTAGTTACTACTCTGGTTACTTTTGCTCTCGGCGGTCCGACTGTAAGATAGCCTATCAGCTTTTCTAATTGCTTTCTTTCTCCCTCAGCTTGAACCTCTACCGCTTCTACATCTCGGAGGTTTCTTACATAGCCAGTTAAGCCCAGCTCTCTTGCCCGTCTGGAGGTGAAGTCGCGGAAGAAGACGCCTTGAACATACCCGTATACAATTACCTGAACTGAGGCTAAGTCAGCCATTGGTTGTTACCTCAGGATGAGCCTTAATGGGGGTGAGAAGTCGTATTTATCCAGCCTGTTTAAGCCTTGCCGGTGAGCCAGGTCAATAGCTTCGTAAAATTCCTGTTTACTTGCCGGACGGCTTAGTTGCGGAATATCAAAGGCTTTGTAGCACGGGTGGTATTGAGCCATAATGTTTAAGTAGGTATCAGTCGAGACCTCTTGGGCCAGAAAAGCTACTGTCTCTTCAGTCCCGGCTAAATTATTAGGCAATACCAGGTGGCGCACCAGGAGACCACGTTGAGCTATGCCCTGCTCATCTAGCTGGAGGTCGCCTACCTGGCGGTGCATTTCCTTGATGGCTGATTTATTTACCTTAGGGTAGTCTTTTATCCCTGATAGTTGCTCGGCAATTTTATCATCGGAATACTTCATATCAGGCATATAGATATCGATAATCCCGTCTAGCAGCTCCAGGGTTTCCACGGAATCATAACCACCGCTGTTATATACCAAGGGCAGACAAAGCCCCATCCCTACGGCTAGCTCCAGAGCCTCAAGGATATAGGGCACTACATGGGTTGGGCTTACTAGGTTTATGTTGTGGCAGCCTTTTGCCTGAAGGGAGAGCATCATCTTTGCCAGCTCTTCCTTGTCAACAGTCCAGCCTTCACCTAGCTGGCTTATGGTGTAGTTTTGGCAAAAGACGCACCGTAGATTACAGTAGGTGAAAAAAATAGTCCCTGAGCCATGCCGACCTACTAGGGGCGCCTCTTCGCCAAAATGGGGACCGTAGCTACTGATTAGCGCTTGTCGGGTAATATGGCACTTTCCGCTTTCACCAGCCAAGCGATTAGCCCCACAATGGCGAGGGCACAAATGGCACTCTTCCAGTAGTAACCTGGCTTTGTCAACCCTAGTTTTTAACTCTCCTGAGCGGTATAGCTGTTGATAAGCGGCTATTTGTCTTACTCCTCCACCTTTGGTTCTTTCTTCCCCTTTTTAATCACTTCCACTGTTATCGGGGGTGGCAAGATAGTCTCAGCCGATATTTTCTTGGCCTCCTTTTTCGGTTTCTTTGATTCTCTCCGTCGGAAATCTCGTCTCCCCATAGTAGCACCTCTTATATGGACTAATTCTTGATTGAAGTTTAGCAAAGGCAGGCTGTGGTGTAAAGCTCAAAGTCTTTCCAGCGCTGAGCGAGCGGCTTCAATCTCTGCCTCTTTCTTACTTCTGCCCGAACCCATCCCCAGCACGGTATCACCGACCCTCACCTCAACAGTGAACCTCCGGTCATGGTCTGGTCCCTTGGCGGCTATCACATAATAGGCAGGTATTTGCTGCTCCCTGGCTTGGATAAGTTCCTGAAGTTGTGATTTATAATCAACTTCGGCACCCTGACTAACTACTTTCTGTAGTTCTGTATTAAATAACCGTAGGATAAAATTCTTGGTGGTAGCTGTCCCTTGGTCAAGGTAAATAGCCGCAATCACCGCTTCTAAGGCTCCAGCTAGGTTAACCGGCTTGTGCCGTCCGCCACTTGCCTCTTCACCCTTTCCTAGGTAGAGGTAATCACCAAGCCCGATGGTTCTGGCTACTCGGGCTAGGGTATCTCGCCGAACTAGAGTGGCGCGGAGCTTGGTCAGCTCGCCTTCAGTAAACGAAGGGAGGTCTTGATATAGCTTTTCAGCAACTACCGAGCCTAAGATGGCATCACCCAGAAATTCAAGCCGCTCATTAGAGATTGGAGCCAAGTCCGGGTTCTCATTAACATAGGAGCTATGAACCAGTGCTTGCTCCAGCAGTGAAGGGTCTTTAAAGGGGACCTCCAGAATTTCTTGCAAAACCGCCAAATCAACCAAAGCAAAACTTCCTTTCCTAAATAGCTTAACAGTTCAGCATAAACAGCCATGCCTGCTTTGTCAAACGATTCTGCTATTGCTATAGGCGTAGCTAGATGCTATAATTCTAGGGCGCTGGGGAATCGTCTAGCGGTAGGACGGCGGACTCTGGATCCGCTAGGGTAGGTTCGAATCCTACTTCCCCAGCCATATTGGATATTCTACCCCTTCCTCCGGACAGACCACCTCAGTTTTTAGGTCCCTGATATACGCTGCTAGCAAATTGGGCCTGTTGGTGTGGATGGGGTATAGCTTTCTTGGATTTATTTCGCCTATAGCCCACTTTAATTGGTCAGGATTTATATGCCCCGAGGCATGCACCTGGTAAAGGGGCAAGCCGCAGATTTCTAGCCAATTGAGAAGCTTGTTGTAGTCAATCTCCATCTCCTCGTTGAAGGGTTCGCTCTGGGAGAGGATGTAGACGCTCCCAGGTTCAGGTTGAATCTCAACCATCTCGTTCATATCCAGAAACGATGCCGCCAGAAGTAGCTCGCTTTGGTGGGTGTTGACATAGGGGGCGTCAGCAATCTTGCCCGGGTAGTGCTCTATCAAGACTTTCTCCCACTCATATTGTCTCTTCTTCTCCCTCTGGAATATGCGGACATCGGGGTCGTCTAGCCCGAACAGATTTAGGCGTGTGTCACCCTGGAGGTGGTGAACCAGCCACGCCTGTTTGGTGGATATGGTCAATTGTCGACCGTTGGTCTTGGCTGCCTGCCAGAATGTTTTCAGCCTATCTATATCATTGAGGTAGAAGCCGGCTAAGGCAAGCCTTCGAGTGGTTGACACTATACCTGTTAATTTTTCTTCTACCTCGCTCTCCTTGACCATCTTGGCATCGACAATATTCGTTGCCTCGGCAATCAATACATCCGGGTGAGCCTGCTTTGCCTTGTCTATGAACTCCCTACTCATATCCGCTTTGGGTCCGTGCAACCTGAAATCCCCGGTGTAGGCGATTACACCGTTTGATGTGTAGATGATAAACCCATAGGCTCCGGGAACTGAATGGTCGACATGGATTGGCTCCAGTCTTATAGAGCCTATATTTAAGACGTCTCCAGTCCTGAAGGTGTGAAACTTTTTGCATACCTGCTCGCCTTGGGTTGGGCTGAGATTGGCTATTCTATACTCGGCACGTTGCCCGGTGCTGGCTAGCTCTCTGGCGACTATCATTGTTTTTGCTGTCTCACCGCAGAATATAGGCACCGAGTCTTTCACATACCGAATGTAGTCCCAGTGGTCGGCATGGGGATGGCTGAGGACTATGGCATCTATGGTTGGCTCATCCTCGTCCTTTTTATACAGCCCCCTTATTTTGGGTAATATTCCAAGGTAAATAAGGTGCTTTTCTTCCCGTGGACTTAGGTAGGGCTCATCATAAAACTGCCTTTCCCGCTCAAAGTTCTTGCCGAAATCCAGGAAGATAGACGTATCCCCATCCCTCAGCAATATCTTATTACCACCAATCTCACCTATACCTCCGTAGAATGTTAGCGATGTCATAATCCTTTATTTTCCTCCCCACACATTATACTAAAAATAGGCTGGGGTTGCTTTTTAGCTTTGATTACCGCTATAATGAATTGCAAATTAGGTGGCGCATTCGTCTAGCGGCCTAGGACACCTCCCTCTCAAGGAGGAGATCACCGGTTCAAATCCGGTATGCGCTACCAATTAAATTTATGGAGGCTCTATGTCAAATAGGATAAAAATAGCCGCTGTTCAGATGGAGCCCAAGCTAATGAAAGTCAATGGGAATCTGGGGAGTATTGTCAGCGCAGCTGTAAATGCAGCCGATAACCGGGCTAACCTGATAGTATTTCCCGAGTGTAGCCTGACCGGTTATATCTTTTCTAGGCGCCAAGAGGCGCTGTTCTTTGCCGAAACCATTCCCGGGCCCAGCACCGAAAGGGTCGCTTCCCTCTGTCAGGAGCTTAAAGTCTACATTATCTTTGGTCTTCTGGAGAAGGATGGCGATAGGTTGTTCAATGCAGTGGCGTTTGTTGGACCTAAGGGGCTTATCGCCAGATATAGAAAGAATCACCTCCCCTTTTTGGGGGTTGACCGCTTCGTCGACATTGGTGATAAGCCTTTCCAAGTACATCAGACGCCGATAGGTAACATAGGCCTGCTGATTTGCTATGATATTGCCTTTCCTGAGAGCTCAAGGGTCATGACCTTACTCGGAGCGGATATATTAGCCTTGTCCACCAATTTCCCTCAGGGTCGTGGTGAAAAATACCGACATGTCATTATTGCCAGAGCTTTTGAGAATAGGGTTCACTTGGTATCAAGCAACCGGGTTGGCAGTGAGAGGGGCTACTCATTCTCTGGGCTGAGTGAAATTGTTGATGCCTCCGGGGAAGTCCTGAGCCTTGCCAGTCCCGATAAGGAGGAAATCATATATGGCGAGGTCAGCCTGGACTCAGCCCGACAAAAACATCTCACCTTTATACCTGGTGAGTGGGAGTTAGATTTCATAAAGGACCGGCGACCGGAGCTATATGGTAGAATTACCAGGCGAGAAGGTGGTGATTTTTAAGGGCCAATGGCAAGCTTGACTTTTTATTGCCCAATTTTATAATATGTAGTTTGCCAAGGTAGTGCCCGAGTAGCGCAAAGGTAGCGCAACCGACTTGTAATCGGTAGGTTGGTGGGTTCGAATCCCCTCTCGGGCTGGGTTATTTAGGGTTAGGGGTTATATGGGGAGGGGTGCCGGAGTGGTTAATCGGAGCAGTCTGTAAAACTGCCGCCTGGAAGGGCTACGCAGGTTCGAACCCTGCCCCCTCCACCATAGTAGCAAATTGACTAGACACCGACTTATAGAAATCGGTATAATAACATTAGTGCCCACATAGCTCAGTAGGTAGAGCACGTTCTTGGTAAGAACGGGGTCATCAGTTCGAATCTGATTGTGGGCTCAGACAAAAGGGGGTTAGAAATGGCTAAAAAGAAGTTTGAGCGGACCAAGCCACATTGCAATGTGGGTACGATCGGTCATGTTGACCATGGGAAAACAACCTTAACTTCGGCGATGACGTTGGTGCTGTCCAAGGCAGGTTCCACCGAATACCGCGAGTTTTACTCTATTGATAATGCCCCGGAAGAGAAGGCAAGGGGTATGACTATTGCTATAGCCCACGTTGAATATGAGACCGAGAAGAGGCATTACTGTCATATTGATTGCCCGGGTCATGCTGACTACATCAAGAATATGATAACCGGGGCGGCTCAGATGGATGGGGCTATATTGGTAGTGAGTGCTCCTGATGGTCCTATGCCCCAGACTAGAGAGCACGTCTTGCTTGCCCGCCAAGTAGAGGTTCCAGCCATTGTGGTTTGCCTTCACAAGGTAGATTTGATGGAGGATGAAGAGCTTTTGGAGCTGGTGGAGATAGAGGTTAGGGAACTACTTACTAAGTATGGCTTCCCTGGGGATGAAATACCGGTGATCAGGGCAAGTGGTCTTAAGGCTGGTGAGTGTGGCTGTGGCAAGAGAGAGTGTAAGTGGTGTGGTGGTGTATGGAAGCTGCTGGATGCCATAGATAACTATATTCCTATTCCCAAACGGGCTAAAGACCAGCCATTTTTGATGCCAGTAGAGGATGTCTTTAGCATCAAGGGTCGGGGCACGGTGCCTACAGGAAGGGTTGAGCGTGGCATCGTTAAGCCTGGAGACGAGGTTGAGATAGTTGGTTTACATCATGAGCCCCGAAAGACAGTAGTTACCAGCCTAGAGATGTTCCACAAGATTTTAGATTATGCTGAGCCGGGTGATGCTGTTGGCTGCTTGCTACGGGGCATAGACCGGGCCGAAGTAGAAAGAGGACAGGTATTAGCTGCTCCCGGTTCGATAAAGCCACATACCCAGGCTGAGGCTCAGGTGTATGTATTAAGCAAGGAAGAGGGAGGCAGGCACACCCCATTCTTTACTGGCTATAAACCTCAATTTTATATTAGGACCACGGATGTTACCGGTGAGATTGCGTTGCCAGAGGGGATGGAGATGGTTATGCCCGGTGATAACGTAACTATGAAGGTAAAGCTCATTTATCCCGTAGCCTTAGAGAAAGGATTACGGTTTGCTATTAGGGAGGGGGGTAAAACGGTAGGTGCTGGCGCTTTTAGCCGCCTTGTAGAGTAGATATGCCTAAGAAAGCTGAAGCCAGGGTTATTATTACTCTTGCCTGTACCGAGTGTAGGGAGAGGACATATACTACAACTAAGAGTAAAAAGAATGACCCCCAACGATTAGAGCTTAGAAAATACTGCCCCCGTTGTCGCAGTTATACACTCCATAGAGAGGTAAAATAACGCCCACGATTATAAGTATGTGAGATTCTTATTATGACATATCCTACGACCAAGCAAAAGGGAAGATTTAGAATCTTTGGCGAGGTTATAACCGAGTTAAAGAAGGTAGTCTGGCTTTCCCGACGAGAGGCACTCTATTTGACGCTTCTAACGCTGATTGTTGCCGTCATCGCTGGTCTAGCCCTGGGCGGCCTGGATATTGGTTTTGCTGGATTTGCCGGTAAATTCCTTTTTGGTAGATAGAAGGTTCCGAGTTGAGCTGAAGCATTATCGCTCAAGGCAAATATTGTGCTTTCCCAAAAATCTTTACCTAAGTGGGGGGGTTATTCATGGAGGAGTCAAAATCATGGTATGTAGTCCATACCTATTCAGGGTATGAAGAACGAGTTAAGAAGAATTTAGAGCAACGTATTAAGCACATGGATTCTGAAGGTGAGGTCGCTCAAGTGATTATACCTACCGAGGACGAGATTGAGGTTAGAAGTGGTCAGAGGCGGACGGTGACCAAGAAGATATTGCCTGGTTATGTCCTGGTTCAGATGAAGATGAGTGACCAGAGCTGGAAGATAGTGCGTAATACCCCGGGTGTCACCGGTTTTGTTGGTAGCGGGAATAAACCTGTTCCGTTGCAAGAAGAGGAAGTCGGTCGGATTTTGAAGCAGATGGAAGCTGAAGCACCGAAGCTGAAGATTGGCTTTCGGGAGGGGCAGAGTATTCGGGTGATTGACGGCCCGTTTATTGATTTTATCGGGGTAGTTGACAGCATCAATTCAGAGAAGGGTAAAATTAGGGTGCTTCTGTCCCTTTTTGGGCGTGAAACACCAGTTGAGCTTGACTTCTTACAGGTGGAGAAGCTTTGAGCTCTTTAGGGAGACACTGATGGCGAAAAAGATAAAAGCGGTGATTAAATTGCAGATTCCAGCCGGGAAGGCAAATCCAGCACCCCCGGTAGGTCCAGCCTTAGGTCAGCATGGGATTAATATTATGGCCTTTTGTAAGGAGTACAACGAGCGTACTTCTTCTCAAGCCGGGTCTATTATTCCAGTTGAAATAACCGTCTTTGAGGACAGGTCATTTACTTTTATTATTAAAACACCGCCGACTACCGATTTGCTCAAGAAAGCGTTAGGTGTGGAAAAGGGGGCTAGTACCCCCGGTCATGATAAAATAGGCAAGCTACCCCGGGACAAGCTTCGTGAAATTGCCGAGCTTAAGGCTAAGGACCTAAATGCTACTAGCATTGAGGGGGCAGAGCGAATTGTTGAGGGCACAGCTCGGAGCATGGGGATTGAGATAGAGTGAAAGGGGGGGCTGTTATGTTATCGGCAAAGCCATTTTATATCCCCCCGGTGCTGATTTTCGGGTCGGGGGCTTCAGAAGGAGTCGGGGAAGAAAGTAAAAAACTAGGGGTGGAAAAGGGCTTAATTATTACTGATGAGGTATTAATCAAGCTGGGGATATTAGATAACATCAAACGAGCCCTCACTCAAGCTAAGGTTCAATTTGCTATATATTCAGGCGTCTTTACTGAGCCAACGGTGGGATTCGTCCAAGAGGGTCTTAAGACCTACAAAGAAAATGGCTGTGACTTTTTGTTAGCTGTCGGTGGCGGCAGTGCCATTGATACGGCTAAGGCAATTGCAGTTATGGTCACCAATGCCGGTGCCATTGAAGACTACCAGGGACTTAATAAGATTCCTAAAGAAGGGGTTCCACTTATAGCCATCCCGACCACTGCCGGTACCGGCAGCGAAGTCACCAGATATACCATCATTACCGATACCAAAAGAGACGTCAAAATGCTCATTACTAGCCCTTTCCTAATACCTCAAAGGGCTATCGTTGACCCGCTGTTAACGCTGTTAATGCCACGTGGTCTAACCGCAGCCACCGGAATTGATGCCCTAACCCATGCTATCGAAGCCTATGTTTCGGTGAAGGCGCAGCCGATGAGTGATATTTTCTGTCTCTCGGCTATTGAACTCATCTCGGGTAATTTGAGGCAGGCTTGGTCTAATGGAAATAATATAGAGGCGAGAGAAAAAACTATGCTCGGGGCGCTCCAGGCAGGCATCGCTTTTAGCAACTCATCGGTGGCTTTGGTTCACGGGATGTCCCGACCAATAGGGGCATATTTCCACGTTGCTCACGGGGTTTCTAACGCCGCTCTCTTGGGTGTGGTTACCGAGTTCAGCTTGATTGGCAATCCGGCTAGATATGCCCGTATTGCCCAAGCCATGGGGGAGAATGTGGAACAGGTCATTGTTCTGGAAGCCGCTGATTTAGCTGCCAAGTCGATAAAGAGATTAGTTAAGGACATCAAAATACCTTCTTTACAGGAGCTGGGCGTGGATAAAGAGAAGCTGGATAAGTTAGCCCCTCAGATGGCAGAGGATGCGATTGCTAGCGGCAGCCCGGCCAACAATCCACGTCAGGCAACAAAGGAAGAGATAATAGAGCTTTATAAACTGGCTTACTCCCAATAGAAAAGGAGGTGCTACTGAATGATTTTAGAAGAACCAATAAAAGGGGTGCCACTGGTTAAAAACTATATTAATGGGGAGTGGGTTGAATCTAAAGGTGAGATTAGGGATGTGGTAAATCCAGCTACATACCAGACGATTGCTAGAGTCCCGATTTCAACCAGGGAGGAGATAGATACGGCGGTAGAGGTGGCTAAGGCTGCTTTTCCTGACTGGAGGCGGACGACCCCGCTTGCCAGGTGTAGGTGTCTCTTCAGGTTGAAGCAGTTAATGGAGGAGCATTTTGAGGAGGTTAGTCGGGTTCAGACACAGGAGCATGGAAAGACGATAGATGAATCCAGGGGAGAAACACGGCGGGGAATTGAGAATGTGGAGGTTGCCTGTGGGATTCCCACCTTGATGATGGGGTACAATCTAGAGGATATTGCTACCGGCATAGATGAGTATCTCGTTCGTCAGCCGTTAGGGGTTTTCGGGATAATAGGTCCGTTTAACTTTCCGTGGATGATTCCGCTCTGGTCGGCGCCCTATGCCGTAGCTACTGGAAACTGCGTCGTTATTAAACCATCGAGCGAAGTGCCCCTCAGTCAAATGAAGGCCGCTGAGTTGGTAGAGGAAGCCGGTTTTCCGCCGGGTGTGTGGAATGTGGTCAATGGTGGAAGAACGGTGGTAGATGGGATGTTAGACCATCCCGACATTCGGGGGATAGCCTTCGTTGGCTCCACACCAACCGCCAGGGATGTTATTTACCGGAGGTGTGGTGAGACTGGTAAGAGGGTTATTGCTCAGGGTGGTGCCAAGAACTTCATGGTTGTGATGCCAGATGCGAATCTAAGAGCCACCATACCGGCTCTGATGACATCCTTCTTCGGCAATACCGGTCAACGGTGTTTGTCGGGTGCCAATCTGGTAATCGTCGGTGAAGATGACCGGTTCTATAATAGTTTTGTTGACGCCGTTGTTGATGCGGCATCTAAGGTAATCGTTGGTTATGGACTTGATGAATCGGTTCAGATGGGGCCTCTACGGGATAAAGAGAAGAAGGCGAAGGTAATAAGATATATAGAAAGCGGGGTAAAGGAAGGGGCAAAACTCAGACTTGATGGCAGAAAGTTTAAGGTTACTGGTGGCTATCCTGATACCTGCTTCCTCGGTCCGACTATCTTCGACAATGTTACCCCGAATATGAAAATAGGTAGTGAGGAAATCTTCGGGCCGCTAATGAGTATTATGCGGGTGAAGAACCTGGATGAAGCCATAGAGATGACTAATGCCAGCCCATTTGGTAACGGTAATGCTATCTTTACCTCAAGCGGTAGGAATGCCCGGGAATTTCAATACCGGGTTACCAGTGGTAATGTGGGCATAAATATTGGCATAGTCGCCCCAATGGCATTCTTCCCGTTCAGCGGAATGAAGGATTCATTCTTCGGGATATTACACACCCAAGGTCAGGAAGCTATTCGTTTCTTTACCGAAAGTAAAGTTGTCATCCAGAGGTGGTTTTAGCAGGTGACGATATGAAACTACAAACAGCGTCTTCGGTTATCAGTTTTGCTAGGAGCCTTGAGACTGAATCAGCCAGGTTCTATGAAGGCTTAGCTCAGAGATACACCCAAGCTAAGGAAGTTTTTCTCTCTTTTGCTAAAGAGAATAGTAAGAATGTAGCCGAGATTGAAAGGGCATACTATGGGGTTATCACTGATGCCATTGAGGGTTGTTTTGCCTTTGATATAGAGCCAGATGCCTATGCTGTTGAAACCACCCTAGCCAAGGCTGCCAGCTATGCTGATGCTTTGGGCAAGGCTATTGAGCTGGAAGAGAAGATAGGCAAGTTTTACTCAGATGCTGCTGAACAATCAAAGTCCCTGATGGCGGATGTGCCAAGGGTCTTTGTCATGATAGCAAAGAAAAGAAACAACCGTGTAGCCAAATTGAGGTCGCTTTGAGAAAAGGCTCTAAGGTTGAGATAGGGTAAATATGGTAAGACGGGGTAAAAACTATCAACAGGCAGTTAAGCTGCTGGACAGGACAAGAGTTTATCCTCCTCAGGAGGCTATTGAGCTAGCCAAGAAGATGGCTTATGCTAAATTTGATGAGACGGTGGAGCTTCACCTTAGGATGGGTGTTGACCCCCGGGATGCCAGCCAGCAGGTGCGTGGTGTCGCCCTTTTGCCTCATGGGTTGGGTAAGCTAGTGAGGATTTTAGTTTTTGCCCAGGGTGAAGCAGAAGCAATTGCTAAAACGGCTGGGGCAGATTATGTCGGTGGTGACGAGTTGGTTAAGAAGATTGAGGATGGTTGGTTAGATTTTGATACCACTATTGCTACCCCTGACATGATGGGTAGGGTAGGCAGGTTGGGTAAAATCTTGGGGAGGAAGGGGTTGATGCCAAACCCTAAATCAGGGACAGTGGTAGCCGCTGCTGACTTGCCCAGGGTAATAGGTGATGCCCGTAAGGGCCGGGTAGAATTTAAACTGGACAGGACGGCTATCATTCATGTCCCTTTGGGTAAGGTTAGTTTTGAAGGTGATAAGTTAATGGATAACCTAACTGCGGTAATAGAGGCGGTTATCAAGGCTAAGCCGAGTGGTGCTAAAGGACAGTATATCAAGACTGCCTCTTTAACTACTACTATGGGTCCTGGGATAGAGCTTGACCTTAGACCAACCCTGGCTTTAACTTCCGGTTGATGGGTTAATTGCGCTTAGTTAACAACTTAATAATTCCCTGAGACAGTGGGTGCCAAATAAGGGCTTAAATTAGTTTGCCTACCGAGGGAAAGGTTTTAAACCGACTTCGGGGGCTCATTATTTGAGAGCTTTTTAAATGCGGTTTTGGCTCGAGTCCTTGTGTAGGCACAAGGACTTATTTTTTAAATAACAGCTGGTTAGGAGGAAGTGAAGGATGCCTAGAGAAAAGAAGGCACAGATTATTGATAGCTTGCAACAGGCTTTTTCTAAATGTAGCATCGGTGTCTTAACCGACTACCGGGGATTATCGGCTTCGGAGATAACTGTTCTGCGGCGTAGATTGGGGGGGTTAGGTATTAAGTATAGGGTGGTCAAGAACACCCTGGCTCGTTTGGCTGCTGAAAGAATGGGCAGGGCTGATTTGGCAGACTCCTTTGAGGGTCCGGTGGCTATTGCTTTTGGCTATGGCGATATAATTGAGCCGGCTAAGGCTTTGGCTGACTACATTAGCACCTCAAAGTCGAGCTTAACTATCAAGGGAGGCTTTTTAAGTCATAGGTTACTTACTTCAGGCGAGGTGTCGGACCTGTCTAGACTGCCCTCAAGGGAGATATTAGTAGCTAGGGTTCTCGGTGGGATGCAGAGTCCCATAGTTTACTTGGTTAATTGCCTTATCGCCCCGATAACGGGGGTGGCTAGGGTTTTGCAGGCTAGAATTAAGCAATTGGAGGGAAGGTAAAATGGCGAAAAAAGAAGCAAAAACTGAGCAAGGTACGGCAGAAGAGACTACGGAGGTAAAGAAGAAGGGGCAGAAAACAGCTATTGAAGACATAATGACTGCCATAAAAAACCTGACGGTGCTTGAACTGTCACAGTTAGTCAAGGCTCTAGAGGCTGAGTTTGGAGTTAGTGCTGCCCCGGTAGTAGCTGCTGCCGTGCCGACTGGAGTCGCTGCTCCAGCTCCGGCTGCTGAGGAAAAGACAGAGTTTAATGTGATTCTTAAGGAAACGGGGGCTAATAGGATTGCTGTGATTAGAGCAGTGCGGGAGTTAACTACCTTAGGACTGAAGGAGTCAAAGGACTTGGTGGAGAGTGTCCCGAAGGCGGTTAAAGAGGCGGTTAGTAAGGAAGAGGCAACCACTGCCAAGCAGAAACTGGAAGCGGCTGGGGCTACTGTTGAGGTCGTTTAGCAAATAATCTCATCCCTAGCTTTGTTGCAAATGGCAACTGGTAGGGCATATAATTCCTGTTGAGGATATTATAGAGGGAAGAGCTGGTATGCCCTATCCTGATAGCTTCATAATAATGGTGATGGGTGGTGTGTTTTTGGTTACTGGCGTAGCCGTGTTTTTCTGGGGCAGGAGGAGGCAGAAGGACTACTATAATTCCCTATCTAACCGCATCGATGTGAAGGAGTTTATACAGCGTGCACCAGAGCGCCCCGAGCATAGTTCGGTAAAGATAGGGGGCTGGGTAAGTATTATTGTTGGCTTGGTTATGCTTGCTATAGGTGGTGGCTTACGGTATTGGGGATGGGGGTAGAAAATTACAGCTTGTTCTTTTAGTTCCCTCTCTTCTAATTAGGGAGGGAACTTTGCTTTTATAGGGGATTCGCTTCCTTTAATTTACCCTTGATTAACAACCTCTACTCATTAAAGAGAGAATTTTCGGTGTATTTTAAGAAAAGGAAATGTGCTCCTCGACAAACTTTTCGCCAGCTATGGTTATATAAATTTGATTTTTAACTCTATGAATAAAATTTTTATCATGCTGTAGTCTATTTAGATTAGTTGTAAGTTGTCTTTTCATTTTGGGAGGTAACCATGATGATAACTCTTCCCGCATAGCTCCTTCTTTACCTCTATAATAAAGCAGAGCTAAGATTCTATCCCTTGCTGACAAGCAGGAATTTAAGGTCACTAGGAAACCATTAAAGTCCTGAATAATAGGGATTTTCTTTTCAATTAAATAATCTATGGTTTTTTGTGCTTCATTTGCTGGTATCTTGAGTTCCACCCTAAAGAGTTCTGCTAGAATCCACTTACAACAATTCAAGACCAAGGTTGCATCCATTAGGTTGGGGTCAATATTCCCTAGATGAACGCTATCCCTTTTACTTCTAATATCATAAATTACTCTTATAGTTCTTGGTATGTGGAGCCTTATGGATTCACTAAAATCTGCCTTTGGCAGATTTGCTAATGTGCTAATTGCTGTATCTAGATTCGCAATCGGGGTTCCTATAGGTGTGTAGGTTCCAGTAGTTTTGTATTGTAGCATCCGAATAGCAGCTTCGCAGAACCTACCACCTTCTACTTCAGAGGGTCTTAGTTTACCAAGATTAAAATTCTCAGCTAAGCCCTTATAGGAGTCAAAAAGAGCATTAACTAACTCTTGAGGGTAAGAACGGTTTAATTCATTTTTAACTGTATCGAGCATTATTTAGATTTGTGTGACTTGGGTAGCTCTTGTTCTACAAAATTTTCACCAATTGTGCTAATACCTAAGTCTTGAATATCCTTTGTAATTATTGTCGCCTTTCGCTTCTGAGTGTCAGCCAAGCTTTGATATAGTCTTCCTGGGATTTTAGCTCCTACTGCCTTATAGCAAGTGTACACATGTTCAATGCCAACCTTATCTATTTTCAGCATTTTCTTAAGATAGTATATGAAAACGGCATTACATTCTAGGGCGGCGGTAGGACTCTTCTCTTTATAGAAATCTTTCAGAGGTGGAATATCATCTGTTCCTGATAACTTAAGGTCTGGTACTGATTTATAGGTTTCCCCCCCCTTAGTTATCCTTTTCCGTTTTTCAGCCTTGGCTTCTTGACCTTTAGTCTCGACCTTGGCGGGGATAGCTGGAACCACCCCTGCCACTTGTTTTACTAACCCACCAAAACTTTGAGGCTCTTTCAGCTTCTTTTCAATATAAGCTTGGCTTCCTTCTACCTCAATTGTAGCGTTTCCGACTGTAATCCGTATTTTAGTTGGAGTCTCTGCCATAATTGGCCTCCTTTTAGCGAATACGAAGTTTTTACATAATATGATTACATAACTTTATTATACCACATGAAATATCACAGATAAATGTAGCTTTAAAGGGATTACGACCTATACCATCCGTCTCGGGCGATACTGGATGGCTTCAGCCACGTGATGGGCTTTAATTATATCTGAATTTTCCAAATCGGCAATAGTGCGGGCTAGCTTTAAGATACGGTGGAAGGCTCGGGCGGAAAGGTAAAGTTGCTTCATAGCTGCTTTAAGCAAGCTCTGGGCTGATTCTTCTGCCCGGCAAA
>CAYHAL010000027.1:0-15999 GCA_964354655.1 uncultured Dehalococcoidales bacterium
GAGAATGTCCTCTGGTCTCTTGAGTGGGATCAAGAAGCGTGCCCCTACTGTGAGTATGCTGGACCTGATATCTGGGTCTATGAGGATACCCTGGCTCAACCGGTAGTCCTTAACACGCCGGTTGAAGGTCAGAAGGTAGGCACCACTGGCAAGGCAACCTTAAGCTGGAAAGAGCTGTGCGGGGCTGACTGCTACGAGGTCTCCCTCTACAGCTACTGCCCTGAGTGCCCTGACCAGAAGCTGGAAATACCCCTCTGCCTTGACTGTGCGCCAGTTGACGATGTGGTATGCGGACCAGAGGTAGAGTGTACGAGAATTGCTGAGCACGATACTCTTGGTGTTGACCCTGTGGATCTTGAGGGGTGGTGCTGCCCGTGCACTGAAGAGACATGCATCACTGTTGACGGCCTGGACCCGGGCACTACCTACTACTGGCAGGTAAGGGTATGCCAAGGCAACCCACACCTGAGCAAGTGGTCAGAGGAAAGGACATTCATCACCGCCTTACCCGTGGTAGACTTCTCACTGCTCTGCTCTCCAGACTGCGGAGGTCAAAATGTCATCATTACCCCCAACTTCTCCTGGCACCCGGTTGAAGAGGCTACTGGCTACGAGGTTGAGCTAGCCCCAACCGAGACCTTCACCGCCGGCGTCATCAAGGGCAAGACCACAGTCAATGCCTGGGCATGCACTGCCACCCTTGAGTACTCCACCACCTACTACTGGAGGGTAAGAGCCGAGAAGGACGGCATCTACTCTGACTGGTCGACGTGCCTGTTCACCACTATGGAGAAACCAGTACCACCAACGCCACCGGTAGAGGTGGTAACACCACCTGCTGCTCCAGCACCAGTGGTACAGATACCAGCGGCGGAGATGATAACCCCAACCTGGATTTACGCCATGATTGGTGTTGGCGGGGCACTGGCGATAGTGGTCATTGTCCTGATTGTCAGGACCAGAAGACCACCGGCTTAAACCCCCGGTTAGATATCTCAGAGAGCCCCCCGAGATTTCGGGGGGCTCTCTTGTTTAAGAAGCCAAATAAGTTGACACGAGAATAAATAAATGAAGAAAATCAGGGGACTGGTCACCGAGGTAATCAAGGAAAAGTAGTTGATAAAATCATTAAATACTGATACCAACGGCAAGAGAATCTGGGGGCTTAACCCCAATATATTCTTCCTGGGTATAGTCAGCTTCCTGACTGACGTCTCAACCGAGATGATTTTTACCCTCGTCCCCCTATTCTTATCCAACGTGCTGGGGGCAACTACCACCATCATAGGTCTTATTGGCGGGCTGTCGGAGAGCGCCGATGCTACCTTCAGGATATTCAGTGGCTGGCTCAGCGACCGAATTGGCAAGCGAAAGTTCCTGGCAGTAGCGGGCTACAGCATCTCTACGGTAGCTAAGCCCTTCATGTATTTAGCTTCAACCTGGGGAGTAGTGTTAGGCGTTAGATTTAGCGACCGGGTTGGTAAAGGCATCCGCACTGCGCCACGCGATGCCCTGATTGCCGACTCCGTCTCGGCTGAAGAGAGGGGCAGGGGCTTTGGGCTGCACCGAGCTATGGATACCTGGGGTGCTGTCCTGGGGCTGGGTATAGCGGCTATTGTCATATATCTCGTCCAGGGCGGAGGGCTAGAGCTCGGTTTAAAGGCCTACCGGTGGCTGGTACTAATTGGCATTGTGCCAGCAGTGCTGGCGGTGGTGATATTGGTAAGATTTATCAAGGAGAGGGAGAGAAAGCCACTGTCTCCTGGCACTCCTCGCCCCGGATTTAATCTGGCTAAACTAGCCGCCGGTTTTGATACCCGGTTCAAGGTGTTTCTGGCGGTTATGGCTCTATTTACCCTGGGTAATTCCAGCGATTTCTTCGTCGTACTACGGGCACAGAACCTGGGCTCATCTGTTTTCCATATTGCCTTAATGCTCGTCCTGTTTAATGCTACCTATGCAGCTATTGCTTTGCCCGCCGGTAGACTATCCGACCGACTAGGCAGAAGGCGGGTTATTGCTATGGGCTGGGGGGTTTACGCTATGGTCTATCTCGGATTTGCCCTAGCCACAAACCTGTGGCAGGTGTGGCTGCTTTTTGCCTGCTACGGAATCTACTATGGAGTCGTAGAAGGGGTAGCTCGAGCCTTTGTCGCCGACCTGGTTCCAGTGGAGAAAAGGGGCACCGCCTACGGGCTGTATCATGGGGTGGTTGGGCTTACCCTAATACCAGCCAGCCTGATTGCCGGCTGGATGTGGCAGGCTTATAGCCCCTCAGCCCCCTTCTTCTTCGGCGCCGGTCTTGCCTGCGCCGCCATGATAGGCATGGTGGCTTTTGTTAGAGAGTAACTAATGAACGAATTGTAATTGATTAGTTAAGATTGATGCTAAGCCTCTTGACAAATGGTGTCATATATGATACCATAATCTAAGCCCATAAGGAGGTCAAGAAAAGAAAAAAGGAGAAAGGAGGTACATTATGCATAGGAGGTTATGTTATTGTGACTCACAAGGAGAAACTTTTAGACAAGGTTCGCAGGAATATAAGAAACGTCTCATTGGAGGATTTTGAGGCGTTAATAAATGCCTATGGGTATATTGAGGAAGGAAGCAAACACCCAAAGGCTATTATAGGCGAAGGTAATTACCCAATGCCCTATAAGAGAGAAAAACGAATAAAATCTTGTTATGTTAAACAGTTACTGGATATCATAGACAGTTTATAAATCTGTATATCATAACTAGGAAAAATTCAAAATTTTAATATTATGAAATTATAAATAATGATGAAGAATATAGAAAAAGACTTAGAGTATTATGCCAAATTACCTTACAACATTATTCTTGAAAAGTGGGATGACGGAGAAGGACCATACTGGGTTGCCAGAATCGTAGAACTCCCGCACTGCTTGATACATGGCGATACCCCGGAGGAAGCCGTTGCGGAAATTGAAGAAGTCAAGAGAGATTGGATAGAGTCCAGCTTAGAGAGAGGACTTAAGATACCTGAGCCGATACGGCACAAACACAGTGGACAAATTAGGCTGAGAATCCCACCGTCTCTTCATAGACTCTTGTCTGACAGAGCAGCTGTTGAGGGAGTTAGCCTGAATCAATACATGACTACAGCGTTAGCGAAGTCAGTTGGTTTGGACATTAATGTATCCAAACCAAAAACCAGCAGGGAATCAGTGCGGGTTTAATAATTGCGTAAGTAGTCTTTCACGATTATCTATTTGATGTCTTTGTTATCCTTTCGCTACCGCTCAATACAGTTTCAAATTATTCTCCAACCTCCCCTTATTCCAGCACTATGTTGTCTATCAGTCTGGTCTTGCCGATTTTTACGGCTAGTGAGACCAGGGCTGGGGGATTGACCGTATCCAGTTCGTCCAGGGTCTCAGCATTGGCTACAGATACATAATCAATACTGGCTAGCGGCTGTTTCTGAATGAGCCCTATCATCTCTTGCCGCAGGCGCTGGGCATCCTTCTCACCCTGCGACCATAGCTTCTGAGCCAGACTAAGCGCCTGGTAGAGAACCGTGGCTGCTCGGCGCTCCTCGGAATTAAGATAGGTATTGCGACTGCTCATCGCCAGACCATCAGGCTCACGCACTGTGGGTAGGGTAATTATTTCCAGGTTCATATTGAGGTCTGCCACCATCTTTTTGATGACCACCGCCTGCTGGGCATCCTTCTGACCAAAGTAGGCTCTGGTTGGCTGGACAATGTTAAATAATTTGGCGCAAACGGTGGTAACCCCCCGGAAGTGACTGGGGCGGGAAGCACCCTCCAGTCGCTCAGTTACTCTGCCTAACTCTACCCAGCTACTAAATTGCCTAGGGTATATCTCAGCCACCGAGGGCATAAAGACAACGTCAGTCCCCTCTTTGTCTAACAAAGATAGGTCGCGCTTGGTATCACAGGGATAGCTATTGAAATCTTCCTGCGGACCAAACTGCGTGGGATTAACAAAGATGCTAACTACCACCGAGGGGTTTTCAGCTCTAGCTCGTCTGACCAGAGCCAAATGACCCTCATGCAGATAGCCCATAGTCGGCACAAAGCCAATAGGCTCAGTGAGCTGCTGCCTCAATTTTTTCATGTCACCGATTGTTTCAATGATTTTCATCTACCAACCTCACCCCCTTTATCCTCCTTCGGAGGAAATCCTAATGTTTAAATCCTAAATTTTAGGCACTTAGATTTTGGAATTTGGATTTATTTAGTATTTCGTATTTAGTGCTGTGGAGCAGTCATAGGCGGTGAGCATGGTGATTTTCTCACCCTTCTGCTTCATCTGTCTTATGTCGTTTATGGTAATGCGCATCTGTTTCCCCTTTAGAAAGGTATAGCCTCAATGGCTGGTTTACTCTCAGTGATGGCATTTTTAGCGTCAACATATACCAGTTTGGGGATAAAATTATGGGCTTCGTCATCACCAACATAAGAGTAGGAAAGAACCATAATCGTGTCTCCCTTAGCCGCTAGTCTAGCCGCAGCACCATTCAGGCCGATTTCGCCGCTTTTCCCCTCGATGGCATAAGTAATGAAACGGGCACCATTATTGACATTCAGCACCTGCACCTGCTCGTAGGGAAGAATGTCAGCCTCCCTCATAAGCTTCTTGTCAATGGTAATGCTGCCTTCATAATCAATATTGACCTGAGTAACCCGAGCCCTGTGAATTTTGCTTTTAAGCATTGTTCTCATTTGTTCCTCCTAACTGATTCGTTATTAGTCAGAATGTTTTAATCAGATTGTTTATTAACCTCACCCCCTTAATCCCCCTCTCCTTGAAAAGGAGAGGGGGAAATAGCTTTTATAAGAGGGGCTAACGCCCCTCTTCAACTCCCCAGCACTTCGGTAAGAGGAAGAGAGTTTAAGAGGGAGGCTTCGGCTCTCTTTGACTCTCCTCAAAAGGAGTTTTAGAGGGGCTTTTTACCCCACAAAAACAAAGTTTTTGCGGGGACCCCGTATTCGCCCCTCTCTTACCTACACTCCCCCTTCCCTTAATAAGGGAAGGGGGCTTAGGGGGATAGGTTGCTAAACGACCTCTTTTAATATAGCCTCCAGCTCCTCAGCCTGCCGTTCATTTATCCTCCCTTTTGCCAGAGCAATCGGGATGGTCTGCCGACCAAGCTCCTGATAGGTGGAAAGCAAGCCGGGAGCGACTTTTTGTAAGGCGTCAAGATGTTTCTTAATCGTCCCGGTATCACCCCGGGCAATTGGCCCGGTGAGGCATTGAGGAATACCAACCGTGTCAATATTATGAATTGTCCCTCGTATCAGCGGTAGTAGTGCCTGAATCGCTTGATGCCTTGGGATGTCGAAGGTTTGCCACAAATCAGTCGCCAACTTGACCAGGGTCACCAGGTAATTACAGGCAATAACCGCTGAGGCGTGATAAATTACCTTATCACCTGCCTTTAGCTCAATCCAATGACCGCCAAGAGCGGTAGCCATATCTCTAAGTGTGGTTAATAAAGGCTCCTCAGCCTCTAGAGCGAAGGTTGAGCCGGGCATATTTTCTATTGCCTGTCTTACACTGGCAAAGGCCTGCAACGGGTGAAAGACGCCAACATAGGCGCCTAATTTCCTAGCTGGTTCAAGGATATCAGTTGAGTCGGCACCACTACAGTGGACTACACTTTGCCCCTTATGCCACCGTACTTGCGATACTACCGGGGCGATAGCATCGTCGGGGGTAGTTATAAAGACAAGCTCAGCAGAATCAGCCACATCTTGATTGCTACCGACCGGGGGACAGCCACTAATTGCCCGAGCTAGATTTCTAGCCGAAGTCTGGCTCCGACTGGATATAGCCACTATAGGGTAGCCCTTATTGCTTAAACTAACCGATAGGGCTGTACCTACCGTTCCGGCGCCAATAAACCCAAATTTAACCATTTTAAACCTTCCACCCAAACTAATTAAAAAATGCCTTCTCCGATACCGCCAGAGAAGGCACTCTTTTAAACTTAATTTCTTGCCGTCTCGGTCGTATCCGATCCAAGCGACTAAAGCTATCAATAAATATTTCTAAAAGCTCACCGCCTAATTGGTCGATGGCTAATATCTACTCTCGGTTTAAGTATACAAGGTTTAATATCGTCCCGTCAATGTATTGACAAACTATAGTTCTTGTGATATTGAATATATAAGTAAGATGTTAACTAATACTGCTTGGTTTAAATTTTATTATTATTACACCTTTACTTGGCGCACCGAGGCGCGCTTGGGAGAGTTTTGGCTTAAAGTGTAAATACATCGTAAAAATAGAAGATTTAGATATAAATAGAAGAACCCTCCCAAGCGGGAGGGTTCTTCTATTTTAGCTGCCCGGCTCGCAGTAGAATATAAATTATTGGGAGGGTAAAAAGATGATAATAATGAAAACTGACGCTACACCGGAACAAATTGCTCAAGTAGTAAAAGAAATCCAAAAATACGGACTAAGAGCCGATGTTTCCCAAGGGAAATACCGGACAGTGATTGGCTTAGTTGGAGATGAGGGGAAAATACCATTTGCCCACTTCGCTACCCTCCCTGGGGTGAAAGAGGCGGTGATGGTGGAAACCCCCTATAAACTAATCAGTAGGGAATATAGTAAATTTTCCGAGGGAGAAGGCAAAGATTTGGTGGTTAAAGTGGGGAACATTGAGATAGGTGGCGATGGGCCAATATTCATTGCCGGACCTTGCGCTGTGGAGAGCAAAAAGCAGCTATTTAGAATTGCGGAGGAGGTAAAGGAGGCTGGGGCTCATATCCTGAGGGGAGGTGTTTTTAAGCCAAGAAGCTCAGCTCATTCCTTCCAAGGGTTAGGCGCTGGGGGTTGGGAAGAAGCCGAGGAGGCTTTAAGCTGGTTGCACGAAGCCGGCAAAAGGTTTAAATTGCCAGTGGTAACCGAAATAAGAGGGGAAACACAAGTTGACCTAGCCGCAGAGTATGCTGATATACTCCAAATAGGTGCCAGAAATATGTATAATCAAGACCTGCTGACCAAGGTAGCCAAGAAAAATAAGCCTGTCCTATTTAAAAGGCATTTCGGTGCCGGCATTGAAGAATTCTTGTCCTTTGCCGAATATATTGCCATAGAGGGCAACAAAAATATCATTCTATGTGAAAGAGGCGTCCTACCCGTAGGCAAAGGCAGAAGCTATACCAGATATACCCTTGACCTATCAGCTATCCCAGCAATACAGAAAGAAACCTACCTTCCAGTAATTGCCGACCCCAGTCATGGGACTGGTCGCCACGACCTTATCTTCAATATGAGTTGTGCCGCTATAGCCGCCGGTGCCAGTGGCTTGATGATTGAGGTACACTATAACCCAGCGGAAGCACTGGTTGATGCCCAGCAGGCAATTACACCCGATGAACTTGAAAAAGTCATCGATGCCTGCCAAAGAATCCATAAACTGGTTAAAACTGGAAGAAATGAAAAGGGTTAAGCTAAGACTTGGCAATAATAGTTACCTGATATATATCGGCTCAGGGATACTGGGGCAGATCGGCCAACGGTTAAAGGAAAATGGGTTTACCGGTAGCCTGGTAATTATCACCAACCCTATAGTGAAGGGGCTATATGGCGATACTCTAGAGCAGGAGCTCACCAAAGAGGGCTTCAGGGTAACTATACTTCAGGTTCCTGATGGGGAAGAGCAAAAATCATTAGAGGTTGCCGGTAGATTATATACTGGATTGACCAATTCCTTTACCGAAAGGACAACCCCTGTCCTGGCTTTAGGTGGTGGGGTTATTGGAGACCTGGCAGGATTTGTTGCCGCCACCTACTTGCGGGGAGTGCCACTGATACAAATACCCACTACCCTGCTAGCCCAGGTTGATAGCAGCATCGGAGGTAAGGTGGCGGTAGACCACGGGCAACTGAAAAACAGAATCGGGGCATTCTATCAACCAAGGTTAGTAATTGCTGATATCGCTACCCTGAAAACGCTGGATACCAAGACCCTCAGTGATGGACTAGCCGAGGTCATAAAATACGGAGTAATTCGGGATAAAGGGCTTCTCACCTATATTGAAGATAACCTTGATAAGATAAGAGCGCTTGATGATGGAGCGCTTGAGGCGATTGTTTTCAGATCGGCTAAGATTAAAGCCGAAATAGTGGAAAGGGATGAGAAGGATTTAGGCTTAAGAGCTATTCTGAACTATGGTCATACGGTTGGGCATGCCATTGAATCGGCGTCAGATTTCAAAGTGGAACACGGCACAGCGGTGGCTATCGGGATGCTAGCTGCCGCCAAAATTTCAAACCAGATGGGAATACTTGACCAAAATGAGCTCCTCAGGTTAAACCGCCTTATTGAAAGAACCGGTCTGCCCACAAAAATGCCCGATCTTAAGGTGGAAGAAATAATCCAGTCAATAACACACGATAAAAAGGTCCTGAGAGACAAGGTAAGGTTCATCTTACCCAAATCTCTAGGCAGCGTATTTATCACCGATGAAGTAAGCCTCTCTTTAGTAGAGCAAATCTTGGTAGATTGGAATGAAGAGACCTAGAATTTGCGCCGTCATAGTAAATAGAGACTTAGCGGCAATAAAGGCAATTGAACCATTCGTTGAATTATTTGAGGTGCGAATAGACCTCATCGGTGACGGCTGGCAGGAATTGGTTAAGCAACTTAACCGACCGTGGATAGCATCTAACCGGTGTGCCGAGGAGGGGGGTAAATGGGAGGGGGACGAAGCCAGAAGAATAGACGAGCTAGTTACAGCCACTGAGCTAGGGGCAGACATAGTTGATATTGAACTTAATACCAGAAACTTGAAGGCAGCCATACCAGTTATCAAGAAGAGGGCAAAATGCCTTTTGTCGTTCCATGAACTGGAGAAAACGCCCCCCCTTGATATGATGAAAGGAATGGTTCAACGGCAATTAGCCACCGGCGCCGATATATGTAAGGTGATTACCACCGCCCGAAGGTTTGAAGATAACCTGACTACTTTGCAGCTCATCGCCGAGTCCCCCAAAACAAAAATAGTCTCATTTGCCATGGGCCCTCTAGGACTGGCTAGCCGAATTCTCTGCCCACTGGTTGGTGGTGATTTTACCTACGCCTCAATAGAAGAGGGTAAAGAATCTGCCCCAGGGCAGATAACCGCCAGAGAGTTAAGGAAGCTATATGACTCTATAAAGTGATGTAGACATGAAAGACAAGGCTACCTCGGGAGAGAGTAGAATCTGCGGAATAATTGGTGACCCAATAGAGCACAGTATGTCGCCAGTGATGCATAACGCTGCCTTTCACAAGCTAGGGCTAAATTACCTCTATGTTCCGTTCAGAGTGAAGAAAGAAGAATTAGGTAAGGCTATTGCCGGGATTAGAGCCTTAAATATAAGAGGACTGAGTGTTACCATACCACACAAGGTTACCGTCATCCCATTTCTGGATGAGCTAGACCCTCTGGCCAAGAGGATTGGTGCCGTCAATACCATAGTAAATGATGACGGAGTTTTAACCGGCTACAATACCGATGCCACCGGATTTCTCCAAGCCCTGCTTGAAAGAAGAATCGAGCCAAAGGGAAAAAACGTGGTCATCCTGGGAGCCGGTGGCGCCTCGAGGGCAATTTCCTTTATTCTCGCCCAAAGGGAGACCAATCTGGTTATCCTCAACCGTCTATTAGAATTAGATTGGGCAGAGAAATTAGCTTACCAGATTTCTCAAGTCTTCAAGAAAGAGGTTAAAGCCCTAAAACTGGATAGGGAAAATCTGGCCCGAGCGCTAAGCAACGCCGATATTTTGATTAATGCTACCAGTGTAGGTATGAGCCCAAATAATGATGAAACCCTGGTAACTCCCGATTTGTTCAAACCGTCGCTTACTGTTATTGATATTGTGTATAATCCGATTAAGACGAGGTTATTGAGAGAGGCTGAGACGGCTGGTGCTGAAACTATAGGTGGGGTTGACATGCTAGTCTGGCAGGGAGCCTTAGCCTTTGAACTCTGGACTGGTGTGAAAGCCCCAATCAAGCTAATGAAGGAAGAGGCGATTAAGGGGCTACAAGGATATGAAAACTAATATAGCTCTCATCGGTTTTATGGGGGTGGGGAAGACCGCAGTGGGTAAGGTGCTGGCTGAAAAGCTAGATAAGAAATTCATTGAACTGGACCCTTTGATTGAGCAGAAGGTGGGAAAGTCCATACCTGAGATATTTAAGCAGGATGGAGAGATAGCCTTTCGCGAGCTTGAGATTGAGGTCACCAAGGAGGTTGCCAAAGGCAAGAATCAGGTTATCGCTTGTGGTGGAGGGGTAGTCCTGAATAAAATAAACATTGACCGACTGAGAAACGAATCTATAATAGTTTACCTAACAGCGTCGCCAAAAGTAATACTAAAGCGGGTATCGGGTGGTGGAACAGAAAGACCTCTGCTTGAGGCATCAAACCAAGCTCTGACTGTCCAAGGGCTGTTAAAATTCAGGAAGCCGTTTTATGAGCGAGCCGCCGATATCAAAATAGATATCTCAAAACTGGATGTCGATTCTGTGGTTGAGCAAATAATAGACAAGCTGAAAGAAGATGAAAGCTTCAATTTCTAAAAGCAAAATAAAAGGCAAGGTGATAGCCCCCTCCTCAAAAAGCTATACCATTCGTGGGTTGATGTGCGCTGCCCTAGCCAAGGGCGAAAGTGAAATAATACACCCATTAACCTCGGACGACACCGAAGCTGCTTTGAACGTGTTGAGCCAGATTGACGTTGGTATCCATCAAAAGAAGGACTCCTGGCGGGTTAATGGAGGCAATTTCCACCAGCCAGCTACCGACCTATTCTGTGGTGAATCCGCCGCTACCTTGAGATTTATGACCGCTATCTGCTCCCTAGTCCCCGGTAAATGCCGATTAGTCCCCGGACCTTCTCTATCCAAGAGACCGGTCAAACCGCTAATCCAAGCGCTGAGACAACTAGGGGTCAATTGCTCCTGCCAGGGTGAGGTAGCCCCGGTAGTTGTTAACGGAGGAGGATTAAACGGTGGGGTAGCCGAACTACCGGGTAATATAAGCTCTCAGTTTGTATCGGCGCTACTGTTCATATCCCCTTTTGCTGACCAGGGTGCTAAAATCAGGTTGACCACGCCATTAGAGTCAAAGCCCTTTGTCCTGATGACCCTGGACTGTCTGGAGAAGTTTGGAATAAAAGTAGACTACTCTAAAGATTTAACGGAATTTGAAGTATCGAAGCAAATATATAAACCGACCAGATACGAGGTGGAGGGGGACTGGTCATCGGCTTCATATTTCTTGGCTTTAGGGGCTTTGTCTGGGGAGATAGAGATTGAAAACCTAAATCCAGAAAGTTGGCAGGGCGATAAAATGATATTAAACTTCTTGAAAGACATGGGGGCTTTGGTCAAGATAGACAAAAATTCAGTTGCGGTAAGCAGGTCAAGGCTAAATGCCCTACGAGCTGATTTGTCCGACTGCATAGACCTTCTGCCCACCATGGCAGTTCTTGCCGCATCGGCAGATGGAGTAAGCGAACTGGTTGGGATAGAAAGAGGGCGGATAAAGGAATCAAATCGGGTTTCGGCGGTAAGGGAGGGGCTTCAAAAAATGGGAATAAAAGCCCAAGAAGAAAGAAACAGACTAATCATCGCTGGTTCAACCCCGAAAGGCTCAACCATAGATTCTAAGGGAGACCACAGGGTTGCCATGGCCTTCAGTATCCTTGGTTCTACGGTTGGGGAAACAATAATAAATGACGCCGAATGCGTGTCAAAGACATTCCCCCAATTCTGGGAGGTATTTAAAAGTATCGGCGGGGAGGTAAAGATAGATGGAAAATAGCCTGGGTAAGCTTTTCGTAATAACCAGCTTTGGCGAAAGCCATGGTAGATGCGTGGGGATTATTATAGATGGATGCCCTGCCGGTTTACCTATCACTGAGCAGGATATCCAAAAAGAGGTGGACAAGAGAAAACCAGGGGTAAGTATAGCGGCAACCAAGAGGGCGGAAGAGGATAAGGTTGAGATTCTCGCTGGCATTTTCAATGGAAAGACTACCGGTGCCCCCATCTGTTTGGTGATATGGAATAGGGATATAGATTCCAGCGAATATGAGAAAACCAGATTCCTGCCCAGACCGGGTCACGCCGACTATACCGCCTTTATGAAGTACGGAGGGTTTAACGATTTCAGAGGTGGGGGTAGATTTTCTGGCAGAATCACCGCCGCCTTTGTTATGGCTGGGGCAATTGCTAAAAAACTGCTCCATCTAATCAGCGTTGAGATTCTGGCTCATACTATTGAAATAGGCGGAATAAAGGCTGAGCCCAAGGGGTTTGATGAAATAAGAGAAAATATTGAAAAAAACCCGGTTAAATGTGCCGACCTGAAAGCCGCCGAAGCCATGGCTAAAGCCATTGAGAAGGTGAAAGCAGAGGGTGATAGCATTGGCGGGATTATAGAAGGCATAGCCCTTAATGTACCAGTCGGCCTAGGAGAACCAGTCTTTGACACCTTAGACGGAGACCTAGCCAAAGCCCTGCTTGCCATTCCCGCAGTCAAGGGGGTTGAATTCGGCTCGGGTTTCTCAACAGCTAGGAAAAGGGGCTCGGAGAATAACGACCCATTTGCCATCAGAAATGGTAAGATAGTCACTGTGACCAATAATGCTGGCGGTATCCTTGGTGGGATAAGTAACGGCATGCCAATAGTGCTCAGGGTCGCCATTAAGCCAACCTCTTCTATAGCTAAAAGCCAGCCAACGGCAAATATTAAAGATATGGAGAACGCCAGTTTGACGGTCAAGGGAAGGCACGATGTCTGTATCGTTCCCAGAGCGGTGGTGGTGGTAGAATCAATGATGGCGGTGACCCTCTGCGACTTGGCTATGAGGGCTGGACTAATCCCAAGGGTGATAAAATGAAATTAGAAGATTTAAGAAGGAAAATAGACGAGACCGATGCCAGTATAGTCAAGCTTATAGCTGAGAGGATGAGGATTGCTCAAGAAATAGGCGAGGAGAAAAAGAAACGGGGAAGACAAATTGACGACAGAGAAAGAGAAAAAAGGGTCTGGGAAAATATCAAAAGCATTGCCCAAGATGAAAACATAAGCCAGGAAGTTATAGAAAGAATCTATAAAGAAATAGTGACGGCGTGCAAAAGGACGCAAGGACGGGAAGTTGCTTTTCAGGGTGAAGTTGGTGCCTATAGTGAAGAGGCGGCTCTTCAGTTTTTCGGCCCTTCAATCACAACCAAGCCCTATGAAAGCCTGGACGACGTATTTAAGGTTGTCGAGCAAGATGAGGTGCAGTTTGGAATTGTCCCGGTTGAGAACTCACTGGAAGGGAGTATAAGCCGGGTATATGACCTGCTTTTGGATTCCAGTCTTAAGGTCTGCGGTGAAACCGAACTTCGCATCTCTCATTGTCTCATAGCCAGTCCGGAAACACGGCTGGATTTAATAAAACGGGTCTATTCCCACCCCCAAGCCCTAGCTCAATGTAAGACCTTCTTAAAGCATTTAGGCTGTGAATTAATCCCGACCTATGATACCGCTGGCAGCGTAAAAATGATAAAGGAGAAGGCAATAACCGATGGTGCCGCCATTGCCAGCGCCAGGGCAGCAGAAATCTATAAGATGAAGATTATTGCCAGTGAGATAGAAGATGCCCCAAATAACTTTACCCGATTCTTTATTCTATCCAAGGAGGACTCACCACCCTCAGGAAATGACAAGACTTCTATCGTTTTTTCAGTAAAACACAGACCAAGGGCACTATATGAGTTCCTTCAAGAATTTGCTGTCAGAAATATCAATCTGACCAAGATTGAGTCCAGACCAACGAGACAAAAGCCGTGGGAATATAATTTTTATCTCGACTTCGAAGGTCACCGAGAGGACAAGGCGCCCCGAGAGGTTTTGGAGAACTTGGAGAAGACCTCCCTTTTCCTAAAGATATTGGGGTCATATCCCAGGGCAAAGTAAAGCGTGAGGGCAATCAGGTGAAAGTAGCCATAATTGGTGGTTCAGGGAAGATGGGGCGGTGGTGTGCCAGCTTTTTACTAAAGGAAGGGCACGAGGTAGTAATAACCGGTAGAAATCAAAGCAAGCTGCTGGAGGCAAAGGGGCAACTGGGAGCTGAGGTCGCCACCAATGTGGAAGCAGCTAAGCAGGCCCAAGCCATCATAATATCAGTGCCTGTAGACAACTTCGAACCGGTAGTAAAGCAGATTTGCCCCTATACCCACCATGAACAGGTCATTATAGATATTACCTCCATTAAAGCATCCCCGGTTGAAATAATGCATAAGCATATTAAAACCGGAGTAGTGCTTGGTATGCACCCAATGTTTGGCCCCGGTGCCAGAGGCATCGCCAATCAGAGCTTTGTTCTGACCCCAACCAATGAGGCGGAGAAAGCCCTTGCCCAAAAAGTCAGGGAGTATTTGGAAACTAGAGGGGCTAGGGTCACTCTTATGAGCCCTGAGGAACACGATGAAATGATGGCGGTCATCCTCGGACTGTCCCATTTTATTGCCATCGTTTCAGTTGATACCTTACTCAGCGTTGATAAGTTAAAGCAGATGAGGGCGATTGGCGGCAGCACATTTAAGCTACTGCTAACGCTAGCCGAGGGCGTTATTTCAGAGGACCCGGAGTTTTACACCTCTTTACAGATGAATCTACCCAATGTTGCTGAAATTGAAAGACTATTCCAGAGCAAAGCCAAGAGCTGGGCAGATTTAGTAGAAAGTAAGGATAGACAGAAATTTGCCCAGAGAATGATTGAATTGAAAAATAGGCTTTACCAAGTTAATCCCGATTTTGGCAGGGCTTACGAAGCTATGTATAAGCTCGTGGAAGGATTATAACCGCTGCCGGGGGCTAATCTAGATACCTTATTTGGGACAGGGGTCTTTTCTTTATGTCAACTTCTATGCCCGCTTCCTTAAACAGGTCAATAAACGAATCATCGCTATACTTACCAAAACTGACAAACCGCTGTATCTTGGCATTCACCAGCATCTTGGCACAGAGTACACACGGCGTGTGGGTGGCATAAATAGTGCTCCCCTCCAGGCTGACCCCGTGGAGGGTGGCTTGGATGATTACATTCTGCTCAGCATGAATACCCCGGCATACCTCCTGCCTTTCCCCCGATGGTATTCCTAGTTCATCCCTGAGACAACCAAGCTCAAGGCAGTCCTTAAAGCCGGAAGGGGCACCATTGTAACCCGTAGCCAGTATGTGCTTATCCCTCACTGCCACCGCCCCAACATGATGCCGACGGCAGGTTGAGCGTTCAGCCACCACCGAGGCAATCTTCAAAAAATACTCATTGCTATCTGGTCTGATCAACCTTCTCATCTTAATTTAGAGATAATCCCTTTGGCTTCCTTTCTCAGATTCTTTAGGGAAGACTCATTGATGATGGTGAGGTCAGCCATGGCAATAGGCCCGCCCTTCTTAAGGTTCTCCACCTCTGCCACGTCCCGACTGATAGCCTCGTCTATTGTCAGGGACCGGTTTAGTCTGCTGGTCAGACGAGCATACCTTGTTCCTGGAGATGCCCAAACCGCGACTACATGAAAGTCATTTCCATAATAAGCCTTGAGAAAGGTGTATTCCTCCCAGGAGTAAAGCCCGTCAATTACCACGTTAGAATGCTTTAATGTTTCGTCAATCCTGGTTAGATTCAGCCTGGCATAAGCTGCCATCCCGTACTGTTTTCTGAGGAGTTCCCTGACGTAGCGCTCATTTTCCTCATTTAGCTCTAAGCCCTGCTTTTCTATTTCCTTATCAGTTAAATCGCCGAACCTTATTCTAACAAAACCGCTCTCCTCAAATACCTTGGCTACCTCGGTTTTGCCAGCCCCGGTCATGCCTACAATTGAGACTACTTTCATCTTCCATACCTATATGGACTTCATTATAAGGGAATAACCATTAAATAACAACGGATTGTTTATTAACCTCACCCCCTTAATCCCCCTCTCCTTGAGAAGGAGAGGGGGA
>CAYHAL010000028.1:0-10886 GCA_964354655.1 uncultured Dehalococcoidales bacterium
ACAAAACGCTATTTTGTGCAATCCACGGATAAGAAGTTGCTAAACCCACCGGACTCACAATCCTTTGGTCGTGGGTTCAAATCCCTCCGCTGCCACTTCTAGTTTTATCATCTATTTTCATCTCCTTTCTTGGCTAACTTAGCTTTTGCCCGGTCAATAATTTGCTTTACAATAGGGTCATCTGGATCAAAGCGGTATTGACCGCAAATGCCACCCTCAGTTTTACCAGCCCGGTTGAATTCTTTGCGGAGCAATCGCCCAAAATCGTAGCTAACTTGGCCCCAAACATCAGCCTTGTAAAGGCACAAACCAGGTTTACGCCTCCGCCTTTAATCTTGTTTGACGGCTCCCTCCTCGTATAGTACAATTTAAGCTGCCAATTTAGTCACCAGCATAGGGGCTAGTGAAAAGAATTTCTACTCACGGTTAATAGCATTAAAACATAGGAGGAGAGCCAATAAATGGTATACGGGAAATTGATGGTCCATTTAGCCGATGTCTTTAAGGATGAACAGCACCGCAAGGACTGGCAGTTCTGGAGCCGCGATGAAACCGATGATGAGGCGATAATAAGGAGGGTGGCTCGGGACTCCAGGGAGTTACAGCTTAAGTATCGGGCTTGTGGTCAGACAGTTCTATATTCCTTATCCCTTCACCTTGGTCTGGGGACCCGGGAGTCGGTAGTGCTTATGACCACTCTCACTGGAGGTTTTGGTGGTAACGAGATTTGCTGTGCGCTGGTGGGAGGAATTGCCGCCATTGGTCTGGAGTTCGGGCGAGTGGACTTTACCGAGGAAGGCGGCCCCCGGTCTAGGGGGCATAGCAGTTTTACCTTAGCCCAGGCACGGTCGGCTGAGCTTATGGAGCGGTTTGCTCAACGTACTAACGGTCAGGTCCGCTGTGGCAATTTGTGTGATGCCCACTTTGGCAAGCGCCTGGCGCCAGTTGAACGCATTGACCCCATGCAACTGGAGCGGATTAGGTCGGGCGAGGTTTTCTCAATGTGGTCTACCTACGCTGCTGAGCTGTCTGCCCTGACGGCGGAGATAACTTGTGAGATAATTCTACGGTGGAGAAGGCAGAGGGGGATTGTTACCCCGCTGATGGCTTTCCCTTGGTACAACCGGACTTGGGAATCACAGCAACTAACCGAATTGGTGAACCCAACAAATATTCCTAAACCAGCTAAACCAGAGAAGTAGTTGAGCACCACTTGGTCAGAATGCCCCAACTAGCTGGAAGGCCTTATTGCCAGCAAATCTAGAATGGACTATTATTACCCCCCTTATTCTTTGCGGAGGAATTTAATGGCGAAATCAAGTGCCCGGCAGGCTGTTAACCATAAAACAGGGGCGGTACTGGTTATTGGTGGGGGTATAGGCGGTATTCAGGCAGCCCTAGACCTAGCCGAGTCTGGGTACTATGTCTATTTAGTTGAACAATCTCCGGCTATTGGTGGAGTGATGGCTCAACTTGACAAGACCTTCCCCACCAATGACTGCTCCATGTGTATCCTCTCTCCAAAACTGGTGGAGTGTGGCCGGTGCAACATAGGCAACAAATACGTTTGCCAGGCGGGGCCGGTATTCACACTAGCCCAGCTAAATGAGCTGTCTGGCGAGTATTAGCCAGGTGATGGAAACTTTGATATAAATAGGGTAATGCAGGGGTTAAAGTTGGAACCAATATTGCTAAATAAGCTGGATACTAAGTTCAGGGAAGAGATTTTGGTGCGGATGGAGGGCAAAGACCTGAGGCGTTGCCTGGGGTGCGGAAGATGCACTGCTGGCTGCTTAGTTAGTGAGGTCGACAAGAACTACAATCCTCGCAAGATAGTCCGTAGGGTTTTATTTGGGATGAAAGACTACTTTAAGGGAAAACCTGCGATTCCCTATTCCTGTAATCTATGCGAATTATGCCAAAAGACCTGCCCTTATGGAGTGAATATAGGTGAGCTGTGTCTGGTGCTCCGTGAGCTATTAGTGGAGGAAGGGATAGGACCACTCCCGGCGCATAAAGTTATCAATGATGATGTGGAATGGGCGCTTTCTCCAGCCTTTGCCCTGTCCCTGCCTGACCCAGATGCCGCTGAGTGCAAGAGGGCATTCTTCACCGGTTGCAATTTACCAGCCTATTCGCCTTCCCTCACCATGACAACCTATGATTACCTCAGAAAGAAACTACCCGGTACCGGAATCATCCTGAGGTGCTGCGGTGCCCCTTATCATGGTCTGGGAGAGCATTCCCGGTTTAAGGAGACAATGGGCGGATTAGAGCACGAGATGAGCAAATTGGGCGCTTCCGAATTGATTGTGCCCTGCCCTGATTGCTATCGCACCCTTAAGCGAGTCAAACCTAGTTTTGAACTGAAAACGCTGTATGAGGTACTGGTTGAAGTAGGTGCCCCTCAACTGCCCAAAAATGGTCAACGCACTTTTTCATTGCACGATTCCTGTACCGCTAGGTGGGAAACCAAGCTACAAGATAGCGCCAGGGAATTAATTAAGCTTTCAGGACATAAGATAGAGGAGTTACCACACTCCAGAGAGCTTACCTTATGCTGTGGTCAGGGCGGCTTAATCCTTCCCCTTAATCCCATACGGGTATTCAGTTTAACTAAAGAAAGGGTAGCCGAGGCTCACTTTGATATGCTTGCCTATTGTGCCGTCTGCCGTGAGACCCTTTCCGTCCATAAGCCCAGCCTGCATGTCCTTGACCTCCTGTTTAATCCTAACTGGGAAAAGGATATGCGGAAACCGCCTAACAAACCATCAGTCAGAAAAGACAACCAGTCTCGCTTTAAGTCACTATTGATGGAGAGGGGAAAGACCGCTTAAGGATTGAAGAAGACAAAATCCAAGGAGGTGCCAATGTGACCTGGGAAGAGATAAAGCTCCAGGTGAGCAATGAAGCAAAGCAGTTACTGGAGGAGAGGCATATTTTAGAGGATGAGGTGAAGCAGGTAATACACCATGCTGAAACCGAGGGTGATAAACTATACCTGCCGGATGAAAACAGGTATCTGGCTAAATTGAGGATAGGAAAAGCTACTTTCTATGTAGAATATTCTGTCGAACAAGGTAGCTACATAATCCGCTCGGCATATGCCTATAAGGCTGAGATAAAAGGATGAGCGAAATGAAACAATGGCATTGTTTTAAATGTAAAGAGCCAATGGTTGAAGGTGATGTGGAGATGGCTTATCTTGAAACAACCGGTGCTGTCGAGGGGATAAAATGCCCCAAATGTGGCGCAGCTTATTTGCTTGAGGAAACAGTGGTGGAAAAAGTAAATAAAGTTGAGGAGCTGCTCGAGACCAAGTGAATATTAAGGAAGAGGCAGTTAAACTATACGAATCGTGTGTCTTTGACCAGTTATTGGGGGAAACACTACGCCCTGGCGGTCTAAAGCTTACGGCAAGGGTAGCCGAGGTCGCTGGCATTAGTAAAAACTATTTGGTCTTAGATATCGCCTGCGGCAAAGGCACAACCGCCTTTTTCCTAGCTAGAGAGTATGGTTGCCGGGTTATCGGCATTGACCTATCGGATAAGATGATTGCCTCCTGTCGAGCTAGGGCTGAGGAGAAAGAGGTAACTGGCAGGGTTAATTTCTTGCTGGGCGATGGAGAGAACCTGCCCTTGCGCGATTCTTCCTTTGATACTGTAATATCCGAATGTTCCTTCTCCCTTCTTCCCAATAAGGAGATGGCTGCCAAGGAAATCAGGCGCGTTTTAAAGTCGGGGGGGAAGCTGGTAATGACCGATATTATCCTCAGGGGGGAGGTAAGTAAGGCGCTGAGGAGCCAAGTCAATTTTGCCTGCTGTCTTGCCGGTGCCTGGCGAGTGGAGGAGTATATCAATCTCTTTGAACGGGTGGGGTTACAGCCCCCTTACATAGAAGACTACTCACACGAATTAAAAAAGATAGCTTATCAGCTAGGCATTGCCTTCGGCTCCGTAGATAACTTCTTGGCTGGGTTGCCAGCGGGGCCATGTCAACGGAAGGGGGCGGAAGATTCCGCTCCCACTATCTCATCCTACCAGGAGTTTCTCAGACTGGGAAGACCCGGCTATGCCCTACTGGTAATGAGTAAGAAGTAAAAGCACGGTCGTTCTTAGACCCAGATAGCGAGGTTTGATTAGGGATGGGAGAATTGCTAGGCGAGACAGAAAGCCTCTGCCCGGTATGTTTTAAGCGAATCCCAGCCAGGAAGGTAGAGGACAGCGGGAAGGTTTATCTAGAAAAGACCTGCCCCGAGCACGGTGAAAGCAAAGTCCTTATCTGGCGGCAAGATGCCAGGCACTACCTGGAATGGGCTATCGGCAGCGAGAAGGGTTCCGGTCCGCTTCACAGCCTTACTACCATGGACAAAGGCTGTCCCTATGATTGCGGTCTGTGTCCGGAGCACAGGACGCGGGCTTGTACCATGGTGCTAGAAGTCACCCTCAGGTGCAACCTCAGATGTCCGGTTTGCTTTGCCAGCGCTGATGAGAATGGACAATATGAACCAGATATTGGGGTTATCCGGGGTATGTATGAGGCGGTCATGGATGGGGTAGGTGCCTGCACCATCCAGCTTAGTGGCGGTGAGCCCACGGTGCGTGATGACCTAGCTCAAATCGTTGCCTTGGGGCGGGAGGTTGGGTTTAGTCACATCCTGATTAATACCAATGGGGTTAGAATAGCCCGAGAGCCAGATTATTTACACCGTCTCAAAGAGGCTGGTGCCAGCGCTATTTATCTCCAGTTTGATGGGGTAACCGATGATGTTTACCGCTATATCCGAGGGCAAAGTCTCCTAAATATCAAAAGGCAGGCGCTGGATAACTGCGCATCGGAGAACATTGGGGTTATTCTAGTGCCCACCATTGTTCGCGATGTTAACGACCATCAGCTAGGGGACATCATTCAGTTCGCCAAGGGTTGGATTCCCACCGTTAAGGGAGTCCACTTCCAGCCCATAAGCTATCTGGGTCGTTACCCTCACCTACCCGGTGACGAAGACCGGATAACCATCCCTGATGTAATCCGCGCCTTAGAATGTCAGACTGACGGTGAACTCAAGTGGCAAGATTTTCTCCCCCGCCATGCCCAGGACGCACACTGCTCATTCTCTAGCTTTTTCATCCTGAACCAAGAGGGAAAACTACAAGCCATGAGTAACCTAGCTCGAGGCAGGGTTACTGGCTGGGGTTCATATTCCGAGCCCTCACCAGAAGAGAGTTCACGCCGCTTTATGAGCCGTCACTGGCGACTTGATGAGAGCTGCTGCCAATCCTGGGGTGCTGATTTCTATGACCGGGTGCTAAACTATTACCTGACCATCACCTGCATGCCGTTTCAGGATGTGTGGAGTCTGGATATAGATAGACTGCGTGGGTGCTGTGGTCATGTGGTTACCCCGGATAGGCAAATAATACCCTTCTGCGCCTATTATCTGACCAGTACTAGCGGGGAGAGGCTCTATCCCAGTTCCTTGGTCCAAGCCAAAGCTGTAAAATAAAAGAGAGGGGTTAATATTGGAGACTACCTTTCTAGAGCAGTGGCTCCACAACATAATCAGGCAGAAAGTAAAGGAAGACCCTGAATATCGGCAATTTGTCACCAAGGAAAGCATTGACCAAGTAACCAGAACCGATATCGACCGTTATCATCTATTCAAACTCAAGAAGATACTCGCCTATGCTTATCAAAAGAGCAATTTCTACCGCCAGTTGTTTAGCGGAATAAAGATTGACGATATAAAGTCTCTGGATGACCTAGCTAACATTCCGTTCACTAATCCTACTGACATTGCCCAACACCCCTATCAATTTGCCTGTGTTTCGCTTGGTGATATTGCCCGGGTAACTACTTTTACCTCTTCGGGTACGACGGGTCCCCAGAAGAAGGTATTCTGTATTGAGAGAGACCTAGAGGTGATGACTGATTTCATGGCGGCAGGCATGAGAACAGTTGCCACCGAGGGTGACGTGGTTCAGATAATGTTGCCCAGCGCCAGACCAAATGACCAGGCTGATTTGCTGGCCAAGGGGGTAAGGAAAATGGGTGGTGTGCCAGTAATTTCAGGCACTAGCCCGAGCCCTGAGCAACAGCTAAAGATTATAGACCAGGCTCACCCCACCGTCCTGTTCGCCTCAGTATCACGGATGTATCGGATTACCCAGGAAACACGGCATAATCACGATTTAAAAGGAAAAGGGGTTAAGGTCCTATTCGTCACCTCTGAGTACCTATCCGAATCTATGAGAAAGCAATTACAGGACGCCTGGAATTGTGATGTCCATGTCCACTACGGACTGACTGAAATGGGGCTAGGGGTTGCCGTAGAGTGCCATGTCCATAATGGCTTCCACTTCAACGAGGCTGACCTGCTACTAGAGGTGGTAGACCCTGAGACTGGCGCAGTGTTAGCCGATGATGAGGAAGGAGAGCTGGTCTTTACCACCTTGACCAAAGAAGCAATGCCCCTGATTAGGTACCGAACACATGATATATCTAGGTTGATTAGTACTCCCTGTGAGTGTGGGGCAGCTACCTTAAAGAAGATGGCTAATGTAACCAGAAGGCTGGAAGGGATTGCGAGAATAGGCGGTGGGGATGAAATATACCCGGCAATGTTTGATGAACTTATTTTTAGTATTCCCGAGGTCATTGACTATCAGCTGACCCTTGGCAAAGAAGGAGATAGGGACGCCCTTCATTTTCGGGCTGAGGTTACCACGGAGAGCCAGCATATCAGCGAGGCAGTAAGTAAGGCAGTATTAAGCCACCGGCTAATCAGAAAATCTGTAGACGCCAATAGATTAGCTTTACCCAAGGTGGAATTGGTAAGCCGAGGTACACTGAGGCACTTAACCAGAGCCAAAAAGCTCATCATGGATGAGCGGCAGGGTAAATATCTCAGCAATAAGCCCAATTAGAAAGTGACATATAGCCGCATTGAATACCAATAGCTTTCGTCTAATAAAAACCTGTCCCGATAGTAACGCTCGGGCTGGCGAGTTGGTCACACCTCACGGGATAGTGCCGACACCGGTATTTGCCCCCGTAGGCAGCCAAGCTACAGTTAAAGCGGTGAGCCCCGAAGAGCTGAAGAATATTGGAATATCCATAGTCGTGGCTAATACCTATCATCTATATCTCAGACCAGGAATCGGCATAATTAAAGCAATGGGAGGCCTCCATAAATTTATGGCCTGGGATAGAGCCCTACTTACTGACAGCGGGGGTTATCAAATATTTAGCCTAGCCCAGCTACGGGACATTAGTGACCAGGGGGTTGTATTTCGCTCCCATATTGATGGGAGTCAACATCTGTTTACTCCTGAGATGGCTATTCAGTTTCAAGAATCGCTCGGAGCCGATATCATCATGGCTCTGGATGAGTGCCCATCCCACACCGAAACCTTTGAAGCGGTGGAGCAAGCGATGAAACGGACGCATAAATGGGCGGAGAGATGCCAGCAGTCTCAAACCCGTAACGACCAGGCTCTGTTTGGTATCGTGCAGGGAGGGCTTTTCCCTAAGCTACGCCGTAAGTCAGCCACTTTCCTTACATCGTTAGGATTTTTCGGCTATGCTATTGGTGGTTTGAGCTTAGGAGAACCAAAAGTACTGACTCAAGCCATGGTTGAGGAAACAGTAGCCTTACTCCCTGAGAACAAGCCGAGATACCTTATGGGTGTGGGCTCCCCAGAGGATATCGTCGAGAATGTAGCCCGAGGAATTGATATGTTTGATAGTGCCCTGCCGACCAGCGTGGCACGAAAAGGTGGTTTCTATACCTGGCAGGGTAGGTATAATATTCGCAAATCTATTTATAGCCAAATGGAAGCCGCCGTTGACCCTGTCTGCGATTGCTATACCTGCCACAACTTCTCAGCCGCCTATTTGCATCACCTCTTTGAATGCCAAGAGCTACTGGCATACCGATTAGCTACTATTCACAATCTCAGCTTTATAAATAATCTAATGAAGAAGATAAGAGACGCCATCATTAACGGCACCTTTAACACTTTTAGAGATAGCTTCCTGGCTAATTATCAGCCTACCGATGAGGAGCTGCGGCTCGCTCAGAAGCAAAAATGGCTTGATGCCAGGAATCGCAATCAAATAGACAAAAGTGGTTAACCACTGCACTAATAGAGTAGCCGGTTAAGAAAGCAGTAACTTCGGTAGCGAGACTATCTATTCCTCATGCTGTATATGCACCCGCAATAATCCTGCTGGTAAAGAGCCCACTTTTTGGCTAGCTCCGTAGCTCGTTTGAACCCTTCCTTCTTTTTAAAATCCCTCACCAGAAATCTCTCCCCGCCGATCTCCTGCCCTACCCGATTAATCATACCTGCCGATTTATGGGGGCTTATGGTTAATGTGGTAGTAAAAGCATCCGCCCCGTAGTCCTTCATATAGATGTAAGCCCTTTTTAGCCTAAGCCTGAAGCAAACCTCGCACCTTCTTCCACCTTCAGGTTCATTTTCTAAAGAGATGGTTTCCTTGAACCATTCTTCAGTTATGTAAGGTGGTACTTCCAGGGGAAAGCCTAATTCTTTGGCTACTTTGCGGGCAACCTCCAATCTTCGGTCATACTCATGCCGGGGATGAATGTTTGGGTTATAGAATAACCCGTGAACCTGATGCCCTTCCGAAGTTAATCTCTCAACAACTCCAGCGGCACAAACCCCACAACATATATGTAGAAGTACCTTCATACTAGACTAATGACACCCCTAGAAAGGATAATAGCGCCAACAAGAGAGGAGTCCTTTCAAATAGGTCGTGCTAAATAAATACTCAGCCTAAACCGGCGATGATCTTCTTGTATTCTTCCTCGGTGAAGGCACGAAGAGTCTCGGTGCGCACGCTGCCCTGCGAACCAAGAGTAAGAGACGCTTTCATTATAGTTTCATCGTCTGGTGCTTCCACCACGAAGGCAGTGTCATATGCGCCCATTAATAAATAGAACGCTTTAACATGCGCCCCTATAGCCTGAAATGCCTTCTTAGCCGCCTCGACCCTAGCCGGACTATCTTTGATATTCTCTATACCTCTACCAGTAAAACGAAAAAGCATTAAATAAGTAGCCATGGTACTACCTCCTTTCTCCAGGAACTTCAGTATCAATTACTCCTACAGCATTATAACATGCTTACCGGTTATTAAGGCGATGGAGCCACAGGGTTTCACGTCACAAAATCAGCATGGCGTCGCCGAAGCTGTAGAAACGGTATTTCTGGGCTACGGCTTCGCGGTAAGCCTGCATAATAAAATCCCTGTCGGCAAAGGCAGAAACCAGCATTAGCAGCGTTGATTTAGGCAGGTGAAAATTGGTAATAAGGGCGTCAACTATTTGAAACCGGTATCCGGGTAAAATGAACAGACTTACCCAGCCCTCAAACGGCTTCAGGTGAGTCGGGTTGCTAGCTTGAGCCACAGCCTCGACCAGCCTTACTGTAGTTGTCCCAACACATATAACTCGTCGTCCCTCCACCTTAGCCTGAGACAGCTGTTCGGCTACTTCCTGACCCATCACCCCGTATTCTTTATGTATAGGATGCTGACGTGGGTCACCCTCCCGCACCGGTCGGAAGGTATCAAGGCCTACATGTAAAGTAACAAAAAGGCAGTGAATTCCCCTACTTCTTATGTTATCAATTAGCTCCGGGGTGAAGTGCAGCCCAGCAGTAGGCGCAGCGATGCTGCCAGCCACGTTAGCATAGACGGTTTGATAGCGTTCTGGAGCCTTCAGCGGAACGCGGATGTATGGCGGTAATGCCACCCTACCTAACCTTGGCAGCAACGTTTCATCCGAGAAGCTTAACACTCCAATTCCCTCCCCCTTTAACTCGGCTACCTCAGCCAGAACCTTAAACCCCTGTCTATCATCAGCCACCGAATCGCTAGCCAGCTCTAATCGGCTGCCAATCTTGACCCGCTTACCAGGTCTAATTAGCGTCTCCCAAACTTTTGGCTTAAGCCGTCGCAGTAGTAAAATCTCCAGCCTACCCCCAGTATCCACCTTCCTCCCGCTGAGACGGGCGGGGATAACCCGGCTGTCATTAAATACTAAAACATCCCCTGACTCAAGATAATTAACTATTTCAAAAAACCGGCGGTGCTCTAGAGAGCTACGGCTACAGTTTAGCACCATAAGCCGTGATTGGTCCCTGGGTTCAATCGGGGTCTGGGCAATAAGCTCCGGGGGAAGATAATAGTCAAAATCACTGGTCTTCATAATGCTCACCGCTCGATTGAGTAGCTATATTATACTGGTCTTAATAGCTGACTTAAAGGCGGTGCCACTAATATGATATACCAGTGGTCTTTGATGAGAGGAGAAATGAAATAATCAGATTCAAAATGGGCGGCGTGGTCGGCTTAAGTCGGGTTGAGCTCTTGCAAAATAAGATTTACTGCTCTCGGTATAGCTGCTTTTACCGTTTCCGTCATTTCCTCAGTAAACCTGGAGACTTGTTTAATGCCTACAGCAAAGACTACAATTTCTCCCGGCATCTGCTCGGCTAAAATCTTCCTGCCAATTTCGATGGCGATAGCTAGGTTAATATTGTGGGGTGAGGTAGTAAAATGCACCATGTGAGCCAAGTCCTCCGGCCTGAGTTTATATATTTCCCCTACCTCCCCACCCTCGGTCATAATGGCGTCAATTATAATTACCCTGTCGTATCCAATAATAAGCTCTAATAGATTCAAGCCATCCACGCTGGTGTCTTTCACATCGGTGTTTTCGTCCTGAATTTGCCGGGCTAACTCTTGAGCGATGTGAAACCCTACCCCATCGTCTCCTAAGAGTGGATTACCTATGCCCAAAATAAGCGTCTTCATACTATGTGGTTAACCTCTGATAGATATTCCCATCTGAATCG
>CAYHAL010000028.1:10986-15051 GCA_964354655.1 uncultured Dehalococcoidales bacterium
ATAAGCGTCTTCATACTATGTGGTTAACCTCTGATAGATATTCCCATCTGAATCGTAAATGCTAATCTCCAAAGGCATCTGACCTAGAGCATGGGTAGAGCAAGAAAGACAGGGGTCGTAACAGCGGATAGCCACCTCGATTCGATTTAGTATCCCTTCGGTAACCTTACCACCTTTGATAAACTCTCTAGCTACCTCATAGACAGCGCGATTCATTGCCAAATTATTGTTACCGGTGGCGACAATCAGGTTGACCTTACGGATTTTACCACTGGTATCTACCCAATAGTGGTGGATAAGTGTCCCTCTGGGGGCTTCAATTACGCCTATGCCCTCTTCATTATTAATCTGGCTAGAATTGACCCATATTTCCTTGGAACATATCTGAGCATCTTGCAGCAGCGACTTTATCCTTTCGGCAGCATTAAGGGCTTCAATTAACCGGGCATAGTGGTAATATAACGACCCCTGCACTATGCCATTGCTGCCCAGTTTCTTAAAGCTCTGAAACTCTTTATTAGCCAGAGGGGTATCGCAGCCATCGGCAACATTGAGCCGCCCTAACGGTCCAACGCGATATATACCGCCAGGGTAACCGAGCTTTTTGTAATACGGAAACTTAAGATAAGACCAGTCCTCAACCTTCTCTTCGATAACGGCAAGGTAATTCTCGGGGGCTACATTATCCTCCAAGGTAATACCCCGGCTGTCTTTCAACCTGAGCTTGCCATCATAATATTCAACGTTACCGTTATCATCTATCAGTCCGAGGTAGCCAGTGGCAAAATTGGCAAAACTGGTAGCCTCCTCACTATGTTGAGCACAATAATCCTTGATTAGGTCAATGGCAAACTGGCAGTCAGCGATAATATCATCCATCTGGCTTAAGAATTCATCACGCTTATCACGGCTAAGCGCCTTGGTCATCCCCCCGGGGGTAGCGGCATTGGGATGAACCCTCTTATCCCCGAGCGTCTCTATTATTTTCTGACCGAAGGCACGAAGCTTTACTCCCTTTTTGGCAAGTTCGGGCTTTTCAGCAATAATCCCCATGATATTTCGCTTCGCCGGGTCAGCCTCGGCACCAAAGAGAAGGTCAGGGCTAGCCAGGTGGAAAAAGTGAAGCGCATGGGACTGAACAAATTGCGCCATATGAATCAGCCGGCGTAGCATCTCGGCGGTGGGTGTCAGCTTCACCCCTATAATCACATCCCCGGCTTTAGCCGAAGCCAGGTGGTGACTTACCGGGCAAATGCCACAGATTCGAGCAGTAATAAGTGGCATTTCCCAGAAAAGCCGCCCTTCACAAAACTTCTCAAATCCTCGCACTTGGGTAACATGAAGGCGAGCTTTGTCCACATTGCCTTTATCATTAAGGTAAATGGTTACCTTGCCATGCCCCTCAATCCGGGTAACCGGCTCAATAACAATCTTTTTCGTCATTACACCCCCTCGTTTAAACCTTAATCAAACCTCATTATCTCGCTTGGGACTACTGGAATCCTGCCCTCTAGAAGCTCGGCTAGGGCATAATGAATAGCCTTAGGGCTGGGCGGGCAGCCAGGGACATAACAATCAACCTTAACCACCTCATTTATTGGCCTAACCTTGGTAAGCGGCGGTAAGTCCTCTGAAGACGGAATCTTACCATCTTTGGCAGTACTCTCAGTACTATAATACCTATGAAGAACCTCTTCGGTGTCGAATAGGTTTCGCATACTAGCTATGCCACCGAAGCAAGCGCAATCCCCCCACGCCATGAGTATTTTACAATTGGCACGCAGGTCTTTAACTACTTGTTCATCGTGTTCATTGCTCACCGCACCTTCAATAATCCCAACATCAACTGGTGAAAATTGTTTAATATCGGTTATGGGGGTAGCGGTGAGTTCTATGGCATTTGCCAAATCAATGAGCACCTCGTCCAAATCTAGAAAGGACATATGACAGCCACCGCAAGCATCCAACCATGCCGAAGCTACTTTTACCTTTGCCAACGTTAGCCTCCTAACCTAGGTCAACTTATGTCCCAGCTTTTGGGAAATTACCTTTAATACCTCTTGGTCTTGAGGTAGACCATCTTTGGGTTGAAGCACCCGTTTTAGCTCCAGAACCCGACCATCCATAGTAACATATTTACCCTCCCTTTCCGCCCATATTGGTGAGGGTAAAACCACATCAGCTATAGCTGTAACCGGTGAATGATAGCTGGCTTGAACTACCAGAAAATCTATCCCCCTAAGCTGAGCCAATAGTTCTACGCTTTCAGGCTCGTCGGCAAGAAGGAGATAGAGCCCCTTTGGCTTGCCCTGCTTTATACCTTTAGCCAAACCCAACTCCCAGGCACCACGACTATTAGCCCGCGGTTTAAGTGAGATTACTCTTAGCTTGTCTCCAACCCGATTTTTTGTCATATTAGCCAGGTTTAAGATTGTAGTAATCGCACTGGCATCGTTTGTCTGCAGTAACCCTTCTCCGTAGATGATGACCCCATGCTCAGCCCGGCCATACATCTCAGCCACCAACGCCAACCTCTCCGCCTCTATGCCGGTAGTCCTGACCACCTCTCCTATTCCATACTGGCTAAAAGACGTGATAAGCTCGGCACTTCCCGGCTCAACCAGACCCTTGTCAATAAGAATCTTGGCTAGACCGTTAAGAAGGTCTCGTTCACTACCTGCCCTTGGTTTAAGCCAGAGGTCAGTCCACAAGGGGAAAACATCCCTAGATGGGTCTATGACTATCAATTTTGCCTTATTTTGGAGCGCAGCTCGGCGAACCAGGGTGCAAACTATAGGATTGGTCATCCCAGGATCGGCACCGACTACAATAATGCAATCCGCCTCCAGTATATCCTCAAGTGGACTCTCAATATCTAGTCCCCTCCCGTTACCCTGAAATTGCTTAATACCTTCGGCAATTATCCGATAGCTTTCCCCGTCTAAGGTGTCAATGGAGTCGCTACCTATTACCTTACCGATGAACCTATTAAACAATGAAAGTGTCTCACTTGGAAGCCTGGTAGATACCATACCGGCAAAACCATCCTTTACCTCTGCCAGCCTATCAACGATTACCTCCGCTGCTCTACCTAGACTACACTCCTCCAGCCCGCCTTGCTCAGTTCGCACCAAGGGGGAAGTGACCCTGGGAAGAGCTTCACGAAGCAACTCAAAACGCCCCATTCGGCATAGTGGTCCCCTTGGCTCAGTTAACCTTGGCGCTTCAATCCTCACCAAATTATTATCCTTCACCAGCACATTAAGCTCACAGCCGACACCACAGACAGGGCAAACGGTGTGTATTTGTTGACACTCGTCCGTCTTGCCTTTGTAAAGATTGAGTTTGCTAAAAATGGCACCAGTAGGACATGCCTGAACACAGGCGCCGCAGAGAAGACAGGACGATTCACCCAGTGGTTGCTCCAAGTCAGCGGTCACCACTGTTTTCCAGCCCCTCTGGCTAAAATCTAGGGTATGGCTTGCCGCCACTTCGCTACAGGCTCGAATGCACCGGCCACAGAGGACACAGCGATTATGCTCAATTACTATGTAATCGCTTAGTGAGTCTACGGCTAGAGAAGGGAAGGTATAAGGATAACGCACGTTGTCCATCTGATATCGGTAAGCCAGTTTCTGTAGTTCACAATCCCCGCTCGCCTCACAGAACATGCAGAAATGATTGTGCTCGGTGAAGATGAGTTCCAGTATCTGGCGACGATATCTCTCAAGACGCTCAGTGTTAGTTTGAACCACCAGCCCATCCCTAGCCGGATAGGTACACGCAGGCACCGGTCGCCTCTCCTTTTCAATTTCCACCACACACATTCGGCAAGCCCCGACATCGCTTAACCCCTCCAGGTGACACAGGGTTGGCACGTCAATGCCATTGGCCTGACAGATTTCAAGAACCGTGTCTCCTTCCTTCCCTTTAACCTGCTTACCGTTGATGGTTAAAGCTATCTCATTCATCAATCGCCTCCAATTCAGGCAAGTTCCTTCTCTACCCTGACTGCGCAGACCTTAAGTTCAGGTATTTTAGCTACCGGGTCAAGGGCCGGGTTAG
>CAYHAL010000029.1:0-14290 GCA_964354655.1 uncultured Dehalococcoidales bacterium
TCTAACACATTAAAGAGAGTGCTTACCAACCTCTCCCCCTCTATCCCCCTCTCCTTAATATGGAGATGTAGTTCCTTGCATGAGGGGGAAGTATTGGTCTTGAAGGGGCTTCGCCCCTTCAAACTTCCCCCAGTTAGTAATGCCACAAGCCTGTCAGTAATCTCTCCCCGGGTATAGTGGCTGGGCTTCAAGCTGGTATAAAGTCGTTCTGTCTTCCCTGGCATCCTCGGTACGGGTGGCAGCATTATCACCACCCACATGTGGGGAAATGGGGGCAACGGGGTTACTATCTCACCTCTACCCCTGACCACAGCCGTGCCACCATAAAGAAAGAAGGCTACATCTGAACCTAACTGTGAGGCTAGCTCAAGTAATTGTGGTAATGATAGACCCAACCCCCAAAGCTTATTAAGTCCACCCAGGACAGCGGCGGCGTCGCTACTATCCCCGCTTAACCCTGAAACCAAAGGGATACGCTTATCAACCTCTATTTTTACCCCTTTGGAGCACCCGGTGGTTTTTTGCAGTAAATTAGCTGCTTTAGATACCAGGCTCTTGGCTAAAACCCAATTGGGGTCAGTACAGCTAAACTCAACATTTTTACTTAACTGGAAGCGGAGGCTGTCGCACAGATTTATCGCCTGAATAACACTACGGATTTCATGAAAACCATCGGGGCGCTCAGCCAAGACCTCAAGGGTTAAATTTAGTTTAGCTGGCGCCAGAACTGTCAGCATACTAGCCCTCTTTCCTTATAAAAACCTGCCATAATTGCGCCCATTCAGCAAGGGTCAGCGTCTCAGCCCGCCGTTGTGGGACTATGTTCGCCTTTTCCAACAAGGATAAGACCTCAGCCTTGGGCAATCCCAGACCCTGAGTTAAAGAATTACATATCTGCTTGCGGGGGGTGGTAAAGCCAGCCCGCACCAGTCTAAAGAAGCTCGCTTCATCGGCTACATCTACCACTGGTCTAGGATATAGCGTCACCTTCAATATAGCTGAATCAACCTCTGGCGCAGGATAAAAGCACCGGGCTGGCACATGGCTGACTATTTTTGGCTGACCATAGAACTGCACACTAATGCTTAAAACACTCATCTCGCCAGGCTCAGCTACGATAGCCTCAGCCACCTCCTTCTGCACCATTACCACCATGACTTGCGGCTTGAGTGAGGCTTCAAGGAAATGGCGTAAGACCGGGGAGGTAATATAATAGGGAAGGTTAGCTACTACTTTGTAGCTAAAGGGGCTACTTATCGCTGGAGCAAACCTCTCCCTTTGCTCCTGAAGCAAAGCTTCCGGGTCAATTTGAAGCACATCCTCATTGATGATGGTAACATTATTGAAAGCAGCCAGGGTCTGTTTTAAGATAGCCGCCAGTTTGCTATCCAGCTCAATGGTAACTACCCATCCAGCTTGCCTGGCTAGCTCCTTGGTCAGCACACCTAGACCAGGACCTATTTCCATAACAATATCGGAGGGAGTAAGTTCAGCGGCTGAGGTAATAAGCTTAAGCACCTCCTCATCAATGAGGAAATGCTGCCCCAGTCCTTTCCTCGCCCGAAGACCAAAACGGTGTAACAACTCCCTAGTCTGAGCCAAGAGTGATTTCGTTTTCAGGTAACACCCCCTATTACAAAAATGGGAAACAATTCCTATCTGATTAGCTTTGATTTGTTTTTACATTATGTCAACTTTATCTCTGGGGTTCTGCCTAACTTGGTTATAGACCGTAGCTCAGACGAGCCACCAAGCGCACAGGCAAGTTATGCTTCACCATTTCATTCTGGGTAACACCAATATCATAGGGAATACGGTAGAGCCGGACCACCCTGGTTTGGCTATCATAAATAGCATAGCTGGCTCTGGGGTCGCCATCTCGGGGCTGTCCAACACCGCCAGGATTAATAATCAGTCGGCTTTCCCCCAAGACGAGCCCGACATTAGTTAAAAATGGGCTAAATGAGCAACCACCGGCTTCGGTATACCTAAACACCATAGGCACATGAGAATGACCCACCAGGCAAAATTGTGACTGGAAATAAGCAAAGTTCTGCCTAGCACTGCTGATTGACAGGAGATATTCCCAAATCGGCTCCCTCGGACTACCATGGACTAAGGTAAAATCGCCCTTCTCAATAACCAAAGGCAGGCCCTCCAGATAGTCTATATCCTCCGGGCTTAATTGCTTGACTGTCCAGCGGCAGGCGGCAGCGGCATCAGGATTAAATTCAGACAGATTAAGCTTACCTATTGCTGCCCAATCGTGATTACCGGCAACACAGACATGGTTTTGTTGACGCAAAAGCTCAATACACTGATGAGGGTCGGGACCATAGCCAACAACATCCCCCAGACACCACACCTCCTCCACCCCTCCCTTGCGCTCAATGTCATCCAGCACTGCGGTAAAAGCAACTAGATTGGCGTGAATATCAGCAATAATGGCGTAACGCATCTATAAAGAATATAACAGCTTTTGTATGAGATGGCTAGGGCGATTTTTATCTACCTCACCCCCATTAGGTTTTTATTTAGTAACCCTATCCCCCTTTATCCCCCTTCCCCTTAATAAGGGGAATGGGGAAGATAATTTGTTGAGAGGGGCTTCGCCCCTCTTAGACTCCCCCGATAAATGACTTTTTAACAGATTCTACTCTAAGATTTGGTTGTGAGCCCAATATAAGGGTGCTATAATCTACAATATAGGACGCTTTAACTAAACTAACTGTTGAATCCTTCGTGCAGCATAATAACCAAGGAGGTTATAGAGATGAGGAGGGTATATTTAGACCATGCTGCCACCACCCCTCTTCTCCCCGAGGTTCGCGAGACGATGTTGCCTTACTTGGGGGAGGCCTTTGGTAATCCATCCTGTCTTCACGATTGGGGAGATGCTGCCCGGGAAGCCATAGAAACTGCCCGAGCCCAGGTGGCTCAGCTTATCGGAGCCAATGCCGAGGAGGTAATCTTCACCGGCAGTGGCACGGAAAGCAATAATTTCGCCATTAAGGGGCTAGCGCTAGCACAACAAAATAAGGGTAAACATATAATAGTCTCAGCCATCGAGCATTTCTCAGTACTGCACTCAGCCAGAACCCTGGAAAAGTGGGGCTTTGAGCTAAGCCTAGTTCCGGTGGATAAGTATGGTGTGGTTGACCCTGAGGATGTGCGCAAGAGTTTGAAGAAAGACACTGTGCTGGTATCCATCATGCACGCCAATGGCGAGGTGGGCACTATAGAGCCGATACAGGAAATTGCCCGAATAACCAGGGAGAGCAATGTAGTCTTCCACACTGATGCCATAGCTGCGGCGGGAACTATCCCTGTTGATGTAAAGGAGCTGGGAGTAGACGCTTTGAGCTTGGCAGGGAACCAGTTCTACGGCCCTAAGGGAGTGGGTGCCCTCTGGGTGCAGAAGGGGTTGCGCATTACACCCCTCCTCGATGGTGGTGTGCAAGAGGGAGGACGACGTTCCGGCACGGAGAATGTTCCAGCTATTGCCGGTTTGGGTAAAGCGGCTGAACTAGCTAAAGCCAACATGGCAGCTCGAATAGAGCACCTTACCCAACTCCGCGACCGCCTGCTCAGGGAATTGCCAGCTAAGATTGACCATGTAGTGGTCACCGGTCACCCCCAGAATCGTCTTCCGGGAAATGCCAGCTTTTGCGTGGAGTTTATCGAGGGTGAAGCCATGCTTATGCTGTTAAATAGCCAAGGGGTGGCTGTTACTAGCGGCTCGGCATGCACCTCAAGAGCGCTAAAGGCCTCCCATGTGCTTATCGCCATTGGACTACCTCATGCACTGGCCCAGGGTTCCCTCCTCTTCAGCTTCGGTATAGATAATAACTCCCAAGACGTAGACTACGTCCTTGCGGTGCTGCCCCCCATTGTGGATAGACTGCGACAGATGTCACCACTTTATGCCAAATTTACCAAGGAGGGTAAAGGAGACAAATAGTATGCCAATCTATAGTGAAAAGGTAATGGAACACTTCATGAACCCCCGCAATGTAGGAGAGATTGAGAATCCCGACGGCGTCGGGGAAGTAGGTAATCCCATATGCGGAGATATGATGACCTTTTATATTAAAGTCAAGGACAACCGCCTAGAGGATGTTAAATTCAAGACCTTCGGTTGCGGGGCAGCCATTGCCGTTTCCAGCATGGTTAGTGAGATGGCTAAGGGCAAGACACTAGAGGAAGCGATGAAAATCACCCCCCGCTTAGTAGCTGATGAACTGGAGGGACTGCCCAAGCAAAAGTATCACTGCTCCAATTTGGGTGCCCAAGCCCTGAACAAAGCCATACAAGATTATCTGGATAAAAAGGAAAAAGCGAAAGGAGGCAAGGAATGACGGGGGCTGAGTGCAGAACGAGGAAAGAGCGCCTTTTCTGTCCCTACTGTGAGGAAGAGATAGCGGAAGCATCATTCCCCTACTGCCAGGTGTGTAAAGTGACCATATTCTACTGTCCTAAGTGTCGGGAGCCAGTACCACGGGAGAAGAAGGTCTGCCCCCATTGCGGGGCTGAGATTAGGGCTGAGGAAAGCTAAGGAGAGCAAGGGGTGTCTTCTAATTCACCTGGCTAAAGGAGGCTGGGGTTATGATAGATTCCAAGTCACCCAAGCAGCCACATCAAGTCTTAGATTGCATAGGCCTCTACTGCCCAATGCCAGTTCTAAAAACCAGGCAGGAAATGGACAAGCTTGTCACTGGCCAAATTCTAGAGGTATTCGCCGATGACCCGGCGGCTGAGGAAGACCTCAAGGCTTGGGCCAAGCGGGCTGGGCAGAAAATTCTTAAGATAGAGAAAACCGACGAGGGTCTAAGATTTCTGATCCAAAAAATAAAGTAGGAGCTTAACCATGGCTAAGAAAAAGCATATCCTTTACGTTCAAACAAGCGGTATTGATACACCAAAGCGTCTTTATTCGCCCTTTGTCCTGGGCATGACCGCCAAGGCGATGGATATTGATGCCACCATTTATTTCCTTGGCCTAGGAATAACGGTGGTAAAGAAAGGTATGGCAGAGACGGTCAAAGAGGGCAACTTTCCTACGGTTAAGGAAATAATGGATCAAGCAATCGCCGCTGGGGTCAAATTATTGGTCTGTGAGCAGAGCACCCAGTTGCTCAACCTCAACCGGGGAGACTTTATACCAGAAGCCAAGATTGTAGGAGCAGCCACGCTGAACGACCTAGTTCTCGATGCTGACGCCACCATGTGGTTTTAAGACTTGGTTGTGAGCCCAATATAAGGGTGCTATAATTCGGCTATGAAGGTCTCAGAGCTGGGGGAATTTGGACTGATTGACCTCCTAGCTAAAATGGTTTATCGCGCCCAGGATAAACAAAGCCCAGCCTGGCAAAAACTCATTATCGGTATCGGCGATGATGCTGCCGCCTGGCACGGTGATGCCTCAACTCAATTGGCTACGGTTGATTCCTTTATCCAGGACGTCCACTTTTCCTTGGATATTACCCCGTGGAAAGAGCTGGGGTGGAAAGCACTGGCTATAAACTTGAGCGACATTGCGGCTATGGGTGGCGTGCCTAAATATGCGTTGGTATCGTTAGCCCTGCCTGACTATACTGAAGTAGACGATGTTACCGCTCTCTACCAAGGGATGATTGAACTGGCACAGCAATTTGGAGTAGCCATAGTGGGTGGCGATACCAGTAGCTCACCATTAGTAGCTATCAACATTACTGTTTTGGGTAGTGCTAGAAGTCAAGATAAGCTCCTCACTCGCTCGGGAGCTAAAGCCGGTGACAAGGTAGCAGTTACCGGTTACCTGGGTGCAGCTAGCGCTGGCTGGGAGATGCTTACCAAAGGTCTTCAATTTGACCCTGAAGCTACCGCTTATTTAAAAAGGGCTTTCCTCCATCCTTACCCCCGAATAGCCGAAGGTCAACTGCTGGTAGACCATGGGGTAAAGACAGCGATAGATATTAGCGACGGGCTGGTTTCAGACCTAAACCAAATATGTAAAGTCAGCCAGGTTAGCGCCAGAATAGAAGTCGACCGAGTGCCCGTTCAGCCTACAGTCAAGGCTAACTTCGGTGATAGAGCCCTTGAGCTAGCACTATCGGGGGGAGAAGATTACGAGCTCTTGTTTACCACAAGCACCGAGGTCATTGACAAAATAAAAGCCAGAGCCCCCTGCCCAATAACGGTAATTGGTGAAATCGTGGCTGATAAGGCAGGCAAGATAACCCTGGTTGACAGCAAAGGAAACCCGTTTATTATCAGTAAAAAGGGCTGGGAGCACTTTATTTCAAGATGAAAATAAGCCGCCTTGATTTAGTTAGCCATAGCCCAGAGGAGACCCAAAAGATTGGGGCCTATATCGGTAAGCTAGCCCTGTCCGGCGATATTTTTCTCCTCGTCGGCAGGTTGGGAACAGGCAAGACCTGCCTCACCCAGGGTATTGCCCACGGGCTAAATATCAAAGAGTATGCGCTAAGCCCTTCCTTCGTCATAGTTAGGGAACTTTATGGTAGGTTGCCTCTATATCATATAGACCTGTTCCGGCTAGACCACGTTGAAGAGATTGAAGAACTAGGCTTGGACGACTATCTATATGGTAAGGGTGTTTGTGTTGTAGAATGGGCAGAAAAGGGGTTAAGTGTATTACCAAACGAGCACCTGCTAATTCAAATAGACTTTCTTTCCGATACTGAGCGTAGCTTTCAACTTAAACCCAGGGGTAAGCGCTATCTAGGAATACTAGACCAACTGAAACCCTTTACTCATGACTCAAAACAAGGGCTGGGATAGGACTAATGCTACTAGCCATAGATACTTCAACAGCCACCACTAGTCTGGCTCTGGTTCAAGACAGCCGGGTGCTAGCTGAACTAACCTGGCGCTGTGAACAAAACCACAGTGTTGAACTGCTACCTCGCTTGGCTGACCTGCTAAGTTGGACTAAGTCAAGCCTTAAATCTATCAGTGGCATCATCGTAGCCAAGGGGCCGGGAAGCTTCAATGGGTTGCGGGTTGGGATTAGCACAGCTAAAGGGTTAGCTTTTAGCCTGGGTATTCCTATCGTTGGCATCAGCACCCTTGAAGTAGAAGCCTACCAGCACGCTGAAGCTAATTTGCCTATTTGTCCCATATTTAACGCTGGTAGAGGGGAGATTGCCACCGCTATATACCAGATGAAAGATAATGAGTGGCGTCAGATTATTGGTGAGCATATAACTACCGTTGAAACCCTATGCTCACAGATAACGACCAAAACCTTGTTTTGCGGCGAATTTGCAGCCGCTATCGCCGGACAGTTAAGAAAGCAGCTTAAGCGAAAGGCAATAATATCATCGTCAACCGCCAGCTTACGACGAGCCAGCTTCTTAACCGAGCTCGGGCAACAGCGACTGGCAGCCGGCAACTATGATAACCCAGCCACTTTAAACCCTCTATACCTGAGGCGCCCGCCAATCACTAAACGCAAGCAATAAAGAACGGAGGCAGCAAGATGGTAACTGGACGACAAATATCAATTGGCATCAGCGACCTGTGCTTTGGCTGTGGCAAGGATAACCCCATCGGACTAAAACTAAAGTGCAAGTGGGATGGTAAAACAATCAGAGCCGAGTTTACCCCTAACAAGTTCCATCAAGGCTGGGAGGGCATTATCCACGGCGGCATAATAACCACTATCCTTGATGAAGCTATGGGTTATGCCACCTTCTATGAAGGTATAAGGTGCGTCACCGCCACTATGCAGACCAGGTTCAAACGCCCCCTCTTAATAGGCGAGCCTACCATCGTCACCGCTTCGTTGACCAGGAATGCGCGAAGATTCGTTGAGACCGAGGCAAAGATGACCTTGACAGATGGCACGCCAGTAGCCGAATGTACAGCTACACAATACGTCGGCTCGAAAGTCAAAAAGGGAGAATAAGCCCAAGACAATGTCTAAAGGAGAATTTATAAATGGAAAGGTCTCTAGTCCTAATCAAGCCTGATGCTATCCAGAGGGGGCTGGTAGGGACTATTATCAGCCGATTAGAGAAGGTGGGGCTTAAGCTGGTGGCAATGAAGATGCTTCACATGGACAAGGAATTAGCCCAGCGCCACTACGCTATCCACAAAGACAAGCCCTTCTTTGACAGTTTGGTCAATTACATTACCTCGGCGCCGATAATCGCCATTATCTTTGAGGGTGAGAAGGCGGTGGAGGTAATTAGAAAAACGATGGGGGCAACTGACCCAGCCAAGGCTGAGGCTGGAACCATCAGGGGGGACTTCGGTTTAGATATTGAACACAATACTATTCATGGCTCTGATTCAATAGACACTGCCACAGAGGAAATTAAGCTGTTCTTTGGTGGGGATGAGATTTTTAGTTATTGAATTCTGAGTAACGGGGTAGCCTGGCTCCACAGCTTGTCCAGCTGGTACTGCTCCCGCTCAACGGGGGCAAAAATATGGACGATAACATCGCTAAAATCAAGAAGCAGCCACCCCGAGTCCACAGTACCTTCGTAGTGGTGAGGTAAAATACCCTGTTTCTTCAAGGCGTGTCCGACTTCGTCCCGGATAGCCCCAATTTGTTTACTGGTATCGCCGCTACAGATAACAAAGTAATCGGCAAAGCTGCACACCCCCCGGGCATCCAGCAACAAAATATCCACCGCCTTCTTATTACTGGCGGCTTCTACTGCCCGACGCGCTACATCTATCGCTTCCAGCTATTACCCTCCAAACGTTATTCCAGTAGCCACAAAGCTATAGCCGTCCCACTAGCTCTTTCAGCCCTAGCTCCCGCAAGGTTGACTCCAGCGGCTTACCAGTCTTGGCATCCCAGCCAAGCGCTTCATAGCCCCTCTTTTTCATAGCATCAAAATCCACCTTCCTTCCCTCATATGGTCCAGCATCTTGCGCAACCATTAGCCTTTCCGGCAAGCGCCATTTGGTGGTATCTATCCCCTCGCGGACGTTAAAGGCTTGACGCAAGGCCTGAATTCGGCGCCCTGCCTTCAGCCCTTCAGCTAGGGTAAAATCCCACCCAGTCACCGCTGACATTACCTCAGCTAGAGGTAGGGTTTCCGGGGACAGCCCAAAAATACAAAGACCAGCCGAAGTCCACAGTCGGTCTAGGTCACTACAAGTGGCATATACCTTAGCGTTAGCAGCCATATCAAGTGGGTCGAATTTGGGTAACTGCAATTCAACAGAGGTTGGAAATGGGACTCCACCGTCCAGATGTTGATGCATGACCTGTGAGCATGTATGGCGGGCTGGAGTGGGGTCACAAACATAACCCCAGCCATAGCCAATGCTAACTCTAGGGTCGTGAGCTGGTACGTCCTGACCACCCATATGCATAGCCCACTTCTCGGAACCTTTGCCAATACGCTCAGCAGCTAACTTGCTTCCATCAGCCAGCACAGCGCCGATTCCTTCTCGTCGGGCTATCTTTTCCACCATAGCTACCAGCGCTGCCCCGCTGCCCCAAGTAAGTTCAATGCCACCGGTGTCCTTCTTAGTTATGACACCGTGCTCGTAACACTCCATAGCAAAGGCAACAGTACTGCCCGTGCTTATGGTATCAAGCCCGTAAAGATTACAGAGGTCATTGGCTTTGGCTATTGCCTCCAAATCGTCAATAACACAATCAGAGCCAACCATAGCCAAGGTTTCATACTCTGGCTTGCTGCTTTCAACCACACCGTAAGAGGCGGTCTTAATCCTATACCAACCCTTGCAACCTAGTGGACAGCCTAAACAAGCATGCTTTCTGGTCTGGTGCTTGGTAACTTGGTCATCGCTTATCTTGCTATGATTAGGTAATCCCTCCTCACCATAAAGACGCCAGTTTTTAATCGGGGCATCAGCGCTAACCAGCGAAGCGGAGGTAAAGCCACAGGTACCCCACTTTTTGAACGTTATAGCCCATGGATGCTCTGTATCCTTGACACTTTTGAGATAATCCTTACGCAGAGCAGCAAAGCGCTCGGGGTCGGCTATTGGCACCTTTTTAGTACCTCTAATAGCCAATGCCTTGAGGCGTTTGGAACCCATCACTGCCCCCACCCCAGACCTACCAGCAGCACCTCCCTCATGCCTAATGCACGCCAGTAGTGATTTGGCTTCACCAGCCAGGCCTATACAGGCAACCTTTACCTGCTTGTCACCCAGTTCGCCCCTTATTATCTCTTCAGTCTCAAGGGTGTCTTTGCCCCATAGGCCAGAAGCATCTTTAAGTTCAGCCTTGCCATCATGGAGGAATAGATAAACCGGCTTGGGTGAGATACCACTAAAGAAAACACCATCATAACCGGCTGCCTTTAGCTCAACGCCAAAGGAACAGCCACAATTAGCATCACCCCACCCACCGGTGAGGGGGGATTTGGCAACTACCTGAAACTTGGCACCGTGGATTCCAGTTCCAGTCAATGGCCCTACCAGAAAGCCAAGTATATTATCTGGACCCAATGGGTCGGCTTTAGGCTTCATACGCTCATAGAGAATCCTTACCCCCAGCCCCTGACCGCCAATAAAATCACGGTACATCTTTTCCGGCAGGTTCTCTTCTTTGACGGAACCCGAGGTCAAGTCAACAAACAAGACTTTCCCATTGTAACCTTTGGGCATTATCATTCCCCCTTTCTTATTAATTAACTCCTTTTAAAAATTACCAAAAAATAAACCCCCTACGTCTAGGTTCGAAGGGGGTCTATTCCAAGCCAAACAATTTGACCTCTAAGCATACTAAATCCTTGTCTTTAACCTGCGTTGAGACTGTTCTAGCTTGTTTCTATACTATTATAACCTCGAAGCTTTTGTCAATCGTCTATACCGGTCCCAAGCAATCATATTCCCAGCCTACCGAGTCCTTTTCCCTTGTTTTTCCCTATGAGCCATGTCTACATGCTTCTGCCAGCATTTCTCATGGACGTAAACAGCACACCTAGCGCAATAGTAGATATGGGCTCTGGCTTGCTTTCCACAAACCGGGCAATTCATTAGTAGCTCCTAGCGCCTGTCTCTAACTCTGCTTCAGCAGCATTAAGGGCTTAACTTGAGCGTCAACACTGAGATTACAATGAATATAGAAACTAAGGCGATGGTAAGTTGGAACAATAACTTTTCCACGCCCCGTCTAGTCCGATAGACAGTGCCTGGCTGACCAAATATACCCCCCAGACCGCCACCCCGAACCTGAAACAGAATAACCATCGTCAAGGCTATAGATAACACAATCTGCGATATATTGAGATAGTTTTGCATCCTACCCTTCCTCAAGCTTTTGCTTTAGTAATTCGTTCACCACCCTTGGGTTGGCACGACCTTTGGTAGCCCTCATCACCTGACCGACAAGAAACTGCAGTGCCGGTGCCTTACCTGCCTTAAAATCAGCCACCGCTGGGGCATTGGCTTCAATCACCCGACTAACTGCCTCTTCAAGCTGTTGGCTATCACTAATCTGGTTAAGCCCTCGCTGGCTAATAATCTCATCAGCATCCTGCCCGGTTTTGAACATCCCCTCAAGCACCGATTTGGCAGTTGCCGTGTTAATGACGGCTTGCGAATTCAAAACCGATAATCTGACCAGCCGCTCGGGGCTAACCTTTTTTCTAAAGGCAAGGATATCTATATTATTAGCGTTCACTATGCGGCTGACCTCGCCCAAAATCCAGTTACCCCCTAGCTTAGCCCTTTCGGATGGTGACAGATTGCGAGGCTCCCCCACTGTCATAAAGTCTTCAAAGTAATCAGCCATCGCCTTTGAGCTGGTGAGTAGATCAGCATCATACAGTGGTAGCCCATATTCAGCTATAAATCGGCCGTGCCTGGCATCAGGCAACTCAGGGAGTTTTGACCTTATTTCCTCCACCCACTCCCGGCTGAGGAGCAGCGGGGGAAGGTCTGGCTCAGGGAAGTAGCGGTAGTCATGAGCATATTCCTTGCTGCGTTGGGCGACGGTCCTCCCCTTTTCTTCTACCCAGCCTCTGGTCTCCTGTACCAGCTTTCTGCCCTCGGCTACTGCCTTCCTCTGCCGTTTGGCTTCATACTCCATAGCCCGATAGACCGCCCTGAAGCTATTCATATTTTTGACCTCAACCTTAGCCATAGAATCCGGGCTATTCTCAGGGCGGACACTGATGTTGGCATCGCACCTGAAGCTGCCCTCCTCCATGTTGCCAGTAGATACTCCCAGGTATTGAAGTATACTGCGCAGCTTTATCAGGTATTGCCTAGCTTCTTCCGGGGAGCGTAGGTCAGGCTCTCCGACAATCTCCATTAGTGGCACACCAGACCGATTGACATCCACCAGACTATAAGATTCCCCACCTGGGGGAGTACAGTGAACCAGCTTGGCTACATCCTCTTCAAGATGAACCCGGGTTATACCCACCCTCTTTTTCCTGCCGTTTACTTCAATTGTCAGCCAACCATGACGTCCAACAGGGGCATCATACTGGGAAATCTGATAGCCCTTCATTAGGTCAGGATAGGGATAGTTCTTACGGTCAAATTTAGTGTAATCGGAGATAGTGCAGTTTAGTACCAAGGCGGTCATGATGGTATATTCCACCGCTTTCTGATTGATGACCGGCAAGACCCCAGGCATCCCCAGGCACACCGGGCAGACATAGGTATTGGGTGGAGCACTAGCATAGTCAGCGCTACACCGACAGAACATCTTGCTCTTGGTTAATAGCTGAGCATGCACCTCTAGACCGATAATAGTCTCAAAATTCATAGCCCTCCCTAATCAATATGGAAGCTAGAGAATGGGCAAATACTTTTTTAATTCATATTCAGTAACCTGAATACGATACTGTTCCCACTCAATCTTCTTATTTTTGATAAAACTATTAAACACATGGTCGCCAAGGGCTTTCCTTACCAGCTGGCTATTTTCAGCCAGGCTTATAGCGTTAGAGAGGTTGGTGGGTAAAGTTGCTATGCCCCTTTGTTCCCTCTCTTCACTGCTCATCTCAAAAACATTTTGCTCAACCGGGTCAACTAACTCATACTCCTTTTCAATACCTTCCAAACCAGCGGCTAGCATCACACTGAACGCCAGGTAAGGATTACAGGCGGGGTCGGGAACCCTAAACTCAATTCTGGTTGCGTTTTCCTTCCCCGGTTGATACTCAGGGACTCTAATCATATCTGAGCGGTTTCTCCTCGCCCAGGAAACGTACACCGGTGCCTCATAGCCAGAGACTAGGCGCTTGTAGGAATTGAGCCACTGGCTGACCACGGCGGTAATCTCCGGGGCATGCCTTAACAGACCGGCAATATAGTGTTTAGCTACCTTGGATAGATAATACTGGTCATTTTTATCAAAGAAGGCATTTCTGTTGCCTTTGAACAGCGATTGGTGGACATGCATGCCACTACCGTTAATACCGAAGATAGGCTTAGGCATAAAGGTAGCATAGACACCATGCTTTAGAGCCACCTCTTTGACCACCAGTCGGCAGGTCATGACATTATCAGCCATGGTCAGGGCATCGGTATAATATAGGTCTAACTCATGCTGGCTAGTAGCCACTTCATGATGGCTATATTGAACTGCGATACCCATTTGCTCCAACATGAGAACAGTCTCCATTCTCAACTCACTGGCTACATCTGGGGGAGTCAAATCAAAATAGCCACCTTCATCCAAGACTTTTGTCCCCTGCGCATTCTGGAAATAGAAGTACTCCATCTCCGGTCCAACATTGAAAGTGTAACCTAGGTCAGCGGCTCTCTTAAGATTTCTCTTTAGCACATATCGAGGGTCTCCCTCAAAGGGCTGCCCACCAGGTCTTAGAACGTCACAAAGCATCCTGGCGACAAGACGTTGCGGTTGGCTCCAGGGCAGAATTTGAAAGGTTGTTGGGTCAGGCAAAGTCAGCATATCACTCTCATCAATCCTAGCAAAACCCTCGATGGAAGAACCATCAAATCCGGCACCATTGGCTAACGCCTCTTCTAGCTCCATAGGGGTAATAGCAAAACTCTTGAGAAAGCCCAAAATGTCAGTGAACCATAGACTTATTAACTTAACATCCCTGTCCTTGACTGTTTTGATGACATATTCCTTGGCTTTTTCCCTTTCGTCCATTTTACAAACCTCTCGCTGGCTATTTGACCAGCTATAGTCTAATTGGTTAAATATTACCCTACTTTTGAGTCCCTGTCTAGCACGCCATATACTCTTAATAAAAGGTCCCAGATATGTTATAATTTTTAATTGCTGGAGTGGGGATATAGCTCAATAGGGAGAGCGCTGCGTTCGCATCGCAGAGGTCGGGGGTTCGAATCCCCCTATCTC
>CAYHAL010000030.1:0-14063 GCA_964354655.1 uncultured Dehalococcoidales bacterium
GTGCTTTCTACCTGTCCCTGTTTAACCAGGACCTTGCACGTGCCACAAACGCCAGCCCCTCCGCAGGAAGCATTGATATGCACCCCAGCGGCAATAGCTGCTTGCAACAGATTCTCACCTTTTTCCACAATAACATCAACGTTGTCGGGGTCAAAGTGAATCTTCACTTTTTCTTTTATCAGCTTTTTCATCCCAACCCCCATAATACCGACTGCCCTTGGCTATTAGAACAGACCACTCACCTTTTTGTCCTGATAGCTACTCTATCAGTCAAAATACCTTACATCTCTGGTTAATCTACCTCATGAAGCCCCTTGACCTTCCCCGTCTTCACATCAACATCAACCTTCCTGAAGGCTGGGTCAGAACCGGTTCCTGGCATCAGGCTGATGGTACCGGCGCAGGGACAGAGGAATTTGGCTCCAGAATAGATTAATATATCACGAATGGGTAGTGTCCACCCCTTAGGAGTACCCTTAATGGACGGGTCATGGGTGAGAGACAGGTGAGTCTTGACCATCATCGTAGCATACTCATTATACTTGGGGTCAGCCTCAAAAGTTTTAGCCTTGGCTTCTGCTTCCGGAGCCCAGGAGACGCCAGCAGCCCCGTAGACCACCTTGGCAATCTTGTCCACCCGCTCTCTCAGTTTCATCTCCATGGGATACAGGAACTTGAAATCGTTCTTCTCGTTGCAGGCTTCCTTAACCGCATCAGCCAGTTCCAGAGCACCATCACCACCATTAGAAAAATGAGTGGATATAGCACAGCGTGCCCCAGCCGCCTCGGCTGCCTTTCGAACCACGGCGACTTCTTCCTTCGTGTCAGTAGGAAACATATTGATGCACACTACCGGGTTGATGCCAGACGTCCTAATGGTATTAATGTGGTGCAACATGTTGGCACAACCCTTCTCTACCAGTTCCACATTTGGTTTCTTATAGGCATCCGGCAGGGCGACACCAGCAACTACCTTGGGTCCGCCGCCGTGCATCTTCAGTGACCTGATAGATGTGGTGAGCACTGACACATTTGGCTTGAGACCGCTGTAGCGGCACTTCACATTCCAGAACTTCTCAAAGCCGATGTCAGCAGCAAAACCGCTCTCGGTAACATGGTAATCAAACATCTTCAGCCCGATGCGGTCAGCAATAATTGAAGACTGACCAACGGCAATATTGGCAAACGGTCCGGCATGCACCATGCAAGGCTGATACTCGGCTGTACAGCAAAGGGTGGGGTTAATCGTGTTGCGCATCCAAGCGGTCATAGCACCGGCCACCTCAAGGTCTCTCGTAGTAATGGGATTACCCTTCTTGTCGAAAGCCGCGGTAATGTTATTCATTCTTTCCCGCAGGTCAGCCAAATCCCGGACAATGGATAACATAGCCATGAGCTCAGAGCTTACCGCAATGCCGAACTTGGACTGCATCATAAAGCCATCCATACGTCCACCGATGCCAATGATGATGTTACGGAGACTCTGGGCACAGAAGTCCATAATCCAACCCATTTCTACCCTAGTGGGGTCAATATCCAGACGGCGCATCCTGCTGAGCCTGGCTAGTTGGTCATCATCATAGTTGCGCTCGTGCATCATCCTGGCAGTAAGAGCTACCATCGCCAAGTTGTGAGCGTTCATGATATCGTTAATGTCACCGGTAAGACCCATGGAGAACTCGGTATGGGGAATAAGTATGGCATTGCCGCCACCAGCCGCGGTGCCCTTGACATTCATGGTGGGACCACCTGAAGGCTGGCGAATACAGCCACCTACATTCTCCCCCTGCTTGCCCAGACCCTCCATAAGACCCATCGTGGTCGTTGTCTTCCCTTCACCAAATGGGGTGGGGGTAACCGCGGTCACCTCAATATACTTGCCGTCCTTCTTGTTCTTAAGACGCTCCATTATCTTCAAAAAATCGAGCCTTGGTGTTTTACCATAAGGAATAATCTCATCCTTTTTTAAACCCAGCCTCTTTTGCCACTCCTCCGGGGTTGGCATTTTCTCTTCGGCAGCTTCGGCAATCTGCCAGTCTGCCATTTTTGATACGTCGTAAGCCACGAAAAACCTCCTTTTATATTTTGTGTCTTGGGCTCTTTCCCTTTGGTAAATAATTGGGCATGCTGTGAAACAAGAAAGATATCATTTAAATTAGCTAACCCCGTCTCTTTTTATTTCACATTTATGCCTCCTCCTAGTTTATTGTGCTTGGTGCCTGAGCACTATGTAACAAAGCGTGATAGATATTTTTTACCTCGTTAGTAATCTGCTGGCTGGAGTCGAGAATCGGAAGATTGGCTAGGTCAGCATCTATAATTGCTTGGTCGTAAGGGATAAAGCCGAGGAATTCAAAGTTTGGCAGGCTGGAAGTTAGGAACTCTCTGTCTGATTGGCTACGAATCTTATTGCCGACGACAGCAATATTTTGTAGCCCGATATCCTTAGCCAATTCACTGATTCTCAGGGCAGTTTCAATGCTCCGGCGGCTTGGTTCAACGACTACAATCAATTTATCTACTGCCTTGGCGGTTCCCCGGCCAAGATGTTCAATCCCTGCCTCCATGTCCAAGATGACCACCTCATCCCTAGCCAGGAGTAGATGGGTAATCAAGGCTTGTAATAAAGCATTTTCTGGGCAGTAGCAGCCAGTGCCACCCCTCTTAATTCGTCCCATTACCATCAATTTAATTCCATTCTTTTCCAGGCAGTACCTCTCAGGCAGGTCATCAACCTTAGGATTTAACTTAAAGTAAGGGGCTTTTTGACCAGGGCGTGCCCCAGTCCTTTCCTCAATGAGAGTGCTCATCTCTGATATGGGGGTTATCCTGTCAGCGTTGGGAAAGCCAAGAGTGGCAGCCAGATTGGCATTTGGGTCAGCATCTATGGCTAGAACAGAATAGCCAGACTCAGCAAATGCCCTAGAAAGAAGGGAAGCTAATATGGTCTTGCCTACCCCACCTTTACCACTGATAGCAATCTTCATCAAATCCCTATTTTAGCATAATTAAAGCTGAGACTTTTAGGGGAAAGCACTCAGCTCTAATTAAAGCCTGTTACTACTGCTTACCCTATATAATTTAGCCTGTGGTGGGTGAAAAGTCAACAAATATGCGCATCCGGCACTAGCCCAGTTCAGGCTTGTTTGAATGTCCGCTCACGTTTATCAATCAGTCTGTCAATGGCTGAAATATCCTCCTTAGAAAGTACCCAGTCCCCGGCAAGAACAGTTTCCTCAATCTGAGATGGGCGTCTTGCCCCAACGATGGCTGCGGTCACCTCGGGTCGCCTCAGGACCCAGGCTATCGCCAACTGTGCCACGGTCCGGCCACGCTTTTGGGCAATGGTATATAGACCTTTAGTCAGTTCAAGATTGGCACTAAACTGAGGTTCCTGAAAGTGAGGGTCTCGATGCCTGAAATCCCCAGGGGGGCGATTCTGGAGATATTCTCTGCTGAACTTCCCACTGAGCAGCCCCTGTTGCATAGGCGAATACACAATAACACCCATATTGTTTTGCCGACAATAATCTAGCATTTTATCTTCAATGCCGTGTTCAAGGATACTGTAGGGGGGTTGCAGGGAGGCTACCGGATGAATGGATTGGATGCGTTTAATTTGCTCTATATTAAAATTGGATACGCCAGCGTAGCGAACCTTGCCTTCTTTTACTGCCTTGGCTATGGCCTCCCATGCCTCCTCAATATCTCTATCAGGGTTTGGCCAGTGGATTTGATAAAGGTCAATAACATCTATTTGCAGTCTTCTTAAACTTGCCTCAACTTCAGCGAGAACACTTTCCCTGTTTAAACGAAAAATTATGTTTCCATCCTTATCACAATGTAGTCCACATTTGGTAGCAATAATGGGCTTACTGCTTAGTCCTTTTATAGCCTTACCCACAATCTCTTCAGCATGACCGCATCCGTAAACCGGAGCTGTGTCTATCCAATTAACGCCCTTTTCCAGAGCGCGTAAAATAGCGGCTATTGACTCCCCGTCGTCCTGTCGCCCCCAACCGTAGGCCCAATCACCACCGCCTATTGCAAACGTACCTAGTCCAATAGTTGATAGGTTAAGGTCTGTCCAGCCGAGCTTTCTCGTCTTCATAATGTCCTCCTTTGTAATGAAAGCTGCCCTTCTTTCTGAGTCTAAGCGCTATATTTTGTTTATTATATCCCCACATAATCTCTATTGACAAACCGACCTTTGGCGGGCTAAACTCAAACCTATGCGACTGGGACAAATTAAGTCTAACAATCAGATTGTGGCTGCCATATTTGAAGGGGAGGTGGCGCGGCCGATTCCAAATCATACCATGTGTGATTTGGTTCGGCGTTCTGAGGCTGAGTTGGTTCGGCTAACTGACCTTGCCACCCGACTGGCTGACCCTCCTGAAGAGGTAGCCACCCCTCTCATTCCGATTTACCCATGTGAGGTCTGGGCGTGCGGTTGTACTTATGAAACGAGTGCCGCCTTTCGTGACGCTGAGTATGGCACCAGGGAAGGCTTCTACGCCTATGTTTACAAGAGCCAGCGTCCAGAGATATTTTTCAAGGGCACGGAGCGGGTCTGTGTTGGTCCTGGCCAGCCCATTGGCATCCGTCCTGATTCCCACTTTACTGCTCCCGAGCCCGAACTGGCAGTTGTTTTAGGTAGCGAAGGCAAAGTCCTCGGTTATACCCTAGCCAACGATGTATCGGCTTGGGACATTGAGCGGGAGAATCCGCTCTACCTACCACAGTCTAAAATCTATACCGGGTGCTGCTCGCTGGGTCCGGTGATTGTCACTACTGATGAATTGCCAGACCCCTATACCCTCAATATGACCTGCACCATTAGGCGTGGCGGCAAGACGATTTTCTCTGGAGCGACTTGCACCTCGCGGCTTGCCCGAAGGATTGAGGAGATGGTCGAGTTCCTTCTGCGTTCCAACCCGGTGCCCGCCGGCTCAGTGCTCCTGACTGGAACCGGAATCATCATTACTGAGGAGTCAGCTCTGGCTCCGGGTGATATTGTGTCCCTCCAGGTTCCAGAAATCGGTGAGCTTTCCAACGTGACGAGCCTGGTTTAGGTGGCGGGAATTACGGCCTCGTTTTAAGCACCGAATGGTGGTTCTATACAAATACCTAATTATAATTATACAGGAGGTAAGAGATGGAGCTTGGTTTGAAAGGCAAGATGGCTTTAGTTACTGGTTCGTCAAGCGGCATTGGCCGTGCCATTGCCCTGTGCTTGGCTAAGGAAGGTGCCAATATAATTGTTACTGGCAGGGATAAAGCTAGGGTTGCTTCTGTTGCCAAGGAGGTGAAAGCCCACGGCGTTGAGGTTCTCACTGTGCTGGTTGACCTCACCGTTGCCGAAGAGGTAAAGAGAATGGTCACTGCCGCCATTGACAGATTTGGCCGGATTGACATTCTGGTGAACAATGCTGGTACTTCGTTGATAAGGGCTCCGTTGCTCCTCCCCGATGATGAATTCAGGTATGAGACGGAACTCATGCTTTTTGCTGTGGTTCGCACCTGCACCGAGGTCATCCCTTATATGAGAAAAGCAGGATGGGGGCGGATTATCAATATCTCCTCAATATACGGGAAGCAACCCGGCGGTCTGGTGGATTATGATGCTATCAAGGCGGCGGTAAACATGTACACTAAAGATATGGCTATCTACCTGGCTAAGGATAATATCTTGGTCAACGCCGTCTGCCCCGGACCAATCCGGACACCTTTGTGGGAAGCCCCTGGCGGTGGTGGTGACCAACTGGGGAAGACTTTAGGCATGTCAGGCAAGGAGGCTATGGCTTGGGTAGCCGAGCAACATATCCCTTTGGGGCATTTTGGACTCCCCGAAGACATTGCTAATATGGTTACCTTTTTAGCCTCGGATAAGGCCAAGTTTATCACCGGACAGGCGATTAATGTCGATGGTGGGATGGTAAAGGCAGTCGTCTAAAGGCTGCCACCTTTTACTTTAGCCGCTTCTGTAAGGTCAATTTGTCGTCACCAAGTGCGTAGAAGTCCGGGATGCGGCAGACTACTTTGTAGCCCTGGGCACGATAAAAACGTCTTGTCCTTTCATATTCCGGATTGGAGGATGTCTCGATAAGAGCCAGCCTTCCCGAGGCTTTAGTGATATTGGTCTCAGCGAATGACAACAGAGCCCTTCCTACACCAAGGCGTTGATATTCAACGGCAACTGCTATCCAGTATATATCCCAAGTCCCTTCAGTTAAGGGGATAGGACCATAGCAAATATAGCCTGCTACTGAGGAGTTAACCTCAGCCACAAAGATATAGTAACCCGACCCAGATGGGTCTCGGATGTAACTATCGCAGACCTCTTCAGCCACACTCACCTCGGCTGGCTTGAATTCCGGCGTGGCGGTTATAAACCGCATAATAGCCGGTCTATCCCGGCTATCCATAGGGCGGATTTCTAGTTTCATCCCCCGTCACCTTCCAGAGCAAAGAGGACTATTTGCTCAATGAACTGGTCGTATCTCATTCCAGCCGCTTCAGCCTGGCGTGCGGCACCGGAGTCAGGAGATATATCGGGGTTGGGGTTCACCTCAAGCACGTGAAGTCGTCCCTCTGGGTCCAGCCGCATATCCACCCTGGCGTAACCCCGGCAGCCCACCAGTCGGAAAACAGCCCTGGCAGTCCTAACAATGTGCTCTCGCACATCCTCTTCTATCTTGGCCGGGCAAACAGATTTGCTGCCTTGGAAATATATGCTGTTTGGCTCCCATTTAGCAGCGAAGGTAAGAATCCTGGGCATAACCGGAGGTAGGGAATACACTATTTCAGAAATAGGCATAACAATAAGTTCCCGGTTACCTAAGACGGTGGCATTTAGTTCACGTCCCTCTATGAACTCCTCGACCAGTGCTTTTCCTGCGAAAGACATGCTTACCAGGGCCACCTGTTTTTCCAGAGAGGCGAAATCGTCCACTACGCCTTTCTCAGATAAGCCATGGCTTGCGTCCTCGGCGCAGGGCTTGACTATGCAGGGATAGCCAAGCTGAAACAGGGATAAGGTCTCCGGAGTTAGCACTTGGTAGCTGGGTGTCTCAATTCCCGAGGCTTTTAGAAGTGCTTTAGTCTTGGCTTTATCAAGGCCCAGGGCTAGCGCGGTGCCTGGACAGCCGGTATAAGGTACGCCTTGTTCCGACAGGATGTCAGCCATTAAAGCTTCCGTTTCCGGGGTGCCAGCAAAGCCCTCGAAGAGATTGAACACTAAATCGGTTTCCAGAGCCCGGAGCTTTGCCCTAGCTTGTTCCAGCGGCGGCAGCAGCGGGACTAGGGTTACTGGATATCCCAATCCATCAAGGGCCTTGTGTACTGCTGCCACTTCGTCAAGGACACCAAGCACCGCTTTTTCTTCACCTATGGCGCTGTAACGAGAAGGACTTGGCTCGTTGTAGATGATGGTTACCCTGGGATGCATTGCGGATACCTCTCGAGGGCAGCATCAAGAATAGCTGATATCAACGCCTCATAGGTCCAGCCTACCTTGGTAGCCATAATTGGCAGGTCGCTGCTGTGGGGGTTAAGCCCAGCTAGAGGGTTTATCTCTAAAAAGTAGGGTGTTCCCTCAGGGTTGACCCTAAAGTCCAGCCGGGCAAAATCCCGGCACCCCAGAACCCTAAAGACCTTTAGGCTGGAATCTATGAGCTCCTGTAAAATGCCCGACTCAAGCTGGGCGGGGCATTCGTAGTCTACCATGCTTTCCCATTCCCGCTTGACTTCGAGACAATAGATAAAGTGCGGTTCCTTTCTCTTAGGCAGAACACGCATTATACCTACAACTTTAGGTGGGGAGTTACCCACTATCCCCACTGTAACCTCATCCCCGGCAATGAACTCCTCCACCATCACTGGCTGCTGGTAGCGTTCTAACAGCTCCGGTGCTACTCCGGCAATCTGCTTCGGGCTTTCAACCCTGGAGCCAAGACGGACGCCTTTGCTTGAGCCTTCGTGAGCCAGCTTAACAAAGGCAGGGAAAGGGAAATCGTCCCAGTGCACCTCACCCAGTCCTTGGCGGTGGCTAATAACCTGCCACTTTGGGGTGCGGATGCCTGATGCTACCACGACTTTCTTGACCAAGGGTTTGTCGAGACAAATTGCAAGGCACTGAGGGTCTGAGCCTGAATAGGGAATGCCGAGCATCTCCAGCACCGAAGGCACTTGAGCCTCCCTGCTTTTGTAGTTGCCCAGTCCCTCGGCGATGTTGAAGACCAGATCCACCTTTTGCTGAAGAATATTGGTAAGAAACTGTTGGCCTCCACCCAGCCTGACCACCGAATGACCTAGAGATGCCAGCACCGCAGCAATAGCCGCTACTGTTTCCGGGGAATCATACTCCTCAAGAGCGTCTTCGGGCTGGCTGTGACTTAAAGGCACATCTTCCTTAAGGTCGTAGGCTAACCCAATCTCCATTCTTGGTCACCTTTTTGCTTTTATAAGTGATGCCAGCTCGGGAAAAGCTATTTGATTCATGCCAGCGTTATGGCTTCCATTAGAGTGATTAGGTTTCGCCCGGCTTGTCGCTGTCACCCTGGGATTGCGGTAGTGGAAGATACGCCCTTGGTAATTTCTTAATACAAACTCTTCCTCAGTCTGCAAAAGCACATAGTTCGGTTGAAGTGGTACCTTTCCTCCTCCCTTAGGCAAATCGACCACAAAGGTGGGGATAGCAAGACCGGAGGTATGTCCTCGCATCTGCTCTATTAATTTTATTCCGGTTCCCACCGGGGTACGGAAGTGCTCTGTTCCCTGCACCTCGTCGCACTGGAAGAGATAGTATGGTCGCACCTTGATTTTGAGCAGCTCATGACAGAGCTTCGTCTGCGTCTCTACAGTGTCGTTTATTCCCCGCAGCAGAACGGACTGGTTACCGAGAGGGACACCGCTTCGCAGTAACTTGTCACAAGCTAGCGCTGACTCCGGAGTTATCTCCTGGGGGTGATTAAACTGGGTATTAAGCCATATTGGCCCGTACTTCGAGAGTATGGCGCAAAGCCCGTCGTCTATACGCTGGGGCAAAACTACCGGGAACCGAGTACCAATTCGGATGATCTCGACATGGGCTATCCCTCTCAACATAGAGAGGATCTCCTCCAGGCGGTGGTTGGACAGGGTCAGGGGGTCACCACCGGAGATAATAACATCCCTGATGCTCTTGTTTCTGCGGATGTAATCCAGCATTGCTTCAATCTCACCGGAAGTGCGTACCCAGCTACCATTTCGCCATTCTCTCTTTCGCGTGCAGTGGCGGCAAAACACGGGGCAAATATTGGTAAGCAACACCAATACCCGGTCCGGGTAGCGGTGAACCAGCCCAGGGACGACGGTGTCTCTCTTTTCTTCTAACGGGTCCTCCATGCCCATGATTGCCAGGGCTATCTCTTGAAACGAAGGTATCGTCTGTTTCCTGACGGGGTCATCAGGGTCGTCCGGGTTAATGAGCGAAAGGTAATAGGGAGTTATTGAAAGGGGATATTTGATGGTTATTAGCTTAAGCTGCGCTTGTTCTTTGGCGGATAGAGGGATAAAAGATGCCAATTCTTTGGTGGTGGTGATGCGGTTTCGAAAGTGCCATCTCCAGTCGTTCCAACTTTCGTCCGAGATGTGGCTAAAAAACCTAGTTTTAGTTTCAGTCCGTTGACTTGGAGGCTCTTCCTCAGTCTCACCTACCGTGGTGTCTAAACCGGGGGGTTCTTCTTCTGCCTGGCCAGTTGCGGCTGTTGTCGATATTTTCACTTAACACTCCTTCTTTTGAATTCTTGGCTAACTCGGTTACATGCTATTTGTTTCATGAAACCGTTTACCGCCGTATTGGGTAAATTGTACATCATAACAGAGTCCATGTCAATAGGGTTTTTTCATTAATTTTGACCGGTGTCTTCCGAAGCTATTTCTTTCAATTTAGAGACGAATTCATCGCTAAAATATGCCCTCATTTCGCCTTCCTGTGCTTGGAAGACGGACATCCCTTGATTTCGGCACGGCAATTCATCAATGCCAGTCCACACCCCGTTCAATGGCGAACTTATGGAGAGCACATCCCCTGAGCCTATAGTCATAGAAGGTACATTTACGTTTATTTGCCTAAGGCGCTTTCTTCCTTTTTCCTTACCGGGCGGCCGCCATGACCATGCTTAACCTTCTTAAAGGTTTCCTTGTATTGCTTCCGCTGTTGCCCTTTTTCTTGCTTTCTTCCCATAGTATTCCTCTTAGCTGTACCGTTTTACTGACATGGGTTGTAATCGTAGTCAGATTGTGCTATAAATAAAAGTACCTGAACAATTGTGCAGCAACAAGACCCGCTTTATACAGGTTATCACTGCTAACCAGCTTGGCGTATTACTTTTAATTATGACATTATCTATTTCTTTAACTAACCTAGGCTAATCTAGGTATGTCCTTCGCCTTTTCCCTCAGCTCGCTGATGAGATTTCTTGTCTGTGTCCCGGTTACCTTCTGAACGTCAAAGGTTTTTGTTGCCTCCTCGTATAGGTTTTCTACCCTAGTTATCCTGACCAGCTCTGAGGCAACGACAGTTAGGGAAACTTCTCGCCCTCGCCTGGGGTAGTCCCCGATTCTAATTTCTGCCTGGGGAGAATTGTCGAGAAGGGTCTGGTAGATCTCTTGAAGAGCTGACTGTGTAATGTATTCCTTCGGGGCGCAAAGCATAGCTAGAAACTTGCGGGCATCCTTCAGGTTGATATCGGTAGACAGGTTATTCAGTGCTTCACTCAAAGCCGTGGACACAGAGGTTGCTCTGCGTATCCCCTCATCTGCGGAATATTTCTTAAAGCGGAAAGTCGGGAGGGGCACCTCACCCCTACCAATAACAGATATACCAGATAGGGAAGCAATGATGTCCCCAGCATCAGCCACTTTGGCACCTACGTACTTGGTGACTTTCTCCTCACCAGCACAGAATAGGTCGTAGAAGTTGCTGACCATTTGATGATTTATATTCTGGTATGAGTCTGCCATGCTGACCGTTGCTCCTCTGCTGAACTTCTCATTATCAAGGATAAAGGTAACATCAGCGTAGCTGTCCACCGTACTCACACAGCCGGCAGCATTAGTTAGAGCATAAGATACTGCTCCACTCTCCTCATAGGCGAAGGGTAAAACAACTATAGCAATAACACGACGGCTTAGTCTTTCCTTGAGAATCTTCGTCACCGGTCCGATACCACCGGAGCCTGTGCCACCTCCAGCGCTGGCTATAACCACCACCGCATCTGTCTCATAAAAATGTCGGGACTCAGAAATTTCCCCGGCAAGCATCCCGCGGTCATCGGTAAATATTTTGGCGGCTTCGACATTGATTTTGCCAACCCCATGCCCAAAGGTCCTGCCAGCTCCCACCAGTATCCTATTCTTCCCTGGGATATGCTTGAACCCTCTGAGGTCACTTGAGTCGGTGTTAGCCGCCAGAGTATCAGTTACTATCTCTATTCTCCTGCCAAGGAGAGATTTTGCATATTGGCTTACACTGTAAAACTCATCGGCAATATTACAGCCACATTGCCCAATTCCTATAACAGCTACCTTCATTTTTTGTGCCTCCTTTTACTTTATTTTGCGGATATGATAACAATAAACTTCTTGGATACTGTTTCCCCGGGGCTTCGGTTCTTGGTTTGATTCCTGTGCTGTCTCCGCTGACCAGACCGGTCTGTACCTTCAAGCATCACCTTCTCTACCACTATTCAGGGTCACCTCCTTTCCACTATATTGATACTTTAGTCCTGGCAAGTACAAACCGTGAGATGTCAGACAAATTATACCACTTCTATGCTTCTTGTTGATAGTGTAATGCATGATGCTATCCTAAACACAGCGATTATCTGGAAACATATCTGGAACAAGGTATCGGCAGAATAATCTTAAAGCAGCTTCGCTAACTGTGGCTATCTTTGGGGTTGGATAACCACCTTGATAGAATTCTGGGCCTTGGCGACAAGCTGGAAGCCTAAGCCTGTCTCTGCCAGACCCAAGCGATGGGTAATCATCTGGTGTACAGGGATAGTGCCAGCCCGAATTAGTTCTAGCGCCGTTTGGTAGTCAGCAGGGCTGGCGGCGTAAGAGGTGGTGAGCGTTATATCATTACGCCAGAAAAGTTCATTTATTGAAATGGAAATAGTAATGCTAGGGTTTGTTGGTGCGAAGAAGAGGACAGTCCCCCCGCGCTCCACTGACGTTAAGGCTTGGACAATGGCTGATGTTGCCCCAGTGCACACTATCACCAAGTCAACCAGACGACCTTGATTAACCTGGCGCAGGCGGGTGGACAAATCCTCTTCAGCATGAATAGTAGTATCAGCTCCAAACCGCTCTGCTGCCTCCAGCCGGTAAGGGGTAGTGTCGGTTGCTATCACCCGACCCGCCCCCAGAGCGTGGGCTAGCTGCACATGGAGCAACCCAGCAATGCCACTGCCGATGACAAGCACACTATTTCCTGGGCACATGTGTGCCAGCCTTTGTCCACGCAGGACGCAAGCTAGCGGTTCAATAAATGTTGCCTCTTCGTAAGATACTTCGTCGGGCAGCAGGAATACCCCGCGGTCGACATTGATGGCTGGCAAACGAATATATTCAGCAAAGCCACCGGGGTCAAAATTCGTCTGGCGGAGGGTATTGCAAACGGTGTGATGGCCGCTTAGGCAGTAGTAACACGTGTTACACGGGACATGATGAGCCGCTGATACCCGGTCACCCTCGTGGTAACGCTCCACCCCCTCTCCTACAGCCGCAATCTGCCCGCCAATCTCATGACCCAGCACCAGGGGCGCCCGGTCAATGCGATACCATTCCATGACATCGCTACCGCAGATGCCACAAGCCTCTACCCTCACCAGTAGCTCACCAAAACCTATCTGTGGGATAGGCATCTCCTCTATCCGTACATCCCGGTTGTTATACCACATGGCGACACGCATTCTATTTCTCCCGCCTTGGGTCACGACTTCTTCACCTCCTTCTCCTTTTCATTGCTGAATAAGTCTTGAGCCTGTTTTGGGGTAGCCTTTTGGTGAACAATGGCACGTATGGCTTTAATCATTGCCACCGGAAAATCATTTTGCCAGATATTCCTTCCCAGGTTCACTCCTATAGCACCTTTTTGCATGCCATCATAGACAAACTCAAACACCTCAAGCTCAGTGTCAACCTGGGGTCCACCCGCCATAACTACTGGAACTGGACAGCCCCTTGTCACCCGTTCAAAGTCTTCACACCAGTAGGTTTTTACTACACGCGCCCCCAACTCAGCAGCGATGCGACAGGACAAGCCAAGGTAGCGGGCGTCTCGTTTTTCAAGCTCCTTACCCACACCGGTAACTGCCATTACTGGTATCCCATACCTCTCGCCCTCGTCAACAAGCTTTGACAGGTTTAATAACGACTCTTTCTCATAGTCACTGCCAACAAAGATAGAAATGCCTACGGCTGAAGCATTAAGGCGGATAGCCTCCTCCATAGAGGTGGTAATTCCTTCATTAGCTAGGTCTTTCCCCACCACACTAGTGCCCCCAGACACCCTAAGAATAATTGGTTTAGTGTTGTCTGGGTCTACTGATGAGCGTAACACGCCTCTAGTAATGAAGATTGCATCGGCATAGGGCAGCAGTGGCTCAATAGTTTTACGCGGTTCTTCCAATCTTCTGGTGGGACCTTGAAAGTATCCATGGTCCACTGGCAAGAACAGAACATGCCCGTCCGATTGGATCAATTGTGCCATACGGTTTGCCATTCCCCATTCCATGTTAATAATCCTCCTTTTATATTTATGGTTTGTCGCCCAGTTGCAGTAGTAACCGGGCATTTTCGCGCCGTCTCATTGCCTCCATAATTATACTATAAGGCACAAGTTAATTCGCAGGGCAACTTTTTTTGAGAAGGACTTGGCTTTTGGGAGGGCAGTGTAACGAAACGCCATCTTGTTCAATTGGGTATTGGCAGCAGTAGCTCGTTGGCCTTATAACCTAAAAAAAGAGAGCCCCCCGAAATCTCGGGGGGCTCTCTGAGGTATCTAACCGGGG
>CAYHAL010000031.1:0-13948 GCA_964354655.1 uncultured Dehalococcoidales bacterium
CCTCAAGAGGGGGCATTTACCGAGAGCCATAGATTAGATGACCATGATTTATTGTTGGGGGTGGAAAGGCTGGGGTGACTTATGGTGGTGGGCTTTGGGTAAGTGTAGCATAGGCAGTATTCTCAGTATTACCCCGCCAGAAGACAATTTTTACACTTTGTCCAATTTGGCGGGCGTGTATTGCTTTGATTAAGTCCTGGGCAGTGGATATCTCCTCATCATCCAGGCTGACAATGACATCCCCTGGTTCAATGCCAGCTTGAGCAGCTGGGCTGTCAGGACCTACATAGGTAACAAAGGCACCTTTATCTATGGCTAGCTTATACCACCAAACCATGGTTGGGTTTACATCTGAAAGCTGTACGCCTAAGTAGGAGCGAATTACATAGCCGTTTACAATTAATTGGTTGATAACAGGGATAGCGGCGTTGATGCTTATGGCGTAGCCCATACCCTCAACACCGACCATGGCAACTTTAGCGCTGGTAATGCCGATTACCTCTCCAGCCATATTGACTAAAGGTCCGCCACTATTACCGGGATTGATAGCGGCGTCAGTCTCGATAAGGTCGTCTAGCGTCTCTCCTGCGGATACAGGCAGAGAAACCCCGAGGCGGCTAATCCACCCCCCTTTCATGCCTATCCCCATGCCTAGTGAATTACCGATGGCGGCTACCTGCTCCCCAATCTTTAATACGGAAGAGTCTCCAATATCGGCTGCCGGTAGGTTTTGAGCGTCAATCTTGACTATAGCCAGGTCAGTAAGCGGGTCAGTGCTTACCGCCTGAGCCGGGAAGGTGCTACCATCGTCTAGGGTTATAGTGACCGTTTCGGCTCCGGCGACTACATGATTATTGGTTACGATAACTCCATCCTGGTTTATAATCCACCCCGAGCCGGCGGCGACATCAGTCTTGATAGCCACTACCGAAGGCTTGACCTTAGCCACTACGGCAACATAATCAGGCAACCGTGGAGCATTACTCTCGGTGGATGGCGGGCTCCAGTTGGGGTTAATTGGGGTGGCAGTAGAAGGGGGGGTAGGTGGTGACGAAGTCGTTGGAGGCGGTGGCGAAGTCGTTGGAGGTGGGGTCACTGGAAGGGATGGGAGGGAACAACCTACACTTAGGGTAAGAGATAGGATGAGGATAAGGGGAATTATCAGGTATTTTGTTTTTACCCGGTTCATTGCCTTTCAATTATAGCATAAGGGTAAAACTGGAACAAAAAGGATTAGTTATCCCCCTCCCTTACTAAGGGAGGGGGATAATTGGTAGATGCCTTGTTAATCTATGCCTCGGGTACTTCGGGCAGTGAAGCCAGTGCCTGCTTTACCTTTTCCGCAGGGTATTCATAATCCTGCAGCCTGCCGGAGAGGTACTCATCATAGGCAGCCAGGTCAAAATGCCCGTGCCCACTATGAGCTATCAGGATAGTTTTTGACTTGCCTGATTCCTTGCATTTGAGGGCTTCATCAATGGCTACCTTGAGGTCATGGCATGGCTCTGGGGCGGTAATAATACCCTCGGTTCGGGCAAACTTCACTCCAGCCTCAAAGACAGGGATTTGATACTCAGCCCTGGCCTCAATTAAGCCCAGCCGGTAAAGGTGGCAGACGATTGGTGCCATACCGTGGTAGCGCAGCCCACCGGCGTGGATTGGGGATGGGATAAAATCATGGCCAAGGGTGTACATCTTAAGTATCGGCGCCAGGCCAGCGATATCCCCGTAGTCCCAGGTATAGGGGCCCTTGGTCAGGCTGGGGCAGGCTTGAGGCTCAACACAGATGATGCGCATGTCTGGTTTCTTGCCACTGAGCTTGTCTCTAATCCAGGGCAGGAACTGACCGGCGAAATTTGAACCGCCACCAACACAGCCGATGATGATATCGGGGTAGGCGTCTGCCATCTCCATCTGTTTTCTCGTCTCCTCCCCGATGATGGTCTGGTGGAGCAGGACATGGTTGGCGACACTGCCTATGGAGTACTTGGTATCATCACGGGCGAAGGCATCCTCACATGCTTCGCTGATGGCAATCCCTAGGCTTCCAGGATGGTTGGGATTCTCAGCTAGAAGACGTCGTCCGACCTCAGTGTCCTCACTGGGGCTGGGTACAACCTTAGCCCCCCAGGTCTCCATCAGGATGCGGCGGTAGGGCTTCTGTTGATAGCTTACCCTGACCATGTAGACCTTGCATTCCAGACCGAAGAAGGCGCAGCCCAGAGCCAAGGCACTCCCCCACTGCCCGGCACCAGTCTCAGTGCTCAGGCGCTTGAACCCCTCTTTCTTGGCATAGTAGGCTTGAGGAATGGCAGTGTTCGGCTTGTGACTGCCCGCCTGGCTGGTTCCCTCGTATTTATAGAAAATCTTGGCTGGTGTATCCAGAGCCTTCTCTAGTCGGTACGCTCGGTGCAAAACCGTCGGTCTGTAGGTGCGGTAAGCAGCCAGCACCTCTTCTGGAATTTCAATATAGCGCTCTTTACTGAACTCCTGCTCATTAATAGCCTCAGGGAAGAGAGGCGGGGGTAGGCGGGTAGGCTCTTTAGTGACGGGATGACGTATAGGTGGTAGCGGCTCAGGTAAGTCAGCCTGAATGTTGTACCAGTGAGTTGGCATGTCCTTCTGGTCAAGAAAGTACATGGTTCGTTCCATTTTTGCCTCCTTTAAGTTCTATATTACTGATATATCTTGGTTGCCTTGTCCAGGAGGGACTGAGGAATAGTGGTACCCATTCTCTGTGCTGCCCCTGTGTTGAAAAACATGTTTATGGTGGTGAAGGTAGCAACCGGGATGTTACACGGGTCTTCCCCCCGCAGTATCCGGGCTGCCATATGGCTACCTATTTCCCCTAATTCCTCATTGGTGTAATAAATAGCAGCAACTGCCCCTCTCTCGACCGAGTCTCCATCTGGAGCAAAGTATGGGATGTCATACTCTTCACAAACCGATATCAACCCCTCAAGACCGGCTACTGTTGTATTACACATAGGGCTCCACGCCACATCAGCTCTACCAACTAATGACATTGCTGCGCTCTGTACATCAGCAGTTGTCGAGACGTTAGCCTCAATTACCTGAAGGCCGAATTCGGGTGCCAAGCTCTTGAGCTCATTCACTGTCTTAGTATTACTCTCGTCGCCAGCGTTGTAGACTGCCCCTAGCACCTTAGCCTCAGGGCATATCTCCTTAATTATCTCTAGCTGGGGCCTGACGGGGACATAATCACTAACCCCAGTTATATGAAGTCCAGGACGATAAGGCGCTTCCCAGCTTTCAACTATGCCACTTTGTACCGGGTCGGTAACGGCAATAAAGATGATGGGTATATCGGTGCCCTCAGCGGCAGAGCAAGCTGCCTGAGTACAAGGGGTGGTTATGGAGACAATCAAGTCCTTCGGTTCGGTAGCAAACTTATCGGCGATTGTCTTGGCTACCGACATATCACCCTCAGGGTTAAGGATGTCATATTCTACATTTACTCCTTCAACGAACCCCTCCTCAGTCATACCCTTGATGAAGCCCCCACGTATAGCATCCAGGGCTGGATGGGTAACTATCTGAGTTACACCAATTTTATACATATGTTCCTTTGGGGCACAACCGCTGGCTCAAGGTAGGGCTACAGCCAAGATTAGCATCAAGGTAATACCAATAACTACTCTGAATAGTTTTTTTGTTTGTCATCTAAAAACTCCTTATTATTTTTTAGTTTTATAGTGCTTGTCTGTTATTCTTTTCGGCCCCAAAAGGGGCCACCATCTATGTAACATAATAAACATATTTTGCTCCTGTAATAAAAAATCTCCCGTCCCTTAAAGGGGCGAGAGATTCTTCCGCGGTGCCACCCTTCTTAGCTTAACTCCACACGCCTGAATTATAAGCTATCTCTTTCAGGTACAGAGGTCATACTATTTACCTCAATACCCCGGGATTTGATAACGCTTCCCTGGCGACAAAACCTATTTGCTAGCCAATTTAGCTGCTTTCAGTTTGCGGCTCCCAAGTCCATTCAGCTTCTGCGCTGGCATCGGTTCACACCTTACCCGACTCTCTGTGCCTCGCTTTGAAGCCTACTAGTCTTGTTCCCAGCCTTTACTGTATTCTATTGTCTAAAAATGTAACATAACACTGATTATTTGTCAATAGCTTTACAGGTGACGGACATAGGTGTGCTTGATGGTGTATAATTGGTAATACTGGATTATTTGACTATAAGCTAGCAACTAGGGGTAGATAGGAGGTGAATTCAATGGCAGCCAAGGCCTTTGTTCTAATCGAAACCGCAGTGGGCAGAAGCAAGGAGGTTGTTGCTGCGCTGCGTCAGCTAGAAGGAGTGAAATCGGTTGATACTGTAACCGGACCTTACGATGTTATTGCAGTAGTAGAAGGCAGAAACTTGAATGATGTTGGCGACTTAGTTACTGGCAAAATCCATCCTATAGTTGGTATTACCAGAACTGTAACCTGCCTAACCATAGCCGCTGCTTAACCGGTCACTTTTTGATTTCAAATCTAAATATGTCAGTCTATGAAGAGCGGATACCATGAAGGTGGTTATCGCCCCACAGGGCTTTAAGGGGAATCTTACTGCCCTTCAAGTATCTCGGGCTATTGATAGAGGGATTAAGCGTGTAATTCCTGACGTGATGACTGCTCTGGTACCGATGGCTGATGGCGGGGAGGGAACGACACAAGCCCTGGTTGATGCTATTGGAGGGGAGATGGTGCCAGTGGAGGTAACCGACCCGATGGGAGGGCGGGTCATTGCCCAGTGGGGATTTCTGAGTGATGGGGTTACTGCTGTTATTGAGATGGCCGCTGCCTCTGGTCTTAGCTTAGTCTCTCCCCAGGAGCGTAATCCGTTGTTGGCTACTACCTACGGCACTGGAGGGTTAATCCGTGATGCCCTGGAAAAGGGCTGCCGGAAATTCATCATTGGCGTTGGTGGCAGTGCTACCAATGATGGTGGCGCTGGAATGGCTCAGGCCTTGGGTGTCAATTTGTTTGACGCTAAAGGAAGGTCTATCGCTTGGGGTGGGGCGGCACTGGCTGACCTAGAGAAAATCGATATTACATCTATAGACCCACGCCTAGCTGATTGCGATGTCCTCTTGGCTTGTGACGTTACTAATCCGCTTTGTGGTCCTGATGGGGCATCTTGTGTTTATGGTTCCCAGAAGGGGGCTAGTGCGGAGATGGTAGTTCAGCTTGATGCGGCATTAGCTCACTATGCTGATGTTATTAAAAGGGACCTCAATATTGACATTAGGGATGTTCCTGGAGCCGGGGCAGCCGGGGGGTTGGGGGCTGGGCTGATTGTTTTTCTTAAGGCTAAAGTACTACCTGGGGTGGATGTTGTTATCCAAGCCACCGGTCTTGTTGAGCATCTGAAAGACGCTGCCCTTGTCTTTACCGGTGAGGGTAGAATTGATAACCAAACAGCCTGTGGCAAGACACCGGTAGGGGTGGCTCGAAGAGCCAAGGAGTTTGGCTTACCGGTCATAGCTATCGCTGGCGAGATTGGCAGTGGTTATCAAGCGGTCTATGGGCAGGGAATAGACACTGTTTTCAGTATCGCTCCTGGGCCTATCAGCTTTAGCCAATCTACGGAGATGGCGGAAGAGCTAATCACCGATGTTGCCGAGCGCGCCATTCGGTTATTTATGTGTAGCAGGCGGCAGGGTCGCAAAATATTAAGGAGGTAGCTAATGCCTGTCATCAGGTTACCTCAACTAGCCTGGTACGGGACTAAAGAACTTGAGCTTCTTCTACCTGATAGTTGGCAGGTAGAGTTCTATAATATGGCTGGTTTTGACCGCCCAGCTATGAAGCCGGGCGAAATTAAGGTCGCCATAACTAATCTAATTGGCTCGCCACCTATAAGGGAGCTTGCCCGAGGAAAGAGTGAGGTTGTCATTATATTTGATGATATGACCCGGGTTACCAGGGTGGCTGAGTTAGTGCCTTTTGTTCTGGAAGAGCTGGCTGAGGCTGGAATCTCGGATAATAAAATTCGGTTCATCTGTGCCGTAGGCACTCATATGGCGTGGGATAGGTTGAGTTTTGTTAACAAGCTTGGTGAAGCCACCTTAGCCAGATTCCCCGTTTACAATCACAATCCCTTTGATAATTGCACCTATGTTGGTACTACCAGCTATGGAACTGATATTTACATCAATGCCGAGGTAACGAAGTGCGACCTTAAGATTGCTATTGGCTCGGTAGTCCCTCATCCCAATACCGGGTTTGGTGGCGGGGGTAAGATTATTCTGCCTGGGGTATGCTCGGTGGAGACTATTGAGCATTTTCATCGTCTAGAAGCTGAATTCAAGCAGAAGTACTCCGCCAAGCTGATTTCGGGAATGGGAGTCTTTGATGATAACCCCTTGCGACGTGATATTGAAGAGGCTACTGCTCTAGCCGGTCTGGATGTAAAGATAGACTGCCTAGTTAATAACTGGGGGGAGACGGTAGCCATCTTTGCCGGGGCTCCAAAACCAACCTGGGCAGCGGCGGTCAGTGAAGCCAAGGCTCATTACCTCACCCCTGAGACGGAAGGGGAGGGGGTTATCATCGCCAACACCTTCGCCAAAGCCAACGAAGCCATCCTGGTTGGCTTGAATACTGCTTTTAGTGCCGTGGGTGATAATGGCGCAGATGTTGTCCTTATCGCTAACGCCCCCGGTGGGCAGGTTACTCATTATTTACTGGGTGATTTTGGTAAAACAACCAGTGGGAAGCTGAAGTCGCTGGCTAAAGTCCCTGGAAATGTCAATCATGTGATTATCTATACCGAATACCCTGATATTGCCGGTCGCGGCAACATCGAGAAGTCAGATAAGGTTTTGTTTATACATAGTTGGGACGAGGTTCTGCAGGCTCTTCAGCAATTTCACCGGGCTGAGAATAAGGTAGCAGTGCTTCCCAACGCCGAGATTCAATACTTTCTTTCCCAAATCAAAGCGAGGAGATGAACGCTTTATTTAATGAATTTTTAGTCAGCAATGATAAACTTCGAGTGTATAGGGGGGATAAATTAATCTTCGCGTCAAGTAAAGATGGTTTATCGTCTCTATTTGAATACATGGCTAGGTTTTCCCATCTTAAGAAGGATATTACCGTCTTTGACCGGGTGGTTGGTAATGCCGCCGCTTTACTCTTGGAAACAATGTCTTGCCGTGAGGTTTATAGCCCTTTAGCTAGTGAACTTGCGATTAGGACGTTGCGCCGCTTTGGTATCGGCTATCACTTTACTGAAATTGTGCCATATATACGAGGCCGTGGTCAGGAAGATATGTGTCCGATGGAGAAATTATCGCTAGGCAAGAGCCCTGAAGAGTTTTATCTGGCATGCCTATCCTTAGGTTTAGGCAGTAGCTTCTAGCCTCATTACTACCTCATTTATGGTTTGTTCAGGAGTAGACGCCCCGGCAGTTATACCTATATGGTGTTGACCTTGTAGCCAAGAGGGTTGGACTTCATCGGCGGTTTCAACCAGATAGGTTGTAATAACCTTAGAGCATAGCTGGGCAAGACAATTAGCATTAGCACTGGTATGGCTACCGATAACCAGCATCAGGTCAACCCTACTGGCTAGCTCCAGGGCGGCTGCCTGTCGTTGTCTAATATCATGACATATAGTATCAATAATGCGTAGCTCGGAGTCTTTAGCCAAGGCAGTATCAATAAGTTTCTTTACAAATTGGGTGAACTGAGCCGGAACCTGGGTTGTCTGGGATAGAATGCCTAGGCGGCGAGGCAGAGGGTCAAGCTTGGCTAAAAATCTGTCATCTAGTGTAGCCTCTCCTCTACCATTAGCCCAGCCAAGAATACCCCTGACTTCGGGGTGGCTGGCATCGCCATATATGATGACAAAGAAGCCAGCTTTAGCTAGTTTTCGGGCGGCAATCTGGGTGCGGTGAACAAAGGGACAAGTGGCATTTATTATATTAATATGGCGGGCTCGAATTTCTGCCTCTAGTTGGGGGCTCACCCCGTGAGTGCCGAGGGCTACAGTGTTGCCCTGTACCTCATCTAAATCTTTGGCTGGCCTAACCCCGATTTGAGCTAGTCTTTGTAGTACCTGTTGGTTATGTACCACCGCCCCCAATGTTTCCACGCCACCATGCTCACGGGCAGTCTTTTCTAGGATATTAACGGCTCGCTTAACCCCAAAGCAAAGTCCTATTCCAGCCGCTTTCTCAATTTTTAGTGCCATCTAGTCCTTGCATCTAGCATAGTGTCCTCGGTATTCTAGGGGCAAGAGTTCGGCAATGTGCTCCATTATATAATCAGCCAGCTCACCAAGCTCTGCCTTGGTCAATTTATCACTGACCGGCGGCAAATAGAAAGGGCGGCCAATATTAATCGTTACTTTAGGGCGATGTAGTAGCCCCCAGACCAAGCCTTTAGTGGTATGTTCTAGGCCGGTAATACCTATGGGAAGGATAGGAACCCGGTTATGCAAGGCTATCATTACCGAGCCTGGGTAAGCCGGTTGCAGTTGGGCATTACTGCTCCTTGTCCCCTCGGGGAACATAATTAGAGCTTGACCGTTGTCCAGAATTTGGTTTGCCAGCTGGATTGCCTGCCTATCCATTATCCCCCCTCGACGCACCGGAAAGGCACCAAAGGCACGTGCTAGATATCTTATTACCCAGGAACGAAACAGCTCCTCTTTAGCCATATATACCACTTTCCGGTTAAGACTGGCACTAAGCAAGAATTGGTCAGCATAAGAAAGGTGATTAGATACAATTAACACAGGTCCCTGCTTGGGGGCATTCTCTATCCCGTTGACTCGCCGACGAGTTCGGAGGAATATTATTATTCTTGCCAGGACTCGGATTAACAGCGTCCACATTATTCGTTGGGTGATACTACGGTGAAACTGCGGCTCCATTATATTCTCGGCAAAACAGAAATGCTTTTAAATTATACTTTATTGTTAAGGGTGAGACAAGCCAAGCCGAGTCTATTAGGCTTGATTAAAACCTGCCTTTTATTCCATAATACCAGAAAGAGGTATGAAGAAGTTAAGCATTGGTAAAATAAGGGGCTTACAGCAGATTGCTAATTCAGAGGGTGTCTTCACTATCTGCGCTATGGACCACCGTGGCTCCTTACAGAGCATGATTGATGAACGCCCGGGAGAGGTCAACTATGAGGAGATGGTCGAGCGCAAACTGGAGCTATGCTCCAGCCTAGCTAAATATGCCAGTGCTGTGTTGCTTGACCCTATATTTGGTGCGGCTCAATGTATTGCCCATGGTGCCTTACCTAGAGATACCGGGCTTCTGGTCAGTATAGAAGCCTCTGGCTACAGCGGTGGAAAAGAGCACCGTTTGACCGAATTACTAAATGGGTGGAGTGTTGAGAAAATTAAGCGGATGGGTGCCTCGGCAGTAAAGATTCTGGTCTATTATCGACCGGATTTAAAGGGGTTGGCAAGCCAGCAACTGAATACAGTTAATATGGTAGCCGAGGAATGTATAAAATATGACCTCCCGTTGTTGGTAGAACCAAAGAGTTATCCTGTAGGTGAGGAAATTAGTAACCCTGGGGAGTTCGCCGTCCTGAAAGAACAATTGGTGGTCGCGCTATCTGGCAGGAGGCGATGCATATTGCTGATGCCCGAGAAAGGGTTCACCATTTATCAACCGTCGGGGCAGATAGGCTAAAGCGACTAAGTGAGATAGCCAACAAGTATGCTGTGCCGTGGTATCAGAAGTTTGGGGTGACTGCCCATGAGCTGGCGCATATATCTGAAGGGTGGTATCAAGAATACTGAAATCTGGAGGGGCTATGATTGCCACAGTTACCCTCAATCCCAGCCTTGATAGAAGGATTACTGTTGACGGTCTAAAGGCAGACGAGAGTAACCGCTGGACCGGCTTGCATCTCTATGCCGGGGGCAAGGGTATAGATGTGTCGCGGGCAATCCACGAGATGGGCGGTCAGACCATGGCCTATGGATTCATAGGTGGTCATGAAGGTAGAACCCTGGAAATATTACTTGATGAGGAGGGGGTGCCATTCAGCTTTACCCCGATTGAGCAGGAAACCCGCACCAATTTTATTATTTTGGATACCAGAACCTCTAAGCAGACAATAATTAATGCCCCGGGTCCGCATATTTCAAAGCGGGAACTGGATAGATTGCTTAAGAAATTGAGAAGGATTTATCCCAGCCCTGAGTTATTGGTAGCCAGTGGTAGCGTTCCCCCTGGGGTTCCGGTTGATATTTATTATACCATAGTCGTAGAAGCTAAGGACCGTAGAATAAGGACCATCCTGGATTCCGCCGGTCAGTGGTTAGAAGAGGGAATAAAAGCTAAGCCCTATCTCATCAAGCCCAATGTCAGCGAGGCTGAGGAACTGCTTAAGATAGAGCTGCCGACTGAAGAGGCAATTGTTAAGGCAGTCCTCACCCTGGTTGAAATGGGTATTGAAATAGCGGTCATCTCTAGGGGGAAGGACGGCATTATTGCTGCCAGCAAGAAGGGTATTTTTAAGGCAGTCCCACCTCCGGTAAAGGTGCGGAGTACTATAGGCGCCGGCGATTGTGCTGTAGCCGGGTTTGCCTTAAAGCTGGGTCAAGGGGAGCCGTTGATAGAGGCTTGTCGATTGGCGGTAGCTATGGGCACTGCTGCCGTGTTGACGACCGGCACCGAACTGTGTCATAGACCCGATGTGGAAAAATTGCTGCCTCAAGTCGAGGTCAGCGAGGTGTCAGTCAAGCCGGAGACTAAAACCTTCTTCCCGGCTAGTAACTAAGCCAGTGGCAATCCCCCCTTTTCCCTTATCTCTCTGAGGGCTGATGCGTAAGCGCCAAGAGTTTGAGCATCAAACAGCACAAATACCACTTCTTTGATAGAGGTAGTGCTTTGGCTAAGAAAGGCGATAACGGCGTCAATGGCTACCCTTGAAGCCCGGTCAACCGGATAGCCGTAGGCACCGGTGCTTATTGAGGGGAAGGAGATGCTATTGAGGTTGTTCTTGGCGGCTAGTTTCAAGCTCTCGTGATAAGCACTGGTAAGTAATTCAGGTTCTCCTGTATTGCCCCTGTGCCAGATAGGACCAACGGTATGGATGACATGCTTTGCCTTAAGATTGCCCCCGGTGGTAATCACCGCCTTGCCTGTTGGCAGTCGCCCTTGTCTGGCGACAATTTGCTTACACTCCTCTAGGATGGCGGAACCCCCTGCCCGGTGGATGGCTCCATCTACGCCGCCACCACCCATAAGGCTGGGGTTGGCAGCGTTAACTATGGCGTCAGTGGTCTGCTGGGTAATGTCCCCTTGAATTATGCGTAGCTTTACCTGGTTAATAGTAACTTCCATGGCTTGCTTCTCCATAACTCAGTTATTATTACGATTGAAGTTCTTTGAGGTTCTTATAAAGTTCGAGCGATTGTGGGTTAGCCAAGGCATCTATATTGGGGACAGGCTCGTTGTGAATCACATTCTTGACTGCCTTTTCCACCTTTTTGCCACTGATGGTATAGGGGATATCATCAATAGCTATAATCTTGGCTGGGACGTGACGGGGGGTGGTATTCTTCCTGATGGTGGTCTTAATCTTGTTAATCAGGTCTTCAGTTAGTTCTATCCTCTCGGCTAGTTTTACAAACAAGATAACCCGAACATCGCCTTCCCAATCCTGCCCGACGACAACGCTGTCGGTAACCTCGTCTAGGGTCTCCACCTGGCGGTAAATCTCGGCGGTACCAATCCTCACCCCTCCTGGCTTAAGGACAGTATCAGAGCGTCCGTAGATAATAATCCCGGTATCAGTGATTTCAATATAGTCTCCGTGAGTCCAGACATCAGGGTAGACGTCAAAATAGGCACTGTGGTATTTCTCTTGGTTTGGGTCATCCCAGAAGTAGAGGGGCATGGAGGGATAGGGGGTGGTGACTACAAGCTCACCCTTTTGATTGACCACTGGATTCCCTTGGGGGTCGTAGCACTGTACATTCACCCCCAAGCTTGGAGCCTGGATTTCACCGGCATAGACCGGGCCAATTGGATTCCCCAGCATAAAGCAGCCGTTGATGTCAGTCCCCCCTGAAATAGACGAGAGGAGCACATCCTGCTTAATATCACGGTAGACAAACTCAAAACTCTCTACCGAAAGGGGAGAGCCGGTAGAGGTAATCGTCTTTAGGCTGGTCAAATCATATTCCTTACCCGGCTTAACCCCGCGCTTTTCAAGCTCAGCCAGATATCTAGCACTAGTCCCGAATATCGTTATCTTTTCATCCTGGGTTAACTCCCACATTGCCCCAGAATTTGGATAGAAAACAGAGCCATCATAGAGTACCACGGTGGCACCTAACGCCAAGCTGCTCACCAGCCAGGTCCACATCATCCAACTGGTAGTAGTAAGGTAAATGATAACGTCTTCCGGTTTAACATCAGTGTGGAGCTTCAATTCCTTTAAATGGACGGCAAGAATCCCGGCAGCCCCTTGGACTATGCACTTGGGCAGTCCAGTGGTCCCTGAAGTGTACATGATGAATATTGGGTGGTCAGAGGGGAGCTGCTCAAATTGGATTTCAAGCCCGGCTTCCTTAGATAGGAAGTCCTCATAGTGAACAGAATTGGGGACTTGGCTAATGTCTGGCTTCTTTTGAACATAGGGGACAACCACCACCTTCTGAATAGAAGGTAGCTCCTTTAAGATGCCAACAACTCGTTCTAAAGAGTCAAAGGTCTTGCCATTATAAAAATAGCCATCGGCGGTAAATAGAATCTTGGGTTCTGTCTGCCCGAAGCGGTCTAGGATCCCCTTAATGCCGAAGTCCGGTGAGCAGGATGACCAGATAGCCCCGATGCTGGTGCTAGCCAGCATAGCAATAACCGCTTCCGTCATATTGGGCATGAATCCTGCCACTCGGTCGCCGGTTTTAATGCCCAATTCCCGTAGGGATTTTGCCAAGCGGGCTACTTGTTGATAAAGCTCGGCATAGGTAATTCTTACCGCTTCTTTAGCCTCGCTCTTGAAGATGAGGGCGGTTCGATTATCCCGGTAACGAAGCAGATTCTCGGCAAAATTGAAGCGGGCACCCTGAAACCATTTAGTGTCCATCATCCGCGAGGCAGGGGTTATAACAGTATCATATGGTTTTGAAGCCTTAATCTCACAGAACTCCCACACCAGCGCCCAAAAATCAGCCAGGTTGTTTATTGACCAGTTATGAAGTTCATTATAGGAGGTAAATTTCGTCCCGTGTCGCTCATTAACCAGACTTATAAATCTGGTCATATTGGCGTTCTTTTTACGCTCCTCTGATGGTTGCCAAAGGGGCAACTTCATATATCCTTACCTTCCTTAAATTAGTAAGCATGGCGATTTTGTAATTCTCGTTATTCTAGCATCCCTTCTCTCAAAAGTGCAATGTTAACTAACCATTGAAAAGACAGAGGCTTGACAAACACTATATGTTGTGGTATCATTGCCTTGTAATACTATATAATGTGGTCTTGGCTATGAATTGTCCCTATTGTGGTTACCTTGATTCCAAGGTTATAGATTCCCGGGATGTAAATGAGGGTGTGCGCCGTCGGCGTCAGTGCTTATCGTGTGGGTCTCGTTTCACTACTTATGAGCGGGTGCAGCCGGCTAGCCTGTTTGTGATTAAGAAAGACCAGAGGCGGGAGGAGTTTAGTCGGGATAAGCTGCTAACCGGCATTCGCAAGGCTTGCGAAAAGCGACCGTTGCCTACCGGCGCTGTGGAGAAGCTGGTTGATGATATTGAAGCTGAGCTTTACCACCTAGGTAAGCCAGAGATACCCAGCGTTGTTATTGGTGACATGGTAATGGAAAGGTTAAAGAGCCTGGACTACATTGCCTATATCCGTTTTGCTAGTGTCTATCGGGAGTTTACTGACATAACTGCCCTGAAACAGGAGGTGGATACCCTGCTCAGTGCCGGGGCACCTCC
>CAYHAL010000032.1:0-5535 GCA_964354655.1 uncultured Dehalococcoidales bacterium
AACCGTTCTGACCTTATCCGGGTTCCAGAATACAAACCGGGCTTTGAGAATGCAACCAGGTTTGAGCTTCGCTCTCCTGACCCTGCCTGCAATCCGTACCTCTGCTTCAGCGTGATGCTGGCGGCCGGGCTGGCGGGGGTTGAGGAGGGATTGGAACCGCCTGACCCAGTGGAGGAGAACGTATACCACATGAGTGAGGAGAGAAGAAAGAGCCTGGGCATAGGCACCTTGCCCGCCAGTCTTCTGGAGGCAATACAGCTCACTGAAAAGAGTGAGCTTGTACGAAAAGCCCTCGGCGACCACGTTTTTGAAGCTTTCATTAAGAATAAGAAGATTGAGTGGGACCAGTATCGGATTCAGGTGACCGACTACGAGCTTAAGAGGTACTTACCAGTGCTGTGAGTGGGACCCTGCTGTTCAGCTTGCTAGGGGAGTAGTATAATGGCTATTGTCTTCTCGGGGGAGGTAGCCAGTGAGCCAGGATGTAATGTTGAGCCGAGACCTGGGCTTGCTCCGCGTTGGCGCTGTAGTCCCTCTGCTTCGTGTCGCTGACGTGGATTTTAACGTTGGAAACATTATTGAAGCCATGAAAAAAGCAAGGGATGAGGGCGTGCAAGTGCTCACCTTCCCGGAGATGGCGATTACTGGCTATACCCTTGGCGACCTGGTGCAACACCAGGCGCTACTTTTGAAAGCGAAGGAAGGGCTGGGCTGTGTTCTGGACGAAAGCGCTGGGAGCACCATGATAGTGATAGTGGGGATGCCACTTGACGTTGAGCAGAGGATTTTTAATTGCGCTGTGGTGCTTAACTCCGGACACCTTCTCGCGGTCATACCTAAGACCCTCCTGCCCTCGTATAAGGAGTTCTACGAGGACAGATGGTTTACTTCCAGCATGGATGCTCAGTGCGAGAGCGTGGAACTTCTGGGGGAACGAGTCCCCTTTGGCACCGACATCCTCTTTGGACTGCATGGGGTTCCGTCAGCCACCGTTGGGGTGGAGATTTGTGAGGACCTGTGGGTGCCGCTATCGCCTCATGAATGCCAGTCGCTGGCTGGAGCAAACGTGCTTATTAACCTTTCCGCCAGCAACGAGGTTCTGGGAAAGGCGGACTGGCGCAGGATAATGGTGTCCTCCGAGTCTGGTAGATGCATCGCCGCCTATTGTTACGTATCGTCCGGTATTGGTGAGTCATCCAATGATGTTGTCTACGGAGGGCATATTCTCATTGCCGAGAATGGCACAGTCCTCGGCGAGTCGGAGCGTCTGTCATCAAGTCCTCAGTTCATAATCTCGGACATCGACTTGGAACGGCTGGCACATGACCGCCGCGTATTCGCCAGTTTCCATGAGGCATCCCGACAAAAGAGACCCTTCAGAGTTGTTGAAACCGAGGTCGCTGACCCTATCCCTGGCAGGTTGTGGCGAACCTTTGACCCTCACCCCTTTGTCCCGGCAGAACCGGCCAGGAGAGCAGAGAGGTGCCGCGACATCTTTTCTATGCAGGTAGCTGGCCTTGCCCAGAAGCTGTCGGGGGCGAAAAGGGGTCACGTGGTAGTGGGGGTTTCTGGAGGGCTTGATTCCACCCTAGCCCTCCTAGTTGCGGTAAAGACTATGGACTTCCTCGGGCTGCCGCGGACTAACGTTCATGCTTACAGCCTTCCCGGTTTCGGCACTACCCGAAGGACTCGGGTTAACGCTGCGAAACTGTGCCACGCACTGGACGTGAGCTTTGAGCGAATGGACATCACTAGGACTTGCCGCTCGCACCTAAGAGACCTAAAGCACGATGGTCGGCAAGACGTAGTCTTCGAGAACGTGCAGGCTCGCTACCGAACTGAATTCTTCTTCAACAAGGCAAACCAGTTCGATGCGATTGTACTGGGAACGGGCGACCTTACCGAGATTGCCGTGGGATGGTCTACCTTCTCGGGAGACCATCTTTCGCACTATCATGTCAACACATCGGTACCAAAGACACTGGTTCGTTTCCTTGTGCGGTGGGTCGCTGACGAAGAGTTAGCCGGTTCACCAGCGCAAAAGGTTTTGTATGATGTCCTTGAGACCCCGATCACCCCGGAGCTATTACCTGCGGAGGGGGGTCGAATCACGCAAAAGAGTGAGGAAGTCATTGGGCCAGTTGAGCTTGCTGATTTCTACCTCTATCCATTCATCCGCTTTGGTATGCGGCCAAGCAAGATTCTTTACCTCGCTAACGAAGTGAGAAAGCGAGGGCTCTTTGATGGCCAGTATACCCTCGACGATTTACAAAGATGGCTCAAGAGCTTTGTTGAAAGATTCTTCGCCAACCAGTTTAAGAGGACATGCCTTCCTGAAGGACCTAAGATTGGCTCAGTGAGTCTGTCCCCTCGGGGGGACTGGAGGATGCCATCCGATGCTGAGGCAAAACTCTGGCTTGAAGATTTGGAAGCCATGTATCTTAAACTGAGCGAAGCAACTGATACGAAGCCAAATAATATCAGAAGGAGTGAGAGCAAGTCATGATGGTCAAAATCAAATGTCCAAAGTGTAACACCGAGGGCAGTTTCTCTCTAGTTGAGTCAACCTATAAGGGCCCGTACCGCTGCTGGAAGTGTAGAGAGCTCTTCACCATTGAACTGAAGAATAGCCAGCTAGAGTCCTGTGAGCCCCTCAGCCAGGAAGAATTTGATAGACAACAAGAAATAGAAGCCCTAAAAGCCAAATTCAAACACCGCTAACTGATATACATCAAAATGGGCGAGGAGGTGTAATATGAAAAAGAAAGCCTTAGCCAGTGTGGCGGTGTTGCTGGTGTCCGTGGTGTTGCTCATCGGGTGTGCTACCGGCGTCTCCCAGGAAGATTATAACGCAGTAGTCAGCCAGCGGGATGCAGCTCAGGCTCAGGTGGCTAGCCTTGAGGCTGAGCTGGCGGTGGCAGAAGCCCAAATTACAACGTCGGAGAGCGATTTAGCTACGGCACAAGCTGAGGTTAAAGACCTAGAAGACAGCAAAAGCCAAGCGGAGGCGCAGATTACAACGTTGGAGGGCGACTTAGCTACGGCACAAGCCGGGGTTAAAGACCTGGAGGACAGCATAAGCAAAGTCGTACCCTATGTCGAGGTTCTCACCGACCTAGCCAGTGAGTTAAATGCGGGAAGCCCAATTAAATCTTTTGAAAGAAACAACTACTTCTACGGGAAGCTGATGACGGTGAGGGATTTTGAAACGGAGCAGAGCTACTTCAGCGAGAAGAGTCCTGAGCTAAATGAGCTTGTTCACGGGATAGGGGTCGTTGGTGGTCAAGAGGTGGGGCAGGTAATCATCAGCGGTACGCTTGATGGTCGCCCCTTGGTCTCTGGTATGCCTGTAGACTATATACTATCTGGCTCGGAAATAATTACTGGGACTATTCTCGACCAGACCTATACTGTCCTTACCGGGACTTGGACGATCACCTATATTGGTGGCGGACCCTCTCCAGCCCCGGGTGAAACAATCGTCCTTCAGAGCATTACACCTTCAGCCACACAGAGTCTAGCTCCCGGGGCAGTTATCACGTTCACGCTGAACTTTCAGACGGTGCAAATTCCGGTGCAACCTCCTCCGCCAAGCTAAACCAGGGTGTTCATTTGCGCTAGACAGTATGGGCTATTGGCGACCGGGCGGTTGGTAATCCTTTGGCCTTCCATTAGCTTTACGGCATCCTAGTATTAGCTCAATTTCTGGAAGTAGTAACCGACTCCGGGTTCAGTGATGATATACTTGGGCAGGCTAGGCTCAGGTTCTATCTTCTGGCGTAGATGCGAAATGTAGATGCGCACATAATCAAGGTCATCAGTATATTCCCAGCCCCAAACCTTTTCTAGGAGCTGCCTGTGGGTAACAATATGTCCGGCGTTCTCTACCAAGAGGGCAAACAAGCGGAACTCCCTTGGGGTGAGCCTAATCCGCTTCCCATCCACCGTAACCTTCCGCTCAGTAATGTCAACGGTAAGGAAGCCATCGTTATAGATGATTCCCTTGCGTATATCCTTTGAGGCGGGCAGCTCGGCACGGCGTAATACCGCCCGCACCCTGGCAACCAGCTCCTTAGTCCCCACTGGCTTAAAGAGGTAGTCGTCGGCTCCATAGTCAAGCCCACGCACTATATCCTCCTCAGACTTGAGCCTACCAGTAATTATGATGATTGGTACGTCAGAAATTTCACGGATACGGCTGCAGACCTGCCAGCCATCTACATCGGGTATCACCACGTCCAGAAGGACTAAGTCTGGTCTTTGGTCAAACATAAGCCGTAGCCCTTCCCGCCCGCTACCTGCCTTGAGCACCTCATACCCTTTCTGGGTAAGAATCTGCTCCACCAGGTTGCGGAAGGCGGGGTCGTCATCAATTACGAGGATTTTCTTGCCCATTATCCTTTTGTCGTTTTAGAAGCATCTCTGCCACTACTTCAGGTAACTGGCGAGTATTGATTGGCTTTGGTAAATAGGCATCGCACCCGGCTTCGATAATCTTTTCCTCATCTCCCTTCATAGCGTGAGCGGTAACAGCAATGATGGGGATGTGGTTAAAGGCTGGCATCTGCCTCAGTCTTTCAGTTACCTCAAGCCCACTCACCTTGGGAAGGTTTAAGTCCATTATAATGAGGTCTGGTTTTTCCCTGATAGCCATCTCCAATGCCTCTTCGCCATCAGTTGCCTTGAGTAGACTGTAGCCCCTTGCCCTAAGGGTCATTTCAATCAGTCTCATATTTTGGGGGTTGTCTTCCACAATTAGTATCTTCTCTTTCATCGCCAGTTTTATTTATTTGGATATGGCTAAACGGTTGCGGCTAGTGGTAGGGTAAAGGTAAACCGGCTTCCCTTGCCATATTCACTTTCTATCCAGATTTGCCCCCCGTGCTTTTCTATAATTTGTTTGCTAAGCGTCAGCCCCAGCCCAGTCCCACCCCCACCCCTTTCCTCGGTTAGGGGATTGTCTAGCTGGCAGAAAGGTTCAAATAGCTTTTCCTGGTCTTCCTTCTTGATACCGATGCCATTATCAACCACACTGACTTGACACGAATGGTCTTTCCTTACCGCCTCAATCTTCAGTTTGCCCCCATCAGGGGTACATTTGGTCGCATTGCTCAACAGGTTTAAAATTACCTGTCTTATTTTGCCTTTATCGGCGTGAACCAGGGGAAGCCCTTCTTCTACTTCTATATCAAGGCTTTGCTTTCTTGGTGCCAGTATAGGTGTCATGGTTCTTCTTAACTCTTCTAGGATATCGGTTAGGGTAATATCTGTCAGTCTAAGCTTTAGCGTGCCCGATTCTATCTTGGACAGGTCAAGGACCTCGTTGATTAATTCCAGCAGGTGCTTACCGCTGCTTAAGACGTCGTCGAGGCACTGCCTCTGCTCGTTGTTAATCTTCCCAGGCACCTCGTCCAGCATCAATTCGGAGAAGCCGATAATAACGTTGAGTGGAGTGCGTAACTCATGGGACATATGAGCCAGGAATTCCGACTTAGCTTGGCTAACTACTTCTAACTCCCTGGTTTTCTCCATAAG
>CAYHAL010000032.1:5635-13829 GCA_964354655.1 uncultured Dehalococcoidales bacterium
CATTGGCGATAACGGTCTTTATCTCATCGGGATTAATGGGCTTGACAAAATAGGCATAGGCACCTTGGCTTACCGCATCTACCGCCCTCTCTATATTGGCAGTGCTAGTTATTATAATTACCGCTGTATCAGGGTTTATTTCCTTGGCTAGCTCTAGTATCTCCATTGCGCCTATATCGGGCAATCTTATATCAGTAATGACCACATCAAAGGGGTTTCTCTGCATTATCTCTAGGGCATCGGCTCCCTTCTTTAACCCGGTAACCTTGTATCCGGCATCCTTTAGTGGACGACACAGGGTTAGCCTCACCTTGGTCTCATCTTCTACTATTAGAATGGTAGCCGCTGTTGGCATCATTTCTTTTCCTTGGCTATATACTCCACTAGCGCTATCACCTTCTCTACATCAAAGGGCTTATGTATGCAGGCGTAAGCGCCATGGTTCACCGCCCTTTTTATAAAATCATCTTCGGTGCAGCTGGTCATCATAATTACTGCTGCCCGGGGGTCAATTTTCTTAACCCGCTCAAAGACAGCAACCCCATCCGTATCCGGTAGCCTTGCTTCCAGGAAGATAATGTCATAATGTCTGGTCTTTACCATCTGTATTGCCTCAGCCCCATCCTTGGTGGTAGCCACTCGGTATCCCTTATCCTCCAGTATCGCCTTGAGGGCTTCCTGGTCATTAAAATTGGCATCAACCACCAGTATGAGTACCTTCTGGTGAAGCAACACTTCAATGAGAGCTATGACTCTATCAATATCAAACGGTTTATAGATAACGGCATAAGCACCCTCTTCCAGGGCTTCCTTCACCAAATCCTCTACCGAATAGGCGGTCATCATAATTACCGTTGCCTTAGGGTCTATCTTTTTGACCTCCCTGAAGGTTTGAACCCCGTTTATCCCCGGCATCTTTATATCCATAAAGATGACATCAAAGTGGGTCTTCCTTACTGCTTCTATAGCCTGGTAGCCGTTCTCCGCAGTAACCACATTGTAGCCCTCGTCTTCCAGTATTCCTCCCAAAGTCAGGCGTATGCTCTGAAGGTCATCAACTACTAAGATATTCGTTTTCCCCATTATTTACTCCAGTGTAGCTTTTCTGTTCAGGGGCAACTTGGTGATAAAGGTAGTCCCTTTTCCCACCTGACTCTTTACCTCTATCTTTCCCTCATGTCTGTCAATGATTGCCTTACATACCGCCAGTCCCAAGCCGATGCCTTTTGCTTTAGTGGTAAACAGGGAGTCAAAGATTTTGCCTATAGCTTCCTGAGGTATTCCGCAACCGGTATCAGCGATTTCCACCTCTAGGAAGCCTTCTTTCTCTCTGGTGCCTATTATCAGCTTACCCCCCTCGGGCATGGCTTGCACTGCATTGCTAATTATGTTCACCAGTACCTGTTGAATCTGGCTGGCATCTATCTCAACCTGGGGCAGTTTAGCACCCAGCTTTTTAACCAGCTTAATGCTCTCCGGGATGGGGGTGCGTGACAGGGCATCATCAATAACGTGGTTAATCTGGGTTGGTGACACTGAGGGCTTCCCGACGCGGGAAAATCCCAGGAGGTCGTTGATGATTTTATTAGAGGTGTTTATCTCATCGTCCATAATGTTGAGAAATTCCATGACTCGTGGCTCTTTCTGGGCTAGCTCACTCTTGGCTACCTTCCCTTTTATATAGTAAACAGCGTTCTTGATAGCTCCCAGGGGGTTTCTCAGCTCGTGTCCTACTCCTCCTGCCAGTTGCCCTATGGCTGCCAGCCTTTCCGAGCGAATTAACTTCTCTTGGGCTTCTCTTAGCTCCAGCTCCATGCGCTTGCGCTCGGTGATGTCGCGGAGGATAGCCATGTTAGCTGGCTTCTTCTCATATTCAATCTTACTGGCATTTACTTCCACGAGTATCCTCCTACCATCTTTGGTGAGGATTTCTAATTCGTAGTTTTGTGGGACTTCTTCTCCAGCCATCCTCTTCTTATACCTGTCGGCTGTTAGCTTTCTATATTCTGGAGAAATAAAGTCAATAAATTGCTTGCCAACTGTCTCCTCCAGTGAGAAACCGGTAATTTCAAGCAGCTTTGGATTAGCAAATCTAACCAAGCCATCCTGAATAATAATGATGCCGTCGTTTCCTTTTTCCACAAGCGTGGAGTATTTTTCTTCCGACTCCCTGAGTGCCTCCTCCATCCGCTTGCGTTCGGTAAGGTTACGGGCAATACTCCAGAAACCAATTACTCTTCCCTTCTGCGTCAGTGGTGTTGATTTGACCTCCACTAGTAAATATTCTCCAGACTTGGCGATGATGCGCGCTTCAAGTGTTCCAGACGCCTTTTGCTCAATGGCATCTTGAAACAGCTTCATTGCCAGGGGCAAATCGTCGGGATGGATAAGAGAGGCAAATGGTTTGCCAATCCACTCAGAGCGTGACCAACCGGTGACAGTTTCAAAGGCGGGATTCAGGGAGGTAATCGTGCCATCTAAGGAGACAGTGAAGATAATATCCAGGGCATTTTGAACAAGATTTCTATAGCGCTCCTCTGATTCCTTTAGTTCTTTTTCCATCCGCTTGCGCTCGGTGATGTCTCTAACAGCCCCCATCATTGCTATTGGGTTGCCTTTCTTATCGCTTACTGTTGAAAGTGATAACAATGCCGGAAATGTTTCTTTGTTTTTCTTTATTGACTCAATCTCGCCATGCCAGCCTCCTGTTTCAATCATGGCTGACATTATCTCGTTTGCCATTTCTTGATTTGGGTCTAAAACGGAAACAGGTTTTCCTATAAGTTCCCCTTTTTCATATTCGTACATTTCTTCCATGGCTGGATTTGCATAAGTGATAATGCCTTTCATATCGGTTATTGCTATTGCATCAATAGCTCCTGTAATTGCCTGTGAGAATGTCCTTATTCTTTCCTCCATCCGCTTGCGCTCGGTGATGTCTAAGGAGGTTGTCTTGCTTGCCCCCCTTCCTTTCTTTGCCTTATCCTCTTTTTCAGGCATCTCTATCCTCCGCAGTTGGCTTTTGTGTCAATTGCCCATAAAAGCACATATATTGCCAGATAGTATTTAATATAAATAGTAAGGCAAGACTATATTGTATCATAAAAGGACAAAAAATGCCAGTGGGCATTTATAAAGGAAGGGAAACAGCTTGGTAACAGGCAAAAACAAATAAAGGAATAGGCTACTATTTAGTAGCCTAAAGGGGTAAATTAAAAAATCTGGTTATAGAGGAGGGAGTCCCTTATTGATTACCACTTGTCTCTTTGGACTACCCTTAATTCAGTCTCATAATTGGGGAAATAACCAAATATGGCATCTGAGGGGGCATCTTTTAAGATGCTTTCTTTTACCTCTTGGTATTGACCCTGGTATTGGGGGACTTGCTCTCCCTTTTTGTCGAATACCATAACCGTACCATTTTGGCACTTAATAACAGTTTTAATCATTATCGTCCTCCTTAAACTCATATTAACCCCCGGGGAATTAACTGCCCATAAAAACACTGTTTAGATTTCATTAAAATCTCAGCGTGGTAAATTGACCAGCAAATTCGCCTGTGCTATATTTAGACCGATTAGAAATATGGAGATTAGCTGGTTAGGTCACTCTTGCTTCAGAATTAGGGGTAGCCATGCTACAATTATTACCGACCCTTATCCCCCGAGCCTGGGCTACTCGTTAGGCAAGCCTACCGCCCGCATTGTAACCGTAAGCCACCAGCACTTGGGGCATTCCTATGTTACCGGTGTTGGTGGTGAGCCAAGGCTAATTGCCGGACCCGGCGAGTATGAAATCAGTGGCGTCCTGATTATCGGGATAGCTACCTTCCATGATGAGGAGAGGGGCAGGAAACGGGGTAAGAATACTGTCTATCTCATTGAGGTAGATGATATAGCGGTATGTCATCTAGGTGACCTGGGGCATGTGTTTACTGCTGAGCAGGTGGAGGAGCTAGGTGATGTTGATGTACTACTTCTCCCGGTGGGTGGGGTGTCCACTATTAATGCCCCCATGGCAGCCGAGGTAGTTCGACAGCTTGAGCCGAAGGTAGTGGTTCCTATGCACTACAAAACTGGGGCATTAAGCTGGGAGCTTGAGCCAGTGGAGAGGTTCCTCAAAGAAATAGGGGGGGAGCGTGTGGTCACCCAACCCAAGCTGTCTTTTACCAAGTCAAGCCTGCCTGCCAGCACCCAGGTATTCTTGCTTGACTATTGAGTCATTTTACTGCCTAACATAGGATTGATATTCTTCCCGAGGTATATTCTATTACGAAGCCCAATAATTAAAAGGAGAGGTTTAAATGACCAAGGCGAAGGTAAGAGAAAAGTATCGGGGTCTGTCTCGCCAAGAACTACTAGATAAGGCGTATGAGTTGGGGTTTAATTTTGAAAAACATAGTTATAGCTGCTCCCAATCTGTGGTAGCTGCTATCCACGAGCTACTTGATATTGACAATGTGGTAGTAAAAGTGGCCACCTCATTATCCGGGGGTACGGCGGAACAGTTCTCGGGAACATGTGGCTCGCTATCCGGGGGGCTAATAGCTCTTGGTTACTTTTTTGGTCGTCCGGTAGAAAAGCTATCATATCAAGAACGTATCCAGGGCAATGTAGATGCGTTATTCGTTTCATTTCCAGCACCTCAAGCACTTGCTGACAAGTTTTGGCGGCAGTATGGGACAATTATTTGCCCGCACATCCAACGGCAGCTTTTCGGTCGTACTTGGTGGCTTCTAGACCCCGAGGAGATGGCTAAGTTTGAAAAAGCAGGAGGTCATTCCGCCCCTGACAAATGCTGTCATGTTGTCGGAACCGGGGCGCGGTGGGTAATGGAAATTCTGCTTGACAAAGGCGTCGTTGAGCTCTAGGGAGAAAAGGGCTCACACTCGTGTAATCAATTGCTGTTTAAGGCGGGGGCCGCCTCATTCCTCTTACCAGCATTAGGACGATAACTGACAGCAAAACTACGGCGGTAAGCAAACCACTAAATAGATACTTTACCCAGTCGGGGGTAGTTGGCTGGGGAGGTGCTGAAGGTGGTAGGGGTGGCGGGGATGATGGGGCTATTGCTTCTTGTGTTTCTTGTGGTTCTTCTATTGAGGGTGGTAATGACTCAGTGGTAAAGGCACTGACGGCGCTCCAGGCACTATAAGTGTCGGCGCTGATAGCTCTGACCTTCCAGTAGTATGTGGTATCGTAGTCCAGGTTTATATTACACTCCCAGGCGGTGCCGGATAGGGCATAGGCACCAGCTTTGAGGATTGTAGGGTTTCCCAAAGAAGCATCGGTGGAGACTATCAGCTCATAGCTGTCTGCCCCGGCTGTATCACTCCACTGAAATACCGGTTTTAGGGGTACCCCTCTGGCACCACCTTCTGGGTTTAGTAGCTTAGGGGCAATGCTTTCATAGCCAAGGGCGGTGGTAAACGACCACTTATCTGACCACGGGCTTAGCATTGGCTCGGTGGCTCGTACCCGCCAGTAGTAGGTGGTTGCCAGCTCAATTGCTGGCAGTCGGGTGGTGCTGGCTTTGGTATAACCCCCGTCTAGAGGGCTAGAGAAGTCAGCGTCATTGTTAAGCTGCCACTCATAGGTAGTGGCACTGCTCAACGTCTCCCAATCAAGGCTAACATCACTAATTGTGTAATTAATAATAGTGCCTATGCCTGGTGCTTGGTCTGGTGGTGAGGTCAGGGTAACCGGTGCCGTTAGGCTATCGGTAAAGGTCATCAGCCTGGTATTGGCGGTGTCAATCGACCACAACCGGTTATCGTATAGCCACAGTTTGGTCAGGGTAGCTCCATCATCAAGTCCACGGGTTACGGTTTCAAATGTTGGTCCTAGTGAATATGTTGGATTAAGACAGCGCTCCATACCACCATCAGGCTTAAAGTTGGTAGCGTATAGTGTGCCATCAGCGGCTACTCTCAATTGCTTGAGCTTACCCCCGGTGGGACTATCTATGTTTTCCCACTCGGTATCGGTGCCGATGATGAAGCGGTAGATTCCCTTATCGGCAGCGTCGCTGGCGGCATAGACGGTGCTATTACTGCTGAATTGAGGGTCAAAGGCAACAGTGATAGTGCCGGTTAGGGGTGGAGAAATAGCCTCCGGTGGCAGTGGCTCAAAAGATGCGCCATTATCGTCTGAGAAATAGACCCAACCATTGCTGTTGCCTACCAGGAGAGTCTCATCTTCATTATAGTCGGGTGACAGGACTATGGAGTTCAGAGGTTGGCTGCCAATCTTTGTGGAAGAGTAGCTTAAGCCGTCGTTCGTTGTCCGGTAGATTAGCCCATCACCGCCATCATGGCTACCGATAAATAGACTGGTATTACTAATCACTGCCCAGGTATCAACCGGGGGTGGGATGGTTCGGAGGGGATTAAAGTTTTGCCCGTTATTGGTTGATTTCCATATCGCCGGGTTGCCGTTGCTTGTCCCAGCTAGGAATATTACCTGGCTGCCATTATATTGGGGAGAAAGCCCAACTAGGCTGATACTGTCGACATCAGCCAGGGCGCTGGTAAATACCCTTTCCCAGCTCGTCCCGTCATCCAGGCTTCGCCACAAGCTGTGCTCCCCGCCCCAGGTAAGCATAAACAGGGTGTTGTCTTGGCTAAAGTTGGGGGATATTGCCAAATCAATAATAAAGTTGATAGCAGTATCAATTAAGCCAACCTGGTTCCAGGTAATGCCGGCATCTGTGGTATAGGAGAAGGCGCTTTCACTGTCACTGGTAGCAGCATAGGCTCTACCGCTGTCAGCAAAGTCATCGCTCATTACCACGTAGGTGGGACCGCTACCAGATGGGGCTTTTTGGGCTGAATCCCAGCTATCGCCATCGTCAATGCTATACCACACCTCACCCTGGGCATTTTCACCCGCCAGCAACTGAAGATTACCTAACCCGCCAACCAGGTCTAGGCTGATGATCTCGGCATTGATATCAAAACGGTAGGCAATATCCTCATCCACCCGGTAGATGCCACCATCACCACCAACAACGCCCAAAAATAACTCATGGGTTTGGCTGAAATCAGCCGAGAAGCAGATTTTAGAGGCAGCAGTGATGGCAAAACTAGTGCTATTGGCATCAAGTAGCTCAACCCTAGTCCATTCGCTCATAACGCCATAATTATAGGTAACATAGGTGTGGACTTTGTCGGTAGCTACAGCTATAACCTGAGAATCGGTATCAAAGTTGGGTGAGCAGGCTATAGAGTAGACATCATAGTCGCCGACATCCAAGTCCGTCCACCCACCCCCTAAAGCGACGTCATGTATAAAGTAGACGCCACCACCGGCTGCCCCGTTAGCCGTGCCGATAAAGACATAAGGCTCATCGTCAATATAGCCAACCGTCAGACAGGTGATTTGCTCACCGGTGGTAGCAAAATCAAGGGCGTCTAGAGAGCTAGTGGCTAGTTCCTCAAAGCTGTCACCGCTGTCGGTTGACTTATAAATGTAGTCCCCATCGCTTACATAGATAATGTCAGCATCAATGTCGGAGCCGACTAGAGCCGCTATCGCTTTGTCGTAGTCGGTATATGACCAGCTGTAGCCACCGTTTGTAGATTTAAACAGCGTGTAACTTGTCCCCGAGGGATTAGCATAGCAATAAAGGGTGCCATCAATAGCCATAGTTAGGTGTTGGATGTCTGAGCCACTAGCCAGCACCCAATCACCTCGCTTACCCTCAGCGGGGATATTAACCCTAGACCATTTAACCTCATCCGGGGCGGCAACCGCTGGAGTGGAGCCGAGCAGGGTTAATAGCGCCACTAGTGTTATGGCAAATTTCAGCCCTTTTGCCATCTGGCAAATTCTAACCCAACTATGGGCTAGAAGTCAATGTAAAGGGGGGATTTTATAAAGAGGGACATTAGCCCCTTTAAGAAATTCCCTTCCCTCTCCCCTTATAAATGGGGTCTGAAGGAGAGTTGAAGAGAGGCTTTTGCCTCTCTTATATAACTACTTCCCCCTCCCTTCATAAGGGAGGGGGATAAAGGGGGTGGGTTACCTAATAAAAACCTAAAGGGTGAGGGGTTAGTAAGCAATCTGGTAATAAGGTTTTTGGTAAAAAAAGAGAGCCCCCCGAAATCTCGGGGGACTCTCTGAAGTATCTAACCGGGGGTTAAGCTGGTGGTCTTCTGGTCCTGACGATTAAGACGATAACCACTATCGCCAGT
>CAYHAL010000033.1:0-12837 GCA_964354655.1 uncultured Dehalococcoidales bacterium
AAGGGGAAGGGGATAAAGCGGGTTCCCTGAAAAATCAAGGATTTTTCAGGGTGCTTAAAGGGGATAGGGTTAACGAGTAATCCCTAAAATTGACACCCAGTCAGTAACACAGTTAGAATATCATTTAATAACCAACTAAAAGAGGTGAGACATTGTATCAAAAGACTACCCTAGATAATGGGCTGCGGCTAATTACTTCTACCATGCCCCATACCCGCTCGGTATCTATCAGTATCTTTATCGGCACTGGCTCCCGATACGAGTCTGAGGCTGAAGCTGGCACCTCACATTTTATTGAGCACCTGTTATTTAAAGGCACCGAAAAGCGACCAACAGCCAGGGAAATCTCTGAAGCAATAGAAAGCGTAGGTGGCATAATTAACGGTGGCACGGATAAGGAGTTAACCGTCTACTGGTGTAAGGTAGCCCAACCCCATTTCCAGCTAGCCCTAGACGTGCTCATAGATATGCTACTCCACCCTAGGTTTGACCCTCAAGATATAGAAAAGGAGCGCCAGGTTATCATTGAAGAGATTAATATGAGTAAAGATTCCCCTCCAGAACTGGTTAACATGCTCATTGATGAGCTTCTATGGCCCGGGCATCCCCTGGGGCGCGATGTAGTTGGCAGCAAGGAATCAGTGGCTGCCATAACTAGAGACATAATGCTTAACTACCTTCAAGGTCAATATCTACCCGGTAACACAGTAATTGCCGTTGCCGGTAATATTCAGCAGCAGGAGATGATAACCGCTGTCAGCCAAGCTATAGGTAACTGGACTAGTCAGCAGCCCCATTGTGGATATTCGCCTTATAAGCCAAAAAAGGCTCAATGCCTTAAGATTGAGACCAAGGACTCAGAGCAAGCCCACCTCTGCCTGGCATTACCCGGCCTATCGCTCCTTCATCCCAAGCGCTTCACCCTTGGCCTGCTTAATGTCATCCTTGGGGAGGGCATGAGCAGTCGCCTGTTTGTTGAAATTCGCGACAAGCTGGGACTTGTCTACAGCATTCATAGCTATGCCGAGCACTTTCTTGACTCGGGCTCGGTTATTGTCTATGCCGGGGTGGAGCCAAAAAACCTGGAAACAGTTATCAAAGCTATCCTAGAGCAACTTGATAAACTTAAGGAAACAGTCCCCGAGTCTGAATTATCCAAGGCAAAGGAACTATCTAAAGGCCGCCTAATACTACGAATGGAAGATAGTCGCAATGTTGCCGGCTGGCTCGGCGGACAGGAGATTCTTACCGGGCGCATCCTCAGCCCCGACCAGGTAATGTCTATTATTGATGCTATTACTGCTGAGGAGCTTGAGCAGTTGGCTCAAGAGCTAATAATAGGTGATGAGCTACGCCTAGCCGTAGTTGGTCCTGTCGCTGAGGACAGGCCTCTAGAGGAACTGCTAAAGCTATAACTTCCTCATTAAAAAATAGCCGTAGCCCAAAGACTACGGCTATTTTTGTAACTGCCAATCAAAAGGAGCTAGCTATTTAGTACTCGCCATACCCGCCGGGGGGCATTGGCGGTGCCTTCTCCTTCTCCGGGATGTCAGCAACCAGCGCTTCAGTAATCAAGACCATAGTGGCGATGCTGGCTGCATTCTCCAGAGCCGACCTTACCACCTTGGTCGGGTCAATGATACCCTTTGCCACCATATCACCAAAGTCATCGGCTTCAGCATCGTAGCCAACCCCAGGCGGACTCTTCTTCACCGCATCCACTACCACCGAACCATCCCGACCGGCATTTATAGCAATCCAGCGAATCGGCTCCTCCATGGCTTTCCTGACAATATCAATGCCGGTGGCTTCATCTCCGCTAACCTTAAGTTTATCCAGGACAGGTAGAGCATTAAGCAAGGCAACCCCACCACCAGGCAGGATACCCTCCTCCACCGCCGCCCGAGTCGCCGACAAAGCATCCTCAACCCGGTGTTTCCTCTCCTTTAGCTCGGTCTCAGTGGCAGCCCCGACCTTGATTACAGCTACCCCGCCGGCTAGCTTTGCCTGCCTTTCCTGGAGTTTCTCACGGTCAAAATCAGAGGTAGTCTCCTCTATCTGAGCCTTAATCTGTTTAATCCTCCCCTTAATCGCCCCTTCCGAGCCTTTTCCCTCAATAATAGTCGTCTTATCCTTATCACAGGTTACCCGGCGAGCCCGACCTAAGTCTTCTACCGTGACCGAGTCTAGCTTCCGCCCTACCTCCTCTGAAATTACCTTGCCACCGGTGAGAATTGCCATATCTTCCAGCATCGCCTTACGCCGGTCACCGAAACCAGGAGCCTTGACTGCCACAACATTAAGGGTACCCCGCAACTTATTAACCACCAGGGTAGCTAAGGCTTCACCATCCATATCCTCAGCAATAATAAGCAGGTTCTTTGATACCTGTAGTATCTTCTCCAGAGCCGGTAAAAGGTCAGAAATAGCTGAGATTTTCTTATCGGTGATAAGGATGTAAGGGTCATCAATCACCGTTTCCATCTTCTCGGCATTGGTGATGAAGTAGGGGCTGATATAGCCACGGTCAAATTGCATCCCTTCCACATACTCCGTCTCGTATCTCAGACCCTTGGACTCCTCAACAGTAATAACCCCGTCCTTTCCTACCTTCTCCATTACATTAGCAATCAGGTCACCAATCTCCTTATCCTTGGCAGTAATAGTCGCCACCTGGGCAATCTGCTCCTTACCCTTTACCTCGGTGGACGCCTTCTTAAGCTCGTCAACAATAGCCTTTACTGCCTTCTCAATACCCTTCTTTAACGCCATAGCCTCAGCCCCAGCGGCTACATTCTTAAAGCCACCGGTAATAATAGCATGAGACAGAACGGTTGATGTGGTAGTACCGTCGCCACAAGCATCGTTAGTCTTAGTCGCTGCCTCCTTAACTAACTGCGCCCCCATGTTCTCAAAGGGGTCGGGAAGCTCAATATCTTTGGCAATGGTAACCCCATCATCAATCACTGTCGGCGCACCCCATTTCTTATCCAGCGCCACACAATGCCCCTTGGGTCCCAGGGTTACCTTGACGGCATCAGCTAAGGCATCTATCCCTCGCTTTAAAGCATGCCTAACTTCCTCTTTATATATAATCTGTTTAGCCAATTTTTCCCCTCCTTATACTAACCCGATTTGTTATTTGGTTTTCTTAGCCAAAATGTCGCTCTCGCGCAAAATTATTAACTCCTCATCCTCAATCTTAACCTCAGTGCCCCCGTACTTAGCAAAAATGACTATATCACCGACTTTAACATCCAGAGGAATCCGTTTCCCATCCTCAGACAACCTACCCTCGCCAACAGCCAGAACCTTTCCCTCCTGGGGTTTCTCCTTAGCGGTATCGGGCAAAACAATCCCGCCTTTGGTCACCTCTTCCCTGGCAATGGGTTTGACCAGCACCCGGTCAGCCAATGGTTTAAGCTTAACCACCATTCCAATCCTCCTTCTAATTTATTAGCACTCTCCCCCTGAGACTGCTAACCACTATATAATAGCCTAGGTAGACATAGGTATCAACTCAACAAATAACTATTTACAGTTAATGTCGATAACTGAGAGACATTAAGATAGCTAAATTAGCCTATTTTTCTCTATGAAATGCCCTTTTTGCTATATACTACCCTATTTTTCAAATTAAACAACCTCATTTTGACATTCTACACTAAATCGTGTAAAATCTGGCGATGAGCAACCGGAGCAGAATGAAACGACAACACTGGGATGGTAAGCGCATCCTCGCCTTAAGGCACCATTTAGGTCTGACCCAGCGTGAGCTAGCCGACAAACTAGGCACTCGCCAGCAGACGATAAGCGAATGGGAAATCGGGATGTATAACCCCCGCGGCGCCTCAGCCACCCTCCTATCCATTATTGCTGAACGAGCTAAATTTGAATATGAAGCTAAACCTAAACAACCTTGACATTATACACGGAATCGTGTATAATTAGCTAAAAGCTTACTAGGCGGTTTAGTCTCAGGAACCGCTTTTATTAAGTCTATCTATACACGATATCGTGTTAAATAATAGAGAGTTTAAGAGAGGCGGAGCCTCTCTTCTATAACCAATTCCTCCCTTTATAAGGGAGGGGGATAAAGGGGATGAGGTTGATAAACAGTCCTCCAGAGGGCCAGGTCATTAACATCTGGCAGCGCCTGTTGGTGCACAGAACAGAGCTGACCACTGAAGCTGGTGAGCCGATAAAGATAATCTACCCAGGAAGGATTAACGCCGAGCAAGGGGCTGATTTTCGGGATGCGGTTATTGCCACTAATCAAGGGGTAATGAAGGGGGATATAGAAGTTCATGCCAAATCTAGTAGCTGGCGAGCCCACCGGCACCACCGGAACCCGGTATATAACCAGGTAGTTTTGCACGTGGTGATGTGGCATGACACTAGGACAGCTACCAAGCTCCAAAACGGGGACAGTATTCCTACCCTAGCCCTGTATAGATACATCACAGACCCGCTTAACCAGCGGCTTAGAATGGCGGAGCCTCCAGCTAGCTTAAGCAAGCCCTGCCTTAACGCTACCGAACGCCCGACCCCAGGCATTGTTGCTGAATTCCTAGATAACGCCGGCAAGGAACGATTTTTAACCAAGGCGACCAAGTTTCAGGTCGACTTAGCTCAAATGGAAGCAAGCCAGGGCCTCTACCAAGGGGCAATGGGAGCGCTAGGTTACTCCCAAAATAAGCTCCCCTTTCTAGAGTTAGCCCACCGGGTGCCACTTCGGATTCTGGAGTCAATAACACGAAACGACATATCAGAGGAAGGATGTCTCAGCCAGCTACAGGCTCTACTGTTGGGCACCGCAGGACTACTCCCTTCCCAGCGCCGTGATAGAGTACCAGAAAATAAAATAGATGACGAATGGATATATAGATTGGAGCAGCTATGGACTTCGTACCACCCGGCGGAAACAATGCCCCGGGAAGACTGGCACCTATTTAGAGTCAGACCGAATAACTCCCCCATCCGCCGCATAGCAGCTATGAGTCACCTACTGCTCCGCTATAGGGAAAGCAGGCTATTTGATGGGGTAATTAAGATGATAAAGGAGGTGCCAGTCAACAAAGGTCATTGCCGATTAGAAATGGGGTTGGCGGTCACCACCAATGGCTATTGGGCAAACCACTTTGATTTTGGTTTAGCCAGCAAGGTAAGAAACCCAACCCTTCTTGGCCGCCGGCGAGCGGCTGACATTGTCATTAATGTGCTCCTGCCCTTTACCTTTGCCTGGAGTAGACTTACCTCCCAGCCAGAACTTGAGAAGAAGACCCTTGACCTTTTTCGTCGTTACCCTAAGCTAACATTAAATACGATAGAAAGGCACATGAAGAATCAGCTTGGGATAAGCACTAATCTGGTTAACTCAGCCCAGCGGCAACAGGGGCTAATCCAGATTTATAATACCCTATGCACTCAAGGCAGGTGTAGCTGCTGCCCGTTAAGCCAGCTTGAGGCTGGGAACCACGTCCAAATCTAAACCATCTATTTTACCGGCTTGGAAATGGTAGTAGCCGCAGGCAGCAATCATAGCTGCATTATCAGTGCATAATATCGGCTCAGGAACCAGAACCGGAATAGGTGAATTCTCTGCCAGCCGGCTACGAAGCAACTTATTTGAGGCTACCCCACCAGCGAGCAAAATCTGCCCTACCCGGTGCTCTTTAGCCACTGCCACCGTTTTGGTGACCAAGACATCAACCACCGCCTCCTGAAAGCTGGCGGCAGCATCAGCCGGGGATGAAATCCTACCCCCCTCCATTAATCGCAGCAGGGCTGTCTTGACACCGCTGAAGCTAAAGTCATTAGTCCCCCTCAGCCAGGCACGGGGTAGCTTCATAGAAGCAACACCGCCTTTAGCCGCCTGTTCAATAGCTGGACCGCCGGGGTAGCCCAAGCCCAGTATCCTGGCGGCTTTATCAAAGGCCTCGCCGGCAGCATCGTCCCGTGTCCTCCCCACTACCACGTAATCTCCGTGCCCCCTCATCAACACTAAATCACTATGCCCTCCAGAAACAATGAGGCACACCAAGGGGAAGAGGGGAGCCCCAGCATCGCGGTCAATCAGCCAGTTAGCGTAGATATGTCCCTCCAAGTGATTAACCCCAGTAACCGGCAAGCCGTGGGCTAAAGCAATCGCCTTAGCCACATTTACCCCCACCAGCAGCGAGCCAGCCAGACCAGGACCTATAGTAACCGCGATGCCATCAAAATCACCCCAGTTAGCCTTAGCCCCAGCCATGGCTTGGTCAATAATGGGGATGATGGCTAGAATGTGCTGCCTAGAGGCAACTTCAGGGACAATCCCCCCATAGCGGGCATGGATTTCCACTTGTGAGGCAATCTCATTTGACAGGATCCTAACCCCATCCTCCACCACCGCCGCCGCAGTTTCATCACACGAGGTCTCAATGCCCAAGATTTTCATATACCAAAATTATAGCATAGATGTTACCGAGCAAAACAACGAGACACTGCCCTAGAGATTATTTATCTACCTCACCCCCTTTAGATATTTATTAACCCACCCCCTTTATCCCCCTCCCTTCATAAGGGAGGGGGAATCAATTATATAAGGGAGGCTTTGCCTCCCTTTGACTCTCCTTAAAAGGAGTTTTAGAGGGGCTTCGCCCCTCTTGGACGCCCTTTGTCACCATCTCACAGTAGTGGGGAAACCCGAAGGGGCTGACGCCCCTTCGGAAACCATAATTCCCCCTTCCCTTATTAAAGGGAAGGGGGCAGGGGGATAGGTTACTAAACATTCTCACTGCCCCTCTCTTTTGACACCCCTACTAGCCAATGCTATGATGATTAAATAGAAGAAGTTCTACTGATCAAGGAAAAGAAGCAACAGCATGCACCGCCTACGGGTTAGGTTCAAGCGGGGACAAGAGGTAAAGTTTATCTCCCACCTTGATTTGATGCGCCTATGGCAAAGAGCCCTCCACCGAGCTGGGATACCTCTAGCTTACTCAGAAGGATTTAGCCCCCACCCCCGAATATCACTAGCTGCTCCCCTACCCATAGGGGTAACCAGCGAGACTGAACTAATGGACCTATATACTACCCAACGGGTTTCCCCTCATTTCTTCACTGCGGCGGTAAGTCAACAACTACCGCCGGGCATTGAAATACTGCAAGTCAATCAAATAGCCTTGACTCTGCCATCCTTGCAATCCCAGATCCGCTATGCTGAATACAAGGTTGAAGTGGAAACGGAAAGGGAACCAAAGGAGATAGAATCAGCACTTGCCTCCCTGCTCTCAGCCAAGCACCTGCCGTGGCAGCACCAAAGGGATACCGGGACACGGAGCTACGACCTCAGGGCTTTAATCGATGACCTACGGCTCATTGATTGGCGCCATCCTTATTGCACCATAGGTATGAGATTACGATGCGGCAGCAGTGGTTCAGGAAGACCAGAGCAGGTTATCGCCGCTCTAGGTTTTGCTAACCATCCACGGTCAATACACCGCACCAAACTCACCTTGTGAATAAATAAACCGGATATAAATAGATGGCAAAGAGGCAAGGACGTCAAGAGCCACTAGAGCAGCGGGTACTACACTTCATCCAGGAACATCACCTGGTACCAAGCCATTCTCACCTACTGGTAGCAGTATCCGGTGGACCAGATTCAGTCTGCCTGCTCCATATCCTGGTTAAACTCAGGGATGAGCTGGAGATAAGGCTGCATGTAGCTCACCTTAACCATCAACTGCGAGGGGCTGAGTCTGAGGCTGATGCCCAGTATGTCTCTAACCTAGCCCGCCGTCTCGGCATCCCGGCTACCATAGAGCAGCGTGATGTAAAAGGCTATCAAAGACATAAACGCATTTCATTGGAAGAGGCAGCCCGCGAGGTGCGCTATACCTTCTTAGCTCAGGTAGCCAAGGCTATTGGAGCCAGCCAGGTAGCAGTTGGTCATACTAGGGATGACCATATAGAGACAGTACTGATGCATCTAGTTCGGGGGACAGGAACCAGAGGGCTTCGGGGACTACAGCCCCGTGCCGAGTGGCAATCTTCCGGGAATAGCCTGACTATAATCAGACCTCTACTGCAGGTAAGCCGGGAGGAAACAGCCAGCTATTGCCATGACCACGAGCTTATGCCCAGGATTGATGCTTCCAACCTGTCATTATCGCCATTAAGAAATAGAATCCGTCACCAGCTCCTGCCGCTGCTTAAAAGCTATAACCCCCAGGTAACCGAAGCTTTACTCCGAACCGCTGAGATTGCTAGTGATGACCTGGCTGTTATAGATAAAGAGGGCATCCAATTATGGGACGAAATTGCCCAGAGACAAGAAAAGACCATTATTTTAGACAAGGCAAGGCTTCTTGAGTTGCCCTCTGCCCTTAAGCGACACCTGCTACGAATGTCGATAGAAAAGCTGCTGGGTAATGTTATGGATATTGAGATGCGCCATATTGAAGAAATAATGGGCTCTCTAACTAAGCCAGCAGGAAAAAGGCTCAGTCTGCCCGGGGGCTTAATCTTCTCCGTAGAATACGACCGGTACTTAATAGGAAAAGACCCAGCAGCTTTATCCCCCTTCCCTACTATTGAGGGTGAGCCTCGGCTAAAATTGCCTGGCAAGACTACATTGCCCGGCTGGCGTGTAGAAGCGACTATCATAGTCCCCTCCGCAGTAAAAGGGAAGCCCGAAGGGGTGTTAGCCCCTTTGGAAACTATGACTCCCCTTGATAAGGGGAAGGGGACAAAGGGGATAGGGTTAATAAATAACGACTTTACCGCCTACTTTGACCTTGATAAAACCGGTGATAAGCTGGTGGTGCGAAGTCGCAGGCCCGGTGACAGGTTTCAGCCATTGGGCATGAGCCAGCCCAAAAAGCTAAACGAATTTATGATTGATGCCAAAATCCCTCAAGCCTGGCGCCGGAGAATCCCCCTTGTCTGCTCCCCCCGGCATATTATATGGGTCGTTGGCTGGCGCATAGATGACAGGGTGAAAGTTACCGAATCTACAAAGCAGATCTTGTGTTTGAAGTTTGAGCGTGGTTAGCCTCCCGAGCCGCTTTGCCCAATTTAATTATCTCTATAAGCTCAACCACCCTCTTCGCCAGTTGGCGTGCTGAGTTAAGCCCAAACTCATCCTTTAAGACTTGATGCCTATCACTGGGGGTGAACTCCCCACTGCCACTAGGGCCAGTAACACCAGTCGCACCTAAAAAGCGACCATGCTCAGGAGCATGCAGCATTCCCATTTGCCAAAAGGCATAGTTTATGCTAAGCAGGGTAGTTTCCAAACCTCCATGCCTACTCCAACCCACGGCAAGGGAACCACCAACCTTATCTTTGAGCATACCACGATAATAGTTTCCAAAGACGAATACCCGAAGTCTATCAAGAAAGCTGGCTAGGCGCCCAGAAAGTCGACTAATGTAGACCGGTGACGCCAGCAATAGGCCATCAGCCTCTAGCAGTAAAGGGTAAATTTCACTCATATCGTCCTTCTGTTTACAAAACTGGCCCTCCCCCTGCCCCCTCAAGCACCAATTGCAGTGTTGGCAATCGTTAATATCTTTCTGAGAAAGCAATACAGCCTCAGTCTCAACATCCCTTATTTCCCTAGCTGCCTTTAGCGCCTCTTCCAAAAATAGTTCGGTGTTGCCCCCTTTTACTGGGCTACCACACACACCCAAAATCTTTATTTTCATCCAGAACCTCCCTTGCTCATCACATTATGCGCTTGAGGCGGGGGTTGGGGGTGATGCCGGGGATTCTGCCCCGTTTGGCGATTGGCTTACCCTCCACCTCATGGAGGTCGGCAGTAAAGTCTATCGGCTTAGCCCCACTGATATAACTGCCAACGCCAAAGCCATCAACCGGAGCCCCCACCTCAATAAATTGCCTAATGCGCTCCGGGTCAATGCCACCGCTAACGAAAATCTTTACCTTATTGAAGCCAGCTAAATCCAGCCTAGCTCTCACCTCTTTGACCAGGTCGGACGTAACCCGACCCCGCTCGCCGGGGGTATCAAGTCGCACACTATTAAGCCTATCACCTAACGCCTGAGCCACCCGCAGGCTCTCCTCAGACTCATCCTTAAAGGTATCAACCAAAGATATTCTAGGCACCTCAGGCGGCATATACCTATCAAAAGCTACGGTAGCTTTAACCGTATCACCCATTATGATAATCAAAGCGTGAGGCATCGTTCCTGAGGGTTCAATGCCAGCCAGCTTAGCCCCAGCGATACTGGAACAACCAGCACAGCCACCAACCATAGCTGCATAATCCATCACGCCAACAACTGACGGATGAACATGGCGAACACCAAAGCTAATGACTGGTATCCCCTGGGCAGCTTCCACACACTCCCTAGCAGCGGTTGCCCAACCACTACAGTGGGCTAGAATACCATCTATGGCGGTTTCATACAGTCCGTAGCTCTGATATGGAGCGGTTATGCGCAAAACCACTTCCTTCTCTTTTATTGCCTCACCCTCGGCTAGTGCCCATACCTCACACTTGTCCTTAGGTAAAACCCGGGAAAGCAGTGCCTTGACCTCTTCCATACCGCAGAGTATTCCGGCTCGGCTGGAGAATACCTCCAGAGTAGCTACCGGGTCAAGCTTCTCATGACGCAATATCTCTATAGTACGAGCAAAGTAAATATCAGCCGTCTCCCCGGAAAGGACAGCCTCGGATGGTTCAAATTTGGGTGGCTTAATCTGACTAACCCTGAAGCTGATTAGCTTTGCCCCCAGTGTCTTCTCCATATGATTTAGGGCAAACCGGTGTGTCTTGTCACTAAACGAGGCAACGCAGTCAACCGGCACCTCCACTTCATAATTGCGGCTCCTAGCATCAGCTACGGTATAGAGGACACAAATGTCGGTACAAACACCACAAACAATTAACCCCTCTGGTCTCAGTCGGCTTAATTTCTCCTCAAGCTGGGTGTCAAAAAAGCCGCTGAAATGCCTTTTGGGTATTACCTCACCCTGGTATCGGGCTAATTGAGGAATGACCTCTGCCTCGGTGGTGCCCTCAAGGCAATGTGGCGGCAGCGTTTTGAACTCTGGGTCATCGGGGGTATGAGAATCACAAAGGAAGAATACCTTGGAACCCTGAGCCAGCTCTTGCTCCAGTAGAGCTTGGACATTGGAGATGATGTGTCGAGCTCGAGCCCCACAATACAGAGGGTAACCTTCTTCCAGGAAACCCCGGAGCATATCCACAACTAAAACTGCTTTAGCCATAGCCTTTGTCCTCTTTGTTTAAGGTTAATCATCCATTATTTGGTAACCCCATCCCCCTTTATCCCCCTTCCCCTTGATAAGGGGAAGGGGGACTGGTTATATAAAAGGGGCTTCGCCCCTTCATCCTTCCCTTTTTCAGTGCCTAAAGTGCCTCACCCCGGTAAAAACCATAGCTATATTGTGCTTATCAGCCGCCTTAATTGAGTCTTCGTCTCTCACTGAGCCGCCGGGCTGGATAATAGCCGTTACCCCACCAGCCGCTGCCGCCTCTACCACATCAGGGAACGGGAACATGGCATCCGAAGCTAGAATACTACCCTTCGTCTTTCCTCCAGCCTTTTCCATAGCAATCTGAGCACTGACAATCCTACTGGGCTGCCCAGCCCCCATGCCCAAGAGCGTCTTATCCTTGACCAAGACAATAGCATTCGACTTCACATGCTTAACGGCGCGCCAGGCAAAGAGCAGGTCTTCTATCTCGGTTTTAGTTGGCTTACGCTCGGTCACCGTTTTCAAGCTGACGCTGTCCTCGGGTAGGGAATCCGAGGTCTGGACCAGTAATCCGCCCTTCACCCGGCGAAAGTCAAGGTAGCCAGCGCTGACTTTGCCATAATCTAGCGGTAGCTCGGCAACCAGAATGCGTAAATTCTTCTTACGCTTTAATAATTTCAGGGCTTCAGCTTTATACTCAGGGGCGATGAGTATTTCGTAAAAGGTATTACTAATTTCCTCAGCGGTAGCTAGGTCAATGGCTCTATTGACAGCAACGATGCCACCAAAAGCAGCCACCGGGTCACCGCTCAAAGCCCGCCGATAGGCCTCAGCAACATCATTGTGGCTCGCCAGACCACAGGGGTTGGTATGCTTAATGATAGCTACTGTGAGTGCGGAAAAGTCAGTTACCACCCCCCAGGCAGCATCAGCATCCAGGATATTATTAAATGAGAGCTCCTTACCCCATAGCTGTTTTGCCCAGGTGATACCGGTGTCTTGCCTTGCCCCCACCACCTGCTCAGCATAGAAGGCAGCTTGTTGATGGGGGTTCTCACCATAACGCAGTCCGTAACGTTTGTTCAAAGCTATGGTCATCTCCTCGGGGAAACCCTCCATATCCTGCCTCAGATATTGGGAAATAGCAGTATCATAAATAGCTACATGCTGGAAAGCCTTCTGAGCCAGCCGTTTGCGCTCGGCTAGGTCTACCCCTCCCCCCCTCAGCCTCTTCAGGATTGTCTGGTAGTCAGCAGGGTCGACTACCACAATGACGCTGGGGAAGTTCTTGGCGGCTGCCCGAATCAGGGTTGGTCCGCCAATATCAATATTCTCCAGTGCCTCATCAAGGGTAACACCTTCTTTGGCTACTGTCTGGACAAAGGGGTAGAGGTTAACCACCACCAGGTCAATAGTTTCAATCTTATTCCTAGCCAATTCCTCCATGTGGGCGGGTAGACTACGCTTAGCCAGGATGCCACCGTGAATTGCTGGATGCAGGGTCTTCACCCGACCATCAAGAATCTCAGGGAAACCGGTAATCTCAGAGACGCTTTTCACCGGCACCCCAGCCGCTGCCAGTGCCTTTTTAGTGCCACCGGT
>CAYHAL010000034.1:0-12177 GCA_964354655.1 uncultured Dehalococcoidales bacterium
CTGGCGTTTGTGGCACGTGCAAGGTCCTGGTTAAACAGGGACAGGTAGAAAGCACCAGGACTGAGAAGCTCACTGAACAGGAGTATAAGCAAGGGGTAAGGCAAGCCTGTCAAAGCCGCATAATTACCGATTTAGTTGTTGACATCCCGGTAGAATCGCGACTGGAGAAAGCTGTTCTTGACCGGGAAAAGGTAGGTGGCATTCAACTATCGGAGGTCTTGACTACCGGCTGGGGATTCAACCCCCCGGTTAGCAAGCTCTATGTTGAACTCCCACCACCTACCTTGAAAGATAACATCAGTGACCTGTCCCGGTTACTAAGAGGCCTAAAGAAGCGCTATAACCTCAGAAACGTAGAGGTAGACTTTAATGTCCTAGGAAGACTGCCCCAAATCCTGCGGGATAGCGATTGGAAGGTAACCGCAACTACTCTGGTTACTACCACCAAAATCAAGCCGGACAAGCGCTGGACAAGACTAATTAACATAGAGCCTGGGGATACCAGAGGCAAGCACTACTCGCTAGCCTTTGATATTGGAACCACCGGTGTCCGTGGACAACTACTGGACCTAAATCGGGGGAAAGTCCGAGCTGAGGGGCTTGATTACAATGGGCAGATTAGCTATGGCGAGGATGTTATCTCCCGTATCGCCTACTCTCAAAAACCGGGTGGACTAAAAAAGTTGCACCAGGCAGTGGTAGCTACCATCAACGGCATTATTACTAAGCTATTGGCTGAGTCTAAGGTCAAGATGGATGATATTACTCACCTAGTTGTCGCCGGCAATACGACCATGATTCAGCTCTTCCTCAGTCTGGAACCTAAATATATTAGGCTAGCCCCTTATACCCCCACGATTAATACTGTGCCTTTGGTCCGGGCAACCTCCGTAGGTCTTAAACTAGCCGAGCATGTTTATGTCTATGCCCTTCCTTCAGTAGCCAGCTATGTTGGAGCTGATATTGTAGCTGGAATTGTCGGGGCGGGGGTTTACCAGAGGAAAAAATTGACGCTCTATATGGATATAGGCACAAACGGTGAAATAGTCATCGGCAACTCAGACTGGATGGTAACCGCCTCCTGTTCCGCCGGACCAGCCTTTGAAGGTGGCGGGGTAAAGCACGGTATGATAGCTACCAACGGCGCTATTGAAGATTTTAGCATCAATCCGTCAAACTTTGAGCCGGTAATCAATACTATTGGTGGAACCAAACCCAAGGGAATCTGTGGCTCGGGCTTGATAAACATCGTTGCCGGGCTACTTGAAGCCGGGGTTATTGGTCAGAATGGAAAATTTAACACTAACCTCCCGACGAAAAGAATTAGACACGGGCGTGATGGCTATGAGTATGTTCTAGCCTGGGCACCAGAGACCCAAATTGGTAAAGATATTGTTATCACTGCGGTAGATATTGATAGCCTTATTCGAGCCAAAGCCGCCATGTATGCCGGGTGCCGGACATTGACCAAAAGTGTCACCATTAACTGCTCCGATTTAGAGCAGGTGATTATTGCCGGTGCCTTCGGTAGTAATATTGATATTGAAAAGAGCATTACTATTGGGCTTCTCCCCGACATCCCTCGGGATAGATTTATCTTCATTGGCAACGGCTCCCTATTAGGGGCAAGGCTAACCTCCTTCTCCACTGATTTACTTGATGATGGGGAAAGGGTAGCTAAAATGATGACTAACTTTGAGTTGAGCGTAAATGCTGATTTTATGAGTAACTATACCGCCAGTCTATTCCTACCCCACCCCGATGCTGAGGAATTTCCCTCGGTATACAAAAGATTAGGCGAACTTCAAAAAGTAAGGGTGTAGAGATATGAGTTTTAATATTGCTGTCGCCGGGAAGGGCGGCAGCGGCAAGACATCGGTGGCAAGTCTCATCATCCGCTACCTGAAAAAGAACGGCTCAGGACCAATCTTGGCGATTGATGCCGACCCAAATGCCAACCTGGGGGAGAGCCTGGGTCTTGAGGTAAAAAAGACCGTCGGCTTGGTCCTTGATGAGTTTCAAAAGGATAAAATAAAAATCCCCCCGGGAATAACCAAGGATGTCTATTTAGAGTATAAACTAAACGAGATTGTAGTCGAAAGCGATGAGCTTGACTTGGTGACAATGGGCAAAGGTGAAGGCCCCGAGTGCTACTGCTACCCTAACCTTATTACCAGGAACTTTGCTGACAAGCTGGCGGGTAACTATGCCTATATGGTAATGGATAACGAGGCTGGGATGGAACACCTTTCACGAAGAACCACCCAAAATATTGATGAGCTGCTTATAATCTCCGACCACTCAGTAAAGGGGGTCCGAACTGTAGGCAGGATAAGAGACTTAGTTGCCCAACTCAGACTGGCAGTGAAGAGGCAATCGGTAATAATCAACTTTGCCCCGGCAAAGCTGAACCCCCTTGTCGCTGACGAGTTAGTCAGACTAGGAATTGAACCCGCAGCTACCATCCCTTATGATGAAGAAATATATAAGTACGACCTCAAGCTAAAGCCGCTTCTTGACCTGCCCGACAGCTCCAAGGCGGTGAGGGCAGTCAATGACTTGATGGCTAAGCTGCTTAATAGAGATTGTTTAGCAACCTATCCCCCTGACCCCCTTCCCTTAATAAGGAAAGGGGGAGTGTAGGTAAGAGAGGGGCTTCGCCCCTCTAAAATCTATTCCCCCTCTCCTTGAGAAGGAGAGGGGGAATAAGGGGGTGAGGTTAATAAACAACCTCCTTGAGAGAAGCGAAGAAAATTTGTTGTTAAAATTTTTGATAAAGGAGTTAAAAATGACAGCACAGATTATTAGCGGCACCGAGATAGCCAAACAAATTCGCGAGGAATTAAAACAAGAGATTGCTGGACTCAAGGAGAAGCATAACCTCATACCGGGATTAGCCACAATCTTGGTAGGTGAGGACCCGGCATCCCAGGTCTATGTTGGTCAGAAGGAAAAGACCTCCCTAGCCTTAGGCATATATTCAGAAAGGTATGACCTGCCGGCTGATACCAGCGAACCGGAACTGCTGGCGCTAATTGATAAGTTAAATAAAGACCCCAAAATTCACGGGATTCTAGTCCAACTGCCCCTGCCCAAGCATATCAACGAGACCAATGTCCTTTATGCCATTGACCCCAAAAAGGATGTTGATGGCTTTCACCCGGTGAATGTGGGCAAACTGATGATTGGCGAGCCAGATTATTTACCCTGCACCCCCCACGGAATCCAACAGCTTCTAACCAGGTCTGGGGTTAAGATTGACGGGGCGGAAGTAGTTATTGTGGGTAGAAGCAACATCGTGGGCAAACCTATAGCCAATATCCTGCTCCAGAAGAAAAAGGGGGCTAATGCTACAGTTACTGTGTGTCACACCGGAACTCGGGACATTTCCTTTCACACCAAGAGGGCTGATATACTAATTGTAGCCGCAGGCAAACCCAAAGCTATCACCGCTGACATGGTTAAGGAAGGGGTGGTGGTGATTGATGTCGGTGTTAACCGGATAGGGAAAACAGCTGAGGGTAAGGATATTTTGGTCGGTGATGTTGACTTTGATTCGGTCAAGGAGAAGGCTAAAGCCATTACTCCGGTACCTGGCGGAGTTGGCCCTATGACCATAACCATGCTTATGCTAAATACAGTTAGGGCGGCAAAACTGGCTGCTGGACTGGCTTAGAAAGGGGAAAGGATGGAATACGAGATTGAGGAAAAGAGAGCTCCCGGCCGGGATAAAGTAGAAGTGCTCGGGGCAACCTATGAGAAGGGTAAGCCCGAGGGCGAGGAAATGGGAAAATGGAGGCATAAGCTAAGGAACCGGGACGAGAAAATCAAATACTTGCAGACCGGTGAGCGGTATTGGTATGGAAAAGATTGGTATGGCAGTGAAAAGAGGAAGAAACCGGCTTAAGTAAGGAGGCAAGGGATGGCATTTGAAATCCCTAAAACAAAATATACCGGCAAAATCAGAGACATAACCCTGGGCAAAGGGGACAAAGCTATAACTGTTGGCGGGGAGACGTCTTACCCCTTCTACCTATTTGAAGGCGGGATGCCCCATTTGCCCAAAATAGCCATGGAGGTCTGGGACTGTCCACCTCAGGATTGGCCTGAAGCTGCCCTGGAGCCCTTCGCCGGGGTAACCGATGACCCGGTGGCTTGGGCAAAAAAATGTATAACTGACTATGGAGCGGAGATGATTGCCCTGCAACTAATCAGCACCGACCCCAATGGGCTTGACCGCGGAGCCGATGAAGCCGCCGAGGTTGTCAAGAAGGTAGTTGATGCCATTGATGCCCCCTTAATTGTTTGGGGCACGGGTAATGAGGAAAAGGATACTGAGGTACTAAGAAAAGTGGCTGAGCTTTGCCAGGGGAAGAACCTGATTATCGGACCGCTTGAGGAAAAAGACCATAAGAAGATTGGCGCCTCAGCCATTGGCTATCACCATACGGTGGTAGCATCAACACCTATAGACATAAACTTGGCTAAGCAGCTTAACATTCTATTGAGCAATCTCGGGGTTCCTGATGAGCAGATTATCATGGACCCTACCGTCAGTGGCATAGGCTATGGCATCGAGTATGCCTACTCAGTGATGGAGAGGATGAGGATGGCAGGACTAACCCAGGAGGACGAAAAGCTTCAGTTCCCGATTATCTGCAACCTAGCTAAAGAGGTGTGGAAGACCAAAGAACTACACCTTGCCAATGATGAGTTCAATATGGGAAATGCCAAGAAGAGGGGCATCTTAATGGAAGCCATGTCAGCTATGGTCTTACTTCTAGCCGGGGCGGATGTGATAATCATGAGGCACCCGGAGGCAATAAGGTTAGTCCGAGAGATGATAGCTGAGCTGACAGCCCAATAGAGTAACAAAGACTGGAAGGTGGAATAGTAAGATGGCAGAAGCAAAAACCAAGAGCATTGACAATGCCAGTATAAAGATGATTGACAAGGCAACCAGTGACGGGGTTAATACCGCCTTTGATAGAGCCGAGACTAGGAAGCCCTGCCCCATAGGGGTTGATGGCAGTTGTTGCCAGAACTGTGGGATGGGACCGTGCCGGGTGCCCCCTCCCAAAGGTAAAGAGGAAACGCCAGAAGAAAAGCAAAAGCGAAGGGGTATCTGTGGAGCCACCGCTGAGACCATTGCCGCCCGTCACTTCATCAGGATGATAGCCGGCGGGGCAGCGGCTCACTCCGACCATGCCCGAGGTGTAGCCAAGCTTTTCCTAGCTGTAGCCAAGGGTGAAGCCCCAGGCTATGAGATTAAAGATGAGCAGAAGCTACTGCAACTGGCTCTGGATTGGGGGATAGAGATTGGCGACCGCAGTAATCAGGAAATAGCTATTGATATCGGTAAAATAGCCCTGGCTGAGTTTGGCAAACAGGAGGGTGAAGTCCTGTTCTTAAGGAGAGCACCGCTAAAGCGCCAAGAGCTATGGCGGCGGGAGGGAGCGGCTCCTCGAGGCATAGATAGAGAGGTGGTGGAGATAATGCACCGGACCCATATTGGCGTTGACCAGGACTACCGTAACCTGCTCCGCCAAGGGGTCAGGTGCGCTATAGCTGATGGCTGGGGAGGCAGTATGATTGCCACCGAGCTTCAGGATATTCTCTTTGGCACCCCGGCACCAGTCTTGGGCAGGGTAAATTTGGGGGTACTCAGCTGGGACGAGGTAAACCTTATCATTCATGGTCATGACCCGCTGCTTTCCGAGATGATTGTAGTCGCTGCTCAAGCCCCCGAGATGGTAGCCCTAGCTAAATCTAAAGGGGCTAAAGGGATAAATATCGCCGGCATGTGTTGCACTGCCAATGAGATACTGATGCGCCATGGCATACCTCTAGCCGGGAATTTCCTGCAGCAGGAGCTGGCTCTGGTCACCGGGGCAGTTGAGGCTATGGTGGTTGATATCCAATGTATAATGCAGTCCTTGCCCGACATCGCCCAGTGCTACCATACCAAGATTATCACCACCTCACCTAAGGCTAAAATCCCTGGGGCTATTCATATCCAGTTTGACGAGCGCAACGCTATGGAGTCGGCTAGAGCTATAGTCAAAACCGCCATTGAGAATTTCCCTAACCGAGGGAGTAATATCAATATCCCCACGGAACAAACTGACCTAATCGCCGGATTCAGCCATGAAACTATTAACTACCTACTAGGTGGTCTGTTTCGGGCTTCCTACCGACCGCTAAATGATAATATCATCAATGGCAGAATCAGGGGGGTAGCCGGGGTCGTCGGTTGTAATAACCCCCGAGTCAGGCATGATGATATTCATACTACTATGGTTAAGGAATTAATAAAGAACGACGTATTAGTCATCCAGACCGGTTGTAGTGCCATGGCGGCTGCCAAAGCCGGATTGATGACCCCGGAGGCAGCATCAAAATACGCTGGTGAGGGGCTGGCTTCGGTTTGCGAGGCAGTAGGTATTCCTCCGGTATTACACTTAGGTTCCTGTGTCGATAACAGCCGAATTCTAATCGCAGCTACGGCTATGGTAAAAGATGGCGGCTTAGGCGATGACATCAGCGAACTGCCGGTGGCTGGAGCGGCCCCGGAGTGGATGAGTGAGAAGGCAATCTCCATCGGTCAATACTTTGTTGGCTCAGGGATATTCACCGTATTTGGCGTCAATTGGCCTACATTGGCGAATGAAGAGGTAACTAAATTCCTGTTCCAGGACTTTGAAGCCATATATGGTGGAATGTGGGCTTTTGAACCCGATCCAATCAAGGCAGCCCACCTCATGATTGGCCATATTGACAAGAAGCGTAAAGCCTTAGGCATAGACAAAGCCAGAGAAAGGATACTCTACGATATGGCAATGAGACGGGAACTGGAAGCGGCTTAAACACCGTAGCCATAAGTAAATAACGGAGGGATTGAGTAAGACATGTCTAAGATAATTGCCTCGGCAGCGATTAGAGGAGCACACAAAATTGTCGACCGAGCCGAGAAGAAGTGGCAGGAGGCGATGGATAGATGGGGACCAAATGAACCGGTAGGCTTCCCTAATACTGCCTATTATCTCCCAGTGATTTACGGGATTTTAGGCATCCCGGTGGAAAAACTGGGCGACATGGAGCAGATTCTAAAGAAGTGCAAATCACTGCTGCCACCCCCGGTGAGGGAGAACTGCCCCCTGCCCTACTTGGCACCAGCCCTTGACGCCGGTATGGCAACCTTCTTTGCTGAGGAAATCATCGAAGCTATAAGATATCTGGAAGTGCCTGACTTTTACACTAAGCAAGAAGAAATCACCGACAACAACATTTGGTTAGGTGCTGCCGATGATGTAATCCTGAGAAGAAGGGGGGTTGAATTCGTTGATGGTACTGCCCCAGGCTTTGCTGCCATCTGTGGGGCGGCACCCAGTCCTGAAATTGCTAAGAGGATGGCTCACGAACTCCAGCAAAAGAACCTTTACATCTTTATGTGTGCCGAGTATAACAGAGAGAGGTTTTCCGAGCAGCTTATTGAGGCTGGGGTCCAGATTGGTTGGCCAACCCGTTTGGTCTCCTACGGACCTGATATTACCGCTGCCGTATTCGCTATGGGCTTCGCCACCAGGGTAGCTATGTCCTTTGGCGGCATTAAGCCTGGCGACTTCAGAAAAATCCTTATCTATAATAAAGACCGTGTCTTCTCCTTCGTCCTCCCTTTGGGCTATGTTACCGATGAGTGGTATGCTAACGCCGCAGGGGCAATCAATTGGGGCTTCCCGACTATTGCCGATACCCCGATACCTGAGATTTTACCTACCGGCATCTGCACCTACGAGCACGTTGTCTCCAATATCCCCCACGACAAGATAGTCGCCAAAGCCATTGAGGTAAGAGGGCTGAAGGTCACTGTAAGCCAGGTACCGATTCCAACTGGCTTTGGTCCGGCTTTTGAGGGTGAGAGGATTAGAAAGGGAGAGTGGTATCTGGAGTGTGGTGGCGGGTTTACCCCGATGGTTGAGTGGGTTACCTCTAAGCGGATGGATGAGGTAGAGGACGGGAAGTTTGAGGTGATTGGTCCCGAGATAACCGATATGCCTCCTGAGTCCAGGTTGCCATTAGCTATAGCCGTTGAGGTTGCCGGAAGGGAGATGCAGCCAGACTATGAACCTATCCTGGAGCGGCAAATTCACCATCAGATAAACTACATTCAAGGCTGCTTCCACAATGGACAAAGGGATATCGCCTGGCTGCGGATTTCTAAGGAGCTTTATAACAAGGGCTTCAGACTATACCATATCGGCGCTGTCCTCCATGCCGCCCTGCACCAGAATTTTAGCCGGATATTTGATAAGCTGCAGGTAAAACTCTACACCGAGGAGGACAAGGTAAGGGAAACGCTTGCCAAGGCACGGCAGGTATATGCGGTTAGAGACGCCCGGATTGAAGGCATGACCGACGAAGGCATTGACATCTACTACTCCTGCACCCTGTGTCAGTCTTTCGCCCCAAGCCATGTTTGTACCATTAGCCCGGAAAGGACCGGGCTCTGTGGTTCCTATAACTGGATGGACTGTAAAGCTGCTTATGAAATTAACCCCACCGGACCTAACCAACCAGTGCCCAAGGGTGAAACCATTGATGCTAAGCTGGGACAGTGGAAAGGGGTAAACGAGTTTTTGTTTAAGGCTTCCCGCGGCAAGTTTGACCACTATAACTTCTATAGCCTAGTCCATGACCCCATGACCACCTGCGGTTGCTGTGAGTGTGTGGCTGCTGTCCTTCCCCTGTGCAACGGGATAATGACGGTAAATCGGGAATCTACCGAGATGACCCCCTGCGGGATGAAGTTCACCACCCTGGCTGGTACTGTCGGTGGAGGATTGAGTACCCCCGGTTTTGTTGGTCATAGCAAGTATAACATCTGCCAGAGAAAATTCCTTATCGGCGATGGTGGTATAAAGAGGATAGTCTGGATGCCCAAGATGCTAAAGGAGGAAATTGCCGACCGGCTTAAGGCTAGGGCTATAGAGGTTGGTGTGCCTGACCTGCCTGATATGATTGCCGATGAGACGGTGGGTACCACCGAGGAGGAGATTCTCCCCTTCCTACAGGAGAAGGGGCACCCAGCCCTGACTATGGAACCGATAATATAGAAAAGGAGTTTGCCAATGCCGCTTACCGGAATAGAGATATTCAAATTGCTCCCCAAGACGAACTGCGGTGAATGCGGAGTGCCTACCTGTCTTGCCTTTGCCATGAACTTAGCCGGAGGCAAGGCAGAACTGAGTGCCTGCCCCTATGTCTCTGAGGAGACAAAAGCCAAACTGGCGGAGGCATCAGCACCCCCGATTAGACCGGTTACTATCGGCACCGGCGCCAGGGCACTAAAGATTGGCGGCGAGACAGTGCTATTTCGCCATGAAAAAAGGTTTGAGACCCCCCCCGGTTTTGCCCTCCTTCTTAGCGATGCCATGGACGAGTCTGAGGTCAATGCCAAGCTGAAGAAGTTCAAGGAACTTCAATATGAGAGGGTAGGTCTCACCCTTCGTCCTGACCTTATAGCCATAAAAGATGACTCAGGGGATGCCAGCAAATTTGAGGCTCTGGTTAACAAAGTAAAGCAAAATAGCGATTACGGTATTATCCTAATGAGCAGCCACCCTGAAATCTTGGCTGCCGGATTAAAGGCTTGTGCCGAGCGCAAGCCTTTAATATATGCCGCCACTAAAGACAACCTAGAGCCGGTGGCAGCTCTAGCTAAGCAAAGTTCTTGCCCGGTAGCAGTAAAAGCCTCCGGTCTGGAAGAGCTTACCCAACTGACCACTAAATTAACTGAAGCTGGCATTAAAGACATTGTCCTTGATTCTGGCTCAAGAACTATTCGCCAGGCATTTGAAGACCAGATATCTATCAGGACGGCGGCTTTAGTCAAAAAGTTTCGTCCCTTAGGCTTCCCCACCATCGTTTTCCCTGGCGAAATGACCGATGACCCGATGAAGGAGGCAGTGATTGCCTCCATTTTCGTGGCCAAGTATGGCGGTATCATTGTTCTATCCGACCTCTATGGGGAGAGCCTATTCCCCTTACTAGTGGAAAGGCTGAATATCTATACTGACCCTCAACGCCCATTGATGACCACAGAAGGAATCTATGAGATTGGTGGTCCTGACCAAAATTCCCCGGTGCTTATTACCACCAACTTCTCGCTTACCTACTTCATTGTCTCCGGTGAAATAGAAACCAGCCGAGTTCCTGCCTACCTTTTAGTTATGAATACCGATGGGCTTTCGGTTATGACCGCCTGGGCAGCAGGCACATTCGTCAGCGATAACATTGCCGCCTTCGTCAAGAAGTGCGGGATTATGGATAAGGTCAAACACCACAAATTGATAATCCCGGGATATGCTGCCGCTGAAAGCGGGGGCATAGAAGACGAGCTAAAAGACTGGGAGGTTTTGGTTGGTCCCAGGGAAGGGGCTCATATTCCAGCCTATCTTAAAACATGGAAGCCATAAAGGAGGGGAGTGATGATTCTTATCGGGGAGAATATAAATATCACCACCAAAATCGCCGGCACCGCCATGAAGGAGAGAAACCCTGAGCCCATCCAAAAAATAGCCAAGGCTGAGGTTGACGCCGGGATGGATTACCTTGACCTCAACATCGGCCCTGCCCGAAAGAACGGGGAGGAGTTCATGACCTGGATGGTTAACACCGTGCAGGCGGTTACTGACAAGCCGCTGTCTCTGGACACGACAAACCCGTTGGCTATGGAGGCTGGGCTAAAGGTACACAGAGGTAAAGCGCTAATCAATTCCATCTCCTTGACCAGAATGGGGGAAGAACTACCCCTGGTCATAAAATACAATGCCAATATGATTGGGCTCCTGTGGGGCAGGGAAGGAATGCCCCGGGATGCTGATGAAAGGACAATTATCGCTGCTGAGCTCATGTATAAAGCCAATGAAATGGGCATCTCCAATGAGAATATCTGGTTTGACCCTATAGTTACCCCGGTGGTTAATGTAGATACCAACCAAGTCAAACCTTGCCTGGAATTTATGAGCATGCTCCAGGACATTGCCCCCGGATGTAAATCTACCGTAGGCCTGTCCAACGTCTCCAACGGCGCCCCTACTAACCTCAGACCTTACCTTAATCGCACCTACCTGATGATGCTGATGAAGTACGGACTTTATTCAGCTATAGTTGATGCCTTTGACTCCGAGCTAGTTAAAATTGCCAGAGGTGAGATGCCCGAACTCGTTAACCTAGTGCATCGGGTAATGGATGGGGAGAAACCTGACCTCTCCTCTTTAAGTGAAGAGGAGGTGAAATATGTGAAAACGGTAAGAGTCCTTACCAGCGAAACACTCTACTCTCACTCCTGGCTTGAGCTATAGGAACTAGAAGGCGAAGGATAAACTGAGCCTGAAATCACCCAGCAAAAAGGCATTATCAACTTAGGATGGAAAACAGGAATTCAGCTTTACCCACTGAGGGCCCTTATCTGGGATATGAACTTGCCTATAAGCTTGCCTGCGAGCAACTGACCAAGATTGATGATTTAAAAGAGCAATGCTGCAAAAGTGGTGCCCAATATCTAGAAATAGATTTCCAACAGGTTGTCATCCTCCAATACCTAAACAAGTCTTACCAAGTCACCCTTCCCAATGTCGACATTTCCCTAATAGATAGCCCAGAGGAAGTACCAATAAAGGACAAGGTTCTAATACTCCACTATTTAACCCTAGCCAAAGGCACCCCCATTGCCAATAAGATGATTACCTTTAAGGAACTGCCGGAAGGGGCTAGCTACTTCCCAACATTCTCTCAGCGGACTATAAAACCGCTTTTAGATCACTTTGGTATGGAGCCTCACCGGCTAGTAGATGCTGCCGCAAAGCTGGGCGGTCATAAAGCGGATTATGGCGATGTGGCGGTAACCATTAAGGCTTTCAGCTATGTACCAATCACTCTAGTCTTATGGCGGGGTGATGAGGAGTTTGCTCCTTCAGGAAGTATAATTTTTGACGCCACCATCTCCGATTACCTGTCTACCGAAGATATAACCGTGCTTTGTGAAACTATAACCTGGAAGCTAGTCAAATCCCTAAAGTAGAGCTAAAGCCCTTCAACCTGCTTTATCTTTCTCAATCCTTACTGCGCAGACCTTAAGTTCAGGTATTTTAGCTACCGGGTCAAGGGCCGGGTTAG
>CAYHAL010000035.1:0-3593 GCA_964354655.1 uncultured Dehalococcoidales bacterium
ATTTTTTGTCGAGTTGCCGCTGGCAACTGAAAAGCTATAGCTATTGACAAAAGTCCTATAATGTGTTATATAGATGACAGTTGGCATACAATGAAAGATATTTAATGAGCAGGCTGTAAATATTGAAGATATGGAAGCAAGACTATTGTCAGTGGGGGCAAAGGGGCTAGAGAAATGCGTTCAGGCTCATTAGCAGAGCGAAAGTCTCTAACGCCACTCCAGCAGAGGTTTATCAGGATAGGCTTTGAGGGCTGTACCGATGAGGAGTGCATTGAATTGTTGTTAAGCCTGGCCTTATCCCACCAGCAAAGTAGCCAGAAAGCAAAAGCGTGCATTGAACATTTTGGAAGCCTGCGGAAGCTTTTGTCGGCTTCCTTTGAGGAACTGCAGCAGGCTGGCATACCCTTCCCCTGCGTCTTTTCTATCAGGCTTCTGCACGAATTACCCATAGAGGTTCTCAAACAGGAGATTGTTGAGAAGCTCATCTATAAGTCATCTAAGGAGGTCTTTGACTACCTCTACTACTCAATGCGAGACCTTAAGAGAGAGGTATTCAAGGTTATTTATTTAAATAAGCGAAGCCAGATTATTGATACCACTGACCTCTTTGAGGGGACATTAGATGATATCCCCATCCGGCCGCGCGAGATTGTAGAAAGTGCTATTAAATATAACGCCGCCGCCTTAATTTTTGTCCATAATCACCCCTCAGGTGACCCCTCCCCAAGCAAGAGTGATAAACTGCTTACCAGAGACCTGGTCTTTATGGGGCATATTCTGCAGATTAAGGTGTTAGACCATATCATAATTGGTGAGAATAGGTACTTTAGCTTCGCTGATGACGGACTGATTGGGAAATACGAGGATAGCTTCCTGAACCTTAGAATAAAAAGCCTATTTGATATTAGGCCGCATTCCAAGGATTCGGCGAAGGTTTCCCCTCCCTTAACTGATAAACTATCATCGGCTCACGCTCCCAATGGTCTTTTCAAATCTCTCTGGCTAGTACCAATCCCCAAACCGAAGTAGCACCGATTGCTTTTAGGGCGGCAGCACAGGCATCAAGAGTAGCCCCAGAGGTAGAGACATCATCTATGAGCAATACCTGCTTATCCTGTAGCCTGTGGTCACGGCAGACAAAAGCACCGGCTACATTGCTCCTCCGTTCTTCCACATTGGCACTTCTGGCCTGGGGAGGTGCGTGACGCTGTCGGATGAGGCAGTCATCTACTACCGGCAGGTCGGCGAGCTTGCCTAGCTCTTTAGCCAACAGGCTGGATTGATTATAGCCGCGCTCCCTTAATCGTTTCCGGTGTAATGGCACCGGCACCAGAACCTCTCCGGGTATAGGGTATGTGGCGAGATAATCATTTAGCAATTTAGCCAGGGGCTCAGCCAGGGCTCTGAGGTTTCTATATTTTAGCTGATGGATGGCTTGGCGCATTACCCCATCAAAGCGGAATGGGGAACGGATGCCATCTATCTCTGCCTGCCAGCTAACACAGGTGGGACAAAGGGTGCCGCTGGACTGGGGTTTACCACATTTGGGACAAAGTGGAGGCATAACCCGGGGTAGTGACCGGCGGCAGGAGTCGCAGATAAACTTGCCTTCCTTACCACAACCAACGCACCATTGTGGAAACAGGAAATCAACTACCCTCCCCTTGAGTTTAGTTAGTTGAGGGAGCACGTCACCACCTGCGGCTAAAGCTCAGGATTGCTAATTAATATTTTAGCGGGAGCGAGAACTGTGGAGCGACCCGCTCATAATGGGTTCATTAATATAGACATCACCATTCCTGATTTTCAGGTTGAATCCGCAATCAGGATTGGTGCAAACCCAGGCTTTGTACTGAATAGCTGCCCCTTGGCTACCAAAATCAGATAGGGGCACCAGGTCTCCAGTCTTGCACTTCTGACATTTGGGGAAATTAAATTGTTCCATTAGGTCCACCTCCCAACCGAAAATAAATCTTTTTACAGTATAATACTAGTCAGTAACTGTTGGCAAGGGCTTCCTTAACTTGACCACGCTAACCTGGCTGTAAATAGCACCTTCCCTGGTTAGCTGGCTCCTCATTAGGTTGATGGCATCTACCTCAATAGCGCTAGCTGTCTCAAATTTGGTGCTAGCTATAAGCTGCCCAAATCTTTGCCGCTCGTCTAGCGATGCCTGGTCGCGAAGGCGAGCCAGGGTCAAGTGGGGTGTAAACGCCCGTGATTCAGGGGCAAAGCCTAGGGGAATCAGATTAGTCTCAATGCGCTTTTGAAGCTGGCTGAGCTTATCCACCTCCCCAATTATCCCCACCCAAGCTACCTGGACCCGCCTCAAATTGGGGAAAACACCCAGCCCTTTAACCTCAAGATGGAAGGGCGATATTCCCTCGACAGCTTCCTCTATAGCCTTAGTTATTTCCCCAGTCGTCTCTGCCGCAATATCGCCGAGAAACTTTAGTGTTATGTGGATACTCTCCGGGCTAACCCATTTCACCCAAGGCTGTCTATCGGATTTTAGCCGAGCCTCAAGTCGGGTTAGTTCCAGCTTTAACTCATCGGGTAGCTCAATGGCGATGAAAGAGCGAATCTGCTCCATAGCTCAAGCCTCGCCTTTAATATTAAGCAGCCTCTGGGCATTACCCGATAGAATCAAGCTCCTTGTTTCTTGGGGCAAGTCCAGAGAACTAATTTCTTTCAATAACCGACCTTGTGTCATCAGCGGAAAATCGCTGCCGAGGAGAATTTTGTCACTGCCGACAAGTTGGATAACCTGGTCATACACTTGAGGGCTATATAGAAACGGTGAAGCTGCGGTATCAAAAAAGACGTTGCTCATCGCCTTTTTCACCTCGGGCATTAAAGCATAGAAGGGTAAGCCACCACCCCAATGAGCACAGACTACGGTCAAATCGGGGAAGCTGGTAATAAAGGGGTAGAGTATATCCGGGGTAATACTCCCCTTACCCGGATACTGGTGACCTACTGGTTCCGAGGCATGGGTAAGCAGAATTAGCTTATGCTTCCTCACTACCTCAATAAGGGGCTTCATCACCTCATCATCATTGAGGTCGAGTAATTGCATATCCGGTCTTAGCTCACCAATCCCCCTAATTCCTCCTTTGGCACAGCGCTCCACTTCAGCTATGGCGGCTTCATTAGCGTGGGGCTGGACAGCACAGAAGCCTATGAGGCGGCTGGGGTAACGGGCTATTGACTCTAGGATATAGTCATTAGTTTCAACACATAGCTCATGGGTAGCCCAGCCGTGGTTCAGAATGACCGAAATATCAACCCTGTTTTCATCCATACTAGCAATGAGCTCATCAGCCGTAGCCAGCTTGGCTTCTTTATTGGAATATAAGATGGCAAAACAGGGGTCGCTATCTATATATTGGCTGCGGTTTTTCTTTATCCGGGGTGAAAATACATGGGTGTGAAAATCAATAATCATCACCGCATTATAGCAGAACCCTTAAAATGACTGCAATGCAGGGTTACCCGGCGGGTTACTGCTCTGGCTCTGCTTCAGCCTTAGCCTCAGCTTCAGCCTCAACTTCCACTTCTGCCTTGGCTACTACCTCTTCCTTCTCTATCAC
>CAYHAL010000035.1:3693-12033 GCA_964354655.1 uncultured Dehalococcoidales bacterium
CTTCAGCCTCAACTTCCACTTCTGCCTTGGCTACTACCTCTTCCTTCTCTATCACCGCTTCGCTGACCTTAACTACCAACTGGGCAGGGTTGGTAATGAGTGTAATGTCGGGTAGGGTGATGTCACGAGCGTAGATCGCCTGCTCTGCCTCCTCTAGGGGGCTTAGGTCAACTTCTATCTGCGGGGGCAGCTTATCCGGCAGGCACTCAACGCGCAGACTGGTGAGGGTATGGATTAGCATGCGTCCCTTTATCTGCATAGCCGGGGCTATACCAACCAGGACGAGAGGGACATCTGCCTTTATCTTTTCCGTCTTTCGTACTTGGTAGAAGTCGACGTGGAGCAGTTGTCTATTTATTTCGTCCTTTTGGATTTCACGAATGAACACGCTCCTCGGGTGCTTATCCCCCTCAATCTCCAGGGCAACAAGTCTGGTTGTTCTTGCCTGAGCTACAATTCGCTGAAGCCTAGCGGTATCACATTGTAATGCCAGCGACTTGATATTGTGTCCGAAGAGGTGGGCTGGGGTAATCCCCCGGCGGCGTAAAAACCTAGTCTTCTTGCCTAATACATCTCTTTTAGTAGCTTTTAGTGTTAAACCGTCCATCTGACCTCCATCATTACTTATTTAAACAGAGATTGGGGTGAAAATCAATGTGGTCTTTCGGATAGACTCAAGGTGGCAAATTATTGTATAATTAAAAACAACGCAGAGGTGTTGATGGCGCTGTCCGAAATGGGGAATTCATTATCCGAATCCGAAGCCTCGGCAGAGAAGGTGAGTGCCGAGGCTTCTTTATCAGCAGTAGCCCGAGCTAAACCACTATCGGTAACCGAAATGGAGGTTGTAGCTAAAAGGCTACGCCGTCATATTATTTCTATGATAGGTAAGGCAGGTAGTGGTCACCCTGGGGGCTCTTTATCAGCGGTGGAGATTGTTACCGCCCTTTATTTTAAGGTGCTCAGGCATAACCCCCAAGACCCTTGCTGGCCAGACAGGGATAGGTTCATTCTAAGCAAGGGACACGCTGCCCCTGTGCTTTATGCCACTCTAGCCGAGCGTGGTTACTTCCCGGTGGACGAGCTAGCTACCTTAAGACAGATAGATAGCCACCTTCAGGGTCACACCGACCGGGTAACCTGCCCCGGCGTGGAGATGTCAGCCGGTGCCCTGGGACAGGGGTTATCCTTTGCCATTGGTGTTGCCCTGGCTGGTCGCCTCAACTCGCAGGACTACCGGGTATATGTCTTACTGGGTGATGGTGAGTGTGATGAAGGGCAGGTATGGGAGGCGGCTATGGCGGCTGCCCACTTCAAGCTGGATAACCTGGTGGCTATTGTGGACAACAATGGACAGCAGATTGATGGTTGGAACCGAGATGTAATGAACCTCGAGCCATTTAGTGCGAAGTGGCAAGCCTTTGGCTGGCACATCATTGAGGTTAGTGGTCACGACCTCACCCAGCTTATTACAGCCTTTGACCGAGCCAAGCTGGTTAAGGGAAAACCTACTGTCATCATTGCTCATACTATCAAGGGCAAGGGGGTCAGCTTCATGGAGAATAACCCCGATTTTCACGGCAAAGCCCCTAATGCTCAGGAGGTAGAGATAGCCCTAAAGGAGCTAGAGTAGGAATGCCCAAGGAAGTTTCCCTCAGGGAAGCCTATGGCAAAACCCTAGTTGAGTTAGGTCGGGAGAACCCGAATATTGTGGTGCTGGATGCTGACCTCTCCCGGTCAACTATGACCCAGTTCTTTGCCAGGGAGTTTCCCGAGCGCTTCTTTGACTGCGGTATCGCTGAGCAGAATATGGTGGGTATTGCTGCTGGATTGGCAGCCTCAGGCAAGATACCCTTTGCCAGCACCTTCGCCGTTTTTGTCCCTGGGCGTTCCTTTGACCAGATTCGGATGTCTATTGCTTATTCCCGGCTTAATGTTAAGCTGGTGGTCACTCATGCTGGCATCAGCGTTGGTGAGGATGGCGCCTCGCACCACTCCGTTGAAGACCTGGCTTTAATTGGCGCTCTGCCCGGCTTTACCGTTATTGTTCCTGCCGATGCCATTGAAACTGCCCAGGCAGTAAAAGTGGCGGCTGCCAGTTGCGGACCGTTCTACATCAGATTGTGCCGACCTAAATTACCCTTGGTCTATAGTGAGGACTACCGCTTTAATCTGGGCAAGGCAGTAACTTTGAGGCAGGGCAAGGGTGCCACTATTATTGCTATTGGCATTATGGTCTCAGCCGCCCTTGAAGCTGCTGATAACCTGCGGCGACAGGGCATAGACTGCCGGGTATTGAACATGCCTACCCTCAAGCCTATTGATGAAGCCGCCATTATTAAGGCGGCTAGTGAGACTGGGGCTATTGTTACCGCTGAAGACCACCTGGAACATGGTGGGTTGGGCAGTGCGGTGGCTCGAGTGGTAATCAGGCATCGTCCAGTTCCCATGGAATTTGTGGCTATTAAAGATACCTATGCCAAATCAGGCAGCACTACCGAGCTCCTACAGAGATATGGGCTGACAGCTAAAGACATTGAGCAGGCGGTTCATTCGGTAATAAAGAAGAAGCTTTGAGGATGGACTAAAGCCCTATTCTCCGATAGTAACGTGACCTCAATCTTTTGAGAGGATTTCTCTTTCTATCACCTTAGCAACTTTACTCATTAGTTCGGTTGCCGATTTATACAAGTATACCCTAATTACTCCTAAAGTTACTTCGCCTTGCTGCTCAATGTCATCTGACTCAGATGTCTCTTGTAGCCATGGATTGTGTACGAGAAGTTTCTGTTGTACTTCTTTATGTTTGATAAGGACGAACACTAACTGCATGCCAGACCTGATATTTTTTGTTACATCGTCTACGGTGGTAACCAGCTCTTCCCCAAACATAGAAGCAATGTCTCGCATATACTGACTTCTTGCCTCGAAACCGGAAAAGCTGACTGCATCCTCAACAGTAAAACTTTTGCCGTCTAATTTAACAGTATTTTTAGCTATCTCGGATGCCCAGCCTACGATTTCATTGAGTCGCGCATGCCTGTGCTCCCTTTGCTGCAATTTTTCAGCATGTTTAAATTGCTTTGTTTGAAGCTCTTGCGTCAGGTAGTATGATTTCACACCAAGGATAAGAGAAACAGCAATGCCAACAATCATGGCAATGACAATGGGTTCCATACTGCCATTATAATGATATTGTGTTGAGGAAACAAGAATGAGCCTAGATTGTTATACGCACTGTAGCTAAATAACAAGTATAGAAGGACTAGCAATCCGCTGTCTATAGCCGGAATGTCAAGCAAGGTTGGAAGGTGGTGCTGGGGGTGGGACTCGAACTAAAAGGATTATTAGCGGGGAATACCGTAACTTCCCGTTACTGGGTCTAGGAAGATGGGCAAGTGTGGTGGATGAAAAGTGAATACTGCATATATAACACCCAAGGAGATCAAACCGGCTAGGGCTGCTTTGTGAAGGCGCGGTGACAATCGCTCTCTTGTTAGTATCCTGTAACTGACAAGCTGTCCTAGGGCAACAGCCCCCACAAAGATGGCAATGTCAGCTATTAGGTTTTCACTCCCGGTAATAGCGGTGTATGAGTAGAAAAGTGCCATAATAGCTGCCGGCATCACGTAAAGACCGGCAGTTTTGGCAATGATGAAGTTATTAGCTAATTTCTTTAGGGGGCTATACTCAACTGCAGCATAAAATAAGGCTGGCCAATAGGTTAGTTTAAGGTGCTCAAACACGCTCTCATTCACGGCGGCAAAGGCAGCAATAGGTCTCAACTCGCCAGACCACTCAAAGGCAAAGTGCAGCAGCGCTCCTAGACTGGCTATAACAGCGATGCCAATCAGCCCCCGCTTCCGAATCAGCCTGTTCATAGCTTCTCCAAACATTATACATAGGAACGATTAACGTTCCAATGGTCAGTAGGAAATATCGAGCTAGTGCCGGGAGTGGGACTCGAACCCACAAGGATTACTCCGGCGGATTTTAAGTCCGCTGCGTCTGCCAATTCCGCCACCCCGGCACGTGAATTATTGTAGATGTTAGCGGTGGGCGAGTCAAGGTTTTGCTTAACAAGGGTTGACAAAAGTGGTAGGTGTGATTAATATGCGGTAACCATTTGTTATTAAATAGCCGGTTTTTTAGGGATGTCTGAACAATGAAGCAAATTTGAGATAGAAGGAGACCAGTAGATGGTAGAGGAGGGAAAGCAAGCCCCATCAAGCGATTCAACGACGAGTCTAAAGCCTAATACTGCCGGGTTACTGTGTTACCTTGGTGGCTGGGTGACGGGCATAGTTTTCCTCATCATTGAAAGGAAGAACAAGCTTGTCCGCTTCCACGCCATGCAGTCCCTGGTGACGTTTGGCATCCTTCATATTATTATAGGCATCGCTGGGAGTGTTCGCGGATGGATGCCTTGGACAGTTTGGGGGTGGTGGTTCTTCTATCCAATATGGACAGCCGCAACCGTTGTTTTTGGTGTCTTTTTGGCAATTGCCATAGTACTGTGGCTATTCCTGATGCACCAGACTTATCATGGCCGCTTGGTTAGGCTGGCTGTGTTTGGTGATTTAGCCCGGAGATTGCTATCCAAGTTAGAGGGCGCCGAGGTAGAAGGTTTAGAGGAGAGGGCTGAACCCGCTGCGGCTAAACAACAACCAGAGCCACCCGCACCTGCGATAGCAAAAGAAGCAGGAAAACCCTTAGACCGTTACCTTCGGGGCACGAGGGCAGGTAGAATTGTGGCGTCTAGTGCTGCTATCGCTTGGAGTGCTTTTTTCTTGGTTTTCTTTAACTTCTTTAGTCAGTACCTAGCCATTTATTCACATGAAACCGTAGACGGTGTCAGCCGGTGGAGTATATACCCTATCCTAACCCAGGACCTAAGTCTGGTGCTTCCCATTCTAAACACGACGTTAATTCTTTCTATAATCGGCCACGCCGTTTCAATTGCTCTTGACCGATACCTGGTGCGCCAAATTACTATAATTGTCTTGAACACACTTGCTATGGTTACCGTTTTGACTTTCCTGAGGGTGTTTCCCTTTGATTTCAGTGTGGTGCCTATTGCCAATCTAGCTAGTATTCTCCCCACAGTGACCGTAATAGTTCTGATTGCTATCACCGTTGGGTTAGGAATCGGGGCACTCGTTAGATTCATAAAGCTCATTATTAACGTATCTAGGCGCGCTTAACGAGAGGCAAATTCTATCATAGGCGCACAAACACCGTGTGCCATATATTAGTTATGCGTTTGTAGTAAACGTAACCCTAACTCTTGGAATTTTGAGTCCTTCGCCGTCTATACCAGATGAAGACCACTCCAAGAGCAGCGATTATTGCTACCGCACCCCAAATTGGCATTTGCATTTTATTCACCTCCTCTCTTCAAGAACTCCCTTCTTTGCTTTAAGCTAATAATCCCAAGTATTATTTAAACTAACTCCTCCAAGCTGGGCTGACAATCCCTCATTAGAACTAATTTTTGATATGACATTAGTACTACTGCTTAACATGCCAGATGAGTAGCGAATTGATAGTCCCTTTTACTTGGTTGTCTTGTGGTATAATGATGGGCGAAGGCTTGCAATCTGGAAGGAAGGTTTACTAAATAAAAGTATTAACACAGAGATAGGAACATGGAGCTTAATGAAGAGCAAAAAAAACAAATGCTAAAGCGCCTTGACGAGGTTTGGGGTGCTGAGCAGGTTTGTTCCGTTTGTCGGCACAACAAATGGGAAGTGTATGATACGGTATTCGAGGTCAGAGAGTTTGTCGGTGGTAGTGTAAATGTAAGTGGTGGTGCTATTATCCCCTGTATTGCAGTGACATGTAAGCATTGCAGCAACACGTTATTCTTTAATGCTATTAAGTTAGGTCTCGTGCCCCCTCCGGAGAAGGAAGAGAAGGGTGAAAAAGAGGCAGTCTAATATCACTTTTGCTCATAAGCTAGATATTGAGTATCCAGAGCAGGAGAGCGCATATTTAGTTCCGAAATCAGATTGGAAACGTTTGAGGAAGAGGGTGGAGGGGATTAAATCTTCCAATCCAATCGTTTTCAGTATGGCAACCACTTCTCTTGGTCTTGGCATCTTTAATGTGATTGCTGGAAATTGGGTAGTATACGTTCCGTCCTTTATAGTTTGTGGATTTTTGATGGCTATTCACTACAAATATCAACGCAGCCAGGAGGCCCACTCTAGGCAAGACGCCATAGACTGTCTAGACGAGATTGAGGAGAAGTTCCCGAAACATACCGAGACCGAACCCACGAATACGATGCCCACAAGAAAAGATAATGGTTGACACAATAATTGGAGGCGACGACCGGATTCGAACCGGTGCATAGGGGTTTTGCAGACCCCCGCCTTTCCACTTGGCTACGTCGCCTCACTGGAGCGGAAGACGAGATCCGAACTCGCGACCTCTTCCTTGGCAAGGAAGTGAACCAAAACCAACCAGCTACCAGCTTCGCTAGCTTGGCCAAGCCTAGCTTTGGCTTCACCTCCTTTCTTTTACAAGGATGTTATCACCGTGTCCCATAGCCGCAATATGTGGACGTGCTAATCACTCATCCACTCGGTTACTATCTGCTTACTCATGAAAGCTACTAGCCATAGCATTGTGGATGCCACGACAAATGGCATTATCGCTCTGAGTAGCTCACCAATTCGAGAAGGAGCAGATGCCCTGGGTATCTCAACCGGTCGTGTTCTGAAAGGCTGCGGTATTGCTAACACTGTCGATTGGACACGGCTAGCCTCAACTCCCTGCCCTCTTAAGAGCTGTTCACGCTGCTCTGGCAAATCAGGATACCTTTCATGCGCCCACCGTCTCAGAGTTCGCTCATCCGGAATCTCATACGACGGATACCTGTCCGCTAGGCGGATTTGCACCTCTGCCTTGCTGATTATTCCAGCTTCGAATTGTCTGTGGAGCTCCACAGCATATAACCTATACTCCGCTGGCCATTCCGACCCCCGCGGTGAACATGCCCTAACTACCATCTCCTATGTCCTCTATTTGTCCCCTACACCTTCCTATTCTATGCCAAAATTGAGTGTAATGCAACAAGGAACTGAAGGAATAAACCATCGTGGAGCTGGCTTGAGATGCTGTGTGATTCATGGCGCTAATATCTGTCCAACATGTGGAGGCTCGGGTATCGTGGCATCTCCACGGTGGCAGGATCAAGCTCGGAAGGGAGGAATAAAGAGCTATCTAGCTAGTCTTCAGAGAGAGAATCTATCGATGAAAGAACGCGGCGCACTCGGCGGCAGGCCCCGAGCGCTGACTATAAAAAATCTGAAGGAAAGGAGGAAGTTCGCGCCAGACCCGCATGAGACTCGGGGCTTGCCGCTCCAGTAAAAACACTGTTCATAGAGCCGGGGAGCCCCTGGGAGAACGGGTACATAGAATCATTCAATGGAAAGCTGAGAGATGAACTACTCAACTGTGAGGTATTCTATACTTTGACTGAAGCGAAGGTATTGATTGAGCAGTGGCGGAAGGAGTACAATCAAGTACGGCCTCATAGCTCTTTAGGCTACCGGCCGCCTGCTCCTGAGGCTAGAATACCGGTAACTCTAACTTAACAAGTGGTATCCTTTATGGGGGCGGGTCAACAAGATGATAGGAGAAATTGGCAATTAATACTTGTATTATGCTTTCATAGGAGGATATTCAAAAACAAGTGGTCAAGAAAATCAAAAAACGTAAAGGCCGATTAAGAATTTGCCATTATGTTCTTATGGGAGTCACAAATGCAAATGGTAGATCCACATATACACATAGATTCGCGTACACGTGAGGATTTAGCTTCGATGGCTACCGCCGGGATAATTGCAGTGGTAACCCTAACCTACTATCCCCATCTTCACTTATCTATCAGTTCACAGACTTTATTGGACTACTTTGAGCGCGCTATCAATTTCGAGACCTGGAGGGGGAGACAGGAGCTTATAGATGTATATGTTGGTATTTCCCTTAACCCAGTCAGCATTCCCCCAGACTATGATAAGGTCTTAGAAGCAATCCCTAAGTATATTCGTAAGGAAAGAGTAGTAGCCATAGGCGAGATCGGCCTTGAGCCAGGCTCGCAGACGTGCCCTGACCTAACCCGCCAGAGGGAGATCGTCAAGGCGCAATTGAAAATATCTAAGGAGCATGGTATACCGGTGGTCTTTCATACCCCACACTTAGACAAGGAAACTTGGGTTGAGCAATATCTGGACCTGATAGGGCAAGAGAAAGTGGCGCCCAGCAAAGTGGTAATAGACCATGCTGATGCTTCGGTAACGAAAAAGGTCTTTGATTTTGGTTGTAATGTTG
>CAYHAL010000036.1:0-9541 GCA_964354655.1 uncultured Dehalococcoidales bacterium
CGAACTAAGTAAATGACAAATAAAGGTGATAAGAAACCCGAACCAACAATAGACTGATGGTAAGGGATTTAACTTTACGCCATTTTGTGCTAAAATAGCCACAGTACTGTGAAAATAACACACAAGCGTTTATAGCCTTGCCAAAGGGCTATAGGCGCTTTATTTTGACCGGCATATCCCAGTGAAAGGTTAGGAGGGGAGAAAATATGAAGAAGTCTTATAAGATTTTAGCGTGTCTTTTAATCCTCCTCATGGTGGCACTCGGAGCCACCAGTTGTATAACAAAGCCCCTAATGAAGTTCGAGGAGACCCGCGATATGATGGATACCTTCGTCACCATCACTGTTTACTCGGACGAGAAAACTGCTGCTGAAGAGGCAATAGGTGCCGCCTTTGCTCGAATGGAAGAAGTAGTTAAAGCAGCCTCAATATTTGATGAACAAGCCGAGGCGTTCCAACTTAACCGAGATGGGCATCTGGATACAGCCTCTGATGACCTTTTAAAGCTGATAACCCTGTCCATAGATTACGACCAAATGACCGCTGGATGCTTTGATATAACCGTTCAACCACTGTTAGACCTGTGGGAGGGTGGCTTGTGGAAAGAGAGCAAGGAGGTTCAGCAAAGCAGGCTAAACCAGACGATGGCGCTTATCGGCTCAGATAAGATAGCTATTGAGGGTAACCGAATATACTTCAAGGTAGAAGGCATGAAAATCACCCTCGGCGGAATCGCCAAAGGCTATGCGGTAGATGAGGCGCTAGAAGTCCTTAGCAATATGGGCATCAAACACGCCCTGGTGAATGCCGGGGGAGACATAGGCACGCTAGGTTCCAAGCCAAACCAAGAGCCGTGGAACGTTGCCCTGGTTAATCCAGACGATACTAGCCAGTGCCTCGCCAGCTTTAATTTCTCGGATAAAGCAATATGCACATCGGGAAACTATGAAAGATACTTTAACCCAGAGAAGACAGTCGCTCATATAATCGACCCCAAGACAGGCTATACCGCCAACAAGTGCATCAGCGTCACCATAATAGCCAAAAACTGCACCCACGCTGACGCCCTAGCCACCGGGGTTTTTGTCATGGGACCTTATGACGGCATGAAGTTGGTTGAATCGCTGGATGATGTGGAGTGTCTGATAGTAGATACCAACCGGGTACTACACTACTCCTCTGGACTATCTAACTATCTAATTCAAAGGCAATGAGGAGAATACCTTGGGTGTAAGGCTTAAAAAGAAGGGCACGCCTTATGGAGTGAAGGTGCCCGAGAACAAGCTTACTGCCAAGAAACAGATTGAGCTGGCACCGTTACCAGAAAAGGCAATCATCCCCCTTCACCAGAATATAGGGGCGCCGTGTGAGGCTGTGGTCAAGAAGGGAGATAAAGTGCTGACCGGCCAGAAGATAGGCGATTCAGACAAGTATGTCAACGCTCCGGTTCACGCCACAATATCTGGTGAAATATCTGGTATCACTATGGTGGTAAATCCGCCCACTGCCCAGCTAGTAGAAGCCCTGATTGTGACCTCCGACGGGGCAGACGAATGGGTAAAACTTGAACCTCCTAAGAACCCTGAGGACCTTTCGGTAAAGGAGATTTTAGCCAGGGTAAGAGACGCCGGTTTAGTCGGACTTGGGGGAGCCGCCTTTCCTACCCATGTTAAGCTGTCGCCACCTAAGGACTGCCGGATAGATACTGTTATCCTGAACGGCTGCGAGTGCGAGCCCTATATAACCTCAGACCACAGGGTAATGCTTGAGTATGGGGAAAAGGTGCTCTCTGGACTAAATATCATCAAGAAAGTGCTCTCCCCGGATAATACCTATATTGCCATAGAGGATAACAAGGAAGACGCCATAGACCACATGGAAGAGCTGATAGTGGCAATGGGGCTCAAAGATAATTTTAAGATAGTGCCTTTAAAATCGAAATACCCAATGGGCGCGGAAAAAATTCTAACCAAAATGATATTGGGCAGAGAAGTTCCCATTGGCGGGCTGCCACTGCATGTTGGTGTGGTTGTCCACAACGTAAGCACCGCCAAGGCAATTCATGATGCCGTCGTTGAAGGCAAGCCCTTTGTCGAGCGGGTGGTAACCGTCACCGGTGCGGTTAAGAACCCGAAGAACCTTTTGGTCAGGTTTGGCACCCCGCTAAGGAGCCTAATAGACTACTGCGGGGGGATAGACGGAGAAGCCAACGAGGTTGTCCTTGGCGGACCGATGATGGGTTTCTCCCAGTTCGACCTTGATTTCCCGCTGATTAAGGGAACGAACGGCATAATCATAAAGGAAAGCACACCGATAAGAGAACAGGACTGCATAAGCTGTGGCAAGTGCATAGAGGTTTGTCCCATGTATCTTATGCCCACCCTGCTGGCTAAATATGCCAGGGCTGGCAGGTACAATGAGTGCAAAGAGGGTTATATTGATGACTGCTTTGAGTGCGGAGCTTGCGCCTACACCTGCCCGGCAAATATACCACTAGTGCAGTACATAAAGGTAGCCAAGAGAGAGCTGGCTAAGAGGGCAGCAAAGAAGTGATACCAGAGAGAAAATTCTTAGTCTCACCCGGTCCGCATCTGTGGAAGGGGCTTTCGGTAAGCAAGATAATGTATCTTGTGGTGCTTGCCCTCATGTTTCCCGCTGGAGCTGCGATATATTTCTTCGGTTATTATGCGTTATCAGTGTTGGGTGTGAGCGTGGGGACAGCCGTGCTCACCGAGTATATATGTAAGAGATTACGAAACCAACCCTTCGTCATGGACGGGAGTGCTGTTATTACTGGGATTCTTCTTGCCCTAGTCTTACCGCCGACAATAACTTTATGGATGGTGGCGCTTGGTGCTATATTTGCTATTGCCATTGTCAAGGAAGCCTTTGGTGGTCTGGGGCACAACATATTTAATCCCGCCCTAGGGGCAAGGGCTTTTATGTCAATTAGCTTCCCGGCAGAGATGACGACATGGGTATTGCCGACATACTTTGGCGCTGATGCTGTAACCTCAGCTACTCCCCTCAGCGACAAGTTTATCTGGCTTGGTGACAAACTATCTTTATATAAGGTAATGTTTATCGGTAATGAAGCCGGCTCAATAGGTGAGACATCAGCCCTGGCAATACTTATTGGCGGTATTTTCCTCCTGGCAAAAAGAATAATAGACTGGAGGATACCAGCGGTTTACATCGGGGTAGTCGCCTTAATGGCTTTTGCCTTGGGGCAAGACCCTCTATTTCACATCCTGGCTGGGGGACTTATGCTTGGCGCCTTCTTCATGGCCACCGACTATGTAACCTCGCCGCTGACCCACCGGGGGAAAATAGTATTTGGTGCGGTGCTGGGGGTATTAACCGTAACGATAAGGCAGTTTGGTGGTATGCCCGAGGGGGTTTGCTACTCCATCCTCTTCGGGAATGCTATTACCCCCCTTATTGACCGGTATATCAAGATAAGACCGTATGGTCTGGTAAAGAAGGTAAAAAGTGTTAGCTAGAACCACTTCAAAAAAAGCCTTCCCCGTAATTATACTTACGGCAATTGTTGCTGTATGTATTACTTTGCTCGCCTATACATACAGCATTACCCGAGATAAGATCAAAGCCCAAGAGGAACAGAAAATACAGAATATGCTCTCCGAGCTCTTCCCCGGGATGAGTCGGTATGACTTTAAGAACGACATATATACGATATACTCCAGCGAAGCTAAGGTTGGCTATGCCTTTCTGGCTGGTGGTAAGGGCTACGGAGGTGAGATTAGCATCCTGGTTGGTCTTGAGGATGAGAACACGATAAAAGACATCATCATCGTCTCGCAGAGTGAGACCCCGGGACTGGGCACGAGAATAACCGGGAGCTCCTTTACTGATAGATTTATCGGGCTGAGGATTGAGGATGTGGCGCTAACTGAGGAGGGGGGAAAGGTAGATGCTATAACCGGCTCAACGATAAGTTCTAGGGCGGTTATTAACGCAGTTAGGGAAATGGCTATGGAAAAGGTTAAATTGCTAAAGGCTAGCCAGGAAGGAGGGTAAAGATGAAAGCCTTCGGGAAGGAGTTTTTGAAGGGGCTTATCATCGCTAACCCGGTCTTTGTAATTGTCCTCGGTCTATGCCCGTTACTCGCCATTAGTACTTCAGTTGACAATGCCCTGGGCATGACCCTGGCACTTCTCATTGTCCTTCTGGGCTCAAATGCAATAATTGCCGCGATAAGGAGAATTGTCCCGAACATAGTGAGGATCCCCATATTTATTGTCGTCATCGCTACCATGGTTACCATCGTGAATCTCCTATTCCACGCCAATTTTCCAGGTCTATACGAATCCTTGGGGATATATCTCCCCCTCGTCGTGGTAAACTGCATAGTGCTCGGTCGAGCTGAGGCCTTTGCCCAAAAGAACCCGGTAGTCCTTTCCATTGCTGACGCCCTGGGAATGACCGTTGGCTTTATGTTAGCCCTGCTTATGATATCGTTCTTAAGGCAAGTACTCGGCACAGGCAGTCTATCGGTATTCGGGTTCCACTTTTTCACCCTGCCCGTTCTAGGGAAACACCCGATAGCAATATTCATACTTCCCTACGGGGCGTTTCTGGTCATAGCTCTATTGATGGCACTATTCAGACGGACGGGGGTGATGAAAGGGTGAATGAAATCATCGCCATATTCCTCGGTCTCGTTCTCATCAATAACTTCCTTCTGGTGAGATTCCTAGGTCTTTGTTCCTTCTTTGGCCTCTCCACGAAACTAAGTAATGCCGTCAGTATGGGGGCAGCGGTCACTTTCGTCATGGTTCTCGCCTCAATCGCCACCTGGATCATCCGCCAATATATCCTTATTCCTTTCCATATCGAGTATATGAACATCATCATTTACATACTGGTGATAGCTTCGCTAGTCCAGGTCGTTGAACTGTTCATAAAGAGGACAAATATCAGTCTCTACTTTGCCTTCGGAATCTACCTACCGCTCGTTACCGTTAACTGTGCCGTGCTCGGTGTCACCTTGATAAACGCCACCGAGAATTATTCCTTCCTTGGGAGCGTCGCTGCTGCTTTCGGAGGTGGCCTAGGCTATACTCTTATCATGGCTATAATGTCAGGCATACGGGAGAAACTGGAGCTGGCTAATGCCCCTAAGACAATGAAAGGGTTACCGGTAGTTTTTATTGTTGCCATGCTTCTGGGTCTTGCCTTCCTTGGATTTGGGGGAATGATATAGTGATGACATATGGTAATATATATACAAGCGAAGGGATTGAAGAAATATGATTTCAATAGTAGGTATACTGACTGCCGTAGGCTTAGTCTGCGGGTTAATGATCTACTTTGTCTACATTAAGATCCCACAAAAGGTAAAGGGACTGGAGAAGACGGAGGAGATAAACTCTATCCTGCCCGGGATAAACTGCGGCGCCTGTGGTCATCCCGGTTGCTTTGGCTACGCTCAGGCGCTGGCGCGCGATGCCGACTTGGTCACTAAGAAGCCGTGCACTACAGTGCTACTCGACCCGAAGAGACTAGAGCAGCTAGAAAAGGCCCTAGGTATAACCCTAGATGCGTCAGCGATGCTCAAAAAGGCCCTTTTCCACTGTAATGGGAACTCAGAGATTATATGCGATTACTCCGGGGTTGACACATGCAAAGCCGCAGCCCAACTCCTCAGCGGGTATAGGAAATGCCCCTACGCTTGCCTGGGGCTTGGTGACTGCGTGAAGGTTTGCCCTGAGAACGCAATATATATAGACCCTGACAAGAAAGTGGCTATTGTTGATACCGAGAAGTGCACCGGCTGTGGACTCTGCGTTCCCGAGTGCCCTCAGGACCTCATCGAGCTGGTTCCAGCCAGAACCAAAATCGCCTTTCAGTGTAATTACAAACCGTTAAGGGATGTTCCAGGGAGGGAGAAGTGTGAATTTGGCTGCACCCACTGCCGAAAGTGCTTCAAGGCTTGTGAATACCAAGCCATAGAGTGGCACAAGGAAAAGGCTCTACCTGAATTTAACCAGGAGAAGTGCACCCTTTGCCTTAAATGCATTGAGGTGTGTCCGCAGAATACGCTGGCTGATTTCACCAAGGCAAGAAAAGCGGCAGAAGCGGTTGCAGCATAATGACCTTCCCGTCAAGGGTCAATCTCAGATGAAATATCCCCCTAGGTGATGCGCGATTAGATAAACTAATCAAAAGTTGATTAGTTTATCTGGTATAATATAACTAGAGCAGCCAAAAGAGAATGCGAGTCATTGCCGGTAAAGCAAAAGGCCACCACCTCAAAGCACCAAAGGGGACTACTACTCGTCCAGCGACAGATTTAGTGCGAGGCGCGATTTTCTCCATTCTAGAAACTACTACCAGCAACTGGACACAAGTGCTTGATTTATTCGCCGGCAGCGGAGCCTTAGGTATTGAGGCTTTAAGCCGTGGCGCAGACTGGGTTGACTTTGTTGAGCATAACCCACGATGTTGTGATATAATTAGGCAAAACCTAGAAAAGACAAAGCTATCAGCACAAGCTCATGTTTATTGCTGTAGCGTGGCTAAAGCACTTTCCTTTCTTGATAAGGAGTATGGCATAATACTAATGGATCCGCCCTATTCCAACCCTTCTATCGGCAACCTAGTGGCACAACTGGCAACCTCTAAATTGGTTGGGACAAACACAATCGTGGTGGTAACCCATTCCCCCCACTCCCACCTAGACCCAACCTATGCCCCACTAAATCTCATTAAAGAGCGCCGCCACGGGGATAGTTGCATTGCACTATACCAAAAGGAGAGCAAGCCTTGACCATTGCTATCTACCCAGGCAGCTTCGACCCAATAACTAACGGGCACCTTGATATTATTCAGAGAGTAACTAGGCTCTTTGAAAGGTTAATTATCGGGGTCTATGATACCCCAGACAAGCACCTTCTCTTCACCACCGAAGAGAGGGCAGAAATGGTAAAAAAAGCCACCGCCAGTCTGCCTAATGTTGAGGTAAGGGTTTTTTCTGGGCTGACTGTTGACTTTGCTAAAAGGGTAAAGGCACAAGCTATAGTGCGCGGACTAAGAATGAGTGCCGACTTTGAGCGGGAATTCGATTTGGCAATGATGAATAAAAAGTTGGCACCTGAGATAGAGCTGGTTTGTCTAATGTCAAACCTGAAATATCAATTCCTTAGTTCTAGCCTGCTCAAGGAAGCAGCCAGCCTGGGTGGCAAAGTTGACGACCTCGTACCTAAACACGTGGCTGAAGCTCTAAAAAGGAAGCTTCATGACAAAATGTAGACGTCATTCACAAAGCATTACACCAAAACAAACCAATTCCTTAGGCACAAAGATAGGAGGGATATATGGCATACAAGATTACGGATGAATGTATTAGCTGCGGAGCATGTGAACCTGAATGCCCAAACGAGGCAATTAGTGAGGGGGAGACAATCTACGTAATTGACCCAAATAAGTGCACCGAGTGTGTTGGTAGCCATGAATCATCCCAATGCGCTGAAGTCTGCCCCATAGACAACTGCTGCATACCTGACCCAGACCATAAAGAAAGCAAAAAGGAATTGCTTGACAAGTGGCGTGGGTTACACCCGGATGAGGAGCCTGCCCCGGGAACCTATTAGGTTTAATATTTTTTGTCATCCATAGTGGAGGGCATCAATGGGATTTAGTCTGGCTGCCCTCAGTGCTGGGTATATCCCGGAGACAAGACCAATAAAAACCGAGACCGATACAGCCAGAATTATAATATCCGGCGATACCACCGATGGAATCGCTTCCCCGCCAATATTTATGCGAGAAACAAGGCGTGATGCAACCAAGCCACCAGCTATGCCTATGCCACCGCCGACCAAGCTCAACATCGCCGCCTCGAGCAGGAACTGGGTTAAAATGTCCCTTCGCTTAGCCCCCACTGCTTTACGAATGCCTATCTCCCGGGTGCGCTCGGTTACCGAAACCAGCATAATATTCATAATACCTATGCCACCAACCAGTAGGGAAATACCGGCAATCGCTCCCAGAACTATAGTAAATACACCGATTATTCCTTGTAACTGAGCCACTATCTGCTCCTGGCTGATAACGGCAAAGTCATTCTCTTCACCAGCAGCTAAACGGTGGCGCTGCCTTAAAACATCCTCAATCTCGTACATGGTGCCATCTATCGCCTCGGCACTAGATACCTGAACTACAATTGCCTGGACAGCATCTTCACCCCCAGCCGTGCGCTGGGTAAACAGCTTGGTCTGAAATGTGGTTATGGGTACCAACAGTAGCTCATCCTGGCTAACCCCCATAAACGCTCCGCCCTTAGCCTCCAGAACCCCGATAACGGTAAACTGACGCCCCTTTATCTTAACCTTCTGCCCCAAAGGGTCATCCGAACCAAACAAGTCCGTAGCTACTTTATCCCCAAGCACCACCACCGTGTCTCTATGGGACACATTCCTCTCGGAAATAAATTGACCTGAGGCTAGAGAATAGTTTAATGCCTCCGCATATCCTGGATTAGTGCCAGTTACTGATGTAGTTATACTTTCGCCATCAGCTATTACTTCAGTATAGTTCCCGCTCATTGGAACTACGGCTACTGCCGAAGGAACATAAGCCGGATTAGCCAGAGCCTCGGCATCATCCAAACTAAGAGTAGGAGCCCCCCCACCTAACGCGGCTAATCCCATCTCACCCGGCGAATGAGGGATAACATAGATAGCGTTAGTCCCCAACTGTTCAAAGGCAGAGGTAACCCTGGCTTGGGTGCCTCTTCCCACTGACATAAGCCCAATGACCGCGGTCACTCCGATTATTATGCCCAGCATGGTTAATGCCGAACGCAGTTTATTAGCCAACAGCGATTTTAGAGCCGTAACCAGAGCGTCGATAAGCTTCACTGGCTGATAATCCCTCCGTCATGAAGACGAATAATGCGCTGGGTTTGAGTAGCTATGTCTGCCTCGTGGGTAACCATGACTACAGTTATGCCGTCTTGATTGAGCTGCCGAAAGATAGACACAATCTCGGCAGTAGCTTTACTATCAAGATTGCCAGTAGGCTCATCAGCTAGGATGAGGGCTGGATTATTGACCAGTGCCCGGGCGATAGCTACCCGCTGTTGCTCACCACCAGATAGCTCGGTGGGTTTATGCTTCGCCCTCGCCCCCAGCCCCACCCTCTCCAGTGCCTCCATAGCCCGCTTGTGGCGGTTACCACCACCGCCATAGATAAGGGGAAGCTCTACATTTGACAAGGCGGTGGTACGAGATAAAAGGTGATACTCCTGAAAGACGAAACCAAACCTTTTATTTCTCATTCCAGCCAGCTGGTTATCACCAAGCTGGCTGACATCAGCCCCCTCAAAGAGGTATCTACCTGAAGTAGGTCTATCCAGACAGCCGATTATATTTAGCAGGGTCGATTTGCCTGAGCCTGAGGCACCAACAATAGCCACCATCTCCCCCTTGGCAATGGAGACAGTTACCCCCCTCAGGGCATGGACTTCCACCTTCCCCATTCGGTAAACCTTGGTAATATTTTCTAGCTCAATCAT
>CAYHAL010000036.1:9641-11896 GCA_964354655.1 uncultured Dehalococcoidales bacterium
TCATCAAGCCCCTGTACAATCTCGGTTTGAAGACCATCGCTTATACCTACAACCACAGACCTCGGCTCCGTCTGTTCACCAACCATAACCCAGACTACAGGATTGCCCTGGCTATCCTGCTTAATCGCCCGGTCGGGCACCAGCAAGACATTACTTCGCTCATCGATTATAATATCAGCCGTAGCACTCATACCAACCCTAATTCCAGAGCCTTCGGGAACATCAAAGCCAATTTTAACATTATATTCCGTCACGCCAGCCTCCACCGTCGGCAGAGGAGAAATATAGGTAACCTTTCCCTCAAGCTCAAGTTCGGGCAAGGCATCGATACTAATAACGACTCGTTGATTCAACTTTACCTCTGGTATATCTATCTCATCTACCTTTACCTCTAACTCCAAACTGTTAGGGTCAATTAAGCTGACAATTTTTACTTGTGACATACTGGAAGTTGGGATAATATCACCCTCCTCAACATTTACACTGGTCACGACTCCATTAAATGGGGCGTTGATAGTTTCTGTCTCTAGTTGACTTTGTGCCTCTACCACAGCCTGCTTAGCCACATCTACCGCTAATTCAGCAGCTTCAATCTGCGACTCGGCAGCCTTAACTTGCGATTCAGCAGCACTAACCTGCAATCTGGCTATCCTCCGCTGCTCATAAGTGGCCTGGTATCTTTCTAATTGCCCTAAATTATAGTTAGCCTCTTCCAGGGCTGCCTCGGCTTGCGCTCGGCCGGCTTCTGCCTGGTCTGAGCTCACCTCTGCCTGGGCTAAACTCAACGCTGCCTGGGCTAAAGCCAGTTCCAGAGCCTCGGTATCTACAGGGACTAGCACAGCTAACAACTGACCTTCACTGACCTCATCGCCCTCCTCAACCCATATCTTGGCCACCTTACCACTGCCATCAAAGGCTAATCGTGCTTCATTAGCCACCCCTATACTACCACTGCCGTTAACGCTAATGGTTAAATCGCCCCGCACCACCTCAACCAGCTGCGGAGCAACCTCTTGTTTAACAGCTTGACCCCCAAATGGCATACAAGCCACGGCACCGGTTAAAGCCAGACACAAAAGTAAAACGACTACAATTTTCCAGCGCTTCACCTAATCAACTCCCTTCCCTTTCTTGGCTACTTTCGGCGACCTTATAATCCTTCAGTAGCTTCTCAAAGTAGGCTAGCCGTTCACTCATCACACTTAACATCTGCTCAACAGCACCAGCTTTAACTAATACCAATCCCTGGTCACGGAAGAATTTGAAAACCAGAAATGTATCTCCAGTATTTATGCCTAGCTCCTTGCGGGCATTAGCCGGTATAACAACCTGCCCTTTGAGACCAACTGTCGCTGAACCGAAGCATTTAAATTCGCGCTCGATATCTTTGCCATCCATGACTCACTTCACTCCCTATTAAGTAATAAATATCTGATTTGTATGAATTATATTACTTGTATGAAAAATTGTCAAGACTAAATGCGGACTATTTGCCGGAGGGTAATCGGAGAGAGTAGTCCTACTTCACTAACCTTTTGGCTTTATTGTAGGCAGCTTCAACTGCCTGCTTAACTAGCTCGGTGAACTTCCCCTTTTCCAACTGGAGCAGAGCCTCAGCTGTGGTGCCGCCGGGGGAGGTGACCATTCTTCGTAGCTCTGAAGGCTCTTTGCCTGACTTCTGAAGCAAGTGCCCCGAACCCAGTAATGTCCCTAGTACCAACTCCTGCGCCATATCACGGGGCAGACCAATATGCTTGGCAGCATCAACCAGGGCTTCGACAAAAAGGAAAACATAAGCCGGACCGCTACCACTTATTGCCGTCGCCATATCAATATACTTCTCATCATCAACATAAATCTCTTTACCCATAGCGCCAAGAATAGAGCCTGCCCATCCCTTCTGCTGCTGGGTAACCTCACCGGTAGCCGTCCAAACGCTCATGCCCTCACCAATCTGGGCTGGGGTATTAGGCATTGCCCGAACTACACAACTATGGTTTAGTCCACGGCACAAAGTATCAATCCTTGCCCCGGCAACTATAGACAATACCAATTGAGCCGACTTAAGCTGACCATTAAGCTCAGCCATTACCTCAGCTAGGTTCTGAGGCTTAATCGCCAGAACCACCACATCACCCTTATTTACCGCCTGACGATTATCACCCATCACCGCTACCCCATATTTCTGCTCAAGATACTGGCGGCGAGCCTGACTAATATCGCTAACCGAGATAGACCGGGGCAGGCTTAACCTC
>CAYHAL010000037.1:0-10311 GCA_964354655.1 uncultured Dehalococcoidales bacterium
GCCGCAGGGGCAGGGGTCATTTCTGCCTACCTTCGTGCCGGCGACCTTTACCGGCTGCTTACTCGGTCTAGCCATGCCCCGGGAGGCAACCTGAGCCATCGGGGATGGGGGTGGTTGGGGGGCTTCCTTCTTGACAATGCTCACATGGTATATGGTATGGGCGACATCATGCCGGATGGTGGACAGTAAAATCTGAAACCGCTCATATCCTATATTCTTATAGGCATCTTCCGCTTTTACCTGCTGCAAAGTCTGCCACCTTGCCTGATCACGCATTTCCTCCATTATAGTTAAATGCTCCACCCACAGGTTGTCTATGTGGTGAAGCATCACTCGCTTCTCTACCTCCCTCATAATATCTGACCCGATCTCTTTCTCCCGCTGCTCATAAACAGCCTCCGCCAGCTCAATAAGCCTGGCTTCAATCTGCTCCGGCTTGAGCTGGGAAAGGGCATCGGCATTGATGTCTGGAGGCAAGGGGAAAATAGTGCCGACTCCAGCAATTAAACCTTCCAGGTCCCAGTCAATACCATGCTCATCACGAATGTGGGTGGCGACCACATTTTGTATTTCCTCTCTAATCATGGACAGGATGTTTGACTTAAGGTCGGCACCGCTTAAGAGCTTCCTTCGCTCACCATAAACAAGCTCACGCTGCTGATTGACCACATCGTCATATTCAACAAGGTGTTTGCGGATATCAAAGTGATAGCCTTCAACCCGAACCTGGGCATCTGTAATTGCCCGGTTAATCAATCTATTCTCAATCGGGGTATCCTCATCCATACCCGCCCACTCCATCAAGCCCTTAATTCGGTCACCGCCAAAGCGCTTCATAATGTCGTCCTCCAAAGAGATGTAAAACCGGGAGCTTCCAGGGTCGCCCTGCCGCCCAGACCTCCCCCTGAGCTGGTTATCAATCCGCCGGGCTTCATGGCGCTCGGTGCCCAAGACATGAAGCCCACCAAGCTCAACTATCCGGTTATGCCTCCCCTGCCATTCCTCCCACTCGGACTTATTTTCCTTGGGCGGTTCCTTCCCCCCAAGTATGATATCAACACCCCTTCCTGCCATATTGGTGGCGACGGTTACCGTCCCCGGCTGCCCAGCCTGGGCAATGATTCCTGCCTCTTTCGTATGCTCCTTGGCATTAAGCACCTGATGGGGTATCCCTTTCCGCTTCAAAAAATCACTCAGGTATTCCGATTTCTCAATAGACACCGTGCCGACGAGCACCGGTCGGCCTTCATTATGAAGCTGCTCAATCTCACGAACTGCTGCCTTGAATTTAGTCTCCTCATCCTTGTAAATCCGGTCGGGGTGGTCCTCACGAATCATTGGCAGGTTTGTCGGGATGACTACCACATCAAGTTTATATATCTTGTGGAACTCCTCAGCCTCAGTAGCCGCCGTGCCGGTCATCCCGGCCAGCTTTTTATACATGCGGAAGTAATTCTGGATGGTAATGGTGGCAAAGGTTCGGGTTTCCCGCTGAACCTTGACGCGCTCCTTGGCTTCTATCGCCTGATGCAGCCCTTCGGAGTAGCGGCGGCCAAGCATTCGCCTTCCAGTGAACTCATCAATGATAACCACTTCTTTTGTATCTTTATCAACCACATACTCTTTGTCCCGCTGGTACCATGCGTGGGCAGCCATCGACTTGCGGAAGATAGATTGGATATCGTTGCGCCTCTTTGCTTCTTCAGGTGTCAGGCCCTCCCAGCCGCCGAAGAAGTCGTCCACCCTCATCCTGAAAGCTCTAGCCAGCTGTTCTTGTCCCCGCGCTGTCTCCTTAACCTCGTGGGTCTTCTCGTAGGCAAAGTAGTCGTATTGTTCCTCGAGTGCAGCGGCTTCTTCCTTCTCCTCGGCTGTAATCGGCTCGTGCGGCAGCACCTTCATCTTCATGCGACTCACGACGGCGTTGATGGTGGCATACAACTCTCCTGCTTCCTCTGCCTGGCCGCTGATAATAAGCGGGGTGCGTGCTTCATCAATAAGCAGGTTGTCTACCTCATCAACGATGGCATAATTAAGCTCTCCCTGTACACACCGGGACAGGTCAACGACCATATTGTCACGCAAGTAGTCAAAGCCGAACTCGCTAGAGGTGCCGTAGGTAATATCAGCCTGATAAGCCTCACGGCGGGAGATGGTGCGAAAATGGCGCCAGGGGTCATATTCATTGCCTGAGTCGTAGGTCGGGTCATAAAGGCGGGAGGGGGTATATTCATCACGGGTCTGCTGAGGATAAATGCTGGCGACACTTACCCCCAGGGCATGATAGATAGGTCCCATCCAGTAGGGGTCTCGCCGTGCCAGGTAATCGTTAACCGTAGCCAGATGGCAACCCTGACCGATAAGTGAGTTCAGGTAGAGGGGAAGGGTGGCAACCAGGGTTTTACCCTCACCAGTCTTCATCTCGGCAATCCTGCCCTGGTGAAGGACAATACCTCCCATCAACTGGACATCAAAGTGGCGCTGACCAATAGTCCGCTTAGCCGCTTCACGAACGGCGGCAAAAGCCTCAGGGAGAAGGCCACTTAAAGCCTTTTCCTCTTCTTCACGAAGCTCTTTCTCTATTTGGGCTACTCTGCCTTGGAGATGTCGGCACTCAGTGCCAGCATCTTCCTTCTCTAACTCTTGCTGTGCCTTAGCTGACCGCTGTTTAGCTTCCTCTAGCTCACGGCGTGTTTCAGTCAATCGCTGTCTGATATCAGCAGTAGCTTCAGCCAATCGAGCCTTGAACTCATCGGTCTTGGCACGAAGCTCATCATCACTGAGTTTCTCAAATTCAGGCTCCAGCTCATTTATCTTGTCTACCGTCGAATCTAATCGCTTTAGCTGCTTCTCATTAGAATCCAGTAGACCACCCAGCAATTTAACCATTATTCTTCCCTCTCAATTAGCCTCCTCGCCTCCTCCGCCATTGATTCCCAGACCATGATTTTGACTTCGCCCAGTCCATCCACACTAAGACCATAAATGGTGCGGGCAGCATCACCCTTCAAGAAGCAAGGTATTCCATAACTCTCAAGCAAGCCCTTAATAACCTGGGCTTCTATTTCACCGTTTGCCCGATATACCTCTATCATCTTCTCGCTATTGCTCAAACATAGCTCCTATAGATTGTCCGGTATGAATACGGTGGATGGCTTCACCCAGTAGTGGCGCAATAGATAAAACCGTAATCTTGTCTACCTTCTTATTACCGGTGACAGGGATGGTATCGGTAACCACTACCTCTTTCACCGGACATGAGGCTATCCTCTGGATAGCTGAACCGGAGAATACCGGGTGGGTACAGCAGGCATATACTTTTTTCACCCCGCGCTCCATCAGGGTAGAGACAACACCAACCAGGGAGCTGGCAGTATCTATTTCGTCATCTACAGTAAGCGCCACCCTGCCTTCCACCTCACCAATCACATTCAGCGTCTCAGTCTGGTCAACATTGCCTACCCGCCTCTTTTCTATAATAGCCAGGGGGGCATTAAGCTTAGCCGCCAGGTCTCGTGCCCGCTTGGAAATACCGATATCGGTGGCAACTACCACCAGGTCGTCAAAGCTCATCCCCTTAAAATAGTCACTCAGCAGGTAAAGGGCCGTCAGCTCATCAACCGGTATGTTAAAAAAGCCCTGAATCTGGGCGGCGTGCAAATCCACCGTCAGCAGGCGATTAGCCCCAGCCACGGTAAGCAGGTCAGCCACCAACCTTGCTGTTATCGGCACCCGGGGCTGGTCCTTCTTATCAGTGCGACCGTAGCCATAGTAAGGGACTACAGCGGTAATACGCTCGGCTGAGGCTCTCTTTAGGGCATCAAGCATAATCAATAGCTCAACCAGGCTCTTGTTGACCGGAGAGGAAAAGGGCTGAATAACAAAGGTATCCCGCTGGCGGACGTTCTCCAGAATACGGACAAAGGTATTCTCATTGCTAAACTCAAAGACTTCACACTTACCCAATGGAATACTAAGGTAATCGGTAACTGCCTTGGCTAAAGCAGGGTGGGCATTGCCAGTAAATACTTTTATCTCGTCCATTGAACTCACTCCCTATCTGTTTTATTAATTATACCACTATTGATTGTTAACCTCACCCCCTTTATCCCCCTCTCCTTTGAAGGAGAGGGGGAAGAAACTTTAGAGAGGGGCTGACGCTCCTCTCTTTGACTCTCCGTGCCTGGGGTAGAGACTGGGGTGTTTAAGAGGGGCTACTTCTTTCAAGAAAAGTTCTTAGCATAGAATTTTTCATAAGGACAGCCTCTCCACAAATCAGTCCCCCTAGTTAGAGCTTGACCCAAAGGGGGAGTTTAAGAGAGGCGTTAGCCCCTCTAAAAATAAATCTTCCCCTTCCCCTTATCAAGGGGAAGGGGATAAAGGGGATAGGGTTATTAAATAATATCAGTCGTCAATACCTGGCGTTGGGAAGCGTTGACATATCTGGCTGACCTCTTCGCTTACCTGGCGCTGAATATTACCATTACCAATATTGGTGATTACCTTCACAATTAGCGAAGCAATTTGCTTCATCTCTTCACTGCCAAAGCCACGGGTGGTTACTGCTGGTGTGCCTAGCCTGATGCCGCTGGTTATTCGGGGCGGGCGGGGGTCAAAGGGAATAGCATTGCGATTGACCACAATGCCTGTCCTCCCTAAAGCCTCTTCAGCCTCCTTACCGGTAACCCCGGTATCAATGAGGTCTACCAGAATCAGGTGATTGTCAGTCCCACCTGATACCAAACGCAGCCTCAGTCTCTGAAGCTCGGTGGCTAGAACCAGGGCATTATTCAATACCGCACGTTGATATTCTACAAAGCTAGGCTGCATAGCTTCACAGAGCGCCACCGCTTTGGCAACGATGACATGCATCAGGGGGCCGCCCTGCATCTCGGGAAAGACTGCGGCATCAATTGATGACGCTAGCTGGCGCCGACACAAAATAAAACCACTCCTCGGACCACGCAGTGTCTTATGCATGGTTGAGGTTACCACGTCAGCATAGGGCACAGGGGTAGGATGTAGACCCACCGCCACCATACCAGCGATATGAGCCATGTCAGCCATAAGCCTTGCCCCCACCAGGTCAGCAATATGCCGAAAACGCTCAAAATCAATAATCCGGGGGTAAGAACTAGCCCCAGACACAATTAACTTAGGCTTATGCTTTAGGGTAAGCCTCTCTACCTCTTGATAATCAATTCTCTCTGTTTCCCGATTAAGCCCATAGGGTATGAAATTATACGACTTACCCGAGAAGCTCACCTTATCGCCATGGGTAAGATGACCACCATGACCCAGACTCATACCCAAAACGGTATCACCGTAGTCAAGTAAGGCATAGTATGCCGCCATATTAGCCTGAGCCCCGCTATGTGGCTGGACATTAGCATGCTCAGCATGGAACAGCTCTTTAGTCCGCTGGATAGCCAAATTTTCTACTATGTCCATGTTCTCGCAGCCACCGTAGTAGCGCTGGTGAGGGTAACCCTCAGCGTATTTATTAGTCAGAAACGAACCCTCAGCCTCAAGCACTGCCCGGCTAACATAGTTCTCGGAGGCGATAAGGTTTATTGTTTCACTCTGCCGCTTTCCCTCCATATAAAGGACACGGCTAACTTCTGGGTCAGTTTGGCTTAAATAACTCATCTTTCCCTCCCCTGCCGAAGTCTACAACTGCGCCCATATACTGTCAACAACCTGATAACAGAATGCTCTATCTAATCAAATTGACTTGACATATTAACCATGCTATCATAAACACAAGGGTAGATGTCAGGGTTGAGCGAGCTTTATAAGGAAATTGCCCTCTGCCAGCAGTGTGAAATAGCTAAATACCGAACCAAAGTAGTACCCGGTGAGGGGGCAGAGGATGCTGATATCATGTTTATTGGCGAGGCACCGGGTTGGCACGAAGACCAACAGGGTCGTCCCTTTGTTGGGCCAGCAGGATTATTCCTAGACCAGTTACTGGCTTCTATTAATTTGAAACGTGAGCAGGTCTACATCGCCAATGTGATTAAGTGCCGTCCGCAGGGCAACCGCGATCCCTTACCCATAGAAATACATAACTGCCGTAAGTGGCTAGAACGCCAGATTGAGTTAATTCACCCCAAGATGATTGTAACCCTGGGGCGATACTCCATGGCAATGTTTTTCCCCGGTAAGAGCATAAGCAAAATTCATGGCACAGCTCAAAAGCAGGACAATGTCATCTATTATGCCATGTATCATCCAGCAGCTGCCCTTCACCAGCAGGGTTTACGCCGAGCGATAGAAGAGGATATGCTTAAGATTCCATCACTCCTAGCCCAGGCAGAAATTATGACCAAAGTCGAGCCACAACCACAGCAATTAACCATGTTTGAGGATTGAAATTATGGCTAAGCCAAGACTCAAGATAATCCCTCTCGGTGGACTCTCCGAAATCGGCAAGAACATGATGGTGATGGAATATGAAAATGACATCATCGTCATTGATGCCGGGCTTATGTTCCCCGATGAAGAAATGCTAGGTGTTGACCTAGTAATCCCCGATTTCAGCTACCTACTGGAGAAACGGGAAAGGATAAGGGGAATAATCATTACTCACGGTCATGAGGACCATGTTGGTGCTTTGCCTTATTTGCTGCCCGAGCTTAATGTACCCGTATACTCCACCAAGCTTACCCAAGGGCTGATATCAGTCAAGCTTAAACAGCGAAGGGTACGCTCAGGGGCTAAGCTTAAAGTGGTATCGCCGGGTAGCGGGATTACACTTGGAAGATTCAAAATCGAGCTATTTTCTGTCTGTCACAGCATACCCGACTCAGTAGGTTTAATCATTTATACCCCGGTTGGCACCATAGTTCATAGTGGAGATTTTAAGCTTGACTACACCCCGGTTGATGGAAAACCGACCAATTTATCTCGGCTGGCCCAGCTAGGAGCCCAAGGAGTTCTGCTCCTCCTCTCCGATTCTACCTATGCTGAGCTACCCGGCTATACCCCGTCAGAAAGGGTAGTTGGCGAAAACCTAAACCGGGTCATCGCTGAGGCACCGGGAAGGGTAATTGTCGCTACCTTTTCCTCACTGGTATCCCGCATCCAGCAGGTTATTGACTCAGCGGCTAAGCACCAGCGCCGTGTCTTTGTTACTGGGCGCAGTATGAGCGATACGGTGCAAATGGCGCTGGAGCTGGGCTACCTTAATGCTCCTAACGGGATACTGGCTCGGCTAGATGAGCTTAAAGGTATGCCTCACAATAAAATTGTCTTTGTCACCACTGGAAGCCAAGGGGAGCCTACTTCAGCTCTAGTCCGTATGGCTAACCGAGACCACCGTCAGGTTCACATCGTCCCAGGAGACACGGTAGTCATTTCAGCCACTCCCATCCCGGGTAACGAAGCACTAGTCAACAGGACTGTGGACAACCTGTTCAAGCAGGGGGCTCAAGTATTTTACGATAAAGTGGCGCAGGTTCATGTCCACGGACATGCCAGCCAAGAAGAGTTAAAACTGTTGCTAAACTTGGTCAAGCCAAAGTTCTTTATGCCTATCCATGGCGAATATCGCCATTTGACCCTTCACGCTAAATTAGCTGAGTCAGTCGGCATCCTCAAAGAAAACATCTTTGTGCTGGAAGATGGTGATATCCTTGAGCTTAGTCCACAAGCAAGCAAAATAATTGGCAAGGTTACCTCAGGCAATGTATATGTTGACGGTCTGAGCGGAGGGGGTATCGGCAGCGTTGTTCTTCGCGATAGAAGGATGCTATCACGGGATGGAATAGTAATGGTGATTATTGCTGTTAACCGGCAAACAGGTAAGCTAATAGGACGTCCCGACATTATATCGCGAGGCTTTGTTGACACCAGAGAAGCTAAGGATAAGGACATGATAGAGAAGAGCCGTGACCTAGTAGCCCGAGCCCTAGACCACGGTCGTGACCGACCTGCTGACTGGGGCTTCATCAGCACTAAGGTTAAAGATATATTGAATAAATTTTATTACGAGCAGACCAAGCGCCGACCGATGATTCTGCCATTTATGGTAAAGGTGTAGTAATAGATTATTTAAAAACCTATCCCCCTGCCCCCTTCCCTTAGTAAGGGAAGGGGGGAGTGCAAATAAGAGAGGGGGCGTAGCCCCCTCTCTAAAATCTCTTCCCCCTCTCCTTAAAAGGAGAGGGGGATAAAGAAGGGGAGGTTAGTGATAATCTACCAAGATGTTATGGGGATAACAAGAACTGCTTTATGAGGTGATATGGCTAAGAGGAAAGCCAAGACTCAGGTTAAACCCGCAAGCAAGCCTAGGGCAATGCAGCCAAGGAAGGCGAGTAAGGGATTACCCCACTTTCGGGTGCCACGGCTAGCATGGCGAATTACACTGGTGGCTGTTGTCGTTGGGGTATTATACTGGCAGTGGTCAAATCTGACCGCATGGGCAGCCAATATTATAGACGAAACCATAAGACTATTCGGCTGGGGAATACTCCTTTTAGTTATTATAGCCCTCGGGACATTAGGCGGGGTGCTGTGGCGGCAGAGACAGTCGTCGCTCACCAGCCGTTTCCGTCAGTGGCTAGGCATTATAGCCTTCACCATGGCTATCTGGGGGATATTAGCCTTCTTTGCTCTGGGGGGTAAGATTGGACTAGGTATCATCGGCTACCCAGACTTTGTTGGCATTCTCCGGATAGCAGGACTGATCTTTGTTGGCGTTATCTTGGTCGCCCCCGGGACATGCTTACGTGCTGCCAAAAAGGCTAACTCCTGGCTAAGGAAGCAGTTTGAAAGACGACCGGCACCCAGACCGGTAATTCCACCGGAGCCAACACCCCCTCCAATTGCAATAACCCCGGCCCCTCAAAAGATGGAGGCAGAAAGGCAATTAATAACCACCCCACCTACCCCCGCCCCGACCCAGCGAGATTTACGACAGGTAGCTCAGGAAGTTTGGAAGAAATACGGTAAATCGCCGGACTTAATTACCATTGATGGCTGGCGGTTGCCGCCGATTGATATTCTGGATAGGGCTCCTGAGGTTGAGCTTAGTCAGGCTGACAATATACAGCGAGCCAGGTTTATTGAAGAGTCTCTAGCCAGTTATGGTGTCGAGGCTAAGGTAGTGCAGATAAACGCTGGGCCAACTGTTACCCAGTTTGGGGTGGAACCAGGCTGGGACAGGAAGATGAGGGAGGTAAGGGAAAGGGATAAAGACGGTAATATTAGGGTAAGACTGGAGGAGGTGTCCAAGACAAGGGTTAAGGTAGATAGAATTACTTCACTGGCTAATGACCTGGCTCTGGCGCTGGCAGCACCTAGCATAAGAATTGAAGCCCCGGTGCCAGGTAAATCGGTGGTCGGCATTGAAGTGCCTAATAAAATTTCAAGTTTGGTTAGTTTGCGAGGGGTGATAGAGACCAGCGCTTTCCAGAAAATAGAGACCAAATCTAAACTGGCTATAGCCTTAGGCAAAGGGGCTGGTGGTGAGGCAATAGCTGCTGACCTGTCTAGAATGCCTCACTTGCTTATCGCCGGGGCTACCGGAAGTGGCAAGACCGTTTGCTTGAATTCCATCATCTGCTGTTTGCTGTTACACAACCCGCCCAACGACGTCCGGTTCATTATGATTGACCCCAAGCGGGTAGAGCTGACTCCGTTCAATAGCATACCTCACCTGGCGACGCCGGTTATTGTTGATACCAACAAAGCCTTACCCACACTGCGCTGGCTTAACCAGGAAATGGATAAACGGTACCAAAAATTGGCTACCACCGGAGTCCGTAACATTGAGGGTTACAATAGAAATAAGCAGGGGGACGAGAAGCTCCCCTACCTAACACTAATCATTGATGAGCTGGCTGACCTGATGGCAACGGGCTTTGATGAAGTCGAGCATATTCTATGCCGACTAGCCCAGCTTGCCCGAGCCACTGGCATCCATCTGGTGGTGGCTACCCAGCGCCCCTCGGTAGATGTGGTCACCGGCTTAATCAAGGCTAACTTCCCTACCCGGATTAGCTTTGCCGTTACCTCGCAAGTGGACTCACGGACTATCCTTGACATAGGTGGTGCTGAGAAGCTGCTGGGGGCAGGAGATATGCTCTACATGCCCACCGAGGCAGCTAAACCCAAGCGCCTCCAAGGTTGTTTTGTTTCTGATGCCGAGACCGAGAGGCTGGTCTACTTCTGGAGTAGCCAGCAAAAGGAAGAGGCAGCCCCGCTAACGATTGGAGAGCTTGTCCCATCACCAGCAGCTACCAAGAGAGGCTACCCTGAGGACCCACTCCTGGATGCCGCCAGGCAACTAGCCCAAGAACACAAGCACAT
>CAYHAL010000038.1:0-10258 GCA_964354655.1 uncultured Dehalococcoidales bacterium
CCACTGACCTCTGCGATGTCAACGCAGCGCTCTAACCAACTGAGCTAACCGCCCACCAGTAGAATAATTCTACTAGAAGCCTCATCAGCCGTCAAGCTGAGATGAAGGGGACAAACCTTCACGGGATACGCCAACTCGCCCACTTACCCTTATCTACCTCCCCGTTGTAGGCTAGTCTAGGTGTTATTCCCCTGGCTATAGCCGCCGCCATTACTGCCTTGGTTATATCGCCGGGTATAAAGGGAATGGCTCCCATCCTGAGGAGGGTAGTAAAGGTTAACGGCTCCCCTATCGACTTGAGCCATAGCCCAAGCTGAAGGAGACCGGGAACATAAATCAGAACAAAGTTGGCAAAGAGCATGAGGGCTAGCATGCTCAGGAAGCTTCTTGACCTAATATAGGTATCGGTGAAATAACCCATGAAAAGGGCAGCCAAGATAAAACCGATTAGGTATCCCCCGGTTGGTCCGGCGAGGTGACCCACACCCCCAGCCCAACCCGAAAACCAAGGAATGCCGGCAACGCCAAGACCAGCATACAGAGCCAAACTTATGCCTCCCCACCACCTGCCTAAAAGAACACCGGCAAGCAGAGCGGCAAAGGTCTGTCCAGTTACCGGTACCGGACTCCATGGAAGCGGGATTCGAGCCTGAGCCAGGAGTCCGGTAAGATCGGCAATGCCTATAGCTAGGGCTAACTTTTTCGGTAGACTAAGCTCATATCTCCATCGAAAGAGCTCATATTTAGTTCGATTAACTGTGGCTACTATTTCCATATTTACCCTCCATCTCTAGTTGGGAGCAAGAAGACTTTCAAGGGCAAAGCCATTTAAAACCGCCCCCAATATTTGCTCCTAGGTTTTTGGCACAATTTAACATTTACCTTCTAACTGGCTATTTGCTCGAAGGCTGGACAGGGTAAGAAACAAAATAACATTAATGTATTACTTTATCAGATGACAGACAGATAATCAACAGGGGCGTTATTTCGTTGGCTTCCTACTGCCTATGATGGCAATCTCTAGGTTACTACCACAATGAGGGCAGGTTATATTGATGGTTATAGGCTGGCTCATTACTCGCTCAGCAACGGCGGTAACCATTGAATCAATATTATCCAGACGCTGGTCTAACATATCCAGACGCCGTTTAATATCTTCAATATCGGCCTTTTGTTCCTGAGCCACTGGGGCGAGGTTATTTTCCTCCACCAATACCGTATCCTCCAGGATAATTTTAAATCAGACTAATTATAGGTTAATTGAGATTGTTTAGCAACCTATCCCCCTCAGCACCCAGAAAAATCATAGATTTTTCTGGGAACCCGCCTGACCCCCTCATGCAAGGACTTCATCTACCTCTTTCAGGGAAGGGGGAATGTAGATAAGAGAGGGGCTTCGCCCCTCTAAAACCCCTTTTAAGAAGAGTAAAAAAGGGGCAAGGCTCCTCTCTAACTCCTTTTAAGGAGAGTCAAAGAGAGGCTTCGCCTCTCTTATATAACCAATTCCCCCTCCCTTCGTAAGGGAGGGGGATAAATGGGGTGGGTTAATAAAACAACCTCTAAATATTGATTTACCCAAGCTAGATAGCGTATACTAATTTAAAAGTAATCAAATAACCTATCTCACATCAAACATAAAGGAGGAATCCTAATGCCTGAGGTACTAATTGGAGAGGTGACCGACTTCTTTGCCAAACCCGTTGTAGCTGGGATTGAACTAACGGCACCGGTGAAAGTGGGGGACAAGATCCATATCAAGGGGCACACCACCGATATGGAACTCATTGTTGACTCAATGCAAATCAATAATGTGGATGTTAAGCAGGCTAAAGCCGGAGACCTAATTGGGATTAAAGTTAGCGAGCGGGTAAGGCGAGGAGATATAGCCTATAAGGTTACCGACTGATAAGAACCTTAAATTCCGCTACAGTTAAGATTCGGCTGATATACCCTTGAGTAAGTTAGCCATTTCAATGGCACTCTCTGCGGCTTGAAAGCCCTTATTCCCCATTTTAGTTCCTGCCCGCTCAATAGCTTGCTCTAGGGTATCAGCGGTGATTACGCCATAAATAACCGGCAGCCCGGTCTCCAGAGCTACCTTAGCAATGCCCTTAGTTAGTTCAGTGGCAATATACTCAAAATGGGGCGTTCCACCACGAACCACAGCACTGAGGCAGATAACGGCATCATACTTCTTGGATTGGGCTAGTTTCTTGGCGACCAACGGAATTTCAAATGAGCCGGGTACCCAGGCAATGTCTATATCTGCCTCATTAACGCCATGGCGCCGTAGAGCATCCTGTGCTCCCTCAAGTAGTTTCTTAGTAATAAACTCGTTAAAACGAGAGACAACCAGCCCAAACCTCAGCCCCTTCCCCAGTAGCGAACCTTCAAAAAGTTTGTTCATTAGCCTCTCCTTATTGTGAAGTTTTTTGGTGGTCTTTATCACTAGCCGTTAATGTTTCTAAGTGATGACCTAACTTTTTCCGCTTTGTCTCCAAATAACGACGGTTATATGGGTTAGGCGGAGCAACAATAGGCACCGTTTCTACCACTTTGAGCCCGTAAGCTTCCAAGCCTATTACCTTCTTGGGATTGTTAGTGAGCAATCGAATCTGGTGTAAACCCAACTCAGCCAAAATCTGGGCACCTATGCCATAGTCCCGCAGGTCTGGAGCAAATCCCAAAGATAAATTAGCCTCCACGGTATCTAGACCTTTGTCCTGAAGGGCATAGGCACGAATCTTATTATGGAAACCAATGCCCCGCCCCTCCTGCCTCATGTACAGGAAAACACCCCGCCCTTCATTAGCAATGGATTGCATGGCTAGACCAATCTGCTCACCACAATCACAGCGAAGGCTGCTAAAGACATCGCCGGTGACGCACTCACTGTGAACCCGGACTAAAACCGGCTCTTCGGTAGATATGTCTCCCATTACTAAAGCCAGGTGTTTATCAGGGTCGATATCACTTCTATAGGCGATAGCTTTAAATTCACCGTATTTGGTCGGTAACTTAGCCTCAGCTACCCGGTGAATTAATCTCTCATGCCGACGGCGATAGGTAATGAGGTCAGCCACGGTTACAATCTTAATCCCATGCTTTTCTGACATTACCTCAAGTTGAGGAAACCGAGCCATAGAGCCATCTTCGTTCAAAATTTCACAGATAACCCCGGCTGGGTAGAGGCCAGCTAGTCTGGCTAAATCAACTATAGCCTCAGTGTGCCCGGCTCGGACTAGGACACCACCGTCCCTTGCCCGCAAGGGAAACATATGCCCCGGTCGGGCTAAGTCCTCAGGTTTGGTAGCTGGGTCAATTACTGCCTTTATTGTCTCGGCTCTATCAGCGGCTGAAATACCGGTGCTCACCCTATGTTTAGCCTCAACGGATACAGTAAAGGCGGTGGAAAATTTTGAGGTATTCTCGCCAACCATCAAGGGAATCCCCAATTCATTTAATCGCTTGCCTATAATAGGCAAACAAATTAGTCCCCTGGCATGCCGAACCATAAAGTTAATAGCTTCAGGAGTAACCTTCTCAGCAGCCAAGGCTAGGTCGCCCTCGTCCTCCCTATCCTCGTCATCAACGATGATGATAAACTTGCCTGCCTTTATATCCTCAATAGCTTCAGGAATGCTTGCTATGCCCATATTAACCTCAACCAAAAGACTAACCTACCAGAAAACCATGCTCCTGTAAGAAATCAACGGTTATACCTGAGCGATGAGCTTGGCTAAGTCGCTCCAGATATTTAGCAACAATATCTACTTCTAGATTAACCAGGTCACCCACCCGCCTGCTACCTAGGGTAGTATGTTTTCTAGTATATTCAACTATAGAAACCAGAAACGAGCTGGCATCATAATCAACAATAGTTAAACTAACCCCATCAACAGCGATAAAACCTTTCCTGACTACATAGCGCATTACCCCAGGAGGGGCTTCAAATCTAATGAGCATCGCCTCTCCATCCCATGTAACCGAGGTTACCCTTCCGGTATCATCTATATGACCCTGAACTAAATGCCCGCCTAACTGTTTTTCCAGAGTTAGCGGTCGTTCCAGATTAACTTCACCCCCAGCCCTCAAGAGTTCAAGGTTAGTCCGCCTTATTGTCTCTGGCATTATGTCAACTGAGAACGAGTTACTATCAAAATTGGTTACTGTCAGGCAAACCCCGCTAACCGCAATACTTCCGCCCAGTTCCATTCCATGGAGGACTTGGCTAGCGGTGATAACCAGATTTCTGGGTTGAGCTAAGGTAACTCTACCTATCTCTTCTACAATGCCAGTAAACACCTAGCACTCCTGCCTCTGAGGTTTTGCCGAAACGTACCCGCTGACCATCAAATCGTCGCCAAACTTCTCAACACTGACCCGCTCTAATTTAAGCGAGTTTACCACTTTATCCACCCCGTTACCAGCCACCGCCGTTTTTGCCTCTTTCCCACCAATAATAATCGGGGCAACAAAAGCAATAACCTTATCTACCAGCCCATGGTCAAACAGAGAACCAAAGAGAATGCCACCGCCCTCGACCAAAACGCTGGTAATTTCCCGCTGCCCTAATTCTTTCAGTAACTTATATAGGTCAACCCATCCTTCTGGCGAGGGCAATTCTAATAATTCAGCACCAGCCTGAGCATAAGCCTGCTTCTCCTCCGGGCCGACAGATTTAGCCGATGCCAGCAGTGTTCTACCCGGTTCACTAAATACCCGGGCAGTTAATGGCGTACGTCCTTTACTATCCACAATTACCCGAAGTGGTTGCACCCTGGCTTTTCCTCCCTTGCCACCACAACTCCTAGCGGTAAGGCGGGGGTCATCAACCAGAACCGTATTTACCCCTGCCATGATACAATCAGTGGTGTAACGCAGATTATGAACCTGCTTTCTAGCTGCCTCGCCGCTAATCCACTTAGAATCGCCACTCTTGGTAGCAATCTTCCCATCCAGGCTTATAGCAAACTTGGCAGTAACAAAGGGCATGCCGGTAGTGATGAATTTAGTATAAGCCTCGTTAATTTGTTTTGCCTCCGCCTCATGCTCACCGGCATAAGCCTTTACGCCTTCTCCCCCCAGCTCGTCTTTGCCTCGCCCTGAAACTAGCGGGTTAGGGTCAAGCATAGCCAAATGAACCTCAGTGATACCGGCAGCAATGATTGCCTGAGTACACGGAGGGGTCCGACCATAATGGCAGCACGGTTCCAGGGTAACATACATCACGCTGCCTCGAGCTCGCTCACCTGCCTGCTTTAAGGCGACTACTTCAGCATGGGGGGAACCGGGTGGTTGGGTATAACCTTGCCCCACAACCTCGTCATCCCTAACAATTACTGCTCCAACCGCCGGGTTAGGACTAACCTGGCCCAAGGCTAACCTAGCCAAGGAGAGTGCCTGCTCCATATAGTCCATATTACCCCCATTCTAGCACCTCCCTTCAAAAAAGTGCAAATTAAACAGGACTAGAAGGATAACGGCAGATAGGGTATAATAAAACCCTGCTTACCAATTCTAATTATTAAATCTAGAAAAGGAAACGCTAATAAATGAGAGGTTTTCTCCGCGAAGCTTTGATTATTATCGCCGTGGCTATAGTAGTCTTTGTTGTCTCGCGAACCGCAATCCAGAGTTTCGTCGTCGTCGGCGCCAGTATGGAGCCCAGCTTTGAGGAAGGGCAGCGACTATTAATTAGCAAAGCTATCTATCGCTTCCGCGAACCTCAGAGGGGGGATGTAATTGTGTTTCACCCCCCCACTGACCAGCGAGCTGACTACATTAAGCGCATCATTGCTTTACCCGGCGACACTGTCGAGATAAAAGAGGGAGCGGTATACGTTAATGGTTCCGAACTATACGAGCCGTATATTGAAGGCCCTCCCAGGTATACCCTCGGTGAGGAAACAATTCCAGCCAATAATTACTTTGTCCTTGGTGATAACCGCAATAATAGCAACGACTCCCATAATAACTGGACGGCAAAACGCAAAGACATAATCGGCAAGGCTTGGCTATCAATCTGGCCACCGAGTGAATGGGGGCTTGCCCCTAATTACCCGTTGCAAGAACAATTATCTTCGACCAAACTCATTCCTCAGCTGCCCTAAGCTGAGACGAATCATCGTCGGTCGACCATGGGGGCAGGTGTGAGGGGTTGTTATTTGCTCCAGTTGCCGCACCAGCCCACGCACTTCGTCATCAGTCAATACCTGCCCGGCTTTCACCGCACTGTGGCAGGCAATAGATATAGCTATCCTTTCCCCCCAATCACCCCTCTCCCCTCCGGAATCTAACAATTCCCTCACCATTTCTGTCCAGTCCTTATTAGCCAGCAAAGCCGGCACTGCCCGGACTAAAAAGGTCCTTTCACCAAAAGGCTCGATAGAGAAACCAAATTGGGCTAGGTTTCCACACTGGGATTTCAAGACCTCCCCCTGTCTGGGATTAACCTCAAATATTACCGGCTGAAGCAGCCCTTGGACCTCTACTTCCCGCCGTGACCTCTGGTCTTTAATCCTTTCAAACAGGATACGCTCGTGGGCAGCATGCTGGTCAATAAGATATAACCCATCGGATCCCTCAGCGATAATATAGCTACTTGAGAGCTGACCTAATACCCGTAACGCCGGCAGGGTTACCGCCGGGGTCTGAGGAGCTAACAGTGGCGAAGGGGTAACAATGCCCTCAGCCTCGGCTGATACCGGGAACTCCTGCCTTGGTACTGAAGGCGCTCCGTAGGCAGTAGCTACCTCCTCAATTTTAGGCACTGGCATTAGCCTGATTAGAGTCTGCCGGACTGCCTTCTGGACAGCACTAAAGACGGCGTGCTCATTCTGAAATTTCACTTCACTTTTTGTCGGGTGGATATTAACATCCACCTCCTTGGGAGGGAGTGAAAGGTTAATAATAGCCACCGGATGTTTCCCCGCCATCAACAACCCGTGGTAAGCCTCCTCCACCGCCCAGGATAGCCAACGGCTGCTTGTCCAGCGGCGATTGACAAAGAGGCTGAGGTAATCCCGACTGGAACGGCTTATTCTCGGTGAGCCGACCATACCGGTTACCAAAACCGATGAGATTACTGTCCCACCTTCCCACCCCTTATCCTCAATCTCCAGCATATTCCGGGCTACTTCTAAGCCATAGACCTCAATTATACTGTCTATCAGCCGACCGCTGCCCGGTGTCGTTAACACCGCCCGGCCATCAATGAACAGGGCAAACTTAACCTCGGGGAAGGCAAGGGCATACCGGCTGACTACATTAGCGATATGGCTATTTTCGGTAACCAGCGACTTGAGGAATTTTAATCTTGCCGGAACCTTGCGGAAGAGACCCTTAACCGTAACCGTAGTCCCCTGAGAGCGCCCGTGACTCTCCCGGTTAACCACCGCTCCATCTTGCAAACTGAGGTAAGTGCCTACCGACTCACCTGCCGCCCGGGTAGCAATATCAACCTGGGCGACAGCGGCGATACTGGGCAGTGCCTCACCACGAAAGCCAAGGCTGGAAATAGACTCCAAGTCATCTAGACTGCTTATCTTGCTGGTAGCATACCGATCAAAGGCAAGCTCGACATCGGCTGATGGGATTCCCGACCCGTTATCCATTACCCGTATCAGGCTCACCCCGCCACCCCTAACCTCAATAGAAATCTGAGATGACCCAGCATCCAGTGAATTCTCTACCAGCTCTTTCACCACTGATGCCGGTCTCTCCACCACCTCCCCAGCCGCAATCCGGGCTACTACCTGAGGGTCTAAAACTCTAATCGGCATGTTAGCTAATTATACACGGTTTCGTGTAAGATGTCAATAGCCTTGATGAAATCCCTAACAACCCATCCCCCTGACCCCCTCCCCTATCAAGGGAAGGGGGAATGGAGATAAGAGACGGGCGAAGCCCCTCTAAAACCCCTTTTAAGGGGAGTCAAAGAGAGGCGAAGCCTCTCTAAAGTCTCTTCCCCCTCTCCTAGAAGGAGAGGGGGATAAAGGGGGTGAGGTTTGATAATCCTTAAGGAACTATTCTACCTTCTCCAGTTTAGCAAAGCTCAATGAGAGCTTTTTAATTCCTACCCCCTTGAAAACAACCACTACCTCGCTATCATCCTTTACCGGCTGGCAACTTACCACCACCCCGTCGCCAAACTGGTCATGGCGGACATGGTCACCGGCCTTGAATTCTTGAGTGGTTACGCCGGGGGCGGTAGGTTTATCCCAAGAGTAGATAGTGGCAGCTATTCGGCTCCCCTCCCCTTGCCACCAACCACCGCCTGAAATCAGGTGCTGGGGTATATCGCTTAGGTAGCGCGATGGCTTATTTACTGTGCTTGAGCCCATCAGACTGCGGCGGAAGGCATAGACCAGATAAACCCTCTGCTTGGCTCTGGTTATACCGACGTAACACAGCCGCCGCTCCTCCTCCATCTGCTCGGGGTCGTTAAATGACTTAATATGGGGCAGGATTCCATCCTCCATACCAACAATAAACACCACCGGAAACTCCAGCCCTTTAGCCTGGTGGAGGGTAATCAGGGTTACCGCATCTACAGTCTCATCAAGCCCATCCACATCAGATACCAGGGTTACCCCCTCCAAAAAGGCAGACAAGCCTTCGGGAGGTTTCAAATCACGATATTGCTGGGCAACGGTGCGAAGCTCCAAGATATTTTCCCACCGCTCCTCCCCATCAGGTTGACCTAATATATACTCCTTATAACCAGAGCGCTCGACAACCAAATCAAGTAAATCAACCAGGTTGAGCTGCTGACTACGGGCGATGAATTCATCCACCAAGTTTAGAAAGCCAACCAATGCCCTAGTGATGTGGGGATTAAAGAGCTGCTTATCATCTTTGGGCTTGCTTATTAAGCGCAACGCTTCATATTGAGATACACCCATAGACTTTGCCCAGCCAGATAGCTTGGCTAGGGTTTGCTGACCAATGCCACGCTGGGGGACATTGATTGTTCTTAGCAGGCTAACCGTATCATTCGGGTTCTGGATAAGCTTGAGATAGGCAATAATATCCTTAACCTCTCGTCTCTGGTAGAAGCGGGTACCAGCCACCAGCTTGTAGGGCGTCCCGTAGCGAACAAAAGTCTCCTCAAGAGCCCGCGACTGGGCATTAGTCCGATACATTACCGCACAGTCGCCCAGGTTAGCCTTCCCCTGATTCACTAGGCATTCAATCTCATTAACCACAAACTGGGCTTCCTCCTGCTCGGTATAGGTCTCAACCACCGTAGTCAGCTCACCCGGTTCGTTTTCTGTCCACAGGCCTTTAGGTTTACGCCCCGGACTGGCCGAGATTATATGGAATGCTGTTTCCAGAATCTTTTTGGTCGACCGATAGTTCTGCTCCAGCAGCACCAATTTAGCCTTGGGGTAATCCGTCTCAAAGCTAAGGATATTGCGCAGGTCAGCAAACCGCCACGAGTAGATTGACTGGTCGGGGTCACCAACAACACATATATTGTGATACTTCCCGCCCAGTTGCTTTATCAGCTCATACTGAACCAGGTTAGTATCCTGAAACTCATCAACCTGGATATGCTGGTATCTTTCCTGGTATCTAGATAAGGTCTCTGGGCAGTTCCTAAATAGCTGCACCGCCTTCATTAACAGGTCGTCAAAGTCCAGGGCATTACTTTCGGTTAATAGCTGCTGATAGCGTTCATAGACCCGGCTGACCACCTCTTCAAAATAGCTGCGGCTGTGCTCAACATAGTCTTTCGGGGTTAGTACCCGAACCTTAGCCGCACTAATGGCTGAGGCTATAGCCCGGGGGGCATATTGCTTGGGGTCAAGCCCTACCTCCCCAATACTACGCTTCAGCAAGCTTTCCCGGTCTTCCTCATCATAGATGACAAACCTGGGGTCGACGCCCATTCCCTTACCATCCACACGAAGGATGCGAGCACAAATAGCGTGAAAGGTGCCTAGAGTTAAATCCTTTACCTGACTGCCGACGAGATGGTAGAGCCTCTCCTTCATCTCCCTGGCAGCCTTATTGGTGAAGGTAACCGCCATAATACGGCGAGGGTTAATTCCACAAACCTTAATCAGATAGGCAACCCTATGGGTGATAACCCTGGTCTTGCCACTGCCCGGACCGGCTAAAATCAGTACCGGACCGCCAATCGCCTCCACCGCCTCCCTTTGCGCTGGGTTAAGTTCCGCCAAAATATCCATCCTAAAACCTATTATATAGCACCACCGCAGACTGGTTCAAAGGAGCACAAAGGAATTTC
>CAYHAL010000039.1:0-8584 GCA_964354655.1 uncultured Dehalococcoidales bacterium
GTCTGGTTAGAGCCGTCGGCATTCATCACGTATATTTCATAGTCCCCATCACGGTTGGAGACGAATGCGATTCTGTTGCCAGCAAGGTTGGGCACAGCTGGTGGCACAACTGGTGGCGGAGCTGGTGCAGGTTGTGGCTGGCAGGCGTAGGCTGATACGACTGGCAACAAGGCTAGTGTAGCTACAGCGCAAACAATGACAGTTTTTTTCATTTCTTTCATCCCCTCAACTCCTACGGCGATATGTGATTTTAAGATTGTTTCACAAGTTGGAACCTGAGTCAACTCGTTTTTCGGGGCTACGCCAATACTCCTTAAGTTGCAAGCCATATGCTTTAATGCTAAAATCGTATGTGGGTAGCCATTGGACTAGATAGTTAAGCTAAAGGTTCTGTTTATCGTCCAGTAGCACCCGTTACTTTGTTTGAAGGAGAAGATGTATGGGGCTTAATGCTCGGATGTTTTTGTTAATCGCACTTCTCTTTGGCATTCTCTACGGCATCATCACTGGTGTCGGCGTTCTGATGGGGGCTGGGAATGCTATATTCTATATTGTCATAGCTTTCGTCTTCCTTGGTATCCAGTATCTGGTTAGCCCGGCTATAGTTAGCTGGACAATGAAGGTAAGGTGGGTTTCTGAAAAGGAAGCGCCGGACCTGCACCAGATGGTAGCCGAACTTGCCGAGAAGGCGCATGTGCCTAAGCCTAAAGTTGGTATCTCACAGTTAACTATACCCAATGCCTTTGCTTTTGGTCGAACCCAGGGGGGTGGGCGAGTTTGTGTTACCCAGGGTATTCTGAATCTACTGAGCAAGGATGAACTAAAGGCTGTCCTGGGACACGAGATATCTCACGTCAAACACCGTGATATGGTAATTATCACCCTACTTTCGGCTGTCCCGCTGGTAATGTATTGGATTGCCTGGAGTTTGATGTGGGGAGGGGTTTCTGGTAGCCGCAGACAGGGGGGTGGTTACGCAGCCCTAGTTGGTCTTGGTGCCTTTCTCCTTTACTTTCTTACCAATCTCCTAGTCCTCTATGGCTCAAGGATACGTGAGTACTATGCTGACCAGGGGAGTGTTCAGTTAGGGAATATGCCTCATCACCTAGCCTCGGCGTTATATAAGCTCGTCTATGGGAGTGCGCGCTTAAGGCACAGCGAGGAACTTAAACGGGTTGAAGGAGTTAAGGCCTTCTTCCTCAACGACCCCTCTCAGGCATGGTATGAGATAAGAGAGCTTTCCGAGGTTGACCGAGATATGAGTGGCACTATTGACTATGACGAACTCATGGAGCTCCGTCAAAAGAAAGTGCGACTGAGCACTGCGCATAGATTGATGGAGCTTTTTAGCAGTCACCCCGATGCACTCAAAAGGGTAAAGTACTTATCCACACTTGTTGTTTAAACCCAGCTTGACTAATCATTAACCGAGACTACTTTAGGTTGCCATTGGCTAAACCTGATTTCAATTTCAGTAAATGACAAAGGAGGGGGAAATGGGGCGTCTACGTCGTGTCAGGTGGTGCTTACTAGGTTGTCTGATAGCGGGGCTTGTCTTCTTATCTTGGGCGCAATCCTTTACTCTAGATTCTGCTGGAGGAGTGAGTAACAGCCTGAAGCAATTGCACTTATAGCTAATGGCTGGTATAATAAAGTTTGTAGGTAGATAGGTTAAACCTTAGTCAGGATATTGTTCATCAACGAAGTTATAGATTTTGTTAAGCAAGAGCAATAATGGGGGTGGTTGAAACCTCTCATCCCTAAAGAGGGTGGGAGGTTTTTATTTGATAAAGAGGGATTCCCAACGTGGTTAACAAAGAGCAGCAAATGACTGAAGATGAAAAGCTGGAGATAATGCGACATTCAGCGGCTCATGTCTTGGCTGAGGCGGTTCAGTCTATCTTCCCTGATGCCAAGTTTGGCATTGGACCGGCTATTGAAAATGGCTTTTACTATGACTTTGATTTACCTCGCTCATTGACTCCCGATGATTTACCACTTATTGAGACCAGGATGAATGAAATAATTGCTCAAAACCAGCCTTTTGTTAGGCGGGAAGTAACTAAGCAGGAGGCTCGGCGGCTGTTTGCTGCCCAGCCCTACAAGTTGGAATTAATTGATGAAATTCCTGATGAGAAGGTCACTTTGTATCGGCAGGGTTCATTTGTTGATTTGTGTCGCGGACCGCATATGAGTTCTACCGGGGAAATAAAGGCGTTTAAGCTGCTTAGTATTGCTGGCGCCTACTGGCGGGGGGATGAGCACCAACCAATGTTACAGCGTATTTATGGTGTTGCTTTTGATACCGAAGAGGCTCTTATTGAGCATCTAAAGAAGCTTGAAGAAGCGGCTAGGCGTGACCATAGGAAATTAGGTGTCGAGCTCGACCTGTTTAGTATCCACGAGGAGGCTGGTGCCGGGCTGGTTCTTTGGCATCCCAAGGGAGCAGTGATACGCCGTGTTATTGAGGACTTCTGGAAGAATGAGCACATTAAGCGTGGTTATGAAATCGTGTACACCCCTCATATTGCCAAACTGGACTTATGGAAAACCAGTGGGCACTGGGAGTTCTATCGCGATTACTTATACAGCCCAATGGTGGTAGAGGGGCAAGAGTATATTATTAAACCGATGAACTGCTTGGGGCATATCCTAATTTATAAAACAAAGCAACACAGCTATCGTGAGCTACCACTGCGTTATGCTGAGCTGGGTACTGTTTATCGTTACGAACGCTCTGGGGTATTGATGGGTCTATCTCGGGTCAGGGGCTTTACTCAGGATGATGCCCATATTTTTTGCCGTTTCGACCAGCTAGAAGACGAGGTGGTAGGGGTGTTAGATTTAGCTCGGTTTATGATAGACACCTTCGGTTTTACCAACTATCAGGTGTTACTTTCTACTCGTCCTGAGAAATATGCCGGCACGATACAAGCTTGGGATGAAGCTACTGAGACCTTGCGCCAAGCTCTAGCTCGGCTGAAGGTCGCCTATAAAATAGACCCGGGCGAAGGTGTATTTTACGGACCCAAAATAGATATTAAGTTCGAAGATGCTCTAGGCAGGGGGTGGCAGGGTCCCACTATTCAGGTTGATTTTAACCTGCCTCAGCGGTTTAATGTTACCTACATTGGGGAAGATGGCAAGGAGCACCTGGTAGCCATGGTACACCGCACCGTATTGGGTAGTATGGAGCGCTTTCTTGCCTCGCTTATTGAGCATTATGGGGGTGCCTTTCCGGTATGGTTAGCACCGCTTCAGGTAGTGATAATACCGGTGGCTGACCGCCATCTGGACTATGCTTATAGGTTGGAGGCTGAGCTTAAAAGCGAGTGGGTGAGGACAGAAGTTGATGCTCGGTCGGAGAGGATGAACCTTAAAATTCGACAGGCACAATTGGACAAGATACCATATATGCTGGTAGTAGGTGACAAAGAGGTAGCCGCTTCAACTGTTTCGGTGCGTTTGCGTAGTGGTGAGCAAGCGGTTTCCCAATCCTTTGATAGCTTCAAGGAAAGTGTCAAGGAAGCCGTAGCTAACAAGGTAAGGGATTTAAGGTTATGATTTGATTACTCTGAGCGAGTATGTTATAGTTCTTGTCCGTAAAGTAGCTGAGCTTGAAGGAGGTAAATAAGGACATAATTAAGAAGCTGCGTGTTAACGAGATGATTAGAGTTGGGGAGGTTCGCCTGGTAGGGGAGAAGGGGGAGCAATTAGGCATTATGCCCACAGCCCAGGCACGGGAAATAGCCCGGAAGCAAAGCCTTGACCTTGTTGAAGTGGCGGCAACCTCAGTCCCACCTGTTTGTCGCCTCCTCGATTACGGAAAGTTTAAGTATGAACAAACTAAGAAAGAGCGCGAGGCTAGGAAGAGCCAGAAGGTAGCGCTGTTAAGAGAGGTCCGGATACGACCTAGGATAGATAACCATGATTTTGAAGCTAAGACCAGGTTAGTCAGGAAATTGCTGGATGGTGGTGATAAGGTTAAAGTTAGTGTAATGTTCAGAGGGCGTGAAATCACACACTCTGAAATTGGCTGGAGGCTATTGCAGAGGATGACGGAATCACTGAAGGAAGCGGCTTTTCTTGAGAGGCAGCCTGCAATGGATGGCACCAGAATGATTATGATTTTATCACCGCTAGCCGTGCAAAAAACTAAGGTGGGGAAGGAAAAAGAAAGCTAGGATGCCGAAAATTAAAACCCATAAAGGAGTGCAGAAACGCTTTCATATTACCGGTAGCGGCAAAATTATGCGGACTAAGGGAGGGAAAAGCCATTTGCGCCTTCGAAAGCCAAAACGGACCAAGCGCCTTTACGATGAAACAATCCCAATAAGTCCTAGTGATAGGGTTCGGATAAAAAGACTTTTACCTTATGGAGTTAGATAGGAGGATATTGTGCCGCGAGTAAAAGCGGGCGTAACTACACGTCGTCGACATAAGAAGGTACTAGCCTTGACCAAAGGGCATAGGGCGACCAAGCATTCCCTTTATCATCGCGCTCATGAGTCTATGCTCAAGTCACTGAGCTATGCCTATAGGCACCGCCGTGAGCGAAAGGGCGATATGAGGCGTCTGTGGATTTCACGGGTTAATGCGGCTAGTCGGGCGCAGGGCCTTACCTATAGTCAATTTATGGAAGGCTTAAAAAAGGCTGGGGTTGAGATTAACCGTAAGCTCCTAGCCGATATGGTAGTCAGAGAGCCTGAAGCCTTTGCTAATTTAGTAACCATAGCTAAAGGCAAAGCCCAGGAGTAAGAATTGTTTAACCCCATCCCCTGTATCCCCTTCCCCTTGATAAGGGGAAGGGGAATTATTTTTGAGAGGGGTTTCGCACCTCTAAGACTCCTTACTAGTATATTTTCTTGACCCCTTCACTACCGATAACCTATAATCCAAGACAGTCAGGATAGAATTAGATAGGTCGTTTACTACGGGGTTGAAGGGGAGCTAGCGCCCCTTCGGAAACGATACTTCCCCCTCCTTTGTAAGGGAGGGGGATAAAGGGGGTAGGTTGCTAACAAATATCTAAAGGGGATGAAGTTAATAAACAATCTTGGCTAAAGGCAAGAAGGTGTTAAAGCAACTTGAAGAATTAAAATCAAACGCACTGCGAGAGTTAGAAGATGTCAATGACATTAAGGGGTTGGAATCTTGGCGAGTTCGCTATTTGGGCAGGAAGAGTAATCTGACCAAGCTTCTGCGTAGCCTAGTCACCTTGCCTCTTGAGGAGAGGAAGGTTGTTGGCGCTCGAGCGAATGAGATTAAGGCTGAACTAGAGGCTAGACATTTAGATGCCACATTAGGTCTGACTGCTAAAATGGAAGCAGTATATACGCGGCAAGAAAGAATTGATATCACCCTGCCTGGTCGTCCTCTTCCTAGAGGTCGTCTGCATCCTATTACTCAAACACTCTACGAGATATGTGACATATTTGTCTCTATGGGCTTTCAAGTAGTTGAGGGACCAGAGGTAGAGTGGGACTATTACAATTTTGAGGCATTAAACATCCCCAAGGAGCACCCAGCCCGTGATACCATGTCAACCTCGTGGGTTGATTTTGAGACCGCTAGCGGCGAAAGACCCATGCTCCTGCGAACCCATACTACCTCGGTAACCGCCAGGATTATTGAGACCATGCCACCTCCAGTAAGAGTGGTTGAGCCGGGGAAGGTCTACCGCTATGAGGCTAGTGATGCTACCCATACCCCTATGTTCTATCAAATTGATGGTTTTGTGGTCGATAAGGGGGTCACCATGCGTGAGTTGAAGGGGACGCTTTTTGAGTTTGCCCGTCGTTTCTTTGGCGAGGATAGGAAGGTGCGCTTCCGCTGTGACTATTTCCCCTTTGTCGAGCCCGGCGTTGAGATGGCGATAGAATGCTTACTCTGTGGTGGTAAGGGCTGCCGGTTGTGTGGCAATACCGGCTGGATTGAAATATTAGGTGCCGGAATGACCCACCCCCAAGTACTCCAGCGCGGTGGTATTGACCCTAAAGTTTACACCAGCTTTGCCTTTGGTATGGGCATTGACCGTCTGCCCATGCTTCGCTACCGGATTGACGATATTAGGCTGTTTTATAGTAGTGACCTTAGATTTTTGAGGCAGTTCTGAAAGATGAAGGTTCCGCTTAAGTGGCTCCAGGAATATGTTGATATTACCCTGTCCCCGAATGACTTAGCCAACAGGCTGACAATGGCTGGTACCGAGGTCAAGGGAGCGCAGGTTATTGGCGGTAGTTGGGAAAACATCGTTATCGGTCAAATCGTGGCTATTAACCCTCACCCCAATGCCGACCGCCTTAGCCTAGCTACCATAGATTTAGGCACAGAAAGGCAGACTGTTGTCTGTGGAGCACCAAACCTCAGGCTTGGTGATAAGGTAGCCTTTGCCTATGTTGATGCTCAGCTTATAGATGGGCATAGCGGGCAGGTATTCCGACTGAAACCAGCCAAGATCCGTGGCGTTGTGTCTAATGGTATGGCTTGCTCAGAAAAGGAGCTGGGCATCTCCGACAGCCACGAGGGGATTATGGTCTTGCCCGCCGAAGCGCCTATTGGCACTCCGCTGGCTGACTATCTAGGTGATGCTATTCTTGATATCGATGTAACTCCTAATCGTCCTGATTGCCTGTCCATGATTGGCATAGCTAGGGAGGTGGCTGCCCTGACCAGACAGGGTTTGCATCTTCCTGAAGTTGAGTATGAACAAAAAGCACTACCTATAGACCAGCAGGTATCGGTAGAAATTGTTGCCCCTGACCCATGTCCCAGGTATTGTGCCAGTCTAATCACCGGGGTAAAAGTGGCTGAGTCCCCGAGGTGGCTGCAACAATGGTTACTGAAATGCGGCATGCGCCCGATAAATAATATTGTAGATATTACCAACTACGTCATGCTGGAGTATGGGCAGCCCCTGCATGCCTTTGATTATGACCAAATTAAAGGCAAAAAAATCATTGTGCGCCGGGCTATTAAGGGTGAAGCTATAGTTACTCTGGATGGGGTTAAGAGACTTCTTTCTGAAGATATGCTGGTTATTGCCGACGAGCAGCGGGCGGTGGCTATCGCTGGGGTCATGGGTGGGGCTGATAGTGAGGTTACCCATGAGACTACATCAATACTGCTGGAAGCAGCTAATTTTAATCCGCCTAGCATTCACCACACAGGTAGGGTATTGCGTTTACCCAGCGAAGCCTGCATGCGATTTGAACGGGGCATTTCTCCCGAACTGACTATACCGGCTCTTAAACGGGCTACCCAGTTGATTATCCAGCTAGCTGGTGGTAAAGCAGCTAAAGGCTTGGTTGATGCTTATCCCGGGAAACAGGTGCGTGAGCCCATCTCGTTATCAACCAGCCAGGTAAAGCAGCTCCTGGGTGTTGAGTTTAGTCTTGCTCAGATAACAGAGGCGCTGACCTCTTTGGGCTTTGATTGTAGTAACATAGCTTCAGCTTCAGAGGTTCGGGTTACTGCTCCTTACTGGCGAAGCGATATACATCAGGCGGTTGACCTTATAGAGGAGGTAGCCCGTATTATTGGCTATGATAGGGTTCCAGCGACTATGCTCAATCAGCCCGTGCCGAGACAAAGCCCCGAGCCTATTCTTAGCCTTAAGCAGAAAGTAAGGCACCGCCTTATCGGTTATGGCTTTCAGGAGGTGATTACCTATTCGTTAACCAGCTTGGAAATGCTGAACAAGCTACTACCTGAGCCCCACCCTCTTGAACCTATGCCCCTTCGGGTAGCTAACCCTATGACTGTGGAGCAGGAGTATCTTCGTCCTAACCTGCGAGCTAACCTTTTAGCTGTCCTATCGGCAAATAGGAGATACGAAGATAGTGGTATCAGGCTTTTTGAGCTGGGTAAGGTATACTTACCACGAGAAAATGACCTACCGAGTGAGCCTGAAGTGGTATGTGGTGTACTAAGCGGCTTTAGGTTTGAAAAATCGTGGCGTGGCGGAGATGATTTGCTTGATTTCTATGATGCTAAGGGAGTGGTTGAGGGCTTGCTTAGCCACCTGGGTGTAGAAGCCAGCTTTGAGGAGGGTAGGGACGAGGGCTTACATCCAACTAAGCAGGCGGCTATAGTTATCACCGGTAACCAATTGGGTGTTGTCGGTGAGCTACACCCTAAAGTATTACAGGCTTTTGAAATCCCTGAGGCTGCCTATCTCTTTGAAATTGACCTGACAGCGCTTCTGCCTTTTACCTTGGGTCATAAAATGTTCCAGCCAATACCACGATTTCCAGCTATAGTTAGGGATATTGCCCTCGTCGTTGATGCTGGCGTAACCCACAAAAGGGTAGAGGATATTATTAAGGGCTTCCCATTGGTGGAGCGGGTTACTATATTTGATGTCTATTGCGGCGAGCAACTGCCACCGGGTAAGAAGTCCCTTGCTTATAGCATTACCTTTCAGTCCCCAACCCATACCCTGACTGATGAAGAGGTTGCCCGGGTTCAGCAGCAAATCCTGGACAAGCTATCCAGTGAACTAGGTGCCACCCTGCGGAGCTGACTTCAGTTAGCAACCTATCCCCCTTTCCCCCTTCCCTTATTAAGGGAAGGGGGAAATATT
>CAYHAL010000040.1:0-7495 GCA_964354655.1 uncultured Dehalococcoidales bacterium
CCATATTTATCTATTACTGACATCGGTTCAACTACATTCCCCTTAGCCTTGCTCATCTTCTCCCCTTTGGCATCAAGGATGTGCCCCAGGCAGATAACATTCTTGAAACAGGGATGGTTAAACAAAAGGGTAGATATAGCATGCAGACTGTAAAACCAGCCACGGGTCTGGTCAATGGCTTCACAAATATAATCGGCCGGAAATCGCCCATCCTCAAGTAGGGTATAATTCTCAAACGGATAGTGGTGCTGGGCTATGGGCATGGCTCCGGAATCAAACCAACAGTCAATTACCTCTGGCACCCGCCTCGCCACCGCCCCACACTGAGGGCAAGCAAAGGTTAGCTCATCAACAAATGGGCGGTGCAAATCTAAAGGCTCTTTTAATCCCGAGAGCCCTACCTTGCTTTTTAGTTCATCCACACTGCCGACGCAATCATGACTGCCACAGGATTCACAATGCCATATAGGAAGCGGTGTCCCCCAGTATCTCTCCCGAGAAAATGCCCAGTCCACGTTGTTTTGAAGCCAATCACCAAACCGACCATACTTAATATGCTCCGGATACCAGTTTATCTCGTCATTCCCGGCAACAAGAGCCTCCTTGACTGCCGTCGTCCTGATATACCAGGTCTGCTTGGCATAATAGAGGAGCGGCGCCTCACAGCGCCAGCAAAAGGGATAGGTATGCCTAATCTTCTCACTACGGAAGAGCAACCCCCTTGACTTCAGGTCATCAATAATAAGCGGGTCAGCATCCTTGACGAATTTTCCGTGGCCCGGTATAGACTGCAATTCTTTCGCCGATGATACTAGTGCCAAGGCTTCTTCTCGAAGCATGCGCCTATATATACTAGGCGTATAACCAGTTGGTAATCTCTTAACTATTCCATCTAGAGTCACAGAGTGAACAAGAGGTAAATTCTCCTTCTCTCCCACCTCAAAGTCTATCTCACCATAGGCAGGCGCAATATGCACAATCCCAGTTCCTTCGTCCATAGAGACAAAATCGCCCTCAATAATGCGATAAGCTGGCTTATCTTCCTTGCTAGAGAAAATGTCAACCTTATATAGGGGTTCATAATACACTCCAACTAAATCTTTGCCTTTCACCTTAGCGATTGCTGGAGCCTCACCCAGACCAACCTGTTCCAGTCGGGCTGAAGCCAAAATGAGATACTCATTATTAACTTCCGCAATAGCATATTCAGCATCAGGAGCTACCGCTAGGGCAGTATTGCCCGGCAAAGTCCAAGGAGTAGTCGTCCATGCCAATAAATAAGCAGGCCTGCTTAAAGAAGTGAAAAGTTCACGAAGCCTGTCACGAACCTCGGAGCCTTGCAGCGATGAGAGGTCAACCTTAAACTTCACATAAACTGAGGGGTCTTCAACGTTGTCCTGATAGCCCAGAGCTACCTCATGGGAGCTCAAGGAGGTACCACACCGGGGGCAATGGGGGGTTACCTTATAACCTTGATATATTAACCCCTTATCCCACATCTGCTTTATTGCCCACCAGACGGTCTCAATGTATTTATTGTCCATGGTAACATAGGGGTGTTCCAGGTCAAGCCAGAAGCCAATGCGCTTGGTCATTGCCTCCCACTCTTTAAGGTAACCCAGGACACTCTGCCGACAGCGGGCATTAAACTTGTCAATACCGAAATCCTCAATATCCGCCTTGCTGGAAAAGCCCAGCTCCCTTTCTACCTCTAACTCTACCGGCAATCCGTGTGTATCCCAGCCAGCGATACGCGGGGCATAATAGCCCTTCATCGTCCAATAGCGGGGTATAACATCCTTGAACACACGAGCCAAGACATGATGAATACCTGGGCTACCATTAGCCGTCGGTGGTCCCTCATAGAACACAAACCGAGAGCCGCCTGAGCGAGCGCTTACACTACGCTCAAAGACATTATGCTTTTCCCACCAGCTAAGTACGCTCTCCTCAACCTGGGGAAAATTCACCTTGCTACTTACCGGATGAAACATCTCCAAAAACTATCACTTCGGCCGGATGACTACCCTACGAGCCTCACCCTCGCCAATGCTCTCAGTGGTGACATCAGCGTCGTCAGCCAAAGCAAGATGGATAATACGCCTTTCATAAGCCAACATGGGCTCCAGTGTAAAGGGTATCCTCCTAGCCTTTACCTGCTCCGCCAAGCGCCAAGCTAAAGCCTGCAGTGCTTCATAGCGACGCTGCTTATACCCCTCAACATCAACAATTATTGGCACCCAAGCCTCCGTCTGATGACCTACAATAAGCCTAACCAGATACTGCAGACAAGCCAAGGTCTGCCCCCGCCGCCCAATCAAGATGCCCAAGTCATCACCCTTAATATCAAGGTTAACCGAAGTAGCTGCTTCTTCCCCTTCAGCCACCGGCTTACCCTGAGGCACAACCGAAGCCACCACCCCCATCTTAGTAATCAGCGCCTCCAAGACACTCTTAGCTGCTTCAGTTATCTCGCTATTGTTGGCTATGGGCTCCACTCTAATCTTAGCCTCCTCGGCACCCCGACCGAAGACACCGCCCTTACCTTCGTTTAGGACGGTGATGTTTACTTTTTCCCGACTGACGCCTAATTGCTCCAAGGCTTGATGGATAGCCTCCTCTACCGACCTGGCGCTTATCTCCAGATACTCCGTAATCTAATCCTTCCTCCTTGGTGGGACTCGTTTCAACAATGTCAGCTTCAACAGCACCAATATCAGCAGATGTCTTCTCTACCTGGGTGATACGCTTCAAATATTTCTTATCCGCAGCCACTGGTCCCCTGGCTGTTGACCTAGCCAAGCTGCCCCAGCCGCCAAGAACAAAGTACTGCATAACCACACTAATAACATTTGACACCACCCAATAGAGCGCCAGACCACTGGGAAAGCTCATCGCCATAAAGCCAAACAGCAGTGGCATCATCCACAGCATCATCTGGCTCTGAGAGCGCTGCTGAGGGTCAGTAGTCGCCGGGGTTACCATCTTCTGCGAAAGCCACATCGTAGCTCCAACCAGAACGGCTAAAGGTAGATCAGGCGTCACTAGGTTAAACCAAAGGAAGTTATTGTCTAAAGGCAACATAGAATATAGAATGGACCAAGACCAAAGGTAGCGAGACAGCCCCAATAAACCCTCGGGAACGACAGACAAAACCCTTATAATTGACTGATAGAGAGCAAACCATATTGGCATCTGGATTAGCATCGGCACCGCACAACCAGCCGGGCTTACCCCAGACTGCTTATACAGCTTCATCTGCTCCTCAGCCAGCTTTTGCTTATCCTTGGCATACTTCTTCTGAAGCTCAGCAATCTTGGGCTGGAGGGCTTGCATGGCCTGGCTAGACCGTAGCTGTTTGGCGGTAAGAGGATACATGCAGGCTCGAATAATAATAGTCAAAACGATGATAGTTAGCCCAAAACTACCAAATAGATAGTGGGACAGCACCACCATGCTGTTTAACATTAATGCTACTGGGCCTGCGTTCCACCATTCCATTCGATAACTCTACCTCACTCACTAGTTAAAGAAAGACTCCACAGCGTTTCCCCCGTCTGGGCATTCACCGCATAAAGAGTATCTTGCTTTGAAGCCTGAGCATGAATATAAACCACCCCATTATCAGCACTTAGAGGAGCATATATTTTTCTGTCTGTGTTTTTAGCAATGTCGCCTATCTTTTCTCTGACGTCGATTAGTGGTAGGCCCTTCTGATGGCTAGTGGTATCCAGAGAATATACTTTACCTTCTTCAGTAGCAATAATTACCTTGTCACCAACTACTACCGGTGATGAGCTAATCGGACTTCCCAGGTCAACAGCGCCTACCACCTCACTACCACTGTTAGCATCCAAGATATAGACTTTATGGTCAAGATTAGGGGCATAGATAACATTATTATAAGCCACCGGTTTAGCCCAATACCATTTGCCGGCTTCAACCTCTGACCGCCACCTCAGGCTACCACTATTAGCATCTACTGCGTAAAGATACCTATCAAAGGAACCAATATAAACCGTGTTATTATAGACCAGTGGTGTAGCCGCAATTGCCCCCCCAGTTTCAAACTCCCACTTTTTACTACCATCCATAGCATTAAGCGCATAGAGCTTTTTATCAAAGGAACCAATATATATCGTTTCACCATCAATCACCGGGGTTGACCAAATCTTATCCCCGGTCTGAAACTCCCATTCCTCATAAAGCTCAGCTGCATTCAGGGCATAGACCTTCCCATCAGAACAGCCGAAATAGACCTTGCCTCCAGCTGCCACCACTCCACTAACTATAGGCTCTAGATTTTCATCAACGGGGTACACTTGCCGCTTAGCGCCCAAGCTAGAACTAATAGTATAGACCTTACCATTATAGCCGCCAACAAAAACCAAGTCCCCCGCCACCGCCGGAGTGCCATAGACAGCTACACTTGAAGTCCCCAGGGGAACTTCCCACAGACGACCCCCGTCTGAGGTATTTAAGGCGATAAGCTTACCCTCCACGGAAGCTATGAATAGGGTGTCATCAGCTATTATCACTCCTGACCAACCCCCGGGCTGGGACCTACCATAACACCCAGAAACGGATACCCCAACAATAAGCAGGATAACCAGCAGGAGCAAAACCTTGCCCAATAACCGTCTATTATGCTTAATCCACACTTACCTCACTCCACTAAAAATGCCATTTATCAGGTACCGGGTCATAACCACCCGGATGCAAAGGTTGGCAACGAGTTAGTCGCTTTGCTCCCAGCCGCACCCCTTTTATAAGACCAAACCTCTCAATTGCTTCATAGGTATATTGAGAGCATGTTGGGAAATAGCGACAGGATGATGGCTTAACCTGCGAGATGGTTAACTGATAAAGTCTAATTAATCCTAAGGCTAACCTCTTCATACCCTAATTAAACCCGGCTAGAATTGCTTCCCACCTTCAATAAACCAGCCTGTAATAACAACCCCCTAACCGATTGTCTAAGAGTTTTATAATCGGCATTAGCCGCCATAGGGCGAGCAATAAATATAATATCCCACCCCGGCTCCAGGGGTGTTAGTCGTAAGATTTCACGAAGTAAACGCTTCACCCTATTCCTTGCCACTGCCTTACCTATCCGCCGACTAACCGAGAAGCCATACCGAGATAAAGCAAAACCATTAGGTAAAGCCTTCATCACCGCTAGACTATTCACCCACGACCTTCCCTGAGTATAGACCGATGCATACTGCTGCCGCTTGGTAAGACGTTCCTCCCTTGACATACCCTCACCCTAACCAATTTACCAGTAAAAAGCCCATTTATCAAGGGAAGCTTCCTTAAAGGGGACTAAATCCCCTAAAGAAACTTTTTCCCCTCCCCTTAGTAAGGGGAGGGGAAAAGAAAAGGAGGCTAATAACTAACCTCACCAATTGCCCGTTGCCTCACACCACAATCAATCTCTTACGACCCTTAAGTCGCCTTGCTTTTAAGACATCTCGCCCACCTCGGGTGCTCATTCTTGCCCGAAAACCATGCTCGCGCTTCCGTGGAATCTTCTTTGGTTGATAAGTCCTCTTAGGCACTATATCCCCTCAACAGGCAATGATTACACCTTTACCCAGTTAATCGCGTATGCCAACGCCCCCCGTCTTATGCATATGAGCTGGCACATATGGCAATAGGGCTAAGTGCCGAGCTCGTTTTATAGCCATGGCTAAAGCCCGCTGATGCTTAGCACAAACGCCGGTTCTACGACGTGGCTCAATTCTCCCCCTATTTGATACGTAGGGGCGTAACTTCACCGGGTCTTTATAATCTATGACCTCAACCTTATCAACACAGAAGGCGCAAACCCTACGCCTGGAGAAAAAACCCGGTCCCCCACCTCTACCCCTCGTTTCACTAACGTGTTGCCTAAAAATAGCCACTATTATTAGCCCCCTACCAATTGCTAGCCTTCACCTAAAAATGAAATGTCCTCAGGCTCCACTTCACCGACTTCAGCTTCTTCAGCCCCCTCTTCAGGAAGCGGCGCCACTGCTTGCCTATCAAGGAATGTCACCTTGTCAGCTACTATTTCATTTTGAAAACGCCTTTGCCCATCCTGCCCCTCCCAGGTGCGGCTGCGTAATCTACCCTCAGCATAGACAAGCCGACCCTTGGTCAGGAACTGATTGCATTGTTCAGCCAGCCTATTCCAAGCGACCACAGTAAACCACTCCGTCTCCTCTTTACGCTCACCCTGACCAGTAGTATATCTCCAGTTAGTGGCAACACGAAATGAGGTCACCGGATTACCATTCGGGGTAAACCGCATTTCAGGATCACTCCCAAGATTGCCAATAATTATCATCTTATTTAAGCTTGCCATTGTCTTAAAATCCCTCCTCAACCTGGTAACAAAATAGACTTTCTTCTAACTACTCAATTTTACTAACAGGTGCCGCAGAACCTCCTCCGAGATATGCAACCTCGCCTCGAGCTCCTTGCTCAATGCCGGCTCTAACTTAAATCGAGTTAAAACATAATTACCCTCCATAAAATGTTTTATTGGATAGGCTAACTTCCTTTTACCCCATCTCTCTACGCTGGAAATGATGCCACCCCTCTCGGTAATAAACTGGCTTATACTATTTATTACCGCCTCTAACCCCTCATCCATAACCTCAGGACTAATACTTACTACCAGTTCATAATCGCGCAATTGCGCCTCTTTCGCTTTTAACGCTTGCTTAGATGCCTTTTGAGATACCATTTGTCCCCCAAAATTTTATGTTTTATTATACCATACAATAAGAAATACAAACAATACATATCCTGCTTAATATCAGAGCATGAGGGTGACTTACAATCCGTCACTATCCAGGTTGACACAATACATTGCTCCTGATAAACTTTAGCTAAGCGGAAGGTTTAATCAACCGAGTCCCAAAACCCGTGTTGAACAGAATGGCCCCGTGGTGTAGCGGACAAACATGCCACCCTGTCACGGTGGAGATCGCGGGTTCAAATCCCGCCGGGGTCGCTTCCAATATCTCTGGTGTGACTTTCAAAGTTTATCCTAAAGAAGGACTCCAACTCTGGCCTCGGCTTCTGAGGCTATCCATTGCCGAATTACCCGATGTTGTTAACCAACGAACGCTGCACATTCTGTAGTAGCATCCAAAGCGGCAAGACTAGGGCTTTAAATAGTTTCGCCAGTTGACAAATGATAATATTATGGTATAGTGTATGGTCACTGACAAGGTATGTCATAGTTAGATTCAGGAGAGGAGGTGATGCCTTGGCAAAAGCCCGGAGGGTTTAGTCCCGAAGGGGAAGCTCAATAAGAACCCACGGAAAAAAATCGCAATTTTATCTCTATAAAAAGGGATAATATTATGTCTCTTTATTTATGGAGAAATAGATTTTTTAAAGGAGAAATAAAGGTCGATGAAAAGTAAAATATCTAAGATAATGGGAGTAGCCGTAACCCTGGCGATGGTGCTGAGCCTAACTGCTGGCTTTGCCGCTGCTC
>CAYHAL010000041.1:0-4106 GCA_964354655.1 uncultured Dehalococcoidales bacterium
CGGTTACCTATCTTTAATCCTAGACCATCAGAATTAAATGCCCATAAAAATAGCATATATATCTGGTTAAAATCCCCCTAAACTATCCCTCTCACTCTTTTGCTTCTATTTATTAGTCGCCAAATGGCGAGGAAATCCCTCAAAAGTACTGGGACTAAAGTAACGCTCAACTAAAGTAATGTTACCAATTCGCCGCCCATTATATGACTATTGGGCTATTCCGTCAAGACCAAGGATATGACAATCATAATAGATATGAAGGCACCAAAATTTTTAATTCCAGTGCTACTTACTATCATCGCCTTAGTGTTGCAGGCAGGCGTTGGGTATACACTGGCTAACGATACAGCAAGCATGGTGTATCCTACCCCACCAGCAAAGGTTGAGGTAGCTACAACTAATGATATTACCTATACGGAGCCGGAATTATTAGAAACCAGCCCATTAGATAACGCCGACCCTCCGCAATACGTCCTAGCCAATCAATCCGAGATTGTAATGCCAAACGACCCATACTTTGACCAGCAGTGGGCACTGAATAAGATTAACATCTTTCAGTTGTGGCAAATCACAACAGCGAAGGAAGATGTTCTGGTCGCCGTCCTTGATACCGGTATTGACCCTAACCACCAAGACCTTAATGGTCTGATAGTGGATGAGGCTAACTTTACTGATAGCTCTAGCCCTGATGATATCTATGGACACGGTACCCACGTGGCTGGGATTATCGCGGCTAAAAACGACGATGTAGGTATTGTCGGGGTAGCCCCCGGATGCCGACTACTAAATGCCAAGGTAGCTGACGACGCAGGTAGATGCCAGGCATCAGCTTTAGCCGAGGGGATTATCTGGGCAGTGAATAATGGGGCTAGTGTTATCAATATCAGCCTTGAAATTAAAGACCCCTCGCCCCAGCTGGAAGAGGCGGTAAATTACGCCTGGAGCCACGGATGCATAATCATAGCCGCTGCTGGTAACAACGGTAACGAGTCGCCGGTCTATCCCGCTTACTACGAGAATTGTGTTGCTGTGGCTGCCATCAACCAGGACAGCAACCTAGCCACGTTATCAAACTACGGTGACTGGGTAGATGTGGCAGCACCCGGTTACGATATCTACTCCACCCTGCCTAATAATGATTACGGGTATAAAACTGGCACTTCGTTTGCCACTGCCTATGTCAGCGGAATGGCAGCTTTGCTTTTCAATGTGGTGACTGATACTAACAGCGATGGCAGGCTAAATGATGAGGTTCGTGCCGCCATTGAGGCTGGCTGTCAGGAGATTGGCATCACCGGGACCGGTAAAGGGCAAATAGATGCCAGTAAAGCTATACCTCAACGTTGACCCCTAGTTAGCAACCTTACCACTAAAACAACCCAGACAGGTCTGTCTCCACCCATGACTAAAGTCCTATCTAAATACAGTACCTTTGTCCATTGTCACTTTGAACCTTATGAGTGAGAATTGGAATATCATAAGGTATCCCACCTGTATTATACTTTTATTATACTTTTATTATACTTTAGTGTTATAAAGGGGGGTTGTAATTTATGGCGCAACCTTGTAAAATAACGGCTGTATATAATATGCCAATGGTAGACTCTATTTCAAAAACCGATTATGCTCAGTTTGTAAAAGACCTGAGACACCGCGACCCTAGCGCTGTCACCCAGTTATACAATACCTATGCCGACCGTATTTACTCACTGGTATTCCACCAAGTAGGTAGAAACCACGAGGTAGCCCAGGATATCGTTCAAGAAACATTCGTCGCTGCCTTAAAATCAGCAGCCAAGTTTCGCAACAAGAGCAAGGTATATACCTGGTTGTGTAGCATCGCTAATAACAAGGTTTCGGACTTCTACCGCCGCCAGAAGCGACAGGCTAAGTACCAGATTAGTGAAGCCTTGGAGCCTGACCGAATTGCTGATGAGACGCTTGCCGCCGCCACCATTGAGTCTACGGAAAGGCAAGAAGACACTAAACAAGCCTTGCTCAGCCTGCCACTGCATTATAGGCAGGTGCTGATATTTAAGTATATTGAAGAGATGTCAGTCTTAGAGATAAGCGAAATTATGAGACGGTCACCCAAGTCGATTGAAGGGCTGCTAACACGGGCGCGGAAGGAGCTGCGAGCCAAGCTGGCTACACCAAGTGAGGGATGACGGCAGGTAAAAGCGACTATAATAAGAGAGGCAGAAATGGCAGGTTTCATCAGCGAAGACGAAATTAGAGAGCTACTTAAGTCGGCATGTCCACCGGCAACGCCTTTGCCTGAATTCAAGGACCAGCTATTACAAGACCTGACTCGCCGAGCAGAAGGTTTAACCCGTCCGCGCTGGAGACAGCCAAGATTATTGGTGCCTATCGTCGCCGTCCTAATTGCGGTAGCTATCGGCTACGGTATCTGGTTAGGGCAGGCGGTAGAAGCTACCCTCGCCCCCTAAATTACCCTTCCCGGCTATTTCTAATCTAGCCACTACCAGCGCTTCGCTCATGCCCTACAGGACAGACTTTAATACATCTACCTAGACAGTAGTGTATGTCGCTTAGCCTTATGCAAGCATCGGTATCGGTTCGTGCCGGCGTATTGTACCACACCACCTCGGAATCGAAAACCGGGCGCAGGGAAATAGCACCCGGGCAATTTTCCAAGCAGATAGAGCAACTTTCACCTATACATACCTTCTCTTTAAGCAACGGGCTGGGAGTAAGCTCAGCCTCAGTTATCACCGAGTTGAACCTTATGCGAGGTCCATAATCGGGTGTAACCACCAGATTGTTTAGACCAAATTCACCCAAGCCAGCGTTTACCGCAGCGTGGCGCTGGGAAAACAGCCCTGACCTTGATGGAATCCTATCGCTAATAAATCTCCATATCGTTGCGGTTCCATAGGTTGCGGGAAAGAACAAAGACCGGTAACCCCGACCCTCCAGAAAGTTTGATACCCTCAGTGCCATTATGTCAAGTAGCTGGTTTACCATGGCGTAGCCAGTCTGCCGGTAAAAATAGTTTTGGAGGACGTCCTTTCGGTGTTCTGGAGGCACCAGCTCAGAGTTGACCAGATGCTCCTCCCAGTAGAGCGCCTGATGCAGCAGGGCTACGCCAAAGGTGATGACACTCCTCGCCCGAGGAAGAAAATCGCGTGGATGGTGTCCCTTTGGCACACCATCAAACCGTTCTACATTTGAAATGCCAACCACGCTGGCTCCGTTAGCCTTTAGCAAAGTTATAACCTCACCGGTTAAATTATTCATCAACCTTCTCTACTCCTAATCTAGCTTGCTGCCTTGACCTCCATGTCCTTAAAGCCAGCATAGGAATAGCGACAGCTAAGACTATTATGGCGACAAATTGAGCCTGATGTAAACCAAGGAGGAAAGGTGTCCCCTCTCGCAGGAAATCGATACCAACCCGCCATGCTGAGTATAAAGTAAGATAGACAAGAAACAGAGTGCCATCGGGCTTGAGCCGTCCCCTTAATTTAAGCAATATGGCGAAACCTATTAGACAGAATATAATCTCATAAGGCTGTGTCGGGTAAAGGGCGACCCCAAGCGGAGCATAGCTATTAGGATGAGTATAAACTATGCTCCAGGGTAGCCCTTGTGGTGCTGGTAGGCCATAGCAGCAGCCATTTATGGTACAGCCTACCCTACCTATAGCCTGAGCTAATATAGTACCCAGCGCTGCCAAATCGGCAAAGAAGCCAAACTGGTAATGGCGTACCTTGCTATAAATCAAGAAGAACAGGGAGGTACCTATAACAGCACCGTAGATGCTTAAGCCAGCACCACCAAAAATCTGCCCCGGGTTCTGGCGGTAATAACCCCATTCATCAATAACATGAAATAATCTTGACACTATAATCCCTGAGAGAATGGCTGGGACTATCACCGTAATGTCAGGAGGTTTAGGCAACTCAGCCCACTTTCCTCTCATTTGCCGCCACACCCACAGGATGAGTGCAGCAACAGCTAGGGCAATCATAATGCCATACCACCTAATTGCCATTGAGCCTATATGAAAGGCTATCGGGTCTATGCTTATGGTAATCATCATTCCTCCGGCGAATTGAGTATGCTTAGCAACCCTATCCCCT
>CAYHAL010000041.1:4206-7353 GCA_964354655.1 uncultured Dehalococcoidales bacterium
GCCCCTCTATAACTCCCGCAACAACTCCCCCAATAAGAGCTGAGCTGCCTTCTTATCCAGGGGTTTATTATTATTGCCACACTTGGGCGACTGGATACAGCTGGGGCAGCCCTCGTGGCATGGGCACTCGGTAATCGCCTTCAGTGTAGCTTGCCACAATTCAGTCACTAAGTCAAAACCTTTCTCGGCAATTCCAATGCCACCGGGATAAGCATCATAAATAAATATCTGGGCTTTCCCGGTATCAGGGTGAAAGGGAGTGGATACACCACCGATATCATTGCGGTCACATAGGGCAAATAAGGGCAGGATAGCAATCGCCGCATGCTCAGTAGCGTGTAAGCCACCGGCAAAGTCTAATTGAGCCTCGGCTAGCCGGGCGATAGCTTCAGGTGGCAGGCCAAACCATAACGCCACCGTGGGGAAATGCTGAGGCGGCAAGTCAAGGGATTCCTCGCCAATTATCTCCTCAGTGAACTGCGCCTTCTTTTTGAAGCCCACCACAGTAGTGGTAACCTCTACCTCCCCTAGGTAAACCTTTACCTGCCCACAGCTTTTTTCACCGGTTACCCTGAGAATATGCAAATCGGTAAGCTCCTTAGCCTGGGTATAATAAGGGACAGTAGTTGGCTCAGCATAAGCGGTGCGATTAGCTACGTCAAGCCTAGTTATTATGTAAGCTTCCCCCTGATGGAGATAGATAGCGCCAAGGTGTATTTGAGAAAAAGCCACACTGGCCTCTACCGTCTCCAGCAGGGAGTCGGTTGAGGTATTAATTATAGCAAAGTTCTCCCCAGAAGTGGAACGGATATTGATGCTCTGGGCTGGATAGGCAATAGCTGGTGAAAGATACCATTTCTTGACATCCTCCTTCACCTTCAACAAGCCCAGCTGTTCCAGCTCTGCCCTTTCCTGGCTTAAGGCTGAGCCGAAAAAGTCCTCATCGCCGCTACTTAGCGGCGACTCCCAGGCAGCGCACAGGAGGTGGGCTCTTAAAATATAGGGATTGCTGGGGTTAACTAAGGCATTCTCAAAGCTTTTTTGAAAAAAGAAATCAGGGTGGCGCATAAAATACTGGTCTAGAGGATTATCCAGAGCAATAAGAAAGCTTAAAGACTCGCCCCTACCCCGACCGCTCCTACCAGCTTGCTGCCAAGTACTGGCAATACTCCCTGGATAGCCGGTAAGCACTGTTGCCTCCAGGTCACCAATGTCTATACCTAACTCTAAAGCGGTAGTAGCCACCACCCCCACAAGCTGACCGGAGAAGAGCTCCTGCTCTATCTGCCGGCGTTCTTGGGGTAGATAACCGGCACGGTAGGGCTTAATTTGTTTTGCCAGAGCCGGGCTAGTTTCAGCTAACCTCTGCCGTGAGTAGTTATAAATAAGCTCGGTGAGCCGACGGGTACGGGCAAAGGTTAAACTGCGGATATTTTGACTCACCAGCTCAGTAAATAAGCTTGTTGCTTCACTATTAGGGCTACGCCGAACGCTCCTCGCCTCGTCTATAATTGGTGGGTTCCAGAAGACAAAGTCCTTGCCACCATGAGGAGAGCCATCATTATCAACTATTTTAAAAGGTAAACCTACCAGTCTTTCGGTATGCTCACTAGGGTTAGCTATGGTAGCTGAACAGCAAATGAATTGGGGGGCTGAGCCATAGAGTTGGCACACCCGGCGCAAGCGACGCAGCACACAGGCTACATGAGAGCCAAAAACACCGCGATAGATATGGGCTTCATCCACTACCACATACCTCACGTGGCGGAGTAGCCTTGACCAAGATTGATGATTGGGTAGTATGCCAACGTGGAGCATATCAGGATTGGTAAGCACCACCCTGGCCCGTTTCCTTATCTCAGCCCGCTCAGCCTGAGGGGTATCGCCATCAAAGGTGGCAAAGTCCGCCACGCTGAATAAATCGGGGCAAACCAGCTCCCTTAGACTGCGCAACTGGTCTTGAGCCAGCGCCTTGGTAGGAAAAATGTAAAGAGCCCGACTATTGTTATCAGCTAGAAGTGATTCCAAGACAGGGATGTTATAGCACAGGGTCTTACCACTGGCACTGGAGGTTGACACCATCACATTCTCACCCTGTCGAGCATAATTTACGGCTTCAGCTTGATGAGTATAAAGAGGTAACAGCCCATGCTCTTTGAGGCAACCCTGAAGACCACTAACTAGAGGCTTATCTAATTTAGCGCAGCTCGCTTCACGGGCTGGAATATGCTCAATATGAACAACCTGCCCCCTATAAATAGGTTGAACGGTAAGATAATGAAGGAAAGCTGAGGTATCCATCATAGATTCTCATCACAAAACAGACAGGATCTCAATTTCATGACTGAGTATCTCCACATCAAACCGCCCACCGGCAATAAAGTCCACCACCTTTGACAGGACTTGATTGGTATACCGCTTATCATTGCTAACGCAGCAGATACCTATTGTGGCTAACTGCCATAAATCATGGTCGTCAACCTCAGCCACGGAAACATTAAACTTATTTCGAACCCGGGTAGTAATGGATTTCAACACCCGCCTTTTACCCTTGAGAGATAGATTCTCAGGTAAACGGAGGCTAATCTTACATATGCCAACATTCATAGCATTTATAACCCAGATGCTGTCCTCGCTTGGTCAGCGGCACAAGAAATTATACCCCAAAAATAAAAGAGGGGAAACAAGCAAAAGTTGAGGGGCTGGCTCCTCTCTCATTTCTCTCCAAATTCGACAAGGATACCCCCTGGCTTGGTGTTAAAATAGCACCAGCGCTTCCCCTGATAGGTGCCACCTACCACCATCTTAGCCCCCCGCTTCTTTAATTTTGCCACCATCTCATCCCAATTTGAGATACTAAAACCAATATGGTGTAGCCCCTCTCCTTTGGTTTTGAGAAACTCAGGCCAGGGCCCTCCCCCCTCTAGCTGCTGAATAAGCTCCAATTTTGTTGGCCCTAACTTAGCCCAGGCAACCTTCTGCCTAAACGGCTCACCCACCATTAACTCATCCTTACCGAGTGAAATCTCTACCGCCTGCCAGGGGCCAAGACCCCAGATTGAGGAAAGGAATTCCATAGTCTTATCTATGTCTTCCACCACAACACTTATGTGGCTAGGGGCAGGTAGAGCTACAGCACCAGTATCC
>CAYHAL010000042.1:0-5298 GCA_964354655.1 uncultured Dehalococcoidales bacterium
TAGGACTGGTGAGATGGAGCCTGATGTCAAGGAACAGTTAGATAAGATATTGTCGCAATATGAGGGCGAGAGCAGTAACCTTATCTCTATTCTTCAAGCGGCTCAAGGGAGATTTGGTTATCTGCCTAAAGAGGTGATGCAGGGAGTCGCCAAGTTTTTGCGGTTACCAGAGAGCACTGTTTACGGAGTGAGTACCTTCTACGCTCAGTTTAAGCTCACTCCCAGTGGTAAGATAATAGTCAAGGTGTGTCGGGGGACGGCTTGCCATGTGCGAGGCGGGGTGCGCATCCTCCGTGAGGTGGAGAAGCGGTTAGGTATTAAGCCGGGGGAGACCACCGATGACTTTGAGTACAGTTTAGAAACGGTGGCTTGTTTTGGTTCATGTGCCTTATCCCCAGTAATGGTAATTGACAAAACCGTCTATGGACGAATGACGACGGCTAAAGTGGGGCAGATTTTGGCAGGTACTAAGTAGCCTCTGTGGTTGGATACAATAATGACCTTTGATGAGATACGAAGTCGGGCAATAGCCGAGTGGGAAGCCTTAGAACATAGTGATAAACCCCGCATCTATATTGGGACGGCGACCTGTGGTCGGGCGTCTGGTGTCCTTACTGTGCTTGAGGCGATAAAGTCTGAACTGGCAAAGCATGATATTGAGGCTATTATTATCCACATCGGTTGCATTGGGCTTTGCTATGCTGAACCTTTGGTAGATATAGCTAAACCAAATCGTCCCCGTATCTGTTATTCCAATGTTACCCCGGAAATCGTCCCCCAGCTTATAGAGGATTATCTTATCAAAGATAACCCTCGTCCTGACTTGGCTCTGGGCACCCTAGGTGATGGCAGTGTTGATGGCATACCCAAGCTTTTTGATCTCCCCATGCTCAAACCTCAGGTGCGTATAGCACTGCGCAATTGTGGGTTCATTGACCCTGAGAATATCAATCACTGTATCGCTAGGGGTGGCTATCAATCTCTCAGAAAAGTTCTATTTGAGATGACGCCGGAGCAGGTTATTGATGAGGTAAAGCGCTCACGACTCCGGGGGCGCGGTGGTGCTGGCTTCCCTACCGGGCGGAAGTGGGAATTCTGTCGCAAGTCCCAGGGCAAGGAGAAATATCTTATCTGCAATGCCGATGAAGGCGACCCCGGTGCCTTTATGGACCGCAGCATAATGGAGGCTGACCCGCACACTGTTATTGAAGGAATGGCTATCGCTGCCTATGCTATAGGTGCCACTGAGGGTTATATCTACATCAGGGCTGAATACCCTTTGGCGGTTAATCGCCTCCGTATTGCCCTCAAACAAGCTGAGGAGAAAGGATTCCTGGGCAAGAACATACTTGGCTCTGGCTTTGGCTTTAGTGTACATGTCAAGGAGGGGGCGGGGGCTTTCGTTTGTGGTGAGGAAACAGCACTAATGGCATCCATTGAGGGCAAACGGGGTATGCCTCACCCTCGTCCCCCATTCCCAGCCCAGTCCGGCTTATGGGGTAAGCCCACTAATATTAATAATGTGAAGACTCTTTCTAGTATCCCGGTCATTATTGCTCGGGGTGCAGATTGGTTTGCCTCCATTGGCTCAGAGAAAAGCGGGGGGACAGCGGTCTTTGCTCTAACTGGCAAGATTGCTAACAGCGGTTTAGTTGAGGTACCAATGGGCACGTCGCTTCAGGAAATCATCTATGCGATTGGTGGGGGAGTCCTCAACGGCAAACGCTTCAAGGCAGCTCAGACTGGCGGTCCCTCTGGGGGCTGCCTGCCTGCCAGCCTTCTAAACCTGCCTGTAGACTATGAGTCCTTAGCTCAGGCTGGCTCTATTATGGGCTCTGGGGGCATGGTGGTAATGGATGAGGATACCTGTATGGTTGATATTGCCAAGTTTTTCCTTGCTTTTACCCAGGCTGAATCGTGTGGCAAGTGTGTTCCTTGCCGTCTAGGAACAAAGCAGATGCTGGATATCTTAGAGGATATTACTAATGGTGAAGGTAAGCTTGGAGACATTGACCTGCTTGAGGACCTAGCTAGAGATGTTATCGCCGGCTCCCTATGTGCCTTGGGTGGGACAGCACCTAATCCTGTTCTCACCACTATCCGCTACTTCCGAGATGAATATGAGGAGCATATTAAGCGGCACCACTGCCGGGCTGCGGTGTGTAAGGGTTTAGTTACGGCGCCGTGCAGCCATACCTGTCCTGCTGGCGTGGATGTACCTCGTTATGTTCGGTTTATTGGTGATGGTAGGTTTGCCGAGTCTGTAGCCGTAGTCCGTGAGAAGATTCCTTTCCCTTCAGTCTGTGGTTACATTTGTACCCATCCCTGCGAGGCTAAGTGTCGGCGGGGTCAGCTAGATGAAGCCATTGCTATCCGGGTGCTCAAGCGGTTTGCCACTGAGCATGATAACGGGTTATGGAAACAGCGCTCCAAGGTTGCCTCTGCCACCGGTAAGCGGGTGGCTATTGTCGGCTCAGGGCCGGCGGGACTGACAGCAGCCTATTACCTGGCTAAGCTTGGTCACTCGGTGATTGTCTTTGAGGCATTGCCTGAGCCAGGCGGCATGATGCGAATTGGTATCCCTGATTATCGGTTGCCCAAGGACATTCTTAGGGCTGAGATTGAGGAGATAAAAAGCGTAGGTGTTGAGATAAGGACAAATACAAGGGTCGATTCGCCAGAAAGTCTCCTTGAGCAAGGTTATGATGCTATCTTCTTAGCTATCGGGGCACACCAGGCCATCAGATTGGGGGTTGAGGGGGAGGACAGCCCCAAGGTTAAGGAGGGAATATCCTTTTTAAGGGATGTAGGTTTGGGCAAGGAGGTAGAGTTAGGCGATAGGGTGGCTATTATTGGTGGTGGTAATGTAGCTATAGACTCAGCACGAACTGCGCTCCGTCTTGGGGCTAAAGAGGTAGCCATTATCTATCGTCGAACTCGAGCCGAAATGCCGGCCAGCCCAGAGGAAATTGACGGAGCTCTGGTGGAAGGCGTAAATATTCACTTTCTGGTAGCGCCAGTAAGAATAATTAGCCAGAATAATGAATTGCGATTAGAGTGTATTCGCATGAAGCTGGGGGTAGTGGATGCCAGTGGCAGGCAGCGGCCTGAGCCAATTGAGGGCAGTGAGTTCACTATGGACTTTGATACTATTATAGCTGCTATCGGTCAACGCCCGGGAATTCCGGCTTCGTTTGATTTAGCCACTGGTCGAGGAAACACCATTCAGGTTGACCCTGATAGCCTGGCCACTGGCAGGGAGGGTATTTTTGCTGGTGGCGATGTTGTCACTGGACCAGCAACGGTCATTGAGGCAGTTGCTGCCGGAAGGCTGGCGGCAATCTCCATAGACAAGTACCTGGGTGGCAGCGGGGTCGTTGATGAAACGCTGGCACCGCCTGAAGGAGAGGTAGCCCCTCTTGGGGAGGCTGAGGAGAAAAGACGGTCACCAATACCTACCCTCCCACTTGAGCAGCGGCGTAGTAGCTTTGCTGAAGTAGAACTCAGCCTTGATGAGGAGATGGCAATTGAGGAAGCAAGGCGGTGTCTGAACTGTGACCTTGAGGAGAAGGAGTAAGCGGGAGTTTGCCTTGGATAAGATTAAATTAACGATTAATGGTCGAGTGGTTGAGGCGAGGCAGGGGATGACGGTGCTGGAGGCAGCCCAGGTGGCTGGTATTTATATCCCCACCATGTGCTCTGACCCTGACCTAGAGCCGTACGGAGCTTGCCGCCTTTGCATTGTGGAGGTTGAGGGCATGCGTGGTTTGCCCCCAGCCTGTGCTACACCAGCCACCGAGGGGATGGTAGTGCGCACTGATACACCGGCAGTCAACAAGGTGCGCCAGACTACTGTGGAGCTGCTTATTGCTGACCATCCTAGTGATTGTCTCACCTGTCCCAAGAATCAGCAGTGTGATTTGCAGAAGGTGGCTGCCTACCTCGGTATTACCCGGCAGCGCTTCCGCAAGACAACCAGGTTGTTGCCTATAGATAGCAGCAACCCCTTCTTTGACCGTGACCCTAATTATTGCATTCTTTGTGGAAAGTGCGTGCGTATGTGTGACGAGGTCCTGGGGGTGGGGGCTATTGCCTTAGCCTTTCGCGGCTATGCCAGCAAGGTGTCTACCTTTGGTGACGGGCTTTTGCTCGACTCAAATTGCGTGTCCTGTGGGGAATGTGTTGCCCATTGTCCGGTTGGCGCCCTAACCGTCAAAGATGCCAAGCCACCGACACGGGAAGTAGCCACTGTCTGTCCTTACTGTGGTGTTGGCTGCGGGGTTTATCTCGGTATTCGCAACGGGCGGGTGATAAGCGTTCGCGGCAATAGGGAAGGCGTCAATAAGGGCTGTCTTTGCGTTAAAGGTCGCTTTGGCATTGCTGAATTCATTCATCATCCTGAGCGCTTAACCACCCCCCTGGTGAGGCGAAATGGGGAACTTACTCAGGCAACCTGGGACGAAGCACTAGACCTGATTGCCAGTAAGCTAGCCAATTATAGCCGGGATGAGGTGGCGGTAGTCTCCTCAGCCAAGTGCACCAATGAGGACAACTATGTTATTCAGAAATTTGCCCGGACGGTGCTAAATACCAATAATATTGACCACTGCGCCCGTCTTTGCCATGCTCCTACTGTAGCTGGTTTAGCTCAAAGCTTCGGCAGCGGTGCCATGACTAACTCAATTAATGAGATCAGCAATGCTGCTTGCATTTTGGCTATCGGAACAAATACGACTGCCGCTCATCCCGTGATTGGGCTCAGGATAAAGAAAGCAGTGCGCAACGGGGCAAAACTCATTGTGGCCAACCCTCGCCAGATTGACTTGGTCCGTGTTGCTGGCTTATGGCTACAGCATATGCCGGGCAGCGATGTTGCCTTACTCATGGGGATGATGCGGGTTATAGTGGACGAGGGGTTACTTGATTTGGCATTTATTAAGGAGCGGTGCGAGAATTTTGATGCCTTCAGGGGGTCACTTAAAAACTTTGACTTAGATACTGTAGAACGCATTACCGGGGTGCCCAAGGATAAGATAGCTGAGGCAGCCAGGATATATGCTACCAACAAGCCTGCCTCTATCCTCTATGCTATGGGAATTACCCAGCACTCTCACGGCACAGATAATGTAATAGCCATTGCTAACCTGGCAATGCTCACCGGGAATATAGGCAAGCCATCTACCGGGGTCAATCCGCTGCGGGGTCAGAATAATGTGCAGGGCGCTTGCGACCTTGGTGCCTTGCCTGATGTCTATACCGGATACCAGGCAGTAGCTGACCCGGCGAGCCGGGGGAAAT
>CAYHAL010000043.1:0-5154 GCA_964354655.1 uncultured Dehalococcoidales bacterium
TTTTTCAGGGTGTCCCTAATAGTGGCGGCTGATTTTTCATCAGGCTCAGTAAGGGGAAGGCGTGGCTTGCCAACATTGAAGCCAACATGATTAAGAGCATATTTGACCGGAATAGGGTTGGAGACAATAAACAGGGCATTAATTAGGGGCATAAGACGACGGTGTATGTCGGCTGCCTCGCCTGTTCTACCATTAATAAAGCTATCAATCATTTCCCTGATTTGGTTACCAACAAGGTGTGAGGCAACACTAATCACTCCATAGCCGCCTAGAGCCAGGATGGGCAGGGTATCACCATCATTGCCACTCCACACCAAGAAATCTTTCCTGGTCTGGCTAATAATCTTGGAAACTGCATCTAGATTACCGCTAGCTTCCTTTATCCCGATAATATTATCAATTTGGCTTAGTTTGATAACTGTATCGGCTGACAGGCTAATCACGGTGCGTGATGGCACATTATACAGAATACAGGGTAGTCTGGTGCTTTGGGCAATAGCCTTGAAGTGTTGATATAAGCCGTCTTGAGTCGGTTTATTATAGTACGGGACTACCAATAGGCAAGCATCAACCCCAATTCGTTCGGCTCCTTTGGTCGCCTCCAGGGCTTCAGCGGTGCTATTACTACCGGTATAAGCTATTACTGTCCCTCGCCCATCTACGGCTGCTCTCACCTCAGCGAATAAGCGCAGTTCCTCCTCCCAAGTAAGCGTAGGCGATTCTCCAGTGGTGGCTGCGACCAATATCCCTTCGCTTCCTGAATCAAGCAGGGCTAAAGCTAGCTTCTTTGCCTGTTTATAATCGACCTCCCCCGCTTCATTAAAGGGGGTTACCATTGCTGTTATCAATCGTCCTATTTGTTTCATGTTTATCCTCTCCTAGCCCTAGATGGGCGTATCCATTCTCTTTTAACCATCTCTTCAGCAATCTGCACAGCATTTAGTGCCGCTCCCTTTCGTATATTGTCGGCAACAATCCACATAACTAGACCGTTAGGGTGAGACGCATCTCGACGAATGCGGCCAACAAAAACCTCATCAGTACCGGCTGCTGACCAGGGCTGGGGATAGAGACTGATAACCGGGTCGTCCATTATTTTAACCCCTGGAGCTTGGGCGAGGATGCGCCGTGCCTCGTCGGGAGACATGGGCTGGGAGAATTCTATATTGACCGCCTCACTGTGACCTATTAATACCGGAACCCGCACACAGGTTGCCGAGATAGCTATATCATCAGCGTGCATTATTTTCCTGGATTCTTCCACCATCTTCCACTCTTCTTTAGTATAGCCATTGTCCAGAAAAACGTCTATCTCTGGCAACACATTAAAGGCTATTTGGTGGGGGTAAACATGGGGAATAGTAGTCTGCCCCTCCAGTACTTGCTTAACCTGGGCAGTTAGCTCGTCCACGGCTGCTGAACCGGTCCCTGATACCGATTGGTAGGTAGCAATGATAAGTCGCTTAATGGGATTAGCCTTATGAAGTGGGTATATGGCTACCACCATTTGAATCGTGGAGCAATTAGGGTTAGCTATAATTCCTTTATGCCACTTAATGTCTTCAGGGTTGATCTCAGGTACCACCAGGGGGACGGTATCCGCCATTCTAAAAGCAGCGCTATTATCAATAACCACCGCTCCTGATTGGGCGGCTATAGGTGAGAAGTAGCGACTAATCTCGGCGCCGGCTGAGAATAAAGCAATATCTATTCCTTTGAACGACTCAGAAGTAGTCTCTTTGACCTCAAGCTCTTGGTGAGCAACAAACAACTTCTTGCCTATTGACCGTTCTGAGGCTAGAAGCTGAATTGAGTCCACAGGGAAGTTACGTTGCTCTAATACCTTAATGAACTCCTGTCCGACAAGCCCAGTGGCACCAACAATGGCTACTTTATACCCCTTCATTACCCTTTCCTATAGACCGAGTAGCTTATCAAGACCGTAGATAAGCCCTTTGTGTTTAACTACCTTCTTAATAGCTAATATAACGCCCGGCATATAGCATTCTCGGTTGATGGTATCATGTCTTATGCTTAGTGTTTGCCCCGGTGCACCCAGGATTATCTCTTGGTGTGCCATAAGCCCGGGTAAGCGCACACTATGAATGGAAACACCTTCAACTTGCTCACCTCGACTATTTGACGGCTTACTTTGTTCTGGGAGGTTAAACGGTTTACCCTTGGCTTTTGCCATTGCTTTAGCTGTAGCTAAGGCGGTTCCTGAAGGTGAGTCAGCCTTCCGGCTGTGGTGTAGTTCTATGATTTCGCTATAGTCAAAGTACTTGGCAGCTATCTTAGCCAGGTGCATCATCACCACTGCTCCTAAAGCGAAGTTGGGGGCGACCACTGCCCCTACCTGGCAGGCTATTGATAGTCGCTCAATTTCATTAATGTCATCGGCAGTTAATCCGGTGGTTCCTATTACTAGGTTGACACCCTTTTTAGTGGCGATACGCACTGCGGGCATAGTAGCCTGAGCAGTGGTGAAATCCACTAGCACATTAGGCTGGCATTTGGTGAGGATATAGTCCAGGTTAGAGGAAAAGGGCACAACACCTGAGCCATCGGGCAGAGGTAGGTGGTTCTCAGTAACCTCTCGCTCCACAGCGCCTACTACCTGCATTTCGGGCTCGCAGCAGAGGGTATTAATCACCTCTCGCCCCATCTTGCCTAATGCACCTTGAACTACTACCTTGATTGGCTTCATACTTACCCCCTTTTATTAGGAGGGTGCTTGGATGCGCTTCTACCCCGGTTATGGTGAACATCACGCCATTTTTTAGGTGGGTGGTTGGTAGCCAGTGTATCTTTGACTCTAGCACTTGGCATTTGAGAAAGCTTTTCAAACACTGCCCGCCGTGACAGGTTTACCCTACCCAGTTCGTCGATGCCAATTACTTTAACCATAATCTCATCGCCGACTTTAACTACATCCTCGACCTTGGATACTCGATAATCAGCCAGTTCACTAATGTGAACCAACCCCTCTTTACCGGGCAAAATTTCAACCATAGCGCCGAAGTTCAGCAAGCGAGTCACTTTTCCGGTATAGATACTGCCAACTTCTACATCCTTAGTTAGATTTTCAATGATGTTGATAGCTTTATGGGCTGATTCCTCGTCAGGTGAACTGATAAGCACGGTACCATCGTTTTCAATATCAATGGTGGCTTTAGTTTCATCGGTGATTGACCTGATTGTCTTACCTCCAGTGCCAATTATATTACCAATTTTAGCTGGATCAACCATTATTTTATATACTCGTGGGGCATATGAGCTGAGTTCAGGTCGGCTGGTGGCGATGGTTTGCTGCATCACATCTAGGATAAACAGGCGAGCCTCTAGGGCTTGATTTAGTGCTTTTTCTAGAATTTCTAAGTCTATACCCTTGAGCTTAGTATCTAGTTGGAGGGCAGTGATACCTTCAGCGGTGCCGGCTACCTTGAAATCCATATCACCGTAAGCATCCTCCATGCCTTCAATATCAGTTAAGATGGCGTATTTACCCTTTTCATCGGTGACCAAGCCCATAGCTACTCCAGCTACTGCTCTCTTTATTGGTATTCCGGCATCCATTAGGGATAGGCTTGAGGCACAAACGCTGGCCATAGATGTGCTGCCACTAGAGCTCAAGACCTCCGAGACCAAGCGAATAGTATAAGGGAACTCCTCGCTTTTAGGCAGTACTGGTAAGATGGCTCGTTCAGCTAGGGCACCGTGTCCAATTTCACGGCGTCCGGGGGAACCAATACGCTTCACCTCACCGCTGGAGAATGGGGGGAAGTTATAGTGATGCATGAACCGTTTAGTTTCCTCTATACCTAAGCCATCAAGTTGCTGCTCTTTCCTTACCGAACCTAAAGTAGCAATGGTCAGTACCTGGGTTTGTCCTCTGGTAAATAGGGCTGACCCATGGGTGCGGGGCAGAAGCCCTAATTCGCAGCTTATGGGACGAACCTTGGTTAAACTACGACCATTAACACGTTGGGCTTTGTCAAGGATGTTAGTTCTTATTTCAGCCCTAACCTTTGACTCGAAGGCGGAAAGTAAGTCTTCTTCAGAGAATGATTCTCCCAGACGCTCCACAAGTTCTTTCTTTAGATTATTAAGTGCCTGTTCTCGTTGTAATTTTTCTGATTGACTTAGAGCCTGGGCAAGTCTTCCGTTAATAATTGGCGAAATAGCTGAAACTGCCTCGGGCTTAGCCTCACTAATAGGCGCTTCTGCCTTAGGTTTACCATAAGTCCGCTGGAGTTGCTCTTGGAGCTTGATAATATCTTGGTTTGCCTCATGGCCTAATCTAATTGCCTGATTAACAATATCTTCCGAAACCTCTCGGGCTCCAGCCTCTACCATTACTATCGCTTCTTTGGTACTGGCCACGACGAGGTTAAGCTGGCTATCTTCAAGCTGGGCTAATGTCGGATTTACTATAAGCGCATCATTAATATAGCCAATATGGACAGCACTTACCGGACCATCAAAGGGCACTTCTGATATTGATAGAACAGCAGAGCCGCCAATAACTGCTAGGATGTCAGGGTCATTTTCCCGGTCAGCAGAGAGGACGGTGACTATGAGCTGAATTTCTTTACGCCACCCTTTGGGCAAAAGCGGGCGCAGTGGTCGGTCGGTAAGTCGGCTGGCTAGGGTTGCCTCTTCACTGGGGCGCCCTTCTCTTCTGATAAAGCCACCCGGAATTTTACCCGCGGCATATAGTCTTTCTTCATAGTCAACGGTTAGCGGCAGGAAATCTACCCCTTCCCGTGGTTGGTCACTGATGCAGGCGGTAACTAGAACTACAGTATCTCCGTAGCGGACGGTTACTGCGCCACTGGCTTGCTCAGCCAGTTTCCCAGTCTCTATGGTGAGGGTTCTACCCCCAACTTCACATTCAAAGACCTGTGGTGTTGTCAATTATTCTCCTCCTCAAGGCTTTACTTGCGTAGCCCGAGCTCTGAAATTAGCTTGTGATATCGGTCTATATCTTGTTTACTCAGGTAAGCCAGTAGCCTCCGTCTTTGTCCTACCAGCTTGAGTAAGCCCCGTTGCGAATGATAATCATGCCGGTTAGCTGCCATGTGACCGGTTAATAGGTTTATCCTGTCAGTAAGTAGCGCAACCTGGACCTCGCTTGAACCTGTGTCTCGTTCA
>CAYHAL010000044.1:0-3224 GCA_964354655.1 uncultured Dehalococcoidales bacterium
GCTACTGACAGGGTGGGGCAGTAAAGGGGCGGGGCATTAATGGAACCGCCCACCCATTTGGCTTCGCTGCCAATAGCAATAATCTGTTTAAGGAGCTGGTAGACATTTCCTGATACCATGGTATCCTTAACCCTACCTACTATTCTACCACTTTCTACCTTATAACCTAAGAGGACATTACCACTGAAATCACCGCCTAAGATGTTGCCTTGCTCTGCGCCCATGAGCTGCTCAATAACTAGGCCTTCCTTTATATCGCTCACCATTTCATCAAAGGTAGTGTTGCCTGGTTTAATAATGAAGGCGCTGGGTGAGGGGGTGGGCAACCCACCGCGCTCTCTACTGCCATTACCGGTGCTCCGGGTATGGGCAAGGGCTGCCGTTTGTAAGTCGTAAAGGAAGTTGGTTACTGTCCCCTGTTGGATAAGGGGGGTGCGCTGACTGGGTATACCCTCGTCATCGCAGGGGCGACTTCCCGGGCGGTAGGGGAGGGTGGGGTCATCCCACAGCCATAGCTTCTCATCAAAGACCCGGTGACCAAGTCTACTGCCTATAGGGGAAGCCCCTTTTAGCACTGTTTTGCCGTTGAAAGCTACCATCAGGGGTAGAATTAAGGCACTGGCTACCCCACACGGGGTAAAGACTACCGGCAGTGGCTTGTTTGGTGCCGAGGCTCGGTTTTTGGCTAGCTCAAGCTGCCGGAGCACTTCCCTAGCTACAGTATTGGATTCTACCATGGGATGGCACGAACTCTGGCTTTCACCGACAAAGAGCATATCCATATCACGAATCAGGTTGGCCCAGACACTCAGGCTAAAGATGGTTTGTTTATAATTTGCCTGCCCACCACGAGAATTTATGATGCGGAACGAGGTTGTGTCTTTGGTCACCCAGACGTGGCAGACAAGGTCCGGTGTATGCCCCCTGAGTGTGGTTATCAGTTCTTCTCCAAGCCTAACCATTTCTTCTATGGATACCGACTCTACCTCAGGGTCAAAGACTTCAATCTCGGGGTAGCTGGTTAGGGAAGGGAGTTCAAACCTGGCTAACATACCAAACTGGGCTGTTTCTACTGCCTCGTTGACCAGGTTCTGGCTATCGCCTAGTTCGGTGGCAGTGGCATAGCCTATCTTGCCGTCGGTGATAATACGCAGCGCCACATAGCTACTCTGCTTACTCTGGATATGCTTCAGGCGGTTAGCTTCAAATTGAACCGGGGTTTCTTCTGAGGAGACCACGAAGACTTCGGCTTCCTCAGCTACCTTTTTGGCTCGGGCTAGGATTTGTTCCATTTATCTGCCTCCAACTAAGCAGTGGCGAATTCTAATATGAGGGCTACCGTTGGAAACGGGAAGGGGCACCTGCTCTCCCTTACCGCAGCCACCGCCCTGGTTCATCTGCAGGTCATTACCAATACCATCTATGTTCATCAATGTAGTGAACACATTGCCGGTAAGCACTACTGGTCTTAGCAGCTCGGCGAGTTTGCCATGGCGGATCATATAGGCTTCACCGGCGGAGAAGGTGAACATCTCCATACTAGTGGTGCCGCCAAACCAGTTCTTAACATATATCCCTTCCTTAATGTCCCCTATTAGGGCGTCAAAAGAGGCTGACCTCGGTTCAATATAGGTGTTAGTCATACGGACAATAGGCGGGTAATGGTAGTTAACGGCTCTGGCATTGCCTGTTGGCTTCTCTTTCATCTTGGCGGCGGTCTCCCTGGAGTGGAGCCTGCCGACCAATTTGCCCTCCAGGATAAGGTAGGTCTTAGTTGCTGGCACTCCTTCATCGTCATATTTATAGCTGCCCCTCAGTCCGGGTATAGTGGCATCGTCAATGATATTAAGCTCATCGCTGCCAAATCTTCTGCCTAGAGTCATAATTTGGCGCAAGCGGTCGTTTTCGTAAACAAAATCAGACTCCGATAGGTGGCCAAAGGCTTCATGGGCAAAGACCCCAGCCAGGACTGGGTCTACAACTACAGTATATTCACCACCCTTTACCTGTGGCGCTGAAAGTAGTTCAATAGCCAGTCGTGCCATCTGTTCTACCTGCTGGTGCAGGCCTTGTATCAAGCTGAAATCACCCCTACTGCCAAAGCTCAGCCCTGCCTGTTGCACCTCATTGTCTTCGGTGGCAATAGCCGTCAGGCGGAGGGTAACATCTGCCCGGTCCTGCTCAATATAACTACCTAGTGAATTTAGAAAGATAGCCTTTTTGTAGCTATCACCATAGTCAATGATTGAAGTTTGGAGCTTTGGGGTATGCCAGATAATGTCATTATATTCATCCAGAAGCCGTTTTTTTTCGGCTAAAGGTATAACCACAGGGTTCTTATCCTGCTCGGTTAATATGGTATCCACCACTGGCTCGGCTGGAGCTAGGCGGCTTTCTTCACTGCCGGCAAATTGAGCCTGTTTTATGGCTAGCTCTACTCTACCTGGGAGTCTATTGAAGTCGTTAAAGCTAACGAAGCCCCAAGCCCCCTTTACCATGGCTCGCACATTCCCCCCGATGGCACTAGCCCTGCCTATGGAATCTAATTCCCTCCCCCGGTAGCTAATATAGCTGGTCTGGGTCTCCTCAAGGCGAGCCTCTATGTAATCGGCGGTATATCGGTTAATTACCTCAGCTAACCGGTGAGCAATAGCTTGAGTGTTTGTCATGGATGAGGCTAGTTTACCCAGATAATAAGTCGGCTGTCAATCAGTGATAAACAGACCAAGGGGGCTTGACAAACCCCTTGATAAACTTTAATATATGTTATAGACACAATATTAGTTGTGTCTAGTCTAATAGTCTAAAAATTTGGTACCTTAACAACTGAATAGCGGAAGGAAGGTTAAAACGAAGTTAATTTTTGATTAGAGAGTTTGATCCCGGCTCAGGATTAACGCTAGCGGCGTGCCTTATGCATGCAAGTCGAACGGTCTCGATTTATCGGGACAGTGGCGAATGGGTGAGTAACGCGTAAGTAACCTGCCCTTAAGTAAGGGATAACTCTGAGAAATTAGGGCTAATACCTTATGTGGTGATGGAGGTAAGGCTTCATCACTAAAGTCTTCGGGTGCTTAGGGAGGGGCTTGCGTCCTATCAGGTAGTTGGTGGGGTAATGGCTCACCAAGCTGATGACGGGTAGCTGGTCTGAGAGGACGACCAGCCACATTGGGACTGAGACACGGCCCAGACTCCTACGGGAGGCAGCAGCAAGGAATATTGCG
>CAYHAL010000045.1:0-2804 GCA_964354655.1 uncultured Dehalococcoidales bacterium
CTATCCCCCTTTCCCCCTTCCCTTATTAAGGGAAGGGGGAAATATTTAATTAAGAGAGGCGAAACCTCTCTTTAACTATCTTACTTTTGGGGGCGTCTGAATGGGGGCTTGTTACTTACATTTGCGCCTATCTAAAATCTCTTCCCCCTTTGAAGGAGACTAACTTAACGGGGCGTCTAAGAGGGGTGTTAACCCCTCTTTCTTCTCTTCCCCCCTCTCCTTTGAAGGAGAGGGGGACTAAGGGGGTGAGGTAGATAACTAATCTGTAATAAGCTCTTTATGGTATAATGAGAACGAAAGCAAATAACTTTGGGTGTGACCAAAAATGAGGAAAGAAGAAATAAAGAAAGTGGTAAGGGAGGGCTATGCCAAAATTGCCAAACAGGATAGCTCCTGTTGCCTTCCAGCGGATTCGTGCTGCGGAAGCACCGATTTAGCCCAGAGTATTAGTAGAAGCATAGGATATACTGAGGAAGAACTTAAAGCGGTTCCCGAGGGTGCGAATCTAGGTCTTGGCTGTGGAAACCCGGTAGCTCTTGCCTCATTAAGCGAAGGGGAGACCGTGCTTGACCTTGGTTCAGGTGCCGGGTTCGATTGTTTTCTGGCTGCTAATGAGGTTGGCAAGAATGGAAGGGTTATCGGCGTAGATATGACACCTGAGATGATTGAAAAGGCAAGAGAAAACGCCAGGAAAGGCAACTATCAAAATGTGGAGTTCAGGCTCGGGGAGATTGAAAATCTACCAGCGGCTGACAATTCTGTTGATGTCGTAGTCTCGAACTGCGTTATCAATCTCGCGCCTGACAAAGGGAAGGTCTTCACAGAAGCGTATAGGGTGCTAAAACCGGGTGGTAGGTTAATGGTCTCAGATATAGTTTTATTGAGGGAACTTCCAGCTTTCATAAAGAACTCTATTGAAGCATATGTTGGTTGTCTTTCTGGAGCGATAATGAAGAATGATTATATAGAAGCGATAAAATCCACTGGATTTCAGAAGGTCAGGATAATTGATGAGACACCTTTCCCTATAGAGTGTATGGCTGATGACCCAACGGCGAAGACAATAATTGAGAATTTAAAAATATCACTGGAAGAAGTAAAAGAGGTTACTCCTTCGGTTTTAAGCATAAAAGTTTGTGGGGTCAAACCGAATTAGAGAACTTGGGCAGACCCTGGCTAATAAGCTCCTTAAGCCTTGCTGCTATTCCCTCTAAGGGCCGGAGTTGAGGTTCTTTCTCGGAGCGCTTTTTTATCTCTGCGCTATTTGTCTCCAGGGTTCGGGGGCTGATAGTAACCCGAATGGGTATCCCTAAGAGGTCGGCATCATTAAACTTTACCCCTGGTGATTCCTGGTGGTCATCAAAGAGCACCTCTAAGCCTTGTGCCTGTAACTCGGCATAAAGCTTTTCAGCCGCAGTTGCCACCCGGGGATTCTCCAGATATAGCGGGCAGAGGTAGATGTGATACGGAGCAATAGACATCGGCCAGATAATACCCTTATCGTCGTGATTCTGCTCTATGGCGGCAGCTAGTAACCTACCAAGACCAATACCATAACACCCCATGACCATAGGGTGAGATACCCCACTAGGGTCAGTAAAGAAGGCGCCCAATTTCTCACTAAGGAAAGTCCCCAGCTTGAAGACATGCCCAACCTCAATGCCGTGGCTGGACGATAGTTTGCTGCCGCACCTGGGGCATTCTTCTCCTGCCCTAGCTCGAGCGATATCGGCTATGAGGTCAACCTTAAAATCTCTGGGGTAATTCGCATTCTTAAAGTGGGTATCGGGTTTGTTAGCCCCGGCAATGAAGTTGGTTCCTGAGGTTATAGAATCATCGGCAATAACCCTAATCCCACTTATACCTATAGGTGAGGCTGAGCCAGCTACAATCCCGGCTTGTTTTACCTCGGCTTCAGTAGCCAGTCGTAGGTCAAAGCAGTGTAGAGCGTTTTTTAGTTTTACCTCGTTTACCTCAATATCCCCTCTGATGACCACAATAACAAACTCGCCATCGGCGATATAGAAGACTACTTTAAGGGTATGACTTTGAGGCACCTTCAGGAAACCTGATACCTGCTCAATAGTGCTTATACCTGGGGTGTCAACCTCTTCCAGGGGTAGTGGCTTCTCATCGGCTAATTTGTCTTTAATGCTCTGTGCCTTATCGGTGTTAGCTGAATAGCCGCAGTTATTACAATAAATAATCTCGTCTTCGCCAGTCTCAGTAAGAATCATAAACTCGTGGGAATCCTTGCCCCCAATAGCACCACTATCGGCTTCAACCAAGACAGCGGGTAGACCGCAGCGAGTGTAGATATTGTGATACGCCTGGAGCATCTTATTATAGCTCTGGCTCAGTCCTTCTTCATTGCAATCAAAGCTGTAGAGGTCCTTCATGGTGAACTCGCGAACTCGTATTAGTCCGGCTCTGGGTCTGGGCTCATCACGGAACTTGGTCTGGATTTGATATAAAAGCAGGGGCAGGTCACGGTAGCTCTTAACATTATGAATGACCAGCTCAGTAATGACCTCTTCATGGGTTGGTCCCAAGGCTAGTTTGCGGTCTCTGCGGTCGGAGAGGGTGAACAGCCCCTTGCCGAAAGCTAGGTCTCGCCCGGTTTCTTGCCACAGCTCAAGGGGCTGGAGGACAGGGAGCATTAGCTCCTGTCCTCCAGCAGCATCCATCTCCTCTCGGATTATGTTCTCTATCTTCTTCAGTACCCTCCAGGCTAGAGGCAAATAGGAATATACCCCAGCGGCTACCTGATGTATCATCCCGGCTTTAAGTAGCAGCTGGTGGCT
>CAYHAL010000046.1:0-1970 GCA_964354655.1 uncultured Dehalococcoidales bacterium
TCAGACCAGAACTCCTGATACTCGGGCGAGCCGTCACCGGCATACATTTTCAATCTGCCCGAGTTAATTGCTGCTAGCAGGGCAAAGCCTAACTCCGACTTTGACTGAGCGGTAAAGGTGAATGGAGAAATCCTTGAGCCTAATGATTGCCTGAGGAGCGAAGCCACTGGCTGACCGACCCCGGTGGCATCAACCGCTACCTTACGGCAGTGCCAGACATTCTTGAGAACATCAATTAACTGGGGATAGATTTCGGCGTGTTTCCTGCCTGTCCACCAGTAGTGCTCAACAACCTTAATGCCGGGTTGTTTGAGGACCTCGCTACATATTGAGAAGTCCAGTTCACCAATAGTAACCACGGTAGAATCCTGGCGTGGTTTCAAGGCTCTTAGCCTGGCTCCTTCCTCTTCTTCAGCCTCGCCGGCTAGGTCAATACCGGCAATATAGACCTTGCCTTGGTCGGGTTGGTGCTTTCTAGTATGCTCCCCGTTTAGCTGAGCCCGTTGCTGGTGGCTTAAGTAACCCCCACCACTATGAATAGGTAACAGCCGGTACTGGGTAAGGAAGAGGGGGTGGTGCTCTCCCAGGCGCTCCCTCTCGGCTTCAACGTAGGTCAGGTAATCGAGGTTATACTTGGCTACTTCCTGCCAATCGTAGCTGAAATGGCGTTTGATGCTGTCTTTCCTCTCCAGTTCAAGGTTGGTCTGTTTGACCTCCTCCAGTAGGGTGGAATCATCCCAGGTAGTGCCATAATGAATGGTAGTAACGTTGGTGGTTGCCCCCATCGGCTTGAACTCCTTGGTATACTTTTCTTTGCTGACATCCTGGGACTCGTCTATTTCTAGCAGTATATGGGCGGTATTACCCACCACATTAGCCGACTCATCAGCCGATAGGAATATCGCCCTGGCATTCCCCAGCCTGATAATATAGCCTAGCTCGCCTACCCAGATGCCGTTAAATCCGGTGTCATTTAGTCTGTCCTTTAGCCGCATCATAGAGATGACCGTCTGTGGCTTGAAGGTAGGGGCGCACTTTACCAGGTTTTGTGGTTCAGCCATATAGAGGGTCAAGAGTAGAAGCTCAAGCTGGGCTGATAGTTCATTCTTGCCTCCCTGCCGGGCAATCTCTACGGAGAAGGTGAGCCCCTTCCTGCCAAAAACGCTATCCAAGATAGCCAGTGCCACCTCTCGCTGGTACGGTCTGAGTCTATTTATATGCATATTGTTTATTAACCTCACCCCCTTAATCCCCCTCTCCTTGGGAAGGAGAGGGGGAAAGAGGTTTTTAAGAGAGGCTTTGCCTCTCTTTTACTCTCCTAAACCTACTCCTTTTGACGGAGGCTCACCTCTTTGATCTACTCCCTTAATTGGGGGAGAGTTTTTAGAGAGAGGGGGCAAAAGCCCCCTCTCTTACCTACACCCCCCTTCCCTTATTAAGGGAAGGGGGTTAGGGGGATAGATTTCCAATTCACTATTTACCCATAGTGGCGGCGATGCCGATGCCGAGCGGGAAGGCGATATCCCTGAGGACATTGCCTATTGCCTCCTTCAGCCCCTTCTTCTGTTCTTTGGTCATCTTATAGCTAGTCTTAACCAGCCCCGCTAGGGTATTGGTCGCCTGCATAATAAGCTTGATATTATTCGGGTCATGGGCAATAAGGGATTTTATCTTGACCCTTAGCAGGGCAATCTCGTCATCAATACCCTCAACGCCAGAGGCTAGCTCAAAGTCAAGTCGCTCTGCCTCGTCAAGGACCTTAGAGTAGAAGCCATGCTTCCTAGCGTTTTGATTGCCCTTTGGTGCGCCTTTTTTCCTGTCTGCTTTTGCTGGCATATGATTTATCTCCATCGTTCAGAACCTTAGCCGTGGCTAAAACGATGGCGTGGGCGGCTAGGTCCCATCTCTGGTTTTCTATGGCTAACCTCAATAGCCTCATATCCCCGTCTCCTTTACATAACTAGAAAAAC